>NZ_JBSWUI010000001.1:3375000-4010000 GCF_056158985.1 Microbulbifer sp. ABF4_148
CATTATAGCGACTGCTTCGCTCCCCGCAAGCCTTTTTTGAAGGCTTTTTCGAGGCTTCGAAAGCGGGCCAAATCGGCGTCGTTTTTCGAACCTCGGGGGCCGCTGGGATCCCCTTGAAGCGGCGCGCATTATAGCGACTGCTTCACTCCCGGCAAGCCTTTTTTGAAGGCTTTTTCGAGGCTTCGAAAGCGGGCCAAATCGGCGTCGTTTTTCGAACCTCGGGGACCGTCGGGAGCCCCTCTTGAAGTGGCGCGCATTATAGCGGCGACTTCGAACCTGGCAAGCGTTTTTTTCGCGACTCGCCAATGCATTTTCTGCATCGAGAGTGGCCACCTGCCGCACCGGCCAAGTTTGGCTAGCGCAAAAAAAACACCCTCTCGTAAGAGGGTGTTTTTATATGGCGGTGAGAGAGGGATTCGAACCCTCGATGAGCGTTAACCCATACGCCCTTAGCAGGGGCGCGCCTTCAGCCACTCGGCCATCTCACCGGACAAATTGTTGTCTCTCGCAGAGACCAGGTCAGATTCGCTGACCTGTCGGGGACTGAAAGGTGAATTTCGCTGTCCTCCGAAAGTGAGCGGCATCATACCAACGAGAAGGTAAAAATCAATGGGGAATCAATAACTTTTTGACCACAACCCTTCTTTTGATTGCTTTTTGAGCAAAGGATTTTTGGCGCCAATTTCTTCCGCTCGAGACACAAACGATCCAACAACAAAAAAGGCCAGCAAAGCCGGCCTTCTTCGTGTGCCCCACACATTCCATGGGGCCATACGCTCTTCCCTTCGTCAGTCCTGCGCGCCCTCCTCTGGAGCTTGCTTCTCGCGCTGGATACGCTGGTAGATTTCTTCGCGGTGCACCGCTACCTCTTTCGGGGCGTTAACGCCGATGCGCACCTGATTTCCCTTTACCCCCAGTACGGTGACTGTGACATTGTCACCAACCATCAGGGTCTCGCCAATCCGGCGGGTCAAAATCAGCATTACCTACTTCTCCTTGATCATCCTGTGATAGAGCAATCCGAATTCCTTCGAACAGAGCTCATGGACATCATAACCGGATTGCGAGGATTTTTGGCCTCCTCTGTATTGAGTATTGACCAGTCGATCAAAATCTCAACACGTCGGACTCCACGCCAAGTGACAAAATCGCTATGGAAACTGCCGCTCCGCCTCCGTTCCGGTTATAGGTCGCTTATGCCGCCGGCTTTTCGGACAACTCAAACTCGCTGTGCAGCGCACGCACGGCAAGCTCCAGGTAGCGCTCATCGATGATGACCGAGATCTTGATCTCCGAGGTAGTAATCATCTGGATGTTGATATTGTCTTCACCCAGAGCGCTAAACATACGACTGGCCACATTGGCGTGAGATCGCATGCCAACACCGACAATGGACACTTTGGCGATCTTGTCGTCGGCCACCACTTCCCGCGCGCCCAGCTCCTTCGCCACTTCCTCAAGCACCTCGCGGGCACGACCCAGATCGTTGCGATGCACGGTAAAGGTGAAGTCCGTGGTGCCATCCACCGCACTGATATTCTGGACGATCACGTCAACTTCAATGTTGGCCGCACCTACTGGCGCCAGAATTCGACAGGCAATTCCAGGGTTATCCGGTACACCGCGGACTGTCAGCTTTGCTTCATCGCGGTTAAAGGCAATCCCGGAAACTACAGGCTGTTCCATCTCGTTCTCTTCCTCATCCAAACTGATCAATGTGCCATCGCCATCCTCAAAAGTGGACAGCACACGCAGCGGCACCTTGTATTTACCGGCAAATTCAACAGCCCTGATTTGCAGGACCTTCGAGCCCAGGCTGGCCATTTCCAGCATTTCTTCAAATGTGATTCGATCCAGGCGCCGAGCGCTGTCGACCACACGCGGGTCAGTGGTGTACACACCATCGACGTCGGTGTAAATCTGGCACTCCGTTGCGTCCAGCGCCGCAGCGAGGGCAACACCGGTGGTATCAGAGCCACCACGCCCCAAGGTGGTGATATTCCCTTCTTCATCGACGCCCTGGAAGCCGGCAACCACCACGACGCGCCCGGCATCGAGGTCGCGACGCATCCGCTCCACATCGATTCGCTGGATTCGAGCCTTGGTATGGGCGTTGTCGGTGAGAATCTTCACCTGACCACCGGTGTAAGAGCAGGCATCATAGCCACGCTTCTTCAGCGCCATACTCAACAGGGCAATTGTCACCTGCTCCCCGGTGGAGACCAGCACATCCATTTCCCGCGGATCGGGCTTTTCCTGGATTTGATTGGCCAGGTCAATCAGGCGATTGGTTTCGCCACTCATGGCAGACAGCACGACTACCATGCCATGCCCCTGGGCACGGAACGAGGCGACCTTATCGGCCACGGCTTCGATACGCTCAATCGAGCCTACCGAGGTCCCCCCGTATTTCTGAACATACAGACTCATGAGTTTCAGTGTTTCCTTACTACGGCTAAAACGCGCTGCTTCATAGCGAAACGCAGCGCGCGCACAACCCGGATCGCCTAGCGCAACGCATGCGGCTTCCGGTCTCTGATACCAGGCTCCTGTTGGCGCTTAGCCAAGTGCCTCTTCGACCCAACCGCGGACGTCATCCAACATGGCAGGCAACGCGGATACGTCAGTACCGCCTCCCTGAGCCATATCCGGACGACCGCCACCTTTGCCACCGAGTTTGCCGGCGGCAAAGCGCATCAGGTCTCCTGCCTTGACCTTTTGGGTCAAATCCTTGGTTACCGCAGCAACGAGCGCGACTTTTTCGTCACCCGGCGCGGCCAGCAGGACAACGGCACTGCCTAGTTTGTTTTTCATTTGGTCGGCCAGATCGCGCAGGGACTTTGGATCCGCCCCGTCAATCGACACCGCCAGTAATTTGTGGCCCGCCACCTCAACTGCCTGAGTTGACAGGTCGCCACCCGCCCCACTGGCGAGTTTGGTTTTCAGTTGCGCCAGCTCTTTCTCGAGCTTGCGGTTATTGGCGAGCAGCTGCTCCACCTTGTCGGCAATCAGGTCCGGGCGGCTCTTCAGCAGGGCGGCGGTGTGCTCCAGGCGCTGCTGTGCCTCATCAAATAGCGCCAGAGCATGCGCACCGGTCACCGCCTCGATCCGACGCTGGCCGGAAGCGATTCCACTCTCACTGACAATACGGAGCAGACCGATATCACCAGTCCGCTTCACATGGGTACCACCACACAGTTCCACAGAGAAGGCGCTGCCGTCATCGATTTGCCCCATAGACAGGACACGCACGGTATCGCCGTACTTCTCGCCGAATAACGCCATCGCGCCTTTGGCTTTGGCCGTCTCAATATCGGTCTCTTGCGTTTCCACTGCCGTGTTCGCACGGATCTGCGCATTTACCAGAGACTCAATCGCTTGTAGCTGCTTGGGGCTGACCGCTTCCGGGTTGGAAAAGTCGAAACGCAGACGCTCGGAATCCACCAGAGAACCTTTCTGCGTGACATGCTCGCCGAGCACCTTGCGCAGGGCCGCATGCAAAAGGTGGGTCGCCGAATGATTCAGTGCCGTGGACTGACGTACTTCACCGGAAACTTCAGCCTCGACACTGTCACCAACAGACAGGCCGCCCTGCAGCACTTTACCCACATGTAAATGATGTGCGCCCTGCTTGGTACAGTCGGACACTTCAAAACGGCCGCTGCCGGCCTGTAGATAGCCGCTGTCACCCACCTGGCCGCCAGACTCGGCGTAGAAAGGCGTCCGGTCCAGAACGACAACGCCGTCTTCCCCTTCTTCAAGACGCTCAACCTGCTCGCCATCACGCACGAGGGCGACAATGACACCCGCCGCATCGGTGCTGTCATATCCGAGGAATTCTGTTTCGCCCTCGAGGGACAGCGCTTCGGTGTAATCGACCTTGAACTTGCCAGCATCGCGGGCCCGCTCACGCTGGGCTTGCATCGCCTGCTCGTAGCCTTCCATATCCAGAGTCAGGTCGCGTTCGCGGGCAATATCCTGGGTCAGATCGACCGGGAAACCGTAGGTGTCGTACAGTGTAAAGACCACTTCCCCGGGGATGACGCTACTGTCGAGCGACTTCAGTGCGTCCTCTAAAATCACCATGCCTTTGTCGAGAGTCTTGGCAAACTGCTGCTCTTCTTTACGCAGCGCATCCTCAATCTGTGACTGCTTTTCGCGGAGCTCGGGGTACGCGTCCCCCATTTGCTCGGCAAGTGTCGCAACCAGCTTGTAGAAGAACAAACCTTCCTGACCCAGCTTATGACCGTGGCGGACCGCCCGGCGAATGATACGCCGCAACACATAACCCCGCCCTTCATTGGACGGAAGTACGCCGTCTGCAACCATGAACGAGCAAGAGCGGATGTGGTCCGCGATGACACGCAGGGACTTTTCTTCCAGGTTGTTGCAACCAACAATTTCCGCTGCCGCCTTGAGCAGGGCCTGGAACAAATCGATCTCGTAGTTGGAGTGCACGCCCTGCATAACCGCGGCAATACGCTCCAGCCCCATACCGGTATCCACCGAGGGCTTCGGCAGCGCATGCAACTCGCCATCGGCGGTGCGCTCGTACTGCATAAACACCAGATTCCAGATCTCGACGTAACGATCGAGGTCATCGTTCTCGGAACCGGGCGGACCACCGGGCACATCTGCGCCGTGGTCATAGAAAATTTCGGAACTGGGGCCACAGGGACCGGTATCGCCCATCTGCCAGAAATTATCTTCATCCAGACGGGAGAATCGCTCAGCGCTCACGCCCATGTCTTTCAGCCAGATATCAGCCGCCTCATCATCGCTGATGTGCACCGTTACCCACAGCCGTTCTTCCGGCAGACCGAGCACCTCGGTCAGAAACTTCCATGCGAACTGAATGGCATCACGCTTGAAATAGTCGCCAAAGCTGAAGTTGCCCAGCATCTCGAAGAACGTGTGGTGGCGCGCGGTATAGCCAACATTCTCGAGGTCGTTTTGCTTGCCTCCAGCGCGAACGCAGCGCTGGGAAGAGGTCGCGCGAGTATAAGGACGCTTCTCCAAGCCCAAAAACGAGTCTTTAAACTGCACCATGCCGGCCGCAGTAAACATGAGGGTCGGGTCATTTCCGGGGATCAGAGAGCTGGACGGGACAATCGCGTGCCCCTGCTCTTCGAAGAACTTCAGAAAGGCGTCGCGAATCTCTGCGCTTTTCATCCAGGGTAATTCCAGTTGTTTAAGTCAATAGGTTGATCAGTGTCTGGCCAGTCCAGCCAGATCCTCTTCCCGCATCGGCCGCTGGGCCAGCAAATGGATATGCAGGTGAAAGACTGTCTGCCCGGCGCCGCGACCGTTGTTAACGATCAAACGGTATCCGTCGAGCTCCAGGCGGCGTCCCATCTCCGAGGCCACCCACATCAAGTGTCCCAGCAAGGGCGCATCATCGGCCTTTGCCTCTATAAGATTCACCAGCGGCTTGCGCGGGATAATCAGCAGATGGGTGGGAGCCTGGGGGGAGCGGTCCTTGATGACGATGCACCGCTCGTCTTCGTATAACAGGTCAGCAGGAATCTCACCCGCTATGATCTGGGAGAATACGCTGGGCGAAGACATGCTTACTTCTCCAGCTTTTCCTCGGCTGTCAGCTGCCGCGCTTCGGATTCCAGCATCACCGGGATGCCATCCCGGACCGGATATGCCAGCCCGCTGGCTTTGCACACCAGCTCCTGAGTGTCCTCTCGGTACTCCAAAGGCGCCTTACTTACCGGACAAACCAGCAGACTCAGTAATTTCTTGTCCATCATTCCACCCCACCAAATCGCCGCAGGCCCAAAAAAGACCGCGTATAGTACAACGGTTAGCAGGGCTTTTCACGGCTTCTGGGGTAATAGAAAGTCAGGAATAGACCGTAGCGTCAATATCGACTGGGGCGGCACGGCTCTCACGGTGCGTCTGCAGATGCTGCAGAAGCGCTTCCAATGCCTCAGGCCCGGCCTCCGGCTCATTAAATACTTCGTGGAAGGCGCCGGCAAAGGTTCGCTCAACCCGCTCCGCATTGGAGAAACGACGGAACCAGGCCAGCCCTTCGGCACTATCCACCAAAGGGTCCGCATCAGGGGAGAGCAACAGACAGGGAATTCGGATCTCGTCGAGGCGCTCCGACAGAAAGCCCCGCTCTCGCAGGAAAGAACTGAACCAGCGCAAGGATACACGGTCATGCACCAGGTCATCCTGGCGATAGGCCTCGATCACTGCCGGGTCATGGCTCAGGGCCGAAGGATCTACCCGACTGGAAGCTGTCAGCGGAGGAACCAGTCTGGCAAGCATCAGCAGCACCGCACGCTCCAGGCCCACTGGCTCGGACGCCCCAAGGAAAGCCGGTGCAGACAGGATCAGACTATCTACCCCGCCGTAGCGGATGACACAGCCGCAGGCGATCACCCCTCCCATGCTATGCCCGAGGAGATGCAGGGGCTTATCGGGGTTATCGCGCCGGACCATGCCTATAAATTCGCCGAGGTGGCCGCTGTAGCGGGCAAAGTCATCGATATGACCTCGCTTGCCGGCAGACTGGCCGTGACCGAAATGATCGGGCGCGTAAACGCTGTAGCCCGCCTGATTCAGACGCTGGGCCAGGCTTCGATAGCGGCCACTGTGCTCTCCCAGCCCATGTGAGATCACCACGACGCCGTGGGCACCTTCCACCCACCAGCGCCGAAAATGCAGGCCGTCGCCTTGTGCCAGAAACTGCATCGCCCCCACCTCTCTACGTTATTGTTATGGTGTTGTCGTTATTCTCGATCGACTACAAGGGTATACCGCGACTTACTGGCGCTCCAGTCCTTCTTCATATTCTCCCAGCATGGCCAGATGGTTAAGTCGGGACCGCTTGAGCAGAGCCTGCTGGGCCGCCGGTTTGGCACTCTCCTCGCCTCCCCATGCCTCCAGTGCCGGCGCCTGTAGCGCACGACCGTAGGAAAAGCTCAACTGCCAGGGCGAGTGCCACAACTGATTGATGGCATTCAGGTTTGCCGTGGCCTCCTCAGGCCCCTGACCTCCCGAGAGGAAATTAATCGAGGGGACAGCGGCGGGCACCATGCGACGGAGACTCCGCACCGTGTACTCGGCCACCTGCTCTGGCGGCGCCTTGGCACAATCCGCACCCGGCGTCACCATACTGGGCTTCAGCAGCATGAGCTCCAGAATGACGCCGTGACGATACAATGCATGGAACACGGCGTGCCACACGGCCTCGTTCACCTCCGCGCTACGCTCGATCGTGTGCGCTCCATCCATCAGGACTTCTGGCTCGACGATCGGAACAACTCCGCAGCCCTGGCAGGCCGCGGCATATCGCGCGAGCGCCTCCGCATTGGCGGAGATGCCAAGGGCCGTCGGGTTTTCCTCCGTAATCGGGTAAACCTCGCGCCACTTGGCGAACCGAGCGCCCTGCTGCTTGTATCCCGCAAGCCGCTCTTCGAGACCATCGAGTCCGAACGTAATCATGTCACCGGGCGCACCTGCCAGGGGCCCCTTGCCCTTATCCACCTTGATGCCCGGCACGATACCTGCGCTGGACGCAAGCTCCGGCAATGGCATACCTGATGCCGCCGACTGCCCCAACGTCTCCTCGAACAGGATCACACCACTGACGTAATCTCCCAACCCTTCTGCAGAAAGCAAAAGCTCCCGGTAAAAGCGCCGATGCTCCTCGGTCGACGCCACGCCAATCGAATCGAAACGCTTGGCAATGGTGCCACTGCTTTCGTCCGCAGCGAGAATCCCCCGGCGCCCATCGACCATATCTGCGATGGTGTCCTGCATTTCCGTAATGACACTCATAAACCATCTCCCTTTGCGCCCGAAGGCATCCATCCGCTGGTATGAAGAGAAAAGAATAGGACCCGAATACTAGAAAGTCCGGCAGGCCGCGACGGCTCGTTGCCAACCGTCCAGGAGTGCCGCGCGCTGGTCCTGAGTCATTTGCGGCACAAAATCCCGATCGATTTCCTGCAACCCTTCGGGCCTGCAGCCGGCGGACCAGGCACCGACACCAATGCCAGCGAGCATCGCGGCACCCACCGCGGTCGACTCAATTTGCCGCGGGCGCTCCACCCTGGCGCCAGAAATATCTGCCTGGAATTGCATCAGGAAATCGTTGGCACAAGCTCCGCCATCCACCCTCAGCTCATCAATTTCCACGCCGAGCGCACTGCCCATCAACTGGGCGAGATCATTGCTCTGGTAGGCGATGGACTCGAGGGTTGCACGAGTAATCTCCGCGCGCCCGGAACCCCGGCTCAAACCACATAACATGCCGCGTGCCGATGCATCCCAATAGGGGGCACCGAGGCCGCTGAATGCCGGCACCAGATAGACGCCTCCCGTATCCGGCACCTTGGCTGCGAGTGCTTCTGTTTCCGCGGCACTGGTAATAATGCCGAGCTCGTCGCGCAGCCACTGGACCGCCGAACCGGCATTAAAAACCGCTCCTTCCAGGGCGTAGACCGGGGCCCCCTCAGGGTCACAGGCGATGGTGGTCAGTAATCCGTCGGGCGCGACAGGCCGCTCGCTGCCGGCATACGCCAACATAAAACAGCCGGTGCCATAGGTATTTTTCATGCTGCCGGTTTCGGTGCAGCCCTGCCCAAACAGCGCGGCCTGCTGATCTCCGGCAACACCGCTGATTGGCACCTCAGCACCAAGAAACACATCCATATCCGTTGTGGCCAACACCCCGGCAGATGGTCGTATTTCAGGCAGGATGGCGCGTGGGCAAGCAAACAGGTCGAGCAGCTCATCGTCCCAGTCTTTGCGCTCAAGACTGTAAAGCAGCGTGCGACTGGCATTGGTATGGTCGGTGACATGTGCACGCCCGCCACTCAGCCGCCAGATTAGCCAACTGTCGACGGTGCCAAAACACAACTCGCCAGCTTGCGCGCGCGGCAGCAGCGCTGGGTGTTCATTGAACAACCACTGCAACTTCGTTGCAGAAAAATAAGCGTCCGCCACCAAGCCGGTTTTTTCCCGCAACCACTCCGCGCGACCGGCTTCTACAAGCGCCTCGCAAAGCGGAGCAGAGCGTCGACACTGCCAGACGATGGCCCGGTGAACCGGCTCACCGGTTTTCCGGTCCCAGACAATGGTGGTTTCACGCTGATTGGTAATCCCGATACCCGATAGATGATCGGCTTCCACACCCGCGCGCCGCAGTGCGGCAATGCAGACATTCAGGGTAACCTGCCAGATTTCTTCCGGGTCGTGTTCGACCCAGCCGGGATGCGGGTAATACTGGGGGAACTCAGAGTAACTGCGGCCAAGTAACTGACCCTGCAGATCAAAAACAAACGCGGTAGTGCCGGTGGTGCCCTGGTCGATGGAGAGAATCATGGGCGCTCCTCATTCTTATTCTCCATTCGAGTATATAGGTTTAACGGGAACCTGCCGCCTCCAGGGCGTATTGAATGGCATCAGAAGGAAAGCCGCGATACGCGAGATAGCGCTGGCGTCTTGCCCGCTCCTTGTGCATCACTTCGCGAGGAAGAGACGGGTCGAGCGGTACCCGAAACTTCCGCAGCAACTGCTCTGCAGCTAGCGTAAACCAGTCGGCTTCCAAGGCTGCCAGTACATCGGCTACCAGAGGATCGGCAATGCCGCGCTGCCGCAGGTCCATTCGAATACGCACGGGGCCTTGCCCCCTGAGCACTCTGGAGCGCGCGAATACCTCAGCGAAACGCCGGTCACACTGATAGTTGAGCTCCTGCAAACGCAGGAACAGCGTATCAAAGTCGGCTTCGGGGAAACGGGACGAGAGCTTCTGCTGAAGCTCGAGACGTGAGTGCTCACGACGGGAAAGCAACTCAAGCGCTGCGTTAAACAGCGCCTGAGCAGGATCGGGTTCAGAAAACACGTAGGAAAACTATGCTAAAGACCAGAGATTAGCCCTCCGGGGCTTCTTCCGCTTCTTCAGCGGCAGGGACAACATCACCCAGCAGCTGGGCGCGCAGCAAACCTTCAATCTCTTCACGAACCGCCTGATTCTCTTTCAGGAATTTGACTGCATTGGCCTTACCCTGGCCAATTTTGTCGCCTTTGTAGCTGTACCAGGCGCCGGCCTTGTCGACCAGACCAAGCTTCACGCCGTAATCAACGATTTCGCCCAGCAGGTTGATGCCTGCCCCGTACATGATCTGGAATTCGGTCTGGGTAAAGGGCGGCGCTACCTTGTTCTTGACGACTTTCACCCGGGTCTCGTTACCGACAATCTCATCCCCTTCCTTGACGGCGCCAATACGGCGGATGTCGAGACGCACAGATGAGTAGAATTTCAGCGCGTTACCCCCGGTCGTGGTTTCAGGAGAACCGAACATCACACCGATCTTCATTCTGATCTGGTTGATAAATATACACAGGGTGTTGGTGTTCTTGATGTTACCGGTCAGTTTACGCAGGGCCTGGGACATCAGGCGAGCCTGCAGACCAACATGGGAATCCCCCATTTCGCCTTCAATTTCGGCGCGAGGCGTCAACGCTGCTACGGAGTCAACAATCAGAACATCCACCGCACCGGAACGCACCAGCATGTCGGTGACTTCCAGAGCCTGCTCACCGGTATCCGGCTGGGAAACGATCAGCTCATCAACGTTAACGCCAAGCTTTTCGGCATAAATCGGATCCAGCGCATGCTCCGCATCCACAAATGCACAGGTACCGCCATTACGCTGAGCTTCTGCAATAACCTGCAGGGTCAGGGTGGTCTTACCAGAAGATTCAGGGCCATAGATTTCAACGATTCGGCCGCGCGGCAGGCCACCGATACCCAGCGCAACATCGAGACCCAGGGAGCCGGTGGAAATCGCCGGAATACGCTCGCGCTCTTTATCGCCCATGCGCATCACAGTGCCCTTGCCGAACTGGCGCTCGATCTGTGAAAGCGCCGCCTGAAGTGCCTTGTCTTTGTTGGAGTCCATGACCTTACCCGTGTACTTAAGCATTGATTGTTGGGGGCAAGCTTAACGAAGGATTACTGTATAAGCAACCAGTAATCTGATTTGGCGATCATTGCTGCCAAAACGTACATTTCGCACAAAAACCACTCAAACCTCATGGGACTCCACCACCCGAAGAACACCACGCAATGCCTCGACCACCGTTTGATGCTGCACCTCTGATCTTCCCCCCACAAAGTGCCAGCAACGGGCATCGATCTCCATGGGCTCCTGGCCCTCCGCATGGGCGATAGCGATCCACACAGTGCCGACCGGCTTTTCTTCAGAGCCGCCGTCGGGTCCGGCAACCCCGCTTACCGCAACGGCGATATTGGCGTCCATCAACATCAGCGCCCCACTCGCCATCTGACGAGCGACCTGCTCGCTGACCGCACCAAATTGATCAAGGTCGCCCTCGGTCACCGACAGCAGGTCACGTTTTATACGATTGGCATAGCTCACCACACTCCCCTCGAACCAGGCCGAAGCACCGGCAACTGAGGTGATCGCCGCGGCAATGGCGCCCCCGGTGCAGGACTCCGCTGCAGTGACGGTCCAGCCCCTCACGTCCAGCGCCTCCCCCAGCTGCGCTGCCAGATTTGTCAGGTCCACCATGGCCACAGTCTCTCGTCTTCTATCAATAAAGAAGCCAGCATACCGGCTTCTCCATTTCAGCAACATCGCGTTTGCGCCGGTAAGCGACCGCAATAGCCGACGGCGCAGCGACACATCTGCCGCCCGCGACGATGGAAGGCCAAGTTCGCAAGACAATTCAATCGGGAAAAAAACGGGGGGCAAAGCCCCCCAAGAAGCCAATTCGTTCGGAAGGGGAATTCCAGAATTGGAAGGTTCAAGGTGAAACCCGGTGGAGAATCCCGGAACGTCTTGCGCCCCAACCCTCACCGAGAGTTGTCCAGCAGACCAATGATCCAAGAGAAATCATTATTTGATGCAGACCGGACATATCGAATATATTATTCATTATTCAGCAGATCAACCCTCTGCTCGAATAAATAATTCCAAGGGGTGCGTGGAACGCCGGAAAATAAGACCGACGTGCAGCGGGACTATCGGCGGTGCCGATGGCACTCTGCTTGCGCGCACAGGGGGCGAAAGTTACCAATACACCCCTTAGCGACGAACCAAGAATGACCAGGCGGGCGAATTCCCGCTGACAACGCGAGCGTAATTTAATGGAGCTGCAGTTTACCGGACTGGACTGGGGAATCTTTGCCGCCTACCTGGCGATGCTGGCGGGGTCCGGCTGGTACTTTAGTCAGGCAAGATCGCAGGATTCGAGGGATTACTTCCTCGCCCATAACAGCATGCCCATGTGGATGGTGGCCATCTCGACGCTGGCTACCACCCAGTCGGCAGCCACCTTCCTTGGCGGTCCGGACATGGGTTATCGGGGTGACCTCACCTACCTCTTTACCAATCTCGGCGCAGTGATGGCCGCCGTCTTTGTTGCCCACTACCTGGTGCCGCGCTTTTATGCCAACAAAGTGACCACGGTCTATGAATTGCTGCAGACCCGCTTCGGGGAATCCGCCAATCTGTCTGCCGGCTCCATGTATCTGCTCGGACGGGTTTTTGCCAGCGGTGCACGTCTGTATATGGCTGCGATTGCGGTGTCGATGATCCTGTTTAACGACATCGCAGCCAACAACGTGATCACTGCCGTGGTGCTGTTAACCCTAGCCGGGCTGCTGCAAACCCTGATCGGTGGCGTTCGCTCCGTCATCCAGAGCGACGTTTTGCAGTGCATGGTGTATGTCTCTGCCGCGTTCGCGGTTGGCGGGGTTTTGCTCTGGCAAATCCCTGCAGACCTGGGCCAGATCCAACAGGCCCTGGCCTCCCCCGCCTCTGGTGAAGCCTCCAAGCTAACGCTGATTGATACCAGCTGGGACCTCAGCAAACCATTCACCCTATGGACCACCTTCACAGGATTCTTGCTGCTGAATATTGCCGCGTTTGGCATGGATCAGGATGTCACCCAACGCCTGCTGACCTGCAAGACGCCCCGCGACGGTTCCCGTGCAGTGCTGTACTCGGTCATTATGGTGGCGCCAGTCATGGCCGTGTTTATGGGTATCGGCTTGCTGCTGTACGTCTTCTACCAGAGCCCAGAACTGATGGGCGGCATGGCGGTCTCGCAACCGGAAGGGGGCGATGTCACCGTCTTTATGCACTATGTCCTGCACGAAATGCCTGCCGGCCTCCGCGGCCTGGTCACCATCGGCGTGATTGCCGCGGCCCTTTCCACCCTGAATTCCAGCCTGAATTCCATGGCCAGCGTGCTCACCGAAGACCTTTACAGAAAGTGGCTTTCCGTCAAAGGTATCGAAAAATCCCCGGGACACTTTGTGATCGCGGGACGCTGCGGCATGGCGATCGTTGCTGCAACGCTGGCCGGCATGGCTGTGCTCTGCTTCTTCTGGCAGCAATTCAGTAACCTGCCGCTCCTCACGTTTGCACTTTCGGTCATGGTCTACGCCTACTCCGGCTTGCTCGGGGTGTTCTTCACCGCAATGTTCACCCGACGCGGGAACGCGATCAGCACGATCCTGGCACTTATTGCCGGGTTCCTGGTCACCCTCCTCATGGAACCGTGGATGATCAGCCGGTTGACCGGCAGTGCGGAGCCGATCCTGATTGCCTTCACCTGGAAACTCTGCCTTGGCACGCTGGTTTCCTTCGCTGTATGTGCGCTGGGCAAACCTGCATCACAGAATGTCGAGTCCACAGCGAAGGAAGTCGCGGCATGACAACGTTTTATCTGGGCATTGATGGCGGAGCGACCAAGACGCTTGCGAGGCTCGGCCGGCGCGAGCGACTTGAGGACGATGCCTTTAACCAGGTATTGAGTGAGGTGCGCGTAGCAGGCAGCTCGCTGACACATGATCGTCCGGCCGCCATTAATAATCTGGTGGCAGTCTGTAAACAGTTGCTTACCCGCCAACCGATCAAGCCACAGCAAATCACCCTGGCCTGCGGCGTTGCCGGAGCCGGTAACCCGACGGCCTCCTCGCAACTTAAAGCGCGCCTGGAGCAATTAGGGTTCGCGCGGGTGATCGTCACGTCGGATGCGCAAACGTCACTGCTTGGCGCCGGTGCGGGCATGCCGATCGTCACCGTGGCGATTGGCACCGGCTCGGTGGCCATGCGCCTGGACCGCGACGGCTCTATCCATCAGGTGGGCGGTTGGGGACTCGCAGTTGGCGACGAAGGCAGCGGCGCGGCCATCGGCAAAAGTGCGGTGCGCGCATTACTGTGGGAACTCGATCTGCAGGGGCGCGCCTCGAGCCCCTTGAGCCAGCTGGTCATGCGAGAAGTCGGCACCCGTCGCTCGGAAATTCTGCCCTGGCTCCAGCAGGCCGGCGCATGTGAATACGCCGCCCTCGCCCCGATCATTTTTGCCCATGAAAGCCGATGCGACACTGCCAGAAGAATCATTCTCGAGACCGCACGGCAGGTGGACCAATTGATTACCGCGGCCACCAATGGTGCCGACCTACCGCTGGCCATTCTCGGGGGCCTGGCTGAAAAACTTGGCCCTTACCTGTCAACCGACCATCAGGATCGACAGATCCCTCCTCTCGGTACTTCACTCGACGGTGCCTGCATGCTGGCCCGCAACGAAGCCGCCATACCATTTTGTGAACTGCAGTGAAGCACCCAACAACAGCTGCTCTTAAAGCGTGAAAAGGATTCAACACCCGACCATGGAACAGACACTCATTCAGGAACTGTCGAGCTTAACCAGCGAGGCACGCAACCCCGATACCTGGGATATTGACCTGTTAAGCACCGACGAAATCCTGGAAAAAATCAATGGTGCCGACCGCGCTGTTCCTGCAGCGGTACAGAATGAACTGGCAGCCATTGCCGAGGCGGTCGACTGCATTGTGCAGGCCTTTCGCGAGGGTGGCAGATTGATTTACATGGGAGCGGGCACCAGTGGTCGGCTGGGAATCCTCGATGCAGTCGAATGCCCCCCAACCTATGGCGTTACCGAAGATATGGTAGTTGCGCTGATTGCCGGCGGAGACCAGGCTGTTTACCGCGCCCAGGAAGGCGCCGAGGACAGCCCCGAACTCGGCGCACAGGATTTGCGCGATATTCAGCTGAATGACCGCGACCTGGTTGTTGGCATCGCCGCCAGTGGCCGCACCCCCTATGTTATCGGCGGGCTGCGTTATGCGCGACAACTGGGCTGCAAAACCGTGGCCGTGTCCTGTAACCGTCAGGCAGCGATAGCCGGCGAAGCCGACATCGCAATCCTGCCGGAGGTGGGGCCCGAAGTGCTCACCGGCTCAACCCGCATGAAAGCCGGTACTGCGCAAAAGCTGGTGCTCAATATGCTGACCACCGCCAGCATGATTCGCATCGGCAAGAGTTATCACAACCTGATGGTCGACGTTAAGGCTACCAATGAGAAGTTGGTCAGCCGAACCCGCCGTATCGTCATGGAAGCAACCGGAGTGGAATTTGCAGAGGCCGATGCAGTGCTCGAGCGCTGCGGACATAATGCCAAACTGGCCATCATGATGATCCTGAGCGGGCTCGAGCGGGATACCGCGGAGCGCGCCCTCGAACAATCGAATGGCTTTCTGCGTCTCGCCCTGCAGCAGCTCGAACCCGAAATGCCAGCGCGCGAAGAGGCAGAGACCGAGCCTGCTTGATCGCTGTCAGTCTGGCAGAGTGAAGAAACGGGGCAGAGCCCCGTTTTTTATTGTCTGCGTTATCAATGCCCGTGTCGAAACATTGCCATGCAATGTAAGAGCGGACGACATCCGGCCGCTGCACCACTGAACAGCATCCGCCTCGTAGCAGTTGAATACCGCGGCCATCACCACGTTTTCACAGGCAAAAAAAAGGCGGGTCAACAGACCCGCCGTAAAGGAAAACAGTAACTTACGCGTTTATCGCAGTCGCGATTAACCGAACTGGTTCATGGTGTTGTCTTCACCTGCCGCCAGCAGCGCAGCTTCACCAGCAAAGTATTCTTTGTGATCGTCACCCATGTCGGAACCGGCCATGTTCTGGTGCTTAACGCAGGCAATACTCTGACGAATTTCCTTGCGCTGTACGCCAGCAACATAGCCCAGCATGCCTTGGTCACCGAAGTACTCCTTGGCCAGGTTGTCAGTCGACAGGGCCGCGGTGTGGTAAGTCGGCAGAGTGATCAGGTGGTGGAAGATACCCGCTTCACGTGAAGCGTCTGCCTGGAAGGTACGGATCTTCTCGTCGGCAGCCGCAGCCAGCTCAGTGTCGTCGTACTCGGCGCTCATCAGGTTGGCGCGGTCGTAAGCGGATACGTCCTTACCTTCTTCAGTCCAGGCATCAAATACCTGCTGGCGGAAGTTCAGGGTCCAGTTGAAGGACGGGCTGTTGTTGTAAACCAGCTTGGCGTTCGGTACGACTTCACGCACACGGTTTACCATGGCTGCGATCTGGCCCACGTGAGGCTTCTCGGTTTCGATCCACAGCAGGTCGGCGCCATTCTGCAAAGAGGTAATGCAGTCCAGTACAACGCGGTCTTCACCGGTACCTTGGCGGAACTGGAACAGGTTGCTCGGCAGACGCTTGGGACGCAGCAGCTTGCCACCACGGTTAATCACCACGTCACCGTTATTCATGTCAGCAACGTCAACTTCTTCACAGTCCAGGAAGCTGTTGTACTGATCACCCAGGTCGCCCGGCTCGTTTGTCACGGCGATCTGCTTGGTCAGGCCAGCACCCAGGGAGTCGGTACGGGCTACGATTACACCATCGTCAACGCCCAGCTCGAGGAACGCGTAGCGAACAGCGCGGATCTTGGCGAGGAAGTCCTCGTGAGGCACTGTTACTTTGCCGTCCTGGTGGCCACACTGCTTCTCGTCGGATACCTGGTTTTCGATCTGGATCGCACAAGCACCGGCTTCGATCATCTTCTTGGCCAGCAGGTAAGTGGCTTCCGCGTTACCGAAACCAGCATCGATATCGGCAATGATCGGCACAACGTGAGTCTGATGGTTATCGATCTGGTTCTGGATGTCCTTGGCTTTCACTTCGTCGCCAGCTTCACGGGCAGCATCGAGGGCGCGGAACAGACCACCCAGCTCACGGGCATCAGCCTGGCGCAGGAAGGTGTACAGCTCTTCAATCAGGCCAGGTACAGAAGTCTTCTCATGCATGGACTGGTCGGGCAGCGGGCCAAACTCAGAGCGCAGAGCAGCAATCATCCAACCAGACAGGTACAGGTAACGCTTGTCGGTGCTGTTGAAGTGCTTCTTGATAGAGATCAGCTTTTGCTGACCGATGAAACCGTGCCAGCAGCCCAGAGATTGGGTGTACTGGGCGGTGTCGGCGTCGTAGTCAGCCATGTCTTTGCGCATGATCGCAGCGGTGTACTTGGCGATATCCAGGCCGGTCTTGAAGCGGTTCTGAGCCTTCATCCGAGCAGCGTACTCTGGGTTGATGGCGTTCCAGCTACTGCCATTGCTCTCGATCAGATTGGTCAGCTCAGCAATATCATTCTTGTACTGTGACATGATAATCCCTCTCTAAAAATGCTTGCGGTTAGAACAACAGCCACCGCGCCCCGATGGCCGTCAGCCGTTATTGGGATGCATCTTAATGAGGGGCATCGCATAATTGAAGTAAATAGCGCTTATCTCCGCTATTCATAAAAAGAATAGACGAATTTGGAGAACTACCGCGCCAGCCCTGAATCGGGGGACGCAGCCTGGCTAAGGCACTCAATAGTGGCTTCAATTGTCATAGTGTGTATTCCCACTATTCACCAGACAAATATTAAGATTTTGGGATAATTCGGACATTAACGGCCAAAAACGCCGAATTTCTGCCCTGCCAGTAACAGCAGTACGACCGCAATTAACGATTCCTGACGACGCGCATTGAACGCGCAGTTTCCAAGCGCCAGCGCACACACACAAAAAAACGGGGCAATGCCCCGCTTTTTTGCCATCCGAAAACCGACCGGTCAGAAAGCACCGGTGGACGCTTCATTCAAAGATATGCATCCACAAATCATCCCCCGTGCCATTGTCATTCACGGCATGCTCAAAGGCGGCTTTCGGATAACGCACGGACTCACCGGAGACGTCTGAATCGTACGCCCCCCATTTCTGCAGATTCCAGCGACCAAATGGATCGTGCACAGTGTAGAAGTCCCCATCATATCCAGTCACAACCACAATATGCCCCGACTTGGTAAACCACCCATGGATAATGGTGGGAATGCCCCGCCCGGCCAACTCCCGCAATTCCACGAGCGTGCCCTGCTCCGTGCCCACATTACGCAGCGAACTGCCGGCCTCTTGTGCCAGCGTGTTAAATCCCTCTTTTAGCGCCGGTACCGTCTGCAGGACACCATCAAATCGCTGGTAAATATAATCGGGCGTGCGCAGGCCGAGTTCTTTGGGGTCGGTGATACCAAAATAGTCTGTCACCATCGCCAGCGACGTGATCGAACAGGTGCGAAGCGGCTCATTTTGATTGTCATTCTGATTCCAGTAGGGAACCGAACGCTCGCTTTGTGCAGGAGCGCTTGCAAGTGAAGCCGTCTGCACCCCAAAAACCAACAAAAGTGCCACAACGAAGCGACCGAGTGAATCGCCCAAATGGCCCCAGAGAATCGCCAACACCATCACCTCACACTTTCCAGATCACCCGACGCTGGTACATTTGCCACATGACCCAATAGAAGCAGGCCAGGCTACTCAGGGCAAACGCCAGCGAACCACCATAGCCCCCAAACAACGGCTGATATACCGTGGTAAACAACCAACCCTTGAGGGTTGAGTCGCCGACCGGAATCATAATCAATAGCCGACCGACCACTCCGGCCAGCATAAACAGCGCAATCGCATTCACCCCAAACACCAGCAATGGTGCCAGGCCACGCCTGTGCTGGCGGATATCGGCAAGGATATAGAGAAGCGCCAGTAGCAGCAGAGAAACCCCGGCCGTTACCAAGACAAAGCTGGGAGACCAGAGCGCTTTGTTAATAGGTACCCACGGATGTATCAACTGCCCCGCCAGCAACAGCACTACGCCCGCTGCAGCCCACAAACGGGTAAGATGCCACTGGCCAGCCGCCTCCGTACCGCTATGCTTCCACGCCAGACCGGCAAGCACCCCCAGCAGGCATGTCGAGACCGAAGAGACCGTCGTAAGCAATCCTTCCGGGTCAAACGCGAACGGTTGCGCACTCCGGTAATAGAGGTGTTCCCGTCCCAGCAGTAACTGGTCCAGCCAGGCAGAGAAATGATTACCGTGCTCGAGCAGACCGTGAAATACCTGGCCATCCGGAGCCTGATAGGGTACCAATAGCATCAGCAGCCAGGGTACCAGGCAGCACAGTATCGCCGCGACGACCAGCCATTTGACCGATAACCAGCGCACCAGGTAGCAACAGGCCAGGTATACAATCGCGATGCGCTGCAACACCCCCATCCAGCGAATACCCTCGAGCCGGTCTTCAATCCAACTGTAGGATGCGTCGCGAAAATTGTAGAAAAATACCGCAAGAAAAATGCCCAGACCAAATAACTTGGCGGCGCGTGTCCACTGTGCGAGACCAACGGGTGGAAACGCACCACTGCGCCCGCTAGACAACACCAGCGAAACCCCCACGACAAAAAGAAACAGCGGAAAGATCACGTCGGTGGGGGTCCATCCATGCCATTCGGCATGTGCCATCGGTGCATACACATAAGACCAGCTGCCCGGGTTATTCACCAGCACCATGGCCGCGATCGCCAGTCCGCGCAGCAAATCGACGGACATCAGGCGCCCCTCGGGCACCTGGGTAAGAATTTGATCCAGATGGGTTTTCACGATGATCAGTGTTCCGGATAAAGAAGGTAAGGTTGACGCTGCCTGGAAAACGCTTCGAGTCCTGGTTGCCACGACGCGCGAATTTGCGCTTCGGTGTGCCCTGCCATTACCGCCTTGCGCAATTTGTCCGTGCCCGCCAATTTATCGAAGAATGCCGCACGGGAGAAAAACGCTTCTGGCTCCTCTCCCGTCCTTTGGCCCCAGGCAAGCAGAGGCTGCAAGCTAAAGCGGCCACGCGAATCGCCGCCCCGCAAATCGTCTCCACGCAACAAAATCCCGTTGTGCTTGGGGTTTTCGCTGGCACCGGGTACCGGGCGCGGCGTAAAGGTGTACTCACCAACGATGTCTGCGGGATGCCCCAGAACCTGGAATGGCGCTTCTGTACCCCGACCAACGCTGACAGTGGTCCCCTCAAACAATCCCAACGACGGATACAGCCGGATCGACAGGTCATTGGGAAGATTCGGGGAAGGACGCACCGGTAGCGAATAGGTACTCTGGTGCGTGTACCCCTCGACCGGAATAACGGTCAGTTCACATTGGGCAGCGTTTTCCAACCAACCCTCTCCATTGATCATTTGCGCCAGCTCACCCACGGTCATGCCATGCACCAGCGGAATCGGATGCATACCGACAAAGCTCTGAAACTCCGGCTCCAGAATCGGGCCATCCATGTAGTCGCCATTCGGGTTGGGCCGGTCAAACACCATCAACGGCACACGATGATCGGCACAGGCTTGCATCAGGTAATGCAGGGAGCTGATATACGTATAAAAACGGACCCCGACATCCTGGATATCAAACAGCAACCAATCCAGTTCTTTGAGACTTTCTGCCGTTGGCGAATATTTGCCACCGTATAGCGACACAATCGGCAGGCCAGTGGGGCCGTCGACACCATCCAATACTTTACCCCCGTTTTCCACGTCGCCACGGACCCCATGCTCCAGCGCAAAAATCCGCTCGATGACGACATCCCGGTCTCGCAGAAAATCAATGATGTGGTCATCACCGACCCGGGAGGTCTGGTTAACGACGAGGCCCACCTGCTGGCTTTCCAAAAGCGGAAGATACAGTTCGGGCTGTTCCGCTGCCGTTCTGATTGCACTACTCGCTGCGACCGCAGCGCCGCTGGCGCACTGCACGATCAGGACCACCAGAAGTGGCCGGATGCTTTGTATCACCTTTATCTTCTCCCTCTGTTTCATTAGCGTACCGGGACATCAAAATACGTATCGGGCCAAGCTTCCGGCTTGTAGGTGTAATGCCACCACTCCTGAGCATAATTTTTGAATCCATGTGCGGCCATCGCCGCACGCAACTTGAAGCGGTTTTCGCGAGCCTCGATGCTCGCCAGCGGGTACTCGGTTGCCGATCGCTCATCCATAAAATCGAAGCCGGTCCCCATATCTACCAGCTTCCCGCTCGCAAGCTCATACAAGCCAAGATCCACGGTGGATCCGCGGCTGTGGCCCGAGCGCTCGGCAATGTAACCACGCTCGAACATCAGGGCCTTGTCTTCACGGGGATAAAAAGCCGCTTTGGTGCTGAAGTCTTCTGCAGCGGCGGCCCAGCGTACAAAATGATTCACCGCACGTTGTGGCCGGTAACAGTCGAACAGTTCGATACCCAGCCCCTGTTCGCCCAGAGCTTGCGCGACCTCACCCAGAGCCATTGCTGCAGCGGGAGCCAGCAGACAACGATTGGCTTCATAACCATCCAGCGGCTCTCCCACCAGGTTGTCAGCGGTGACATAACGCATGGCCACACGAATGTTTGGCCCCGTGACACTGACAAACTGTGGCGCCTCCTGGTCACCCGGGGATGCCACCTCCAGTGCAGCCGGTCGAACCGGAGTCTCCAATGTGTTTGAACAGGCACTGCTTACCAGGCCTATCGCCACGAACGCGGCAGCGCGAAAGACGCTACTCAAAAACTTGTCCACGTTGTTCCCCTTGAGCGCGCAATGTCCGGCTCCCTATCCATTGTTAAACGACTCGCCTCGGCTCTGCAGCCGATCAGCGGGCAGCGGATTCCAGCTCTTGAACCTTGTTTTCAAGATCTGCCAATCGGGCCTCAAGATCCCTGACTTGAGCGCCGTTTGAGCGTGTGAACAGCGTCTCCAGGCCAGTGATCTGCAAAAACAGCACGGCGCCAATTCCGCCGAACAGGCCCCACCATATCAATTCAACCGGTTCCATCGCCTCTCCCCATTCTGGTCAATATCCGCGCACAAAATGCCCAGGTACCAGTACTGTCAGCTGCGCCTCAAGCCAGGATTCACCCGAGGCTACATAAAAAATTCCATAAAAACCACGACTTTTGAATCAATTATTCCTACAATCTCTATCGACCCTAATTGAGTATTTTAACGCCACGGTCAGTACCGTATTCTGTGGCAAAGTTACCCGGCAGGGCGAGGCAAAACCTATCGCCCGGGCCGATTGACTTTATCTCGCTGCTACCGGTGACCCCGTTAGACTGGGGTTCATCGCCATTGGCTGGGGCCCCGCCCCGCCTGCACAGCACACAACGCTAATAAAGAGCCGTATGAAGACTTCCCCTGACCGCTGGTTCAATCTGCTCAGCCTGCTTTTTGTCGCCATGATGGGCGCGTCCATCCTGACCCTTCTGCCCCTCTGGGTGGGCGGTCTCAGTGACCAGGGCAATTTCAGCCAACAGCAAATCGGCTGGCTGGCCGCTGCCGATGTGGTAGGCATCTTCCTGAGTTCGGCGTCCGCCCTGTTCTGGGTACGTAAAGTACACTGGCGCACGGTCACGCTGGCAGGCCTCGCCCTGTTCCTGTTGGGCAACCTGGCGAGCCTCGCGGCCAGCGATTTCGTGGCCTTAATGCTTGTGCGTATCATCGCAGGCATGGGCTGTGGTTCTGCCTACGCCATCGCACTGGCCGGCCTGGGCGACCATCGCAGACCGCCAATGGCCTTCGGACTGATGGTTTCCGCCCAGGTGGCCTTCGGCACCATCGGTTTCTTCATAGTTCCGCGCATTATGGAAGACCTGGGAATCGCCGGTTTCTTCCACTACCTGAACGGCTGGCTCGTGGTCGCCCTGATTCTGGTCGCGCTGGCTTTCCCTGGCTCAGATAAAGCGAGCTCGTCAAACGATTCCCGCAGCCTGGCAGGACTGTTCAATACACGTTCCATCCTGGTGTTTGCGACGACCGTGGTTTACTACTGTGGTGTCTCCGCCGTGTGGGCATATTTCGAGCGTATCGGTGTTGGACTGGGACTGGAAAGCGCAGCGGTTGGGGATATTCTCGGTATCGGCTTCGCCATCAGCGGGCTGGGGTCGCTTGCCACGCCCTGGGTGAGTGGCAAGATCGGGCGTATTCCTGCCCTCGTGACGGCCTTAATGACACAAGTCGCCACTATGGCCTGCCTCATTGGCAGTACCAGCGTCGACGCCTATTTGCTGTATGCCGCGACTTCAATCATCTTCCAGTTCTTCTGGAGCTTCGCCATTCCGTTGCTAATGGACCAGTTCAACCGGGTCGACGACACCGGCCGCTTTATTGTGCTGTGCGCCAGCGCGTTTAAGGTGGGCGAAATTCTGGGCCCGCCGCTCGCAGCCGCACTGATTACCGAAACCGATTTCTCCGGAGTGCTGTGGCTTGGTATCGGCTGTATGGCAGTCGCCCTCGCGCTGGCGATTACGACTGAACGCGGCAGCGACGCCTCTGCTGCCAACGCGCAACCCGCCGGAGAGCCTGCGTGAGCTTGCAGCGCCTCGGCTGGATCTTCACCGCCTGTTTAACCGGCGGCCTGACCACGACCGTCATTGCCGAAGCGGACCCCTTCGCGCGGCTCAGCCAGACAGACCTGGACCTGGGCCACTACCGCGCCGCCAATGGCAGGCCTGCGGCCAGCTACTGGCAACAACAAGTGGACTACGACATTCGTGTGGATCTCGACCCTCGGCGCAACGCCATTCGCGCTACTGCTCGAGTGCGCTACCACAATCACTCGCCGGACACGCTGCATTATTTGTACTTCGCGCTGGACCATGACGCCCTGCAGCCAGATTCCGCCGCGAGCCTGCGCTTGCAGGCAACCCCGGGTAACACGCGCGATAAAATCGCTGCCCGCGCCAACGCCAGGGGATTTCAACTGCACTCGGTGACCGCACAAGGTAAACCGATTGTCACGCAGCAGAGAAACACATTGCTGCAGGTCGAGTTGCCAACCCCGTTGGCCACAGGCAAATCACAACAACTGGAACTACAGTGGTCGCTGCCGCTCACCAACAAAGTCGCCACCGGCGCGCGCAGCGGCTTTGAGCAGCTCTCCGATAACAGCCCGATCTTTGTGGCTGCGCAGTGGTTCCCGCGCGCTACGGCCTATACCGATTACGCCGGCTGGCAACTGAAACCCTTTTTACAGCAGGGTGAGTTCTCCACCGAATTTGGCAACTATCAGGTCACGATTACGGCACCGGCAAACTTTACCGTTGCCGCCAGCGGGCAATTGCGAAATGCCGAGAAGGTTCTGGATCGGGAGCAACTGGAGGCCTGGCGCAGCGAGTCCACACAATCAAGGTGGATTGTCGACGCGCAGCAAGCACAGGCTCAGCGTGCGCAGGGTGTCAGCAACAGCACACGTACCTGGGAGTTTTCAGGGAAACAGCTACGTGACTTTGCGTTTAGTGCCTCACCCGCCTTCCAGTGGCAAATGCGTAAAGACGCGCTGGGGCGGCGGCTGCACCAGTTTTTCCCGGCGGAAGGTGCGCTGCTGTGGCAACCCTTCGGTCTTGATGCGATAGCGCATACTCTGCAGGTTTTTGACAGCGCCCTGCTCCCACTGCCCTACACCGATATCAGCATTGTCAATGCGGCCGGTATTGGTATGGAATATCCCGGCCTAGCCACGATTGCGACGCGCCCGGAACGTGCGCAAAGTACCGAAACGCTCCCCGCGTGGGATGCCCTTACCAAATACGACTTTATCGGTAGTGTCATCCACGAGGTCGGGCACAATTATCTGCCGATGGTGATCAATACCGATGAACGGGAATGGGCCTGGCTGGACGAAGGCCTGATCAGCTTTATCGAATATCGGGCGGAACACAGCTGGGAAGCCAATTTCGATGTCATTTACGGCGAGCCCAGGTCAATTGCGAAATACACGGCGGGTACTCAGCACCAGCCCATCATGACCAGTGCCGACAGCCTGCATCGCAAAATCGATAACGCCTACAATAAAACCGCGAGCGTCCTGAACACCCTGCGGCACCTGGTACTGGGCCCGGAAACATTCGACCCCGCGTTGCGCGCATTTGCCGAGTCCTGGCAGGGCAAGCGGCCAACGCCCGGGGATTTTTTCCGCGCAATCGAGACTACTGCGGGCACCGACTTAAGCTGGTTCTGGCGCAGCTGGTTTTATACCAACGCGACTATCGATCTGAGCATCATCAACCTGTCGCTGAACGATCACCCCCTCGAACTGGTACCAGTGGATACCCAGCAAATACGCGAGAACAACTATTCCGCTCCCCCGGCCCTGGCGTATACCGCCGGTGGCATCCGCACCTTCAGGGTCGATGCCCAGCCCGAGCTGGCTGACGCCTATACGCGCCCATTGCCATCGGTACGCGCTGCAAGCATTCCACTCGAGACTAATAGGGAGTCCGCAACAAACTGGTACACGCTCAGTATTGCCAATCAGGGTAACGGCATCCTGCCCGTCCCCATTGAGCTGTATTTCCAAAACGGACAGCGACGCGCATTGACCCTGCCAGCCCAGACCTGGATGCGTGCGGACGCAAACATCCTGACGATTTCTTTTCCGGTTTCAATAGAAAGCACCGTCACTGGCATCTGTCTGGATCCCTTGTGGCTGTCGCCAGACATTCAAAGAAATAACAACTGCGTCAACATCACTTCCACCAAGTCAGTAAGTAACTCATGAAAGCTCAGAAAAAACGCTCATTGACCCGCATCCTGATGCTCACTGCGCTATTGCCCATTGCGGCCTGCGCAAAGCCGGACGCTGCCGCCGGCAAAAATATGGCAGAGAAGCTCATTGCGACGGCGCTCCCCTGGGAAAATCAGGAATATCGCGTCGGCAAGGCGGAACAATGCATGAACTGGACCCGCGAGGTACTGGTAGCCGCTTGCGGTGCCCATTTCGCCACGCTTGAGACCCAAAATCCCTGGGACAAACATTTGCTGGGTCCCGACGACAAACTCCTACCGGAACATGTGGACTCACTGGCGGCTGATGAATTTGGTAAGAAAATCGTCCGTATCGAAGATCTTCAGGCCGGCGACCTGGTGTTTCTGAAAAATACCTACGGCAACTGGGCGGATGGGGTACTCACCCATGTTGGCATTGCGACGGGCGACGGCAACTACATCCATCGCATGACCTCCAACCTCGGCCTGGTGAAGATCGAATCGATCCCGGCTGAAGACTTTGACTCCGGCATTCGCTTGAAGGAATCCCTATGTCACTCCGAGTAAACCTGATGAAATTTCGCTTACTGCCCGTACTGATGATGACGGCCATTGTGGCTGGTTGCGCAAGCACCTCCGGAATGAACCACAAGCCGAATGGCTACAAGATCGAACAGGTGGAATCTCAAAACGCCAGCGAGCGCGTGCGTTTCCTGGTGATGCACTTTACCACGATCGACTTCGATACCTCTTTACGTGTGCTCACCCAGCCCAGTTCCGCGCCGGTCAGCTCTCACTACCTGGTTCCGGAAAGTGATGACCCCAGCTATCCCCACGATGACCTGCGTGTGTACCAGCTCGTGGATGAAATGCGTCGGGCCTGGCATGCAGGACCCAGCGCCTGGGAGAATCGTCGCGAAATCAATGACCAGTCCATCGGCATTGAGATCGTCAACAAAAGTTACTGTCGTCCACCGGTGGAAACCAACACGGACAAAGACATAGAACCGGTCTGTTTCTTCCCGGAATTCGACCCGGCGCAGATCGATCTGGTTATTGCCCTGTCGAAAGATATCCTGGCACGCTATCCCGATATCACCCCTACCCGTGTGGTCGGCCATGGGGACATTATCCCGCACTACAAAATTGATCCTGGTCCCCGCTTTCCCTGGAAACAACTGGCAGAAGCCGGTATTGGTGCCTGGTATGACAACGACACTGTAACCCGGCATCTCGACTATCTGGACGGCAACCAGAGCAGCGACCGGGAAGCGATCCGCCGGAGCTTCGCGCGCTGGCTCGATGACTACGGTTACGGGATAGATGCCGAAACCGCATCAGACGACGAGATTTCCCTGTATACCAAGGCGTTCCAGTATCACTTCCGCCCCTGGCAAGTGGATGGAGAAGTCGACAACCAATCCAGAGCCATCTTGCTGGCCTTGCTGGAGAAATATTTCCCGCACAAACTGAGCAATTATCAGGATGTCAGCCCTCCGGTGCTCGCATCCGGTGCACCACTCTGAACAAGCGCACTTCCAATAAAAAGCCCGCGTCCTATTGCGGGCTTTTTTATGCTGGCGAGAATCTGACGCAACTGCCGCCCTGTCAATAAGTGCCTGTACGAGTTGCGGCTCGCGTCCCTTTGAGATCTGGCTTGGCGATTGTCCGCGATGGCAAGAAGGGCTCCACGAGGCTCACAATCGCTTGCAACATTGACATACTACTGCGGGAGGGCAACCCATCTTCCGTCGGTGTTCGCTCGCCAGTGACCCCGTCGACGATACCCGCCGCATTCAACCTTTCCAGGCAGTATTCCAGGTCAAAATCGCGCAACGTGGTGACGCCGGTCATAGCTGAAGCAAGCCCGAGCGCGCCGTAGACACCCCAGTTAGAGACATCCGAAATCACCAACTCATCCGTGGCTGCGACAGCGCCCGCAACCGGAATACCTTGTAGCTGGGCACGCACCAACCCCATACCCAGCTCATTGCCACCGTCGGCAAAGGCCAGACTGGGGCATCGACTCAGGTACAGCATTTCCTCCCACGGTAGCGTGCGCGCGGATATATCCGCGAAGCGCATATTCTTGTAGGTATCATCCTGACCGCGCCCGGGAACTTCCACAAACACCAATAACGACGGATTAAAACATTCCAGGTGCGCACGGCTTTGGCGCGCGAAGAGCCCGGTCCCTACAGGATCAAATGGCTCAAAGGTGTCCGGTGCAAGATCCGGCGCGCACTGCTGCAAGGCCGCAATGTAATCCGTCAATCCCAGCAAACGCACTTCCGCGCCCAACCGCCGCAATCCTCTCGCGAGGGCGAGCGCTCCCGCCGGGCCATCGGTTTCATAAGTCTGACCTACCGGAAAGCCGCTCACGATCGAAACGCGCTGCTGATGGCGCAGTAAAACCTGCACCGCACGGAGCAAGTAGCCTTCTTGCCAGCAACTGCGCACTCCTGCCATCCCGCGGAGATTACAGGCGACCAGCAGCGCTTCCAGCTGTGCGGCCAGATGAATAATTTCCCGCGGTGGACTTTCCCTGTTTATGGCCAGGCTCATTCGATTGTTCCGATACGATGCGCTGAGAGGAAAAGCACTGGATCAGCACTCAAGAAATTATGTTCAGGGGGTTTAGCCGACGGCCCGACACTAAACCGTTTCTGTGGTGTGATACGCAGAACCCCAATTCAGCTGTTTCACATCAGTGACAGAATCCAGTGATTGGTTAAGGCGGTCCGTAATCAACATGTGGCCAGGTGCATGGGTGATACAGAAGTCCAGTTCGGCATTGCGCAGGGCTTCAATGGCGGTAACCCCGCAGGCCCAGAATGTCGGGTACTCACTCTCGTGTACCGATACGGCGTCACCGAAATCCGGGCGACCGATGGCACCAATCCCCAATTGCTCTGCCGCGCCAATCTGTATGGGAGCACCATGCACCAACGGATAACGTCCGGAAATCGCGCAGGCATCACCCACCCTGTCCGGCGAAAATGGACGCATGCTCACGACCAGTTTGGCTCTGAAAGGACCGGAAGGCTGGCATTCCCGGTTGGTGCGGTACATGGGTACATTGCACCCTTCGCTGATATTGCGGACTTCAAGACCGGCGGAAACCAGTGGTTCTTCAAACGAGAAAGAGCAACCCAATGCAAAAGTCACCAGATCGTCGCGCCAGAGATCGCGGATATCAGTCACTTCCTCGCTCGGCACACCCTTTTCATGCACCAGATAGCGGGGCACATCACTCCTGATATCGATATTCTCGCCCAGCGCCGGCAACAGGAACTCTCCTGGCGCAGACTGATGCAGCAAAGCACAGGCGCGATTATTGCGTGCACAAAACTGCGCAAAGTCTGCGGCAAACCGCTCGGGCACGATCGCGATATTGGCCTGAACAAACCCAGGGGCCAAGCCCGACGTTGGCCCGGCAAATCGCCCGGCTCGAATTTCAGTGCGAACTATCGTGGCGCTTGTCGTCTTCATTTGGCTTTCTTCAGGTCAAGAGGCTCAGGCGACTTCAACTTCGGCGGGCAAGTTGCTCTTCTGGATAAACGGGCCCCACGCTTCTTCCATTGCCAGCGCCATTTGCAATAAGGACGCGTCGGCGTAGGGCTGCCCGACCAACTGAACGCCGGTCGGTACACCATTGTCGGCAAAGCCACTTGGCACCGACAGCACGGGGCAACGGCTCAGCGTGTTGAACGGATACGTCATAAACCATCCCTTCACCGGATCGACCAGCCTTCCGTCAATTTGCAGTGCGTCGCGTCCGTAGTCGAAATCGGCCGGGACTCGCGTCGAGCAAACCGTTGGACACAACAATAAATCACAATCCTGGAACACATCGCGCAAGGATTCCCACATATGCTGCGCGTAAGAGTTGGCTGTTCGAACTTCCTCTGGTGTGGCTTGTTCGCTCAGTGAAAAATAGTGACGCACATAGGAGCTCAACTCTGCGAGCGTCTCCGGGTCTGAATACTTGTCACGAAGCATAGTGCCCATTTGCGCGCCCTGGTGAACCTGCGCCGTCTTAATGCAGCGCTCATCCCAGTCCAGCGTGACCAGGTTTATTTCCGCCCCCAATGCACTCAAACGCTCGGCGAATGCCAGCGTATTTCGACGCACGTCGGGATCCAGCGCATAGAAGCCTAGGTCGAGAGACAGCCCTACCCGTACGCCGCGCAGATCTGCAGACACGAAAGAAGCGGATTCTTTGGGGAGCTGGCTCGCCAGATCGATGGGGTGTGGCCCGGATAGCAAGTTATACAGCAGCACCATATCGCGCACGCTGCGGCTCAACATGCCGTGATGTGCATAGGGGTCTGCATTGTAGGGGGGAATCTCGGGGATACGTCCGTAGGATGCCTTGAGTCCGACCACGCCACACATGGAGGCAGGTATACGTACGGAACCACCAATATCTGTGCCGTTGGCAATAGTACACATGCCCGCAGACAAGGCCGCAGCCGACCCACCGGAAGATCCTCCGGGTGTGATCTCCGGATTCCAGGGATTGCGGGTAACCCCCCATAATTCGGACCAGGTGTACGCAGCTACGGAAAATTCTGGTGTCGCCGTGCGTCCCAGTACAATTGCGCCGGATGCCAGCAGGCGCTCGGGTACGGGATCGGTAAAGGTTGCAATATTTTCCTTCAGCAATCGCGAGCCGTTAGTGGTGACTTGCCCCTGAATATAGGTTTCGTCCTTGATGGCCGTCATCACGCCTTCGAGTGGTCGCGCACGCCCCTCGGCATAGGCGACCTCGGCGGTACGCGCACTTTTGAGGGCCGCCTCAAAAAACGTGGCCGTGAACGCATTCACCTGCGAATTGATCGACTCATACCGCGCGATTTGCGCCTGCAGCACGTCTACTGGAGACAGGGTGCCCTGACGAAATCGCTCCGTTGCGGTAAAGGCATCGAGGTAGCACAAATCCAGCGACATGGAGCTCCTACTAAAACTGCTCAAAGTTGGATGGCTACAGTGTGTCGAATTGTTGCCAGACGACTAAGTGACGACCCAAAGGCCAGACCGATAGTGGAAGCCTCCAATTCGTTCGCAAACTGCTCGAGCAACACTGACATCAGGTATCACCGACAGCGACTAAATCGCTCGGCTGGACAACCTCATAGCCCGATGCAACCTCGGAAGCCCTATGCAGAGCGGCCTCCGACCGATCCAAACCCGGTGCCACTGAGACCGGCAGCTCCCCACTGGGCGCCTCACCGCTGGTCAGGGCCTTGGCCACCGCCTGATAAATCACCCCTCGCAGGCTATCGTCAGCGCCGATATACGCCTTGTAGCCATAGGTCGCCAGAAAGAGATCCGCTTTACCGGCAAACTGTGACGCCTCATAAGGTGAGCGCATACTGACAAAAACGGTCTTGCGGCCCTGAGCCCTGGCAGACGCCAGGATCCGGTGGTACTGCTCATAGAGCTCCACAACACTACGACGCTTGCTGCGAATTTTTGCAAGATCCTCCATACCGCCGAGCTCGACGGCACTCTCTCCGGGCACGATGCTCGCTACCAGAACGAGATCCGCCAGGGGTGCCTGCAGCGCGGTATCCACCGCATCCATGCCCACCACAGCAACATTCAGGCTGCTCACTTGCTCGAGGGATAGCCGGAAGGCCTCACCGACTTCGATGGTGGGAGCAAGCACCTGAACGGTTGAGACGTCACTATCCACAACCGGCAAGTGCTCTGAAGACACGGGGTAGATGGCACTCACCGATGCCTCGGCCAGGCGCTCGGCCAACGCTTGATGTGACGGGTTCGCCAGTACGTCGCGCGCGGAGTGCACGGCGTCCTCTTCGGTCTGGGCAATCCAGTCGGTGTCGACATATTGCTGCTTCAGCGCCGCGATACGTTGTACGGATTGATCCAGCTCTTCTTCCAAGAGCAAACCTTCACTTACCGCCTGCGCGACATGATCAATCAGCGCATCTACTTTGTGGAGATCTTGCGGACTCCGCACTTTGATTGGCATTAGCGCAATATCGGCGCCCGCCTGAAAAGTACGCACAACCGCATCTTCAATCGTGAAGTAATCACTAATGCCAGCCATACCGAGGGAATCGGTCACGATAACCCCTTTGAAACCCAGGTCATCGCGCAGCAGATCGGTCAGGATCGGGCGCGACAAGGTAGCGGGCACGATCGTGCGCTCTCCGGACTTGGATACCAGCACACTATCATCAAGCGATGGGTATTGAATGTGCGCTGTCATGACCAGGGCGGGAGCCGCATCTGCAATCACATGGCGAAATGGCAGAAGGTCCATAGCTTCCGCTTGCTCAGTCGAGCGGTCCACCCGCGGCAAACCGGTGTGGCTATCGACGGAGGTATCGCCGTGACCGGGGAAATGCTTGAGCGTTGCGGCGATGCCAGCCTGCTGGAAAGCGCGTGTACTGGCCGCGCCAAGCTCTGCCACCACCTGAGCATCCTCGGAATAAGAGCGAACATTAATGACCGGGTTATCCGGATTGCTGTTCACATCGACTGTCGGGGCAAAATTGACATTGAAGCCCAGCGCCAGCAGTTGCTCTGCCATGGCCGCTGCGGTCTCTCGGGCAAAGGCATCCCCGTGCTGCTTATAGGTCGCGCCGATCGCCATATTGCCAGGAAAGGCTGCACTCTCTGCGCGCGGCAAGCGATTTACCCGACCACCTTCCTGATCGATACCAATGAGCAATGGCGATGCACCGGCAGACAGCGCCGCTTCCTGCAACGCACGATTGAGCCGGGTCACCTGGGCACTGTCTTCCAGGTTTTCTGCGAACAAAATAACGCCACCAATACCTGTGCTCGCGATCAGGCCCCGCAGGTCATCCGGCAGCTCAGTGACCGGCTCCGCGCAATGTGCCTGCCCCAACGCCTGGGATGGACAGTAGTAACGGAAATCGAGCATCAACTTTTGTGCGATTTTTGTACGCAAATTCAAGTCAGACGTTGCGCTGTCGACCCGCTCCTCACTACATCCAGAAACCGTCAGCAAGCTAGCAATCACGCCAATTGAGGCGCGACGGGAGAATCGTTTAACAGTCTCACGCATCGACAAATATTCCATTACTGATTTATTGACATAGAGAATATTTTATTCTGCCGAGATTCAGGCTCAAGTACAAGAACCAACAATCCGGCCATTCACCATAAAAAAGGGCCGGACGAACCGGCCACAAAAGGCTTTAAATCAACCCAAGGAGAGCGAAGGTGGCAATGACTTGCCACCTTCCACAATCTGATTTAGAAGCTGTAAGAAGCCGTCAGGCCAATGGTACGCGGTGTCGTGTGAATACCGCGGGAACCGATGTAGCGCACACGCTCGTACGATACTTCAGCGCGCTCATTGGTCAGGTTGGTCGCCCACAGGCTCGCACTCCACTGGTCCGCACTAAGAGCCACGTCACCGGAATACAGCGTGTATTTCGGATACTCGTAAACCTGGGCATCGGGATCGTCGGCACGGTCAAACTGCTTTTCACCAACGTGAGAACCGCGCAGCCCCGCAGACAGGGACATACCATTCGGCAGGTCGGTAACGTAGTTCACACCCAGGTTGTGACGCCACTTGGGTGAACCACCCAGCTTGCCGCCTTCACCCCAAGGCTCAGCTCGACAACCGGAACCATCGGTGTACAGACACTGATTGGTGGTCTCGGTCCACTCCGCCTCAACAGTGGTGGTGGCAAAGCTCATGGACCAGTTATCGTTAAATGCATACTTGGACATGAACTCCCAACCCAGGGAACGGGCATCGGAGCCATTAGTGGTGCCGTTCAGGGGGAAGCCATTAATGGACTGGGAGAAGTAGGTCTGGGTGTTGTTCCAGTCCATCTGATAGATAAAGCTCTCCACATAGAGGCTATTATCCAGGAAGCTGCCTTTCAGACCGAGCTCATAGTTATTGATCGTGTCCGGCTCAAACACCTGCGCATCTTCGGCGACTACATTTCCATCGACATCCTTAAAGCCGTTCACACCACCGCGGCGGAAGCCCTGGGATGCGGTTGCGTACACCAGTACATCATCGTTGACCTTATAGGAAGTATTCAGCTTGAAAATTGACTCTCCAGAATCCTCGGTCTCGATCGCACCGCGGGAATCAACCAGGCCAAATGCATAGTCCACGATTGTGGGGTTAGCCACATCAGAATAATTAAAGACTCGCGCACCAAAGGTTACATCCCATGCATCGGTGACTGCGTAAGTCAACTCACCGAACAGTGCGAGCTCTTCATAATCAGTGTTGATATCTTCAAAGTAGCCTTCGTCCGCGGCACCACCGATATCAGCGCGATCACGCCAGCCGGCCAAATAGGTATCCAGCGAAGGATAGATCTCGGAGAACTTGAGACTGGCTTCTTGCTGGGTGTAGTAAATCCCCGCAATCCAGCTCAACTGGCTGTCACTTTGAGAAACCAGTCGCGTCTCGTGGCTCACACCAGAATATGTGTTGTCGAACAGCATATAGGGGCTGACATCGGAAACACTGTCATAGGTCAGGCCACCAAAGCCCCAGTCACCGTAGTAAAGAAAACCATCGGCATAGTTGGACTGGCCAACACGGGAATCCTCAAACACCGACGTGCTGGAAGACATCAGGAATGCGCCCAGATCCCAGGCCAGGTCCAGAGAGTCCAGCATAAAGTCACGCTGGGCAAACTCATCATAGCGCGCGACAACCACGTCCATACCGTACTGGTATTCGGGCGGGAAACTGCCATCTACTTCCTGGCTTCCACGGGAACCGTGCGCAAATTGATCTTGCTGCGCGTGGGTAAAGGTAATGGTTAGCTCGTCAATCGGACGCCAGGACAGGGCCACCTTGCCCGTGGTTACCTCCTGATAGTCATCATTCTTGATCAGCTGAGTATTTGAGCCATCCGGATTGGTCCACTCGCGATCGGACGGGCTGATGCGACGATCGGTGAAACCGCCTTCGTCCAAATAGGCAACAGAGCCGCGTACCGCCAGCGTGTCGGTCAGCGGCATGTTGATCACGACATCAGTGTCGCTGCTCAGGTCGCCACCGCGAGTTTGGTAAACACCGGTATTAACCGACACTGACTGCTCTTCAAAATCAGGCTTGTTGGTAATAAAGCGCACGGTACCGCCAAGGCTGCCGGAACCATAGAGGGTGCCCTGCGGGCCCATCAGCTTCTCTACCCGGGCAACATCCTTAATACGGTAGCCAATATGCGGCAGTGGGGTCTCATCCAGGTAGTAAGCCAGCGTAGAACGCACGAAACGTTCCAGATTGTTCTGGTTAACCGGGGATACATTCAAGCCTCGCACTGTCACCGAATCCGCAAAGCGGGCAGAGTTGTCGGGCGCATTGATATCAACAGAATCCTTAATCAGGGATTTCAGATCTGTGATATTGCGCTTTCGCATTTCCTCTTCGCCAATGGCGGAGATATTGAATGGAATGTCCTGCGTAGATTCAGCGCGACGGGTTGCCGTCACGACAACCTGCTCGATTGCACCCTCGTCATTGTCTGCCTTGTCTTCAACTTCAGTCTCAGCCTGTGCAAACACCAATGGTGACAGCGTCAAAGCCATGGCTGGGATCAAATAGGAAAGTGGTTTTTTCTGGAACGGCAACATACCCTGGTCCTTTGCTTTTTTAGAGTCTTCTGGGATTGCACTTCTTTCACCCTGACCTTAAGCATCCCCCCCTCCGCCCGGAAAACGAAAATATGATCCATCGGGTAGAGCTATGGATTGGCAGTGATCAGAGCCAGACCCTCTCGATGGCGGAAACCCACACAGCCCCAGCTTTGCAAAAACAGCCCCCAAAATCCGGTATATTCTCGCAAAACCTTCACTTACCGCATCGGTCGGTGTAGATTGAAAGACTGAATTCGAGATACGACCTATCGGTATGACCGGGAAGATCTGGCAAAAAGCCCGATGTCAGCCCGCAAGATAACAACAAGTGAGAGGCGCCCATGGAATCACGTTTTTTCATTGCCCCGGAACAGCTGGAAGCTTTCGAAGCCGCCGCCCGTACAGGCTCCTTCTCCGCCGCCGCACGATCCCTGGGCAAGGCCCAATCGACGATCTCGGGACTCATCAGCAACCTGGAAATTGATACCGGATTATCCTTGTTTGACCGATCCGGTCGCGAGCCCAAACTCACCGCAGAGGGTCGCTCCCTGCTACAGGATGTGCGGTCACTGCTAAAGTCTTATTCACGATTCGAGGCCAAAAGCAAAAGTTTGAACGAAGGTGTGGAAGAATCCATCACCGTCGCCATCGACGAGTCGGCCATTGATATGCACTGCCTGAGTGAATCCCTGCAGCCGTTTTATGAACGCTTTCCCACGGTGAGTTTGAAACTGCTGCACGCGTCTGCCAATAGCGCTTCAACCCGAGTACGCGACGGTTCGGCCGATATCGGCATTGTGTTAAGCCAGGGAGATTATCCGGAAGATTTTGATTTCCGCGGCACGGGACAAACCAGCTTCGTACTCGTCTGCGGGAGCCAGCACCCGCTTTCCCGCCTGGAAGCCGTCAGCAGTGATGACCTGCACGACCACCTGCATCTGCGTATTCATTCGAGCGAACAGGATGCCCTGCCGGAAAATGACCTGAGCGACCGCATCTGGTATCTGGAGAACTACAGCCTCTTTATGAGCATGCTGTCTGCCGGACTGGGCTGGGGTTTTGCCCCTATGCATATCGCGCGCCCCTATCTGGAGAGTGGCAGTGTGCGGGTGCTGCCCACAGATTTTCAACTAACACCCTACCCGTACTGCACCGACCTCATCTGGTCGCGCAGGCGCACGCTTGGGCCAGCAGGCCAGACCCTGATCGACTTTATTTCCACTGCACTCGCCGCCCGCAGCCGGACCTAATCGCGTAAGCTCCCCACATCCACAACCGGCAGCCCCCAGGCATCCCGCAGCCGGTCGTACTCTATGCGCGGGAGAGAGACATATACAGGGTTAGCCGAATCCTCCAGCCATAGTAGAAGAGCGTCCAAACGACGCTCATCCATCGCCGTACAGCCGGCTGTCTGACCGCCCGGCCTGTCCCAGAGATGTATGAATATACAACTGCCTGCATAAGAAATATTTTCAGGGTTGTGGGCGACGAAAATTCCTTTCTTGTACTGCTGGTCGCCAAAATGCGTATCCCGTCGCATGGCTTCAGACGAGCCCTTAACCGCCTCTTCACCCACCTCAAGAGCATCCACCGTGCGGTTATAGAGCGGGGAGTCCGGCACGTCGATACAGTAATGCGAATCCCGCATCGGCAGGTATTCAAGTCCGGTTTTGACCACGTCTGGATAACCGAACGCCGGGCCAAGCGTGAAGATCCCGGCAGGGGCCTTCCCATCACCCTCCCGCTTTCTGGGGCCGGGTTGCACACGGTGTAACCCCAAACCCCAGGCCAACCCCTCCCTACCAACATTGACAGGAAACGGGCCCAACTGAGAACTCCAGCCATCCTCGCTCCTGTGAAAAACCCAAAGCTCGCCAGTCGTTGCGGACCAGTCCTCGGTAACGCTCAGCAACAACTGGGAACTCTGCTCCGGTATTTGCGCCTGCAACCCTACTGGCAGCAAAGAGATCAGCAACCCGACAGAAACTACCCACCACCAGTACTGATACATGCCGCATCCCAATTCGCTAAAGATTCACCGATTCGCCTGATCAGCGACCCGAACTTCAGTTCGCCCAAATACACCACCAAGACTCAATCTGTCGACCAGCAAGTCAACCGAAAACCGCCTAACAGCATTACAACTTATCGCCGATTCGGGCAACTTGTTATATACGGACAATTGTTTGCATTGAGCAACCTCCATGCTAGGATGCCCGAAAGATAAAACGAACAGTTGTTCACATTGGAGTGGCAGATGTCAGTATCCCCTGTCAGTAGCATTGACTTGATGATCATCGTGACCTATTTCATCGCCATGGTCGCGATCGGTATTATTGCCAGCCGCAAGGTCCGCAGCTCCGTGGACTTCGCGGTCGCAGGTCGACGGCTCAACCTGCCACTCCTCTCGGGTACATTAATCGCTTCGGCCATCGGCGCCTCAGCGACATTTGGCAAAGCTGGCAAAGCCTATGAAGCAGGCTTTGTCATATTGCTTTCTTCTGTCGCCTACATGCTTGGCTACCTGATCTTCGCCTGGCTGGCTCCGAAGTTACGCGAAGCAAAGATCGACAGTATCCCGGAGTGCCTGGAGCTGCGCTTTGGTGCAACCATGCGAAAAATCGCGGCGGTGGTACTTCTTACCGCGGTAATCTCTGCGTTTGGAGCACAGCTCATTGCCTTCGGCCTGATGGCCACTACCTTACTGGGCGATCTCCAACTGTCCTACCAACAAGTCGTCATCACTGCAGCGGTTGTCATTGTGCTGTACACACTATTCGGAGGCTTGTTGGCCGTCGCCTATACGGATCTGATTCAGGTCATCATCATGGTCGCGGGTATAGGGATTTTGTTACCCTTCTGCCTGACCATGGACCTGCCCGCGGGCATGACTGTCCAGCAAGTGATAACCCCCCCGCAAGCTGATTTCTGGGGCACCCTTGACTGGACTTACCTGCTCGCCTTTATCCCTACATACCTCGCCTTCGTCCTTATCGATCCAGGCGTTTGGCAACGCGCCGCAGGGGCCCGAAATACGAGCGACCTGAAACCTGCCATGCTATGCACCGCAGTGGTATACGGAATCTGGAGCGTGCTGGTCATTACACTGGGGGTCGTTGCCTTCAACCTCTACCCTACGCTCAGCGCCAGTGACCAGGCCCTGCCAACGCTATTAATGAACCATCTACCGCCCATTGCCAAGGGCCTCTGCCTGGCGGCCGTCATGGCGATCATGATGTCGACCGCCGACACTGTCCTGTTAATCTCGGGGACCACGGTGAGTAACGATCTGGTCAAGCACCTTTCCTATAAATTCAGCGACAAAACGCTACTTAAGGTAAGCCGACTAACCATCGTAGTAGTCGGTATTGCTGGCTGTGTTTTTGCCCTGGAGCAAGCACCAATCTTCGACGTGATGATGCTTTCTCTCGCCATCTTTGTATCCGGATTGTTTGTTCCGGTCATGGCGGCGCTGTTTTGGGAAAAGGCGAGCCGCTCCGCAGCCATCGCCTCCGCTCTGGCCGGCTTCGGCTCAGAAATCCTGTTTTACACCCTGCGAAGTCGCGGCATCTTCGATATCGGCTTTGAACCGATCCTGCTGGCCGTTACCGTCAGCGCAGTCACTATGTGGACTGTTAGTCTCGTTAACCTGCGTATTGCCGGCAGGCAGCCGACTCCGCAGCTGATCTAATCAAATTGATTTAACGATAAGTACGTAGCTAAGAATTTCTAGATAAGCGTTTCTAAATAACCGTTTCTAAATAACAAAGTCGCTCGCCGCCAAATGCGGACAAGTGATCGCGTAAGAGGTACATAATGACAACCGTGCATTACGAAGCCCACGAAGGCATTGGGCGCTTCACGTTCGAAAACGGCCGCCTGAATCTGTTGACCATGAAAATGCATGAAGAGCTCCACCGGGCCTACCTGCAGTTTCTCAATGACGATTCCGTAAAGGTTGGTGTTCTGACCGGTACCGGCGAAAACTTTTGTGCCGGCGACGATCTGAAAGAATCCGACACCCCCATTAAAGGTCGCGACAAGCCGCGCTGGGACGAAATGACCCTGATGCATCCTCGTTCCAAGCCGATGATCGGCGCGGTTAAAGGCTATTGCTTCGGCCAGGGCTTGGCTTACTTGCTGAACCTGACCGACATCCGCATCGCCGCCGACAACCTGGTAATGGGCGCTCCTGAAATTGCTTACGGCATGGGCGGTATGTCCGGCGGCACGCACATGGCCACGCAACTGCCCTATATCCATGCAGCTTGGATTTCTCTCACCGGTGAAAAGTTCGGGGCAGAGAAAGCGCAGGCGTTAAACCTGGTTAATGAAGTTGTTTCCCCTGAAGCGCTGGAAGCGCGCGCCTTAGAGGTGGCAGCCACCATCGCCGCGCACCCACTGATCGCAATTCGCACCGAGCTGGATTGCCTGCAGCGCAGTGCCGAAACAACGCGCGCGGACAGCCTTCGCCACACAATGGCGCAGTACAAAGTACAAAGGCAGCTGCACCTCGCCAGCGGCGCAACCGCAATTTCTGATTTGAAGAAAAATAAATAAGGGGACGAATCATGTACGAACCTTCTGCAACCACTGACAGTTCCCCAGAAGCACAGAACGGTGCTTACCAGGTTTATCTGCAGCGTAAAAAAGAAATCGAAAAGAACAACTCTTTCCCGGAAAACTTCGCGGACCTGCTCCAGAAAGCGATGACCTGCTACGGGGATGCGACTGCGCTCAACTACTTTGACCAGGGTCGCTCTCTGACTTTTGTTGAGGTATATCAACAGGTTTACCAGATCGCCGACGGCCTGCAGCAAATCGGCATCAAGAAAGACAGCCACGTTGCGGTACTGCTGAGCAACCGTATTGAATACCCGCTGACCTGGCTGGCGCTTGGTGTTCTCGGTGCAGTAATGCTGCCAGTGAACACCCGCTACACTGGCGCAGAGATGGATTACCTGTGCAACGATGGCGATGCTGAATTCATCATTACCGAAAGTGGATTGCTCGGTACAGTAGAAGCAATGCATGAGCGCCCCGCACACATCACCAACCAGAATATTCTGGTAATGGAGTGTCCCACCGATCGCGATTATCTAGACTTCAGTGCGGTGCAAAGTGGCGGCAGTGCCGACTTTATCCCGGACTGGAAGGTAGACGGCGATGACCTGATGAACATCCAGTACACCTCGGGCACCACGGGTTTCCCGAAAGGCTGTATGCAGGCGCAACGTTACTGGATTTTGCTCGGCTGCATGTGTGGTGAGTTCCTCGGCGACATCAAGTCCATTTTGTCTGACCATCCATTCTTCTACATGGATCCCCAGTGGCAGCTGATTATGGGCCTGTCTGTGGGTGCCACCGTCAACGCACCGAGCAAGCTTTCCTCCAGCCGCTTCCTTGAGCGCATCCGCAACAACAACGTTGAACTGGCGTTTTTCCCGCGCCCGCTGATTAGTCAGCCCGCGCAGGACTCCGACCGCGACACCCCACTGAAAAAACTGTTTGCGCTGGGAATGGGTGCCGACGCACAGCGCAACCTGTCGAAGCGCTTTGGCCTCGATGTTTACGAAGGTTTCGGCATGACCGAAATTGGCCCGGGCCTGATGGTGCCAGAAGAATTGGTAAAAGATCCGAACATTCTCGGCACCTGTGGTGTACCTACCCCGTTCCGCGAAGCCAAGGTGGCTCTGGATGAAAACGGTACTGAAGCAGACGTTGAGGAAGTGGGCGAACTGTGGATCCGCGGCGACAGCATTCTTAAAGGTTACTACAACAAACCAGAAGCCAATGCGGAATCCTTCCATGACGGTTGGTTTAAGACCGGCGATTTGTTCATTCGTGATCAATACGGTTACTACCGTATCGTCGGCCGCAAGAAAGACATGATTCGCCGCTCCAGTGAGAACATCTCTGCACTGGAAGTCGAACAGGTATTTTCCTCCCACCCCGGCATCGTGCAGGCGGCAGCGGTACCTGTCGCAGACGACTATCGCGGTGAAGAGGTTAAGGTCTATCTGCTCCCGCGTGACGCAGACAACCCCATTGATCCGACCGCCATCCTGGATTACTGCAAGGAGCGCCTGGCACCGTTCAAGGTCCCGCGCTTTATCTCTTACGTTACCGAATTTCCGTATACACCGTCGGAAAAAGTCGCCAAGCACAAGCTGGTGGCAAAAACCAAGAATCTGAGAGCAAACAGTTGGGACTCCGAGCAGGACTCCTGGCTGGATGAACTCGGGCAACCCCAGGCCGCAATCTAATTGCGAACTAAAACCAGAAGAGACCGAAAGACATGAATATAAAAACCAAATTGTCTGCTGCTGGCATTCTTTCCCTGAGCATTGCGCAAGTGGTTCACGCGCAGTCCCAGCCAGCGGAACAGTCGTATGCTATTGAAGAAGTTACCGTTACTGCACAGAAACGTGCACAGAGCACGCAGGACCTGGGTCTTGCCATTACCGCTCTCGGTGGCGAGCAAATGCGTGAACAAGGCATTGAAGACGGCACCGATCTCGCGTCTGTAATCCCCAATGTCAGCATGCTGAACATCGGCGGTGGCGGTTTGCCCGTGGTAATCGTTCGCGGCATCGGCCTGCAGAACTTCCGGGTAAACGACTCGCCCACTACCTCTTTTTATGTGGATGAGGTATATCAAACCTCTATTGCCGCCGTTGAGTTCTCCATGTTCGATATGGAGCGTGTAGAAGTACTGAAAGGACCACAGGGTGGCCTGTACGGACGCAACACTATTGGTGGCGCCGTACAGGTAATTTCTGCCAAGCCTGTCGTGGGCGAAGAAGCAAATGGCTTTACCTCACTGTCCTTCGGCGAATATGGTCAGACCAATGGCGAATTCGGTGCCAGCCTACCAGTGAGCGACACCATGGCGGTGCGTGTTTCCGGCCGTATCGAACAGAGCGATGACAAATACTGGACCGACACCGTAACCGGTAAAAAGCACGGTGAAGAAGACCGTTGGGCAACTCGCGCAATTCTTGCCTGGGAACCTACCGACACCATCGACGCTACTTTCAAGATCCATGGCGGTGCGGACCAATCCGAACTGGCACTGCAACGTGCGGTTGGCATTTATGCTGGCAACCTCGGTCCTTTCACACCATTTAGCGGACTGTGTGCTTCAATTCTCGCGGGTAACGGCACCAGTGCCGACTGCGTCACCCTGTCCGGGCAGACCACTTCTGAATTGGGCCAGGACGGCAATATCTATGCTGCGGCAAACGGTAGCCAGGTTTTGCCGGCTATGGATTCAAATTGGATGGGCGCCAGTGCCGTAGTGAACTTCCAGCTGTCTGAAGCCTACACCCTGACCAGTGTGACCGCTCACGATAGTCTGGACTATGCACGTAACGTCAACGCAGACGCAATTCCGATCGAATTTCAGAACATTGCCTACGGCACTGAAATTGACTGGTGGTCGCAGGAATTCCGCCTGGCTTACGACAACGGCGGCGATCTGACCTGGATTGCGGGTGCGAACTACAGCGAAGATGAACTGAGCGAAGCGAGTGTACTGCGCGGTGGTGAAGGCATCCTGCCGGCAGCATTTGGTGGTGCCTCTTACAGCAACCAGTATTACGACCAGAAAGCCGAGTCTTACGCGATCTACGGCCACGCCGAATACGCGCTGAATGACCGCTGGAGCACCACTGGCGAACTGCGCTACAGCAACGAGACTCGCTCTTTCTCTGGTATTCAGCAATTCATGCTGCCAGATGACAGCCAACTGCTGGCCATCACCGTGGATGATGCCGCCGACTTCAGCAATGTCAGCGGTAAACTGGGCGTGAACTTCGCAGCCAACGACAACGTTCTGCTGTTCGGTAGCGTATCTAACGGCTTTAAGGTAGGTGGATTCTTCGGTGGTTTCGCTACCGATCCATCTCAGCTCGCGGCCTACGACGAAGAAACCATTCTCGCCTACGAGGCAGGTATCAAGAGCGACTGGCTGGATGGCCGACTGCGTGCCAACGCGGCCCTGTTCATCTACGACCGTGAAGACGTACAGATGGGTGCCCGTGAAGATCTCGGCGAAGGCGTTGTTAGCCCGAAACGTCTGGTCAACATTGGTGATGTGGAAACCCACGGTGCCGAGGTGGATTTCACCTGGCTGCCAACCGAAAACCTCACTCTTAACGCGGCTTTCGGTTACACCGATGCGGAAATCGCAGATAGTGATTACGTAAACCGCTCTTCTCTGGAAATTGTGGGCAACCTGGAAGGTGCCAACATTCCAAACTACTCCAAGTACAGCTCAAACCTGAGTGGTCGCTACGAACACGAGATCGGCGCGAATTTGCTGGGTCACGTACAGCTGGAATACAGCTATCGCTCCGAGCGCGATCTGGACCTGATCACCACCCCGGAGATTGAAGAAGCCGTATTCCAAGAGCCTGGCTACAGCCTGCTGAACCTGCGCTTGGGCCTTGGTGATGCAGAAGGCGGTTGGGGCCTCTCTGCGAACATCGAGAACCTGCTGGACGAGGAATACCGTGCAGAATCGCGCGGCGATGGCCTCTACGGCGTCTACGAAATCTACGGTGCACCACGCACCTGGAGTCTCTCTGCAAATTACAGTTGGTAAATAGGCTCCTCGCGCCTTACCACGTACCTTTGCGGCCCCTTATGGGGCCGCTTTTTTTTGCCTCAGACCCACTCGTCAAACCCTACTGCCCGATGAGCGCTAGCCAAGCGGCACAGAGAGTCAGTATGATCTGATGGTGAGACCAGATTTCTAGTAAACCATGAATGCCGCAAAGACCCGGGCAGCTCTAAGCCCCAGGAAAATGCCTACTCAGGCCCGCGCCCAAGAAACCGTTAAACGTATACTCAGCGGCGCGCGCCAGATCCTCCGGGAACAAGGTGAAGATGCGATGACCACGCGCAACATCGCCGACGTATCCGGTGTGCGCACTGGCTCGATTTACCAGTATTTTCCCAACCGGAACTCCATTCTATACGCGCTTTATGCGGAACGAATGGAGGAAACGGTAGCGACCTTAGAGCGCCTGTTCACTGCAAATATGCTCCAACTGCCGCTGGAGGAGTTTTTCAACGAGCTCAACAAAACACTGCTCATCGATCTCGAGTGGGGCAAGCCCGAGGACGTGGCTCTAAATCGAGCCGTCGGGGAAAATAGCGAGCTCAAAGTTGCGGTGGCCGGTACACTCAGCAAGCTTTACGCCTTCCTCGCGCGCCTGCTGCGCCATTATGGCTGCACCTGGCCGGATAAAGAACTGCTGCAATATGCCGAGCTTTTATACAATCTCAATCACTTTGGTTTTGAACTGCGGACAAAGCAACAAGGTGAGCAAAGCCAGTTCACGCACTATTTCGTCAATGACCTTCAGCGCTATCTCATGGTAAATGCTGTGAACAATCCTCTCCCGGACTACCGGAATAGCTGAAACGGTCATCCCTGCCAACACGCGTCTCTCAACAAACCTGAATACCCGTCAAAAGAGTAGCCCGGAACACCGCTCTCGACCTTCTGGTCAGATAGTCGTGCGGGCTCCGCTTTGGTATTCTGCCCCCCTGCGCAACTGTTCAGCCCCCGAACGGCCGATTCACTCGAGACTGACTCCGAGCGAACACTTTTTAAGCAAAGATAACGGCAGCCCCAGGATGGGTGCCGCCATAGAACAATATCGATTTACCAAGAACTACACCCAAGCAATGCCCAAGACCGCCACTAAGCCCAAGGCCGCCAAATCCGAACACACCCCGATGATGCAGCAGTACCTGCGCATCAAGGCCCAGCACCCTCAGGAGCTGGTGTTCTACCGTATGGGCGATTTCTACGAGCTGTTTTACGACGATGCCAAGCGGGCGTCAGAGCTGCTCGATGTCACCCTGACCGCACGGGGCAAGTCAGGTGGTGAGCCGATTCCGATGGCCGGCATCCCTTACCACGCCGCCGAGGGCTATCTGGCACGGCTCATCAAGGCGGGTGTGTCGGTGGCCATCTGCGAGCAAATTGGCGACCCGGCCACCAGCAAGGGACCAGTAGAACGCCAGGTAGTGCGCATTGTGACCCCCGGCACTGTCACCGATGAAGCGCTGCTAAACGAACGTCAGGACAATTTGCTGGCTGCGGCGGCCCCACTGGGAGACCTGTTCGGACTGGCCCTGCTCGACCTGGCGACCGGCCGCTTTGTCGTCCAGGAAGTCGACTCGCTGGAGACGCTGGCGGAACAGGTCCAACGCTACAATCCCGCGGAACTGCTCCTGTCGGAAGACCTGAGCGTGCCCCAGGAAATAGAGCGTCGCGCAGGCGTGCGTCGTCGGGCACCCTGGGAATTTGAACTTGAGACCGCACTGCGCCTGCTGAATCGCCAGTTCGGTACCCACGACCTGGAGGCGTTCGGCTGCGCTCATATGCATGCCGCGCTGGTCGCCGCCGGCTGCCTGCTGCAGTATGCCCGCGACACCCAGCGGACAGATCTGCCCCATATTCGCGGCCTGCAGGCGGAAAGCAGCGACGAAACCGTGGCCCTCGATGGTGCCAGTCGTCGCAATCTGGAAATCGACCTGAATTTGAACGGCGGTGACGACAACACCCTGTTGTCCGTACTCGACACATGTAAAACCGCCATGGGCAGCCGCTTGCTGCGCCGCTGGTTGAATAATCCGCTGCGCCAGCTGACCACCCTGCTGGAACGTCAGGATGCGATCGCCGCGCTGATCGAAGATTACCGCTTCGAGCCGCTGCGAGAGGCGTTGAAGCCCATCGGCGATATGGAGCGTATTCTGGGTCGGCTGGCGTTGCGCTCGGCGCGCCCACGGGACCTGTCCCGGCTGGGGATGTCCCTCGCGCAGTTCCCGGAAGTGCAGGCGCAGCTGGCAGCCTGTGATGCCAATCTACTCAAGGCCTTGTGCCAGCAAACCGGCGAATGGCCGGAGACCGTGGCACTGCTGGAACGGGCCGTTGTGGAAAACCCGCCGGTCGTGATCCGGGATGGCGGGGTGATCGCGGAGGGCTTCGACAGCGAGCTGGATGAACTGCGGGGCATCAGCGAGAACGCCGGACAATACCTGGTGGACCTGGAGCAGCGCGAGAAAGAGCGCACCGGTATCCCAACCCTCAAGGTGGGCTACAACCGGGTTCACGGTTACTTTATTGAAATCAGCCGTGGCCAGTCCGACAAGGCACCGGCGGATTATATTCGTCGCCAGACCCTCAAGAATGCCGAGCGCTTTATCACCCCGGAACTGAAAGAGTTCGAAGACAAGGCACTCTCGGCCAAGAGCCGCGCACTGGCCCGAGAAAAGGCCTTGTACGAGGAGCTGATCAACAAGCTCAACGAATCCCTGGCGGCGTTGCAGGCGGCGGCCGCCGGTATCTCCGAACTCGACGTGCTGGCCTGCCTGGCCGAGCGCGCCGACAACCTGCGACTGTGTCGGCCAGAGCTGGGCAGCAAGCCGGGGCTCGACATTCAGGGTGGCCGTCACCCGGTTGTCGAACAGGTACTGGACGAACCTTTTGTTGCCAACGATATCAACCTGCATGACAGCCGCCGTATGCTGGTCATCACCGGCCCCAACATGGGCGGTAAATCGACCTATATGCGCCAGACGGCCCTGATTGCCCTGTTGGCACATTGCGGCAGTTATGTTCCGGCCGATTCTGCCCGTATCGGCCTGTTGGACCGTATCTTTACCCGTATTGGCAGCGCAGATGACCTGGCCGGTGGTCGCTCGACGTTTATGGTGGAGATGACCGAGACCGCCAATATCCTGCGCAACGCCAGCGAAAACAGCCTGGTATTGATGGATGAAATCGGACGCGGCACCAGCACGTATGACGGTTTGTCCCTGGCCTGGGCCTGTGCTCACTTTTTGGCCAGCGATGTGCGGGCATTCACCCTGTTTGCGACCCACTATTTCGAGCTGACCGACCTGCCCCAGCAATGTCCGGAAGCCGCCAATATCCACCTGGATGCCACGGAACATGGCGACGACATCGTGTTCCTGCATCGCATTCAGGAGGGTCCGGCCTCCCGCAGCTATGGCCTGCAGGTCGCCAAACTGGCCGGCATCCCGGCAGAAGTACTGGCCGAAGCCAGTGCCCGGCTCGCCGCGCTCGAAGCCGGGGATAAGCGAACCCCTGAAGCCACGGATAGCCTGGACCAGGACACTTCGACGGTGCCGGCCCCTGCCCCGCGGGAAGCCGCCGCCCCTGTTGAAAACCCGATGCAGGTAGAACTGTTTGGTGCCCCCACGCATCCAGCAGTCGAGGCCCTGGGCGATCTGGATCCGGATGATTTAACACCGAGACAAGCACTGGAGCAGTTATACCTGCTGCGCAATTTGTTATAACCAAAACGCCTTACAACGATAAAATTCGGTTTATTTCGCGCCATATGTTGCTAAAATCCGCAACTTGCGGCGCGCCGACCTCAAATAAACCGGGCTCCACAACAGTGAAAGAGATCATCGAGGGAAAAGCATGACATTCGTAATCGGGGAAAATTGCATCAAGTGCAAGTACACAGACTGCGTTGAGGTATGTCCTGTCGACTGCTTCTACGAGGGCCCCAATTTCCTCGTGATCCATCCCGACGAGTGTATTGACTGTGCTCTGTGCGAGCCGGAATGTCCCGCCAATGCGATCTTCTCGGAAGACGAAGTACCGGAGGATCAACTGGAGTTCGTCGAGCTGAACGCCGAACTGGCGGAAGTTTGGCCAAATATCACGGAGCAGAAGGACCCGCTGCCCGACGCTGCAGAGTGGGATGGCAAAAAGGGCAAACTGGAACTGCTCGAGCGCTAAGTTCCACTGCCTGGCCGGAAACCGGCCGGACAAAAAAGGGCCGACTCAACTCGGCCCTTTTTTTATGCCATCAGACTCCAGAAGGTCCGCGGAAAAGAACTTTGTATCACTATCCTGCCACTCTATAACTGTCGCCACCTCCATTTCCCAGAGGAGAGAACGACATGCTCAAGTGGGCAATTATCTTCTTTCTCGTAGCACTGGTTGCAGGCTTTTTCGGCTTCGGCGGTGTCGCGACGGCCTTTGGCGATGTCGCAAAAATACTGTTCTTTGTGTTCCTGGTGCTATTCGTGATTGCGCTTATTTTTGGACGTAAAAAACCGCCGCAATGACCTTTCGTACGATGGCAGCGTCACATCCGGCGCTGCCAACTGCGTCCGATGACGGACCAGGGCGCTCGCCGATCCATCACCCTAATCATTCGGGATCGCAAGCACGTCGGTGACCCGGTTGAGACCGGTAAACAACTGCATCAGCCCCAGGGCTTCCAGGATTTCCTCGTCGGTTGCGCCCGCTTGCCTGGCCGCGTCGAGCAATCGCTCACCGTGGTCATGCGGGGCGATATTACCGTGGTGCGCCAGTTCCAGCAGCGCATGCTCCTTGGGATTCAATGCCGCATGGTCGGGATCGAGTCGTAACTTGAGTATGAGCTCCGGGTCTCCGCCATGCTCCTCCATGGTTTCGCAGTACCGGGCTATGCCATAGTCACTGCGATTGCCTGCCGAGACCACCAGCGCAATGGCTTCCCTTAGCTTGCGCGACAGCTTGCCCTCAACCATCAAGGTCCTGAACATCCCCCAGATGGCCGCCAGCAATGGCGGATTGTGGGCGTAAACACGCAACATGTTTGGCACAGTACCGAGCTGATCTTCTATTTCTGCAAAGATCTGTTCTCCGTGCGTTTCGACAGGTTCGTCTACCAGGGGGATTCGGCTCATCCTTGCGGTTCTCCATTTGTCCGGCTTCGACCACCGGCAGATAACATTGCCTCTCGCGCCAAACACTGGATATACTTCCAGCATGCGCAAAATCATCCACTGCGACTGCGACTGCTTTTACGCCTCAGTTGAAATGCGGGACGACCCCAATCTACGTGGTCGACCTGTTGCTGTGGGCGGTGCCAGTGATCGACGCGGAGTCATCTCCACGTGTAACTACGAAGCGCGCCAGTTCGGCGTACGCTCTGCCATGCCAACATCGCGCGCCAAGCAGCTATGCCCGGACCTCATTGTAGTACCCGGGAATATGGCCAAATATCGGGAAGTCAGCCAGCAAATTCGCGAAATATTCCTCCAGTTTAGCGATCATATAGAACCATTGTCGCTGGATGAGGCCTATCTCGACGTCTCGAGCTGCAGCCAGTTCAAGGGCAGCGCAACCCTGATCGCCCAGGATATTCGACGGCAAGTCCGCGAGAATCTGGGCATTACGATTTCTGCCGGTGTCGCACCGAATAAGTTTCTCGCAAAAATTGCCAGTGACTGGCAAAAACCCGATGGGCTCACCGTTATTACTCCAGACGAAGTTGACGACTTCGTCATTCGCCTGCCGGTGGCCAAGATTCATGGCGTCGGACGCGTAACCGCGGAAAAAATGCACCGTCAGGGTATTCGAACGTGCGCCGACTTGCGCCGCTTCAGCAAAGTGGAGTTAAGCCAGTTATTTGGCAAGTTTGGCGCGCGACTGTACGACCTCTGCCGCGGTGTCGACGAACGCTCTGTCGACAGCAGTAGCTCACGGAAAAGTATCAGCGTGGAGAATACGTTTTCCAGTGATCTGTCAGACTTTGAAGAGTGGGAATCTCAGCTCACCACGCTGTACATGCGCCTGCTCGAACGGGTCGACCGGCTAGATGACCGTTATGATGTGAGTGGTGCATCGGTGAAGGTCAAGTACACCGACTTCTCGACCATGACCCAGGAGCGTGTCAGTCAGGCGGGGCGTATTTCAGAGTTCAAACTCTTGCTGCAACAGGTCTGGGAGCGAAGAGCAGAGCCGATTCGCCTACTGGGCGTTGGCCTGCGCCTGAAGGACACGCGCGCCGACGCAGGTCCCGAGCAGCTCCCGTTGCCTCTTCGTATGCGCGGCATCACCGTCGCCTGACCCCACCTTCTTCGATTCCGCCCCCCTACCTCCCGGTCACCAAATCTGGCGCAGGGCTTAACCCCTGGAACGAGCCACATCAGAGCCGCGAACTATACTTCGTCTGTCACCTGATAGGGCACAGGATGTGCTCTCCGGATTGCCTTTTCGAGTGCGCCAGGCTCGCCTGAAAAAGGCCCTGAAGAGGAAATCAGTGTGAAGAGAGTGCGATCAAGCACCTTGGTCAGCTGGTTCCTCAGTTACGCCAGCACCCTCAAGCACCCGCAGCTTTTCAAGTGGGTCTGTACGATCTTTCTGGTGAACCTGTTTATTCCCGACCCGGTGCCATTCATCGATGAGCTCCTGCTGGGATTGCTGACGATCTTTCTGGCGAGAAGAAAGAAGCAAACAGAAGCAATCACAACCAACGAAAAGTCGCATTCTTGAGGGAACGGGATCGACAGCCATCAGGACCAACCTGGACCTGAGAGGCTTTGCGCATGGAGGCGCACCAAATTGTCCGCGAAGAAGCTGGAAAAACTCGACGATGAAGCGTTGCTGGAATTGTATTACTCCACGCGAAACCCGCGCGTGTTCCGGCTGCTATACGCACGCTTTAACGACACCCTGTACCGCTATACGACGCAGGTCAATCCTCGGCGTGCGACTGCCGTCATTCACGGGCTCTGGCAAGAGGTCTTGGAAGGCGCTCTGGATTTAGGCAATCGCTGTTTCCGCAACTGGCTTTTCTCTGCGGCCAGCGCCCTGCTTGCCAATGGCAAACCGCTCAATGAAGATCAGCAAGTAGCGAGTGACACAGGAAGCCCTGACGCAAATATTCCGGACAACGCGCTACTTAATGCGATCGCCGGGCTGCCGCGCATTGAAAAGAACATCCTGCTGCTACATACCGAGTGCCAGCTGTCGCTCGCCGCGATCGCGGATATTGAGAAAATCTCGCTGAGAACCTGTCGAGCACATTTACAGCAAGCACAAGCACGACTGCAGCACTGGTTACATGGCCCCGAAAGGCAGGCATGGCGTATCGCAGAGGTTAGCGAATGAAATCCTGGCACCATCAATATCACGATGCCGTTACCGACTATTCCTCTCCGGAGGAATTAGATCAGCAGATTGTGCAGAGTGCGCGCAAGTACAAGGCGCCGCGCGGAAACCGGCGAATACTATCCGGGGCGGCCAGCGGCCTGGCAACAACAGCGATTCTCATTTTGCTGGCACATCCGGCCCAATACCTTGGCGCGCTAACCGCAGACAAGGAGAATCCTGAGGGCGAAGTGATTTACTGGGAGCCTCCAGCGCCCAGCAAGCCCGAGGTGCGGGATGAGTGGTCTGACTTACGCGATCAGGCAGCTTCGGGGGAATACCACAGCTTGTGTCGTTTTTGGCGAGAGTTTCAACTCGGTGCTTCGGCGCTGGACGATCCCCCTAAAGATCTGAGAGATAAAGCCAGACGCCACTGCAGAGCCCTGGCTACCGCACGCTAAGCGTGCGGTGATTTGGCCTGTCAAAATGCGGTGACACCCCCGTCCACCGCGAGGGCCTGCCCGGTAACGTAGGTCATTTTCGGCGAGAGCAGCAATAACATAGCGGCCACCACTTCTTCCGGAAGAGCCAGGCGTCTCATGGGGCATCGCTCCGCAAGCGCAGACTGGAACATTTCCGGCGTCACCCCGTCAGGCGTATCGATATCGGTCACCATCGGTGTTAGCGTGAAAAAGGGGCAGATCGCATTAACACGCACACCTTTCCCCGCATTTTCGATTGCCGCTGTCTTCGTCAATCCCACTACCGCATGCTTCGCTGCAGAATAAGCGGCAATTTTGGGAGCACCACCAATGCCGGCGAGGGAAGAGACATTCAAGATCGCACCCGCCCCCTGCTGTCGCATCAGGGGCAACTGATATTTCAGCCCGAACATTACGCCCTTTTGATTGATGCGGTACTGGCGGTCCATTTCCTCTTCAGACGTCTGATCAAGGAACTGCAGTGGTGCGGCCACGCCGGCGTTATTCACCGCCATATCGAGACGCCCAAACGTTTCCTGAGCGCAGGCCACCAATCGAGCGCAATCCTCTTCACGGGAAACATCAGTAGGACGCGCCACCACCTGGATACCCGACTGCCCCAACTCATCTGCCAGCGCTGCCAATGCCTCCGCATTAATATCGCCAAGGACCAAATGCGCCCCGCGCGCACCGAGTGCCTTCGCTAACTCAGCGCCAAGCCCACTCGCAGCGCCGGTTACCAGCGCAACCTGGTCTGAAAAATCGAGTAATGGATCATGCGGCATGGGATGTTTCCTTAAAAATTCAGACAAGGCTTCAGTTGGTCAGACCACCGTCGACGACAATACATTCTCCAGTGGTATAACTGGAAGCATCGGAAACCAGATAAAGCACCGTACCGGCCATTTCCTCAGGCTCCGCATGACGCTGCATCGGAATCTGGGATATCGCCGCTTTGTAAATTTCATCGTGCTCAAATAGAGCGCCGGCAAACTTCGTCTTTGTGAGACCCGGCAATAATGCGTTTACCCGAATATTGTATTGAGCGCACTCTTTGGCAAAGGCCTTGGTCATGTTAACGACCGCGGCTTTTGTAATGGAGTAAATACCCTGTGCAATCCCCGGCTGGAGAGCATTGATCGACGCGGTATTCACGATGCAGCCACCCCCTTGCTCCCGCATGAGTTTGCCAGCCTCAACCGACATAAAGAAGTAACCGCGGATATTGACGTCAACGGTTTTTTGGAAAGCACCAAGGTCGGTATCGAGAATATGTCCGAAGTAAGGATTCGTCGCTGCATTATTCACCAGAATATCCAGGCGTCCGTACTTACTACGAATGACACCAAAGGTCCGATGAATATCTTCGATGTCACCGATATGGCAAGGCAAGGCTTGCGCACTGCCACCGGCTTCAACGATTTCCTTGGCAACTTCCACACAGGTTTCTTCGCGTCGACTGGAAACCAGGACATGCGCACCCTGCTCAGCCAGCAAGCGTGCAACTGCCGCACCAATCCCCCGACTCGCGCCGGTTACCAGAGCCACCCTTCCGCTAAGATCAAACAGTTTTGTCGTCATGTTCAGTATTCTTTTTCAATTACATCTAATGCAAAACGGGCCACTGGATCGACCAGGCCCGCAAGGCGAACGGCATTTCGGCTGGATGCATTTCCCTGCTGCGCCCGCTTTGCCACCCCCTGAAGAATGGCGGCCAATCGGAAAAAGCTGAATGCCAGATAAAATGCCCAGTTATCGATCCGCTGAAGACCCATGCGCGCGCAATACTCCGCAACATACGCCTCTTCAGACGGAATACCGAGATCTTCCCGATTCATCCCCATCAGCCCGGACACCCGGCCACCGGTTGCCGGCAGTCGCAACTGCATGCACTGGTACGCGAGGTCGGCAAATGGGTGTCCAAGTGTGGATAATTCCCAATCCAATACGGCAATCACACGGGACTCGTCAGGAGCAAACATCAGGTTATCGAGCCGAAAATCCCCATGTACCAGAGAAGCGCGACCATCATCCTCCGGAAGATGCTCGCCCAGCCAGTCTACGAGCGTATTCATCGAATCTATTGGCTGAATCTCTGACGCCCGATATTGCCCGCTCCAGCGCTCAAACTGCCGCTCAAAATAATTACCGGGCCTGCCATAGTCAGAGAGACCGACCGCATTGATATCCACAGAATGCAGGGCAGCGAGAATACGATTCATCTCGCTGTAGACACCGTGCCGATCCGACTTTTCAAACTCTGGCAATGCTGCATCCCAGAATACGCGCCCTTCGCAGTATTCCATGATGTAGAACATAGATCCGATGACCGCGGGATCCTCGCAAAGGTGCAGGACTCTTGGCACGGGTACTTCACTTTGTGCCAGCGCGGCCATCACGCGGTATTCCCTATCAACAGCGTGTGCTGACTTCAATAATTTACCCGGCGGCTGACGCCGCAAAACGTAAACGCCCGATCCCGCCTGTAATTTAAAGGTCGGGTTTGACTCGCCACCGGCAAATTTTTCAGCTTGCAGCGGTCCACGGAAGCCCACCAGCTCTGACTTTAAATACGCTTCCAGCGTCTCCAACGGGAGATGATCTACCGATTGCTCGGCGGCAAGGTTAGTCTCTGTCATTTTGTCTATCTCAGCACAGCGGTTGACTGCGAGCGCCCGAGCCACCACCTGTGATCTGCTTACTGTCCGGCCGCCCCGTATTGCGCCGCCAGATTTCTGCCTAACTGCATCATGTGCACCTGGTCTGGACCATCGGCAAGCCGGATCGCTCTGGCGTAGGTGTAGGCATGGGCCAGCGGTAAATCTTGCCCTACACCGGCAGCCCCATGAATCTGTATTGCCCGGTCAATCACATTACAGGCCATTTGTGGTGCAACAATCTTGATCATCGCGATCAAATCCTTGGCCACTTTGTTTCCGTAACGGTCCATTTGTTGCGCCGCCTTCAGGGTCAGCAGGCGGGCTTGCTCCACTTCACAGGCGGAGCGAGCGATGTCTTCACGCACAGACCCGTGTTTGCTCATGGGTCTCCCAAATACTACACGCTCCTCGGCCCTCGCCGCCATCATTTCCAACGCACGCTGAGCCTGACCGACCAGGCGCATGCAGTGATGGATTCGACCAGGCCCCAATCTTCCCTGGGCAATTTCAAACCCTCTACCTTCCCCAAGAATCAGGTTTTCCGCCGGCACGCGAACATTGTCAAAAATAACCTCAGCATGTCCCTCCGGCGCATCTTCGAACCCAAAAACCTCCATCGGACGCACAATCTTTACTCCGTCGGCATCAACGGGTACCAGCACCATGGATTGCTGGCGATAGCGATCGGTGTTGTCCGGGTCGGTTTTCCCCATCACGATGATGATTTTGCAGCGGCGATTCATCAGCCCGCTGATATAAAATTTGTGGCCGTTTACCACATAGTCGTCCCCATCCCGGGTAATGGACGTTTCTATGTTTGTGGCATCGGAGGAAGCGACACCCGGCTCGGTCATGGCAAAAGCCGAACGAATCTCGCCAGAAAGGAGGGGCTTCAACCAGTTGGCCTGTTGCTGCTCGGACCCGTAGCGGGCCAGAACCTCCATGTTGCCGGTATCAGGCGCGTTGCAATTGAACACTTCAGGGGCAAAAAGCACTCGCCCCATTTCCTCCGCCAGAGGTGCATATTCGAGGTTGGTCAGACCGGCACCGAGCTCGGAATCAGGCAAAAACAGGTTCCAAAGCCCGTCCGCTTTTGCCCGCGCCTTGAGATCACGCAACACGTCCGGCTCGCCCCAGGGGTCCTGTTTGACTTGCTGGGCCATATCTTTCTCAGCCGGATAGACATGCGCCTGCATGAAAGTACGCAATTGCTCAAGCAGTCGCTTGACCTTATCGGAGTGTTCAAAATCCACGGTGTATCCTCGAGTGCATCGCTATTAAAGGTTACCGGTTTATTGTTCTGATACCGGTATTTATTGTGTACAGAGGAGGTCCCAAGTAAGGCACCGCCACCTGGTTACTCGCGCTTCGTCCGCAATTCCCTGCGATGGCGAAAGTGTTCTGGACTACCCAGGGGGGGGAACCCCTAGCTATATGTGATGAAGTCGCGCCGCTCTTCCCTGTCCAGGTGCGGCACGTGATTGAAACTGTGCAGACCGATGCCTGCGTCGCGACTACTCGCGAAAAAGCGTGTTACTGCGGTGTTGCTGATCTGCAGATTGAGCCCAATCACAGTGTCGACAGGCGCTGACATCACCTGCCCCACCATCATGGCGATGGCGCCGCCGGAGCTGACTACCAGCGTCCGGCTGCCCCTCGGTGCATCGCCTAACAGGGCAAGCGCTTCGGCAATCCGTTGTCCGAATGCGCTCCAACTCTCCTCCGCATAAAACTCTTCCCGCGCCCATGCCCCCATGGCACGCTTCAACAACCGGAAGAAATCAGCACGTCCGGCGTCGGGCCGGGGCGCCTCTTGCGGGTAAAGCTCGAGATACCCTGTCAGTACTGCCTCAAAGTCGAATTCGTTTAGCTGCGGATACTCCTCAACAGTTAGAGAAGTTAGCGCAAGCCCCTCACAGATGGCTTTCACGGTTTCCTTGTGGCGCCGCATGTCCCCACACATGATCCGCTCAAAACGAATTCCCTGCTGTCGCCAGTGCTCCCCAAGCCAGCGTGCTTGACGCCAACCCAAGGGAGAGAGCTGGTCGTAGTCGTCTGCGCCGAATGACGCCTGGGCATGACGAACAGTGATCAACTCAGCCACTTGGCAACCTCCTATAACTTCGAGCCCGCGTAGAATAGCCTTGGCACCCTAATCATTGAAGTTTATTATCTTGATACGCATTCATTCATATCAGTGATACTTATTGTGGCCATCAACTTCAGAAAAATGGACCTGAACCTGTTTCTGGTTCTGGACGCGGTCTACAGCCACCGCAATCTCACCCGGGCCGCCGAGCAGCTGCACATTACCCAACCGGCCGTGAGCAATGCACTCGCCCGCCTGCGCCAGCAACTGGATGATCACCTATTCACGCGCTCCCCGGAGGGCATGACACCCACCTCGGTCACAGAAAACATCATGCCGCAGGTACAGCAGGCCCTGGCGCTATTGGGTAATAGCGTCAGTAAGCGCAACGCCTTTGATCCTGCTACGGCGAACCGGACATTTCGGATCTCGATGAACGACATGGCCGAAGGTGTCTTGCTCCCGCGCCTGATGGAGCGCATGGGCCGGATCGCACCCGGCATCGGTATCGAGTCTTACTACGTCCCCAGAGACGACTTGACGCGGGAACTCGCCGCCAACACCCTGGATCTGGGGATCGACGTCCCCATGGCTGAAGTGCCGCTGCTCCACCAGCAACGACTCAATAAAGACCCCCACGTGGTGATGGTGCGTCCCGAGCACCCGCTTGCGAAGCAAAAGAGCCTGAGTCTGGAACACTATTTGTCTTTAGGGCACGTGCACGTATCTACCCGCCGCAGCGGAGCCGGGATCGTCGACATGGCCCTGGCCAGGGCTGGTGTGCAGCGCAATATCCAGCTTCGCGTACGCCATTTCCACGCCGCTCCCGCGGTCGTGCAACAGACCAATCTGGCACTCACCGTCCCGGAAGTTATCGCGCGGCAATATCCCGGCAAGCTGTTCAAAGCGCCATTCGATATTCCGCAAATTGACTGGTATTTATTCTGGCACCGCAATCTGCATGACGAAGCGGCCAACGTCTGGCTACGCACACAGGTTTCAGATCTGTTCGGGAAATAACTAAAAAGACGCAGAGTTCCATTCGGGGGCCATCATGCCCCGCCCTGTCGCGGGGAGCCCCACTCTGCGACTGCTATGCTGCCTCCAGTACCTTGCCCTGTCAGGATAACGCTGCGGGGCATCACCGCTGAGAGGCTATCGATGTCCCACACGTTCCCGCACTTACTGGCGCCGCTTGATCTCGGTTTCACCCAACTGAAGAACCGGATACTGATGGGCTCGATGCATACGAATCTGGAGGAACATCCGGGAGGATTCGAGCGCCTCGCAACCTTTTATGGCGAGCGCGCCCGCGGCGGCGTTGGGCTGATTGTCACCGGTGGAATCGGACCAAATGAGGAAGGCTGCGTGGCAATGGGAGCTGCGAAACTCACAACGCAAGAAGAAGTTCAGCAACACAGCGTTATCCCACCTGCGGTACATGCCCATCACGGCAAGATTTGTATGCAAATACTGCATGCGGGTCGCTATGCGTACAACCCAGATCTGGTCGCACCATCACCGCTACAGGCGCCCATCAACCCGTTTTGCCCCCGGGAACTGACCGATGGGGAAATCGAGTCTCAAATCGATGACTTTGTGCGCTGCGCCGCCCTGGCCAGGGACGCTGGCTACGATGGCGTCGAGATCATGGGCTCGGAAGGCTATTTCATCAATCAGTTCACGGTTACCCATACCAACAAGCGAACTGACCGTTGGGGCGGTAGCTTCGAAAACCGGACGCGACTGCCGGTGGAGATTGTGAGCAGGGTTCGCGCGGCACTCGGCGAAGCGTTCATCATCATCTACCGGCTGTCGATGCTCGATTTGGTGGAGGACGGCAGTAGCTTTGACGAAGTGGTCGCATTAGGCCAGCGTATCGAACAGGCTGGCGCCAACCTGATCAACACGGGTATCGGCTGGCATGAAGCCCGTATTCCCACCATCGCCACCAGTGTACCCCGCGCGGCATTCACCCAGATCACGGAAAAAGTACGCAAACACCTCAACGTACCTGTCATTACCAGCAACCGCATCAACATGCCGGAGGTCGGTGAAGCGATCATTGCCGCTGGTCATGCGGATATGATTTCCATGGCACGCCCTTTCCTCGCCGACCCCGATTTCGTGAACAAGGCAGCAGAGGGCCGCAGCGACGAGATCAACACCTGTATCGGCTGTAACCAGGCATGCCTTGATCACACGTTTGTGCTCAAACTCACCTCTTGCCTGGTGAATCCCCAGGCGTGTCACGAGACCGAACTGTTAATACTCCCCACCAAAACTCCGAAGCGCATCGGTGTGGTCGGAGCGGGACCTGCGGGGCTTGCAGCTGCCACCACTGCCGCCAAAAGAGGTCATCACGTCACTCTGTTTGAGGCTGATGCCAGCATCGGCGGACAATTCAACATTGCACGAAGGATACCCGGCAAAGAAGAGTTTGAGGAAACCCTCCGGTATTTTCGTCGACAGCTCGAATTGAAGGGCGTTGAGGTTCGGCTCAACCATCGCGCAACCACCACCGATTTAAGCGGATTTGATGAAGTCATTATTGCGACCGGAGTACAGCCACGCACGCCATCAATTCCCGGCATCGACCACGATAAAGTGCTCGGATATCTCGACGTATTAAAATACCGGCGCCCCGTGGGCCGCAAAGTCGCAATCATCGGGGCTGGGGGAATCGGCTTTGACGTGGCAGAGTATCTCGCCCATCCACAGGAAGAAGAGCTCAGCGACGGCGACCTGATCGCCTCAAATAAGGAAGCGTTCTTCGATGAATGGGGCGTAGATATCGCGCTCGATCACCGCGCCGGATTAAAACCCTCGAGCCCTCCGGAATCGCCACGCGAGATTTACCTGCTGCAGCGCAAAACAACAAAGCTCGGCGCAGGACTGGGAAAAACGACCGGATGGATCCATCGGACCAGTTTGCGGCATCGAAAGGTCCACATGCTGGCAGGCGTCAGTTATGAAAAGATCGACGATCAGGGCCTCCATATTCTTATCGACGACAAACCTAAAGTACTGGAAGTTGATCACATTGTCATCTGCGCCGGGCAGGACCCGGCAAGAGATCTTTTTGAAGCACTGGAGAACAGTGCACTCCGAGCACACTTGATTGGCGGTGCCGATGTTGCCGCAGAACTCGACGCCAAGCGAGCCATCGATCAAGGAACGCGTTTAGCGGCCTCACTCTAGCACCTGTAGTAGCTGCGCATTGAACGCTGGGCTGGCTCGGTGGCAGTGCTTTCCGACGCAATCACAGTCACGATCAGTCGATTCGAACCGTCGTTATCATCGCGCGGTTTCTAGCGCCCCCCATAACCGGGTTCTATACTTGCCCATGGAGTAACGCAGGCATCGCATGGAACGCGACGAGCTCGGTTTACAATCGCCGGCTTCCAAAAATCCGGATCTAAAACACCGACTCAGGGAATGGCTTCCCAGCCAAAAAATCCTACCCAACCGTGTCAAAAACGATTGGGGTTTCTTCCAACATATTCTGATGAGGCGAACGTTCGGCGCATCGCCTCACATTGCGCGACACCGCACCTCCACCGCCCTTATCTGCAGTCGGGCTCTAATTTCGAATTCCAGTGATCCGACATCGAGGTCCCACATGTCGCTTTCCGACTTGCTCCTCCGCTCTCGCCCCTCCGTTGAACAGGGAACCAGCAGAGCTCAAACCCCCATCACCCTCTTCTTTTCTATCTGTGACGGCAAAGAGCGCGCGTCCGTCGTCCACGTCACGGAACATGACTTCGAGAGTGCCTGGCAGAAGGGGGCGAAGCAGTGCCGCCGACTTGCAGAGCGCAAGCGCGTCGACGTGCGCTGGCTGCGAATTGACTGGGTCACACAAGCTACTGAGACCGATTGGAACACCCTGAGGGATCTCCTCTCGAAGACCAAGCGAAACTACTTTCGCTATGGACTGGCGCTGGGAAAAAACCGCAAATATGCCTTTCTTGAGCAAGAGCTCAATGGCAACGCCATGCTCTACGGAGGCAATGAGATTCCTCATGCGATCATCAATGAAAAAAACTTTCTGATTTATGCCAGGAAGAAATTTGGCGCTACCCTCCAAGTAAACTTTGAAGATGACAGCAAGATCCTGGTACTCCATACAGAAGGCATCTTCACCAGCGGAACCGATGAACCCGTTCGACTGTACGGCCCTGGCAGAAATGCAGGCAGACGCATACTCACTGCGCTCACACCCTATACCGTCGATAAGGTGATTGAATCAAGCAGTCGATACCTTGCGGACCAGGTACAGAAAAATGGACGATTCATCTATGGTGTCCACGCCTGCTTCGACCGGGATATCGGCGCATACAACGCCCTGCGCCATGCGAGCAGCACCTACGCGATGCTCGAGGGCTGGGAAGTCACTCAAGACGATGCCACAAAGCAAGCTATCGACAGGTCATTGCGACAATTGGTCACGCGGATGATCAAGTCGGTCAAGCTGACCGACGGCAGTACCGGCGCATTTCTCGTCGAGGGGAATGGAGAGATCAAACTGGGAGGCAACGCAGTTTGCCTGCTCGCACTCGTTAAGTTCTGTGATTTAACGGGGTCCAAAGAATACCTGCCCCTGATGGACAAGTTGGCACGCGGTATCGAGTATATGCAGGACGCATCGTCCGGTAAGTTTGTCCATGTCCTCGAATATCCGGACCTGACCATCAAAGAGGAATCGCGCATCATCTACTACGATGGCGAAGCCGCATTTGGTCTCATGCGACTGTACGGCCTCACCAGAGATGAACGCTGGCTCACATTGGTCAAGCGTGCTTTCGAATACTTTATCAAAGCAGAGCACTGGAGAGCACACGATCACTGGCTCAGCTACTGTGTCAATGAACTCACCCTTTATTGTCCTGAGGAGAAGTATTTCAAATTCGGCATTGATAATGTTGCGGGCTATCTGGATTTTGTGGAAAACCGGATTACCACCTTCCCAACGCTTCTGGAACTGATGATGGCTGCTGAAAAGATGGTGGTTCGTCTTCAAAATTCAGCAGAGCTGTCCCACCTCCTCGCTGCCCTGGATATTACGTGGTTTTACCGGGCGCTGCATAAACGCGCTGAATACCTCCTCAACGGGTATTTCTGGCCAGAAATCGCGATGTACTTCCGGAAGCCAGGAAAGATCCTGGGAAGCTTTTTCATCCGACACCATGCTTTCCGTATTCGTATCGATGATGTAGAGCACTACCTGTCTGGATTCGTTGCTTATCGCAAATACCTGATGGATCGATCCACGCAGGCTCGTGGATTGGCGGCACCGAACATGCCACTGGCCGAATCTGGAACCACGGCACCGGCCAATGCCTTTACCCGATCGCAACAAGCAACCACCATCGCGCAAAGGACTCCTGCAGAACATTCAGCGACCGTGGCATTTGGTGGAGATGTGAACCTTGCGCGCCGCCAGCATTATCGTACCGCCGAGCTCGGTGAACAGAAGGTTTTGGGCGATCTGCCCCCCCTGAGTGATGCAGATCTGACCATTGTGAATCTCGAGTGTGTCGTCGCAACGTCCGGCATACAGGGTGTCGATAAAGGAGAGGCCTCACCGTACTATTTTCGCGCCAGACCGGAAATGCTCAGTCTACTCGCCACAGCAAAGGTGGATCTGGTAGCCACGGCCAACAATCACAGTGGCGACTATGGCGCTGAAGCACTGCTGGAACAAAATCAGTGGTTGGATCGAGTGGGAATCGGTCACGCAGGATCGGGAAAGAACCTTCAGGATGCGCTGCAGCCGGTGATTCGATCCGCCGGTGAACTCAATGTTGCACTGTTCTCTCTGGACGCTACTCAGGCCGATTTCGCAGCAGGTAAAGACACGCCCGGGATTGCCCATCTCTCTCTCCAGGACCCCGAGGAATGGAGAATACTACTGGCCCCACGTATCGAGGCAATTCGGCAGCAGGCAGATGTTGTTCTTGTCGCGGTCCACTGGGGCCCCAATCAGCAGGAGCACCCTGCCGAAGATGAGCGGGCAGTTGGCTATGCTATCATCGATGCGGGCGCAGACGCAGTACTGGGTACCAGTGCACATCGACTGCAGGGGATTGAACTGCATAAGGGGCGGCCAATTTTGCACGATGCCGGCGACCTGTTGTTTGACGCAGTGCGTCGCTCGCTGGCGCCAAGCGGCGTCTTCCGGTTGAGCATTAGTGAACACGGCATTGAAGCCGTCGAGTTTTGCCCGGTGGGCGTGGGCTTCGGGTATACACAGGTGCTGACCGGTAGCGCAGCAGAAGAGAGTTGTGAGCGCTTTGCGACATCCTGTCGCGCGCTCGGCTGCGAGCTCGAGATGACGCCCGCGGGTACTGCCTCACTCCCCCTGGCCCCTCCGCCGCGGAAGAGATCACCGGCGAAAGCCGGCTACAGGACCGCTTACCAGCTCGACCATCTGCAGCCATCTACAGAACAGCTTGCATCTCAATGGGAAGTGACTGCTATCCCAGATGAATGCCAGATCGCGCCCCTGCGAATCGGCCCGCTCACGCTGTTGGGATTCCAGGTTACGCCGCGTGAGGTTCAGTCACGAACCATGCTCTGGGTTGAATCCTTCTGGACGACCGACGCGGAGCTGGTAGATGATTTTCGCCTCGACATCCGGGCAATTCCAACAAAACCCGGGAAGATGCCCTATTGGGGAAAATCAATGGATCACGATCCATGTGATTGGCAGCTCCCCACCAGTCGCTGGCAACCCGGACGAATTTACAGAGACTGCTATGGATTGCGTCCACCGGCGACCAAGACATTGGAAAATAATGTGCTGCGGATGCATGTCGGCCTGGTTTCCAATCGTGAGCAAATAGCACCCGTTCCGCTACCCGACTTTGACATACGCGTGGCATTGCGCGCTGGTGCAAATTCTCCTTCGGTACCTTCCTACCGCAGCCACTTCCCGGAATTCATCGACTCCGTAAAACCTGGACAAACCTGGACTGCACGACAACTGGCGGCGGTCACCGGGGGAACCTGGCTGGTGCCGCCGCCAGAAGGGTGGTTTGTACGCAGTGTGGTTTCGGGCGTTTCATTTATCGATCAGTCTTTGCAGCCCGCGCTGTTTGTCGCTCACCGTCGACAGGACCGCCTGTACCATGAGCAAAGTACCAGTACGCCCACCAAGATGTGGGACCAACATGGAAAGCTCAAAAAGCTCCATCCAAAACTGGCTGGAGCCATTGTCTCGAAGCCCGTCGAAGGTCTCCCCGCAAATTTCCCACTGCTGCTGGTGAAGGATCCGATCAAGGCCATTATCGAACTCGGAATCGCAGCGCGCAGCCGTTTCCACGGAGACCTGGTTGCGATCACGGGTACTGCAGGGAAGTCTACGACCGTCAACCTTCTGAGCAATATGCTCGGTAACCGGGAAAAAGTCCTCTCAAGCCTGGGCAACTACAACACCAGAGTCGGCGCACCATCCATGCTCGCCAGCCTCAGTCCGGAGCATGAAGTTGCGGTCATTGAAGTAGCACAAAGCGCCTTGTGGATGAAGCGCGGCCCTATTACGCGGGTGCTCAGGCCAACCGTCGCCATCGTTACGGAAATTGGTATTTCCCAGGCAACACGCAAAGTAAAGACAGAGCAAGATACTGCGCGCTGGAAATCCCGTATCTTTGACGGATTGGAGCCCGGCGGAACAGCCATCGTCGGGGACCACCTTCCGCATCTGGATTATGTCCTCCGCATGGCACGCAAGCATGCATCCAGAGTATTGGTATTTGGCTCATCGGAACAAGCAGATATCCGTATCGATCAAATTGAGGCAGATTCGACGGGTAGTTCGGTCGTTGTGACTTTCCCGGAACGGCAAGTCCGCTTTACTCTTCCGATACCTGGACAGGGCATGGTCCGCAATGCCATCGCTGCCTTGAGTGCCGTCTACGCAATGGGGCGCGACCTTGATCAGGCGATCAACAGCTTATCCCACTACCACTCCCGCGAGGGCTGCCTGGATCGCAAAGCGATCAAAGTCGGAGACCGATCGGTGAATGTGATCGACGATAGCTGGAATGCAACCATTAACTCCATGCTCAATGCGTTCTCAGTATTCCAGCACTCGCGTCCGGATCAGGGCGGCAGGAAGATCGCGGTGCTCGGAAGAATTGTTCACCTTGGAGACCGAGCTGAAGATTTACACAAGAGCCTCGCCCCACCACTGGTCGCCACCGGAGCCGACTGGGTGATCACACACGGCGATGAAATGGAACACCTGCGCCCCGAGTTGCCCGAGAACATACTGGGCCCGCACTTTACGACAGCAAAGGACCTGGTGGACTATCTCTCAGGGGAGGCAAAGGACAACGATTTAATCCTCATCAAGGGATCGAGAAGGGATTCAGACTTTGGAGACGTATCCAGCCTTTTGGAAAGTAACAATTAATGTTCAAAAAACTTTAGCAGGCTGGCAAGGATGAGGATGCCGGGTGCAAGGATCAACGCTCTCGCAGTGCTTCCTTCGCCCGGTTGAATGGTTTCACCATATAATCCATTACCGTCTTTGAGCCAGTGCGGATATCAACGCTGGCAATCATTCCGGGCACAATGGGGAACTCCTTCCCTATTTTATTCACCAGCGCGTCCGATTCCGTCAAGATAAAGACGCGGTAGTAGTACTCATTGGGGGCGGTTTCATCCTGAATCGTATCCGGCGAAATGGTCGTCACAGCCCCTTCGAGTCCGCCATAGATCGCATAGTCGTATGCGGTAATTTTCACCTTTGCCGCGAGCCCAGGGCGAATAAATGCAATATCCCGGGGCGAGACTCGCGCTTCGATCAACAGTTTGTCGTCCAGCGGCACGATTTCCATCAGGCGACCATTCGGCGGAATGACTCCCCCAATGGTCGTGATCTCAATATCCTTGACGATACCCCGAACCGGCGACCGATGTGTCAGGCGCGAGAGCGCATCATTACGGCCTTCAATGACTGAAGCCAGCGCCGAAACTTCGGTACTTGCTTTGGCCAACTCTTCCCGGGCTTCAACGATATAGGCAGACCGCGCTTCCGTGATTTTCAGTTCGAGGTCAGCCTTTTGCCGACTCAATCTCAACACCTCGACGTCACTTGCGGCGCCAGACTGCACCAGTGAGCGGGTGATCGATAGCTCTTTGTTCACCAGGGAGAGGGACTGTCGAATACCATCCAGCGACTCTTCGAGTCCTTTCTGGCGTGATTTGAACAGCTTGCGCTCTTTGGCAATAAGCTCTTCATGACTCTGAATTTCCTCTGGGAACTCCAGCTTCTCGCCGTTCACTTCTGCACTCAGGCGGGCGACCTTGGCCACAGCAGCCCGATAGCGCGCTGCACTTTCCTCGACGTTCGAGCGAACCTTGGTGGGGTCTAACTGTGCCAGGACCTGTCCATGCTCGACAATATCGCCCTCCCTCACATTCAGCTGCGCAAGAATGCCGCCTTCCAGAGACTGAATAACCTGGGCCCGCGAAGTCGGCACTACTTTTCCAACACCTGACGAGACTTCGTCAATTTGAGCAAAAAAGGCCCAACTCACCAGTGTGGCGAGCAGAAGAAAGAAGACCCAGACGATCCTCGACGATTGGCGGAGTACGTAGTCATCTTCCCAGTCTGCGGCCACATCCAGACCATTACGCTTATGACGAAAGGCCCCCTCCACGCCGCGCTGCATAACCACTGCGGGCTTGTTCTCCGCGGCCTTCGATTCAATACTCACGACTCTGTGACCTCGCGGCTAACACCATCTTCACCATCGCCACTACTTGAGCTGGTGCTTTTCCTACTCTCGTCGACAGCGGGATTCGACTCACGACGACTTTCATTCGTAACCCGCCGCAGCGCGCGCAATGCAGCATCGCGCGAGTCGTCAATGATGATTCTTCCAGAGTCGACGACAATGACGCGATCCACAAGGCTCAGTATGCTGCGTCGATGTGTGGCAACGATGAGCGTACGCTCCTTGCACCAGGTCGACATTTTCGCGATAAAGGCTTTTTCAGCCAGTTGATCCATCGAAGCCGTCGGCTCATCCAGAAGCAAAATCCGCGGATCACGCACCAGCAGTCGCGCGAGTAGCAATTGCTGGCGCTGACCTCCAGACAGCCCCAAACCGCCCTCAAGTACGACATGGTCGAGACCTCTGGTCTGATTCCGAACAAAATCAATGCCTCCAGAGAGAGATAGCGCACTGTATAGATCCTCGTCCGTCGCGTCGGGCGCCCCCATGATGAGGTTCTCCCTCAGCGTTCCATGAAAGAGACGCGCATTTTGGTTCAGATAACTCAGGTCGCGACGAACATCCGCGGGATCAATCTGATTCAACACCACGCCATCCAGCGTAATGATGCCGGAGTTCGGTTCCAGCAGACCGGACAGTGCCTGTAGTAACGTTGACTTCCCTGCGCCGTTCTTGCCAAGCAGCGCCACCTTTTCGCCAGGGCGAATTTGCAGCTCGTCGACCGTCAGGGCTGGCCGCCGCGCTTCACTGTCATACTGGAAGATTGCGTTGCTGAACTGATAGACGCCCTGTATCACCGGTTTGTGCACCAGACGCGCGCCTTCCGGGTAGTCCACTGGAAGATTCATAATCTGATCCAGTCCCTGCATCGCTACCCTCGCCTGCTGCCAGCGATTTAAAATCTGCGTGACCCCCGCCATCGGCGCCATCGTCCTGGAGCCAAGAATTGACGCGGCGATCAGGGCACCAGTTGTCATTTCACCCTGCATGACCAGTGGCGCACCAAAAAGTACAACCAATGCAAATACTGACATCTGAACCTTTTGGCTCCACACCGAAAGCAAGTTGAGCAAGCTGCGTAGCTTTGCACTGGACTCGGCCGTAACCGCATTATATTGATTCCATTGGCTAAGAAATCTCTGCTCCGAACGCAAGCCCTTGATATCTTCAAACCCTTGCACGGCTTCCATTAGCGTCGCATGACGGAGACTGGATTCTCTAATCGAAGCACTGGCAAGTTTCTTGAGACGAGGCTGCAGCAGAAGCCCCGGCAAGACCATGAATACGGCAGCAAAGAGTGGAACCAGGACGAGCTGACCGGCCACTACCCAGAATACAAGCAGAAAGAGCAGCAAGAAGGGTATGTCTGCCATCGCCGTCACTGTCGTTGAGGTGAGCAGCTCTCGGACTCTATCCAGCTCGCGAATCTGTGATACGAATGCGCCGGTAGACTTTGGCCTCTCAGAACTCTTCAGTCGTAGTGCCCTTCCGAAAACCCGGTCAGACATTTTGAGATCCGCCTGTTTCCCCAGCAAATCCGTGATGCGAATACGCATCCAGCGCAAGACAAAGTCGAATACCAGAGCAATTGCGACCCCGGAGAATAGAACGTAGAGTGTGGGCAATGACTCCGCGGGAATAACGCGATCATATACCTGCATGGCAAACAGAATGCCCGTCAGTGCCAAAAAATTCGCTGCGATTGTCGCTAATAGCACGTGGCCATAGGGACGAACGTTTTGCAACAAAATGTCCTGAAGCCAACTTTTCTTATCTGTATCGATATAATCGTCAACTCTGGAGTCCTGTACAACCTCATCTGGACGTAGCACAAATAGACGTTTGACTTCGCTATCTAACGCTTCTCTGGTGTAACTACCGCTCTCCTTGCGATCATTGATTTTCAATGTCACGGTACCAAGCGTATCGATGCTATCTATTACTGCAATTGGACCCGTTTTTAGCTCAACCACAAGAGGCAATCGTTCGGCAGTGATTCTCGCCGATTCATATTTCACTTCCTGGATTTTCAGGCCCGCATGACGAACCATTGCCTCTATGACAGTACTGCTCTCCGCACCGTCACAGGCCAGACCCGCAAGGCGTACATTCTCCGGAGAATGGTCAACGCGATAGTGTCGCGCGACGCGCAATATCGGTTTCCACCAAGATCCGACCAATCGTCGGGTTTCTGCCCCACAGCCATAGTCTTCTGAACTTTCCGATGCGCCCATGCCATCGAACTTCGATACATTTTCTTGCTGGGTTAGGGCCATATTGCGACTCCCTGAACCTCTCTTCCCTCAATCGTAAACGCTTCGCGCAGACGGCCGGCGGTATACAGACAGGAAATGTCCAGTCGGTGTAGATCGTAAAGGGTATTCTGGCGCTCGGTCCGTGCCTGATGCAGCTCGCGCTCTGCGTTCAGGAGATCGATCAGTGTTCTCGTACCAAGAGCGCTGTATTGCTTGCGATACAAGTCTCGAGTCTGTCTGATCGATTCCTCTCGAGTGGACAAAATACTCAGGCTACTATCCAACCCAGTTGCCTGGCGTCTTGCAGATTGAAGATCTCTGTCGATCTCCAACCTGGCAAAATCACGAGCGGCTTCTGCGGAGCGCAGCGCGAACCCGGCAGAATCACGATTAGATCGAATTCTGCCGCCCTGATAGACGGGCATTGAAACGCGCAAGAAAATCGCTGATTCATGTTCGTCTAGAACGTCTGAATCTACGTAGCGTTCACTCAAGTATCGGTTGACGCTACCGTCAATAGAAATGGTCGGCCACGCCTGCGCTTTGCTTTGCTTCATACGTGCAAATGCCTCAGCGCGCTCAGCTTCTGCGATCAATAGTTGGGGAGAAACAGCTTCCATCCCCCCTTCAATATCACATGCACCAGAGGCGTTCTCCGGAAACTCGCCTGACAAGGAAAACAGATCCGGGCTACCCGTCAATGACTGAAGAACACTGCGCCACTGATTTAAATCAGCCTCAATCTGAATTCGAGACGCTCGTGCGGCTTCCATTCTTGATTTAGCCTGAAGTACATCGGAATAGGAGCTCGCACCTCGCTTACTCCGCATTTCGACCAAACGACTGATCGCGGCAACGCCGTCAACCTGTTCTTGCGCGGAGAAGACCAATTGCTGGTAACGCTGTACTTCAACCGCTGCCAATGCGGTATCTCTTGCTACCTCATCGATAGTCAGGAGCAAATTGGCCTCAGCCCTACTCCTCCCAGCGGTTGCCAGCGCTACATCGCTGGATACCTTGCCAAAGTCATAGATGAGTTGTGAGGCATACAGCTGGAACGCATAGTTTTCACTGTCCGAGTCGCTCTCTTCTCCAGCGACGACGCCCACGCTAATCTGGGGAAAATAGCCCGCCCTCGCACTCTTTATATTGGCCATTTCTCGGTTCAAGCCGCCGACAGCTTCGCTGACCGCGGGATGCCACTGCACGGCATGGAGGACGGCATCAGTGATGGAGACTGGGCTGCCAGCGTCCCCCAACACGGACTGTGAAAACACTGGTCCACCGGGAGCGGCAACTTCCTCACCGATTACCTGTGGACTCACACCCCCGGAGGCAGGCTCGGTGGCTTGCTGAGCCTGGGCGAGAGATAGAAAGGAGAAACAAATACTCGCTAATACGACTGAGCGACCCCACTTTGGAGCACCCTGCCCTTTCAATTCAGCCATATCCGTATGACCTGTTATTTATGTTTGGCGGCCAGGTCCTTTGGCCGAGTGTTAACGCGAAATTTCATCCTTTAGTTTAGACAATGAACAACCGGGCCGAATGGCCCGGTTGTCCGGTTTTTTGCTGACTAGAGGCTAGAGCTCTTCTTGCCCTCCGCCGGCGAGTGGATCATTGAATGGATCCTCTTCCTCCATGGATGGCACGACATCCGGGCCCTGCGCTTGATGATCAACAGGATGGCCACTTTCAGACTCCTCAGTCGAAGCGGATTCCTCACTGGCATCAGATGGGAACTCAATCTCCGCGTCATCAGGCTCCAGAAGATCGTCAATTCCCGGAGACTCTTCTTCGTCCGCTGACATGACCTGTGCAGAGTTTGCCGCCACGTTATTGTCAACGGCTTCCTCATCACAGAGATCATCGAGCGTCGTTTCGATGACACCTGGCCCACCAACATTACCCGCAGGGTTCGTCGGCCAATTCGCCTCCAGCTCCTCTTCGCTCACCAGGTTTCCGTCCTCATCGTAATGATTCGGTCCGGCCTTCATCACATATTCAACTGGCGTACTGCCGTAGGTCTCCTCAATACACTCGAATAGTGTTTCCGGGTACTTGCAGTCCGTGATTTCGGTATCACCGAAGTCAACTTTCACTACATCGCCATTTTCCAGTCTGAACGCGGTGTAGGAGATGGCATTCGGTAAATCGCAGTCGGCATCCGCGTCGGCATCGGCATCCGCATCGGCGTCTGCATCGGCGTCTGCATCAGCATCGGCATCTGCATCTCCATCTGCATCAGCGTCCCCATCAGCATCAGCATCGGCATCGGCGTCCGCATCCGCGTCGGCATCTGAGTCAGCGTCCCCGTCAGCATCGGCATCCGTATCCGCATCGGCATCGGCATCGGCATCGGCATCGGCATCGGCATCGGCATCGGCATCGGCATCGGCATCGGCATCGGCGTCAGCATCCGCATCGGCGTCGGCATCCGCATCCGCATCTGCATCCGCATCGGCGTCGGCATCCGCATCCGCATCTGCATCCGCATCGGCGTCGGCATCGGCGTCGGCGTCGGCGTCGGCGTCCGCATCGGCATCGGCATCGGCATCCGCGTCAGCATCTGCATCGGCATCCGCATCCGCATCGGCATCCGCATCGGCATCCGCATCGGCATCGGCATCGGCATCGGCATCGGCATCGGCATCAGCGTCGGCATCCGCATCCGCATCCGCATCCGCGTCGGCATCGGCGTCTGCATCCGCATCGGCGTCTGCATCGGCATCCGCATCGGCATCCGCATCGGCATCCGCATCCGCATCCGCATCGGCGTCGGCGTCGGCGTCGGCGTCCGCATCGGCGTCTGCATCCGCGTCGGCATCCGCATCCGCATCCGCATCCGCGTCGGCATCGGCATCTGCATCCGCGTCGGCATCCGCATCGGCATCGGCGTCTGCATCGGCGTCTGCATCGGCGTCTGCATCGGCATCGGCATCGGCATCGGCATCCGCATCGGCGTCTGCATCGGCATCCGCATCGGCGTCTGCATCGCAATCCGCATCGGCATCCGCGTCGGCATCCGCGTCGGCATCCGCGTCGGCATCGGCATCTGCGTCTGCATCCGCATCCGCATCGGCATCCGCATCTGCGTCGGCATCTGCATCCGCGTCGGCATCCGCGTCGGCATCCGCGTCGGCATCTGCATCTGCATCGGCATCCGCATCGGCGTCGGCGTCTGCATCCGCATCGGCATCCGCATCGGCATCCGCGTCGGCATCGGCGTCAGCGTCTGCATCCGCATCGGCATCCGCATCGGCGTCGGCGTCGGCATCTGCATCGGCATCCGCATCGGCATCCGCGTCGGCGTCTGCATCCGCATCGGCATCCGCATCCGCATCGGCATCCGCATCCGCGTCGGCATCTGCATCCGCATCCGCATCCGCATCCGCATCAGCATCCGCATCTGCATCGGCATCCGCATCCGCATCGGCGTCAGCATCCGCATCCGCGTCGGCGTCGGCGTCGGCGTCGGCGTCGGCGTCGGCGTCGGCGTCAGCATCCGCGTCGGCATCGGCATCCGCATCCGCGTCGGCATCGGCGTCGGCATCTGCATCGGCGTCAGCATCTGCATCTGCATCCGCATCGGCATCAGCATCCGCATCTGCATCTGCATCTGCATCGGCATCCGCATCGGCGTCAGCATCCGCATCCGCATCCGCGTCGGCGTCGGCGTCGGCGTCGGCGTCGGCGTCGGCGTCAGCATCGGCATCCGCATCGGCGTCGGCATCTGCATCGGCGTCAGCATCTGCATCTGCATCGGCATCCGCATCCGCATCGGCGTCAGCATCCGCGTCGGCGTCAGCATCCGCATCCGCATCCGCGTCGGCGTCGGCATCCGCATCGGCGTCAGCATCCGCATCGGCGTCAGCATCCGCATCTGCATCTGCATCGGCATCGGCATCCGCATCGGCATCCGCATCGGCATCCGCGTCGGCATCGGCATCCGCATCGGCGTCTGCATCCGTATCTGCATCTGCATCTGCATCCGCATCGGCATCGGCATCACCGTCCGGCGGTGGACGGAACCCAGGAGGCGGTACTCCAAACCCAGGATCTACGGGTTCGAACTCATCATCAGGTTCCTCTGGGCCAAATACTGGCGGAGGGCTCAGGCCGCCATCATTATCATCGTCATCATCAAGTAATACCCCGCCTGCAGCGATCCCCGGCAGGGCCAATCCTGCAGTGCTCGAGGAAGCGGCTGCAACCGGCGCTGCACCAGCGCCGAGAGCGGCCCCCTTGGGCACAAAGGCTGCCAGTGAAGCCGCTGCGTCCGAGTTCGGGTCGAAATAGGTATATGGAATCGGTTGAAACTCACCCGATGCGAGACTTTCGATGGAGGTCAGGGGGGAGAATATGAAATCGTCGGAAGTGTACTGGCCCCACCAAAGTTGCCCCGCAGTGTCCTCCAGCACGATCTCACTCGTGAGAGCGCCTTCGCCCCGCATAAAGAAATCGTAAATGGTGAAGGACTCGCCAGAGTTCAGCGTGACAACCAGGTTATTACCTGCCTGGCTATAAGATGCTACCGCTTCCGGGCCGGCGGAGAGCTTGACGATATCCGGCGACGTTAATCTTACATCGCCGAACGGTAACTCCCTGACAGATCCGCTTGCCCTGTCGATAACCGTAATACTCATAGCACTACCCAACTCCTATAACTACTGGGATCCCGAGGCAAAAATTTGCCTCAGGGCTAACTGCGGGTCAGAGTTCCAGAGGTACTCGAAGCGAAAACCCTTTGACGCGAAATTTCTCTCCGAACGACCAACCGATCATTTTTTAACCGCTCAATATTTTTTATGGGCGACCTCCTCACGCTTTGCAAGTCGCGATGTCACCTGAATCATTCTTCGGATGGGGACAGTCACCTAAACCCTCTCGCGAGTGACAAGAAAAGATAAGGGGCTCAAAGAGCCCCTTTTGGCAAGACCTATGACAGGAATGTTTTCAGCAATCTAATCGCAGTCCGCCTTGGGAAACCGAGCCTGGATTACCCGGCCTCCCGGTGGGTGACTGCGCATCTCACTTAGATCCCTTCGCTGTCACCGTTGTTGAGCTCGTCACCGAACGGATCTTCTTCGTCGAGGGATGGCGTGACATCCGGCCCAGCGAGCTCATGGCCACCTCCAGAGCTGTTTTCACCGAACCTCATTTCCGCAGACTGCGTTACGGGTAGTTCGATATCCATCTCGTCGGGTTCCAGAAGATCATCGAGTTCCGGCGTCTCGACTTCGACAGCGTCTTGTGCTTGCTCAAGATGCGTCTCTGCCGTCTCACGCATTTCACCCAGGTCAACGGTCTCACAATCGATTTCGATTTCACTGACCATTGCGCCGGACTCCAGCCCCGCATCGTCACAGAGATCCTCAAGGGTCGTCTCTATCACACCAGGACCGCCGACATTGCCAGCAGGATTTGTCGGCCAATTGGCCTCAAGCTCTTGCTGGCTGACCAGATTGCCATCTTCATCGTAGTGGTCGTTGCCAGCCTTCATCACATATTCAACGGGCGCACTGCCATACGTTTCTTCGATGCAGTCGAATAGTGTCTCCGGATACTTGCAGTCAGTAATCTCCGTATCACCGAATTCGACTTTTACAACATCCCCGTTTTCAAGGCGGAAGGCTGTATACGAGATCGCATTCGGTAGATCGCAGTCGGCATCGGCATCCGCATCCGCATCCGCATCGGCATCCGCATCCGCGTCGGCATCCGCATCCGCATCGGCATCGGCGTCTCCATCCGCATCGGCGTCGGCATCCGCATCGGCATCCGCATCGGCATCGGCATCGGCATCGGCATCGGCATCGGCATCGGCATCGGCATCAGCGTCGCAATCCGCATCGGCATCGGCATCGGCATCGGCGTCCGCATCCGCATCCGCATCCGCATCCGCATCCGCATCCGCATCCGCATCAGCATCCGCATCAGCATCGGCGTCGGCGTCGGCGTCGGCATCCGCATCCGCATCTGCGTCGGCATCGGAATCGGCATCAGCATCGGCGTCGGCGTCGGCATCCGCATCAGCATCGGCATCGGCGTCTGCATCCGCATCGGCGTCTGCATCGGCGTCGGCGTCGGCGTCGGCATCAGCGTCCGCATCGGCGTCGGCGTCGGCGTCGGCGTCGGCATCAGCGTCCGCATCAGCATCTGCATCTGCATCAGCATCTGCATCAGCGTCTGCATCGGCATCGGCATCCGCATCCGCATCAGCGTCTGCATCAGCGTCTGCATCGGCATCCGCATCGGCGTCTGCATCTGCGTCGGCGTCGGCGTCGGCATCGGCATCGGCATCAGCGTCCGCATCGGCGTCGGCGTCGGCGTCGGCGTCGGCATCAGCGTCCGCATCGGCGTCGGCATCGGCGTCCGCATCTGCGTCGGCATCCGCATCCGCATCGGCGTCGGCATCGGCGTCCGCATCTGCGTCGGCATCCGCATCCGCATCCGCATCCGCATCAGCGTCAGCATCGGCGTCCGCGTCGGCGTCGGCGTCGGCGTCGGCATCGGCGTCGGCATCGGCGTCGGCGTCCGCGTCAGCATCTGCATCTGCATCCGCGTCAGCATCGGCATCGGCATCGGCATCGGCGTCGGCGTCGGCGTCGGCGTCGGCGTCCGCATCAGCGTCGGCATCGGCATCGGCATCGGCGTCTGCATCTGCATCGGCGTCGGCGTCGGCGTCGGCATCGGCATCGGCATCAGCGTCCGCATCGGCATCCGCATCGGCATCCGCGTCGGCATCTGCGTCGGCGTCGGCATCCGCATCTGCATCGGCGTCTGCATCGGCGTCTGCATCCGCGTCCGAATCGGAATCAGCGTCCGCGTCCGCGTCTGCGTCAGTGTCCGCGTCGGCGTCCGCATCCGAATCCGCATCCGCATCGTTATCGGGTGGTAATCCAAATGTGGGATCGAACGGCACGAACGGTCTTTCCCCCTCCTCAGGATCTAACGCGACGCCACCAACAGCAATCGCTGGCAGAATCAAACCGGCAGAACTTGAGGAAGTAGCGGCAAGCGGCACGGCAGCGCCAGCCGCGCCGGCGCCCTTAGGGACAAAGGCTGCCAGAGAGGCCGCAGCGTCTGAGTTCGGGTCGAAATAGGTATAGGGAACCGGCTGAAACTCACCAGAAGCGAGGCTTTCGATGGAGGTCAGAGGTGAAAATATGAAATCGTCGGAAGTGTACTGTCCCCACCAAAGCTGCCCCGCAGTGTCCTCCAGCACTATCTCACTCGTGAGAGCACCTTCGCCCCGCATAAAGAAATCGTAAATGGTGAAGGACTCGCCAGAGTTCAGCGTGACAACCAGGTTATTACCTGCCTGACTATAAGAGGCTACCGCTTCCGGGCCGGCGGAGAGCTTGACGATATCCGGCGACGTTAATCTTATATCGCCGAACGGTAGCTCCCTGACAGATCCGCTTGCCCTGTCGATAACCGTAATACTCATAGCACTACCCAACTGCTAAAACTACTGGGATCCCGAGACACAAATTTGCCTCCAGGCTGCCTGCGGGTCGGAGTTTCAGAGGTACTCGAAGCGAAAACCCTTTGACGCGGAATTCCTTTTCCGAAGAGCCAGCTGATCACTTTTTAACCACGCTAGTATTTTTTATGGCTGAATCTAGAGACAAATACAAGCTAGCCTGACGCCTCCTTCCCTTGCCGACCTCAATCTGACGCTCAGGTTTTTGTTTTGGAAAATCAGACTCATGGCACCCGATAGAAAACGTGCTCTTCCCGCAAAACGCTTTAAGTAGGTTGTGATCACATGGCGATGGAAAACCCTGACTGCAAACCATCGACCTGCAGAAGACTTCAGGCAAAGGCACGATCAGCGGCGAATGCCGGTTGAGTGGGACGATAGCGGTGACTTAGTATGCATAGACCTGACGGTATAAGCTTCCCAGGCCTACCTTTAAACGCCCGATTGCGGTGGCCAGCAAGAATTCGGAGGAAGCCATCGAACGCGCGGACTCAAGCCTGAATGGAGGGAAACAGGACGAGTAGCAAACAACTAGAACGCCATCTGCTACCCGCTCTGATAGAGCACCCTTACCAGGCCCGAATGATCGCCTGCTCAAAGTCGCTCAGAAAACTGCCTTAGGCCTTTGTCACCTCACTGGTTTGCAACAGCTCGAGATCATCGTCATCAAGATCTGGTCGCGACAGTCCTTCGGCGACTCGATACAGATGGATAACGAGCCCACATAAAATCGCCATCGCCAGATAGAGCACCGGGCCACTGGCGAGTTCCAACACAACGCCTCCCACTACCGGTGCCAAGGACCAGCCTACGGCATAAAACGCCGATGCCCCAAAATAGGCGCCACGCAGGTTTCTCGGCGCCATCTGGTCAACTTGAACACTCAAGTTTGGAAACAGAATGGCTTCTGCAAAGCTCACGACAAATGCTGCCGCCAACCATCCTGCAATCCAGTTGACAGGATTGAGGGCAAACCACAGCTGGCCAATCGCCAGGATGACCAGACCGATATAGATCCGATGGGCCACCGAAAAGTTACCCAGTGCAATCGACAATGGGAATTGCAAAACCACAATCGTCAACGCGTTCACCAGAATCATCGCCGAGACCAACTTGACGACCTCGGGAAGCCCTGCCTGATACAGGTACTGCACAAGACTGGAATCGAAGTGCGCGTAGACGAAAAACATCACCACATTTGCCACTACGATCATCAAAAAACCATGGTCCCGGGAAAGGATCTTCAACGTTTTGCCCATGGATGCTGACCACGCCCTGTAGCGCGCTGCAGTTCTGCCACTGTTCGTGAACGAAAACGCCCAAATAAATCCGGCAAACAGTAACAGGTAGCTCAATGCCGTCAGGGAAAAGGTCTTTTGCTGCGCGCTGATACCAAGCCAGACCCCCAGGATTGGGCCAATCGCTGCACCGACGTTAACCAGGAAATAGCGCAACTGCAGTGCAAACTCCCTCGCACGTTGGTTGGGCACCAGATCCCCAATCAACGCGCCCGCCGGAGTTTCCCAGATCGCGCGGCCAAGAGAACATAACAACATTGCGAGCGCAAAAACCCACAGAGCATCAGCGAACGCCAATATCAAAAACGCGACGCCGTTCAATGCGGTGCCAGACAGCATCAGGGCCCGGCGCCCCCAGCGATCCGATAATGCGCCTGCAAAAAATCCGACCAGGGCAGCCGTCACCGCTGCCGAACTCAAAATAAGTCCCACCATAGAAGGCGCCAGCGCAAACTTCTGGTGCAGGATGATTGCCAGGAATGGCCAAACCATAAAATAGGTTCCGCGCCCAATCAGGCTTCCGAGCATCAATACCCAAATCAACGGCGGGAAGCTGTGAAGATACTGCCACCATTGCCTTTCCATAGTGTTTACTCCTTCATTCGATACCGAATCGGCAATAATTTCGGCAAAAAAAAACCCGGAAGGATCACCTTCCGGGTTTTCTTCTGGAAGGTGAAACACCTTCCAGCTCTGGGCATGTGGGGTGTTCTAGCGCGGCGGCAACAGTTTTACGGACCAGAGACGCAGGGCACGAATAGAGGCCACCTGCGTCAGCAGTTTCACCGCATGACCAGCTGTCAGACAGGCACAGGCCAGCGGCTGAGTATTCAGCTGTGGCATGGCGTAGTACTTGTTCATCGACAGTTGTTTCATTGGCTGTGAACTGTATTGGTTCTTCGGTCGCGACCCTTTGAGAGGTGTCCACTCTCCAGGACGTCGCGTTCTGTTTTCCGCGGGCATCACCCGACAGTCAGATGATAGTAAACGGCTGCGTCAAATTTGAAAACACCGACATGAAAGTTTTTTGTCCATTCAATGAAATTCAGGTCGGTGTCTATACTTTCCGCGCTGCAGGAAGCAGACAGTCAGAGTATCGTGAAGGAAAACGACAAAGAGATGAATGCGGAACCCTCCAACTTCGAGCGAGCCAATTCTGAGAGCCACCCATTAAGCGACATCGTGGACAGTCCATGCGGGCCGTTGATTGGCCGCCGGGAAGAAAACGGAACCGTCCGATCCTTTCTCGGCGTACCATACGCTCTCCCGCCCGTGGGCGAGCGTCGCTGGCATCCACCACAACCTGTCCCACCATGGAAACAACCGTACCACGCTATTCAGTTCGGACAGCCTTCGCCGCAGAATCCATCGGTTTTACTGGAGGTCCGCGGACCGAATGGAGAAGAACCGGATAATGAGGACTGTCTCTACTTAAATGTCTATGCGCCGACGCATATAGAGAAGCCACTACCGGTCATGCTGTGGCTCCATGGTGGATCCTTCTATATGGGATCCTCTTGCCAATGTATTTACGACGGTCGCCATCTCGCTGCCAGTGGCAGGGCGATTGTTGTCTCCTGCAACTATCGCCTGGGCAGTATGGGTTTTTTGCGGCTGAAGGATATCAGTGGATGCCCCGCAACCGGCAATGAGGGCTTACTGGATCAGATTGCCGCACTCCGCTGGGTGCATCAAAATATTGCAGCGTTTGGCGGAAACCCGGATAACATCACCCTGTTCGGTGAATCTGCCGGTGCAATGAGTATTGCAGCCCTCCTCGCTGCCCCCGCCTGCAAAGGGCTCTTCCACAAGGCGGTTGTCCAGAGTGGCAGCCCATGCGTTTTACATACACAGGATCGTGCCAATCTGGTGGCAGAGGCGTTTGTCGAACATTTGGAGGGAATCGCCGCAAAGGGCCCCAATCAAGCAACCACAAGGGAACTACTGCAGGCGCAAAAGGCTCTTCTCTCGGATCCCAGGCTCGAGACACAGTGGGGACAATTGCCCTTTAAACCCGTCATCGATACAGAACTGTTACCCTACGCACCAATGGATGCCCTCCGCGAGGGTAGGAACGCCGACGTCGCATTGATGCTCGGCAGCAATGTAGAGGAGTGGAATCTCTTCAGTATCCCGTACCCTGAAGTTTACTCACTCGATCGGGAACAGATTCGCAGCCGACTGGAATGGCTGGTTCCGGAGAATTTGCTGGACCCACTGCTGGATCACTACGCCGAGCGTGCGAGCCGCCATGAGGAAAGCCTGTGGCCTGAATGGAGCCGGGTCTGGAATCTGATGCTGACGGATATGATCTTTACCCTGCCCGGGTTGAGAATGCTCGAAGCGCACAAAGGTCCGGCTTTCCACTATCAGTTTGCCCAACCCCTCGCCGCTCAGCCGTTACTCGGTGCTTGCCATGCTGTTGAACTGGGATATGTATTTGGTACCCACGGCAAGGAAGACCTTCAGCACTTGTATGGTGGGGAATCTGACCCCCATACGCTCAGCGAAGAAATGCGAAACGCGTGGTTGAATTTTGCCGAACATGGCTCTCCCGGAGAGGATTGGAAGTCCTTTTCAGAGGGACACAGCCGTCGGTTTGGCAAACATCCTCAGGAACATGTGTACAATCTCAAACCCCGGGATCTGCATCGTATATGGAGACACATCCCCAATGAAATAATCGGGCGCTACCTTTAGACTGATGCTGAGCTGCTTTCGTTAAAGTCGCCCTTCCGTTAACCGGACCGCTCACTTTCGGGATAGCGCTGGATCGGCTATTTACCCGGAACTTGTCCTCAAAGCCAATATCCACATGACCCGCATATTGTTAATTCGCCACGGTGAGGCGGCCAAAAAACCTGGACTGGAAGATCCGGGATTGACCGAACTCGGCAGGAAGCAGGCCAGGATCCTGGCAGACCAGTGGGCAGGCCACGTTCGCGTCCGGTTAATCAGCAGCCCCAAGCTCCGCGCACGTCAGACCGCGGAGCCACTCTCCCGCGTGTGGCAAGCCGCCGTCAAACTGGAGACAGCGGTCAACGAAATTCCATCCCCCCTGGAGCTGCCCCCAGAAGAACGGGGGCGGTGGATAAAGACGCTCGAACCTCTGGCGTGGTCCACGTTGGAACCTCATCAACAGGTTTGGCGCCAGAACATTTGGGACTATCTTTGTGGCATTCAGGAGGATACGGCGATCTTCTGCCACTTTATGGTCATCAATTCTGTAGTTGCCGGCATCAAAGGCGCGGATCGAATCTACCAATTTCGGCCTGACTACACCTCCGTGACGGAGTTGCAGTCAGGACCGAATGGCTTGACTCTGCGTGCTCTCGGTAAAGAAAAAGACAGCCATCTTCTATAGAAGCACCCACCAAGGGACACCCGGAATCGATAGCCCCTGCTGATGGCGAGTGGGCTCCTTATAGACTTTTACTGACCACTTCATACAAATCTTTCGAAAGTCCACCACTCGTATGAATCGATTCCAGCGCCGCACGCATGGGCTGCGCATTTTCTGCGGCATATTTTTTCCAGCGGGTCAGTGGCGTCACCAGACGCGCAGCAATCTGAGGGTTGATACTATCCAGGGCGATCACCTGCTCGGCGAGAAAACGAAAACCACTGCCATCCGCCTGGTGAAACTGTTTGAAGTTTCTATTGGCGAACGCGCCGATCACCGCCCTGACCTTATTTGGGTTTGTCATCTCAAATGCGGGATGCCTGAGTAATTTCTGGACGCGATCCAGGGTGCCCCATTCCCCACAGGCACTCTGCAGCGAGAACCACAATTCAACCACCTGGGTATCGGTTTGCCAGCGATGATAGAAATCGTCCAACGCACGGTTTACCTGCCCAGCGGGCGCATAACTCACAATGGCAGCGAGTGCCGCCGAGCTATCGGTCATATTACCGGCATCATCATATTGTTGTGTCGCACACGTGATTCCCACCTCGTCACCGGACGCACACAAGTACGCAAGGCAAGTGTTTCTCAGACGGCGGTTGGCGATATCCGACGCTTCCGGACGGTACGGACCGGACTGCTTCAGACGACGATAACAGTCTAAAAACTCCGTGACCAACGCCTGTCCCAATGCCTCTCTGGCAAAATCCCGCGCTGCAATGATTGCTGCCGCATCAATCTCAACGCTCTCTTCTGCCATCAATTGCGCGCTGGGTAGTGTCAGCATTTCTGCAACCAATGCGGGATCGAGTGTGCTGTCGGTCAACAGTTTCCGATAAGCCTCGACCAGCGCTGGGGGCAATGACATCTGCTGACCATTGCGGAAAGCCTCCTGCAAAGCATTCAGAGCCTCGAACGCCAGGCGCTGACTGGCATCCCAGCGATTAAAAGAATCAGTATCGTGTCGCATTAAAAACAGCAGCTGATCCGGCATATACGGATACTCGAGCCGTACCGGCGCAGAAAAGCCGCGCAGAAGGGAGGGAACAGGACGCGCTGCCAGCCCAGAAAATACGAAGGTTTGTTCAGGCTGAGTCAGTTCCAGGACAACCTCGACGTCCCCCTGATCATTAAGCGCTACCGCTTCGCCTTCGGGATTGAACAGAGCCGTCTGCAGAGGGATATGGTAAGCCTCTTTAGCCGTTTGACCTGGCGATGGCGGGCAGGACTGGATCAGCGTAAGCCGGTATTCCCCGGTCTCACTGTCGAATTCATCGCGCACCTGAACCCGGGGCGTGCCGGCCTGGCTATACCATCGTCTGAACTGGGAAAGGTCAGCACCGTTGGCGTCCTCCATCGCCCGAACAAAATCCTCGCAAGTCACTGCCTGGCCATCGTGCCGGTCGAAATACAAATCCGAGCCTTTTCTGAACTGGTCAGGACCCAGCAGGGTATGGATCATGCGAACGACTTCGGCCCCCTTCTCATAGATCGTCAACGTATAAAAGTTAGAGATCTCTATATAGGAGTCAGGTCGTACGGGATGGGCCATTGGCCCCGCGTCCTCGGCAAATTGGACACTGCGCAGTACATTGACATCTTCAATGCGCTTTACCGCCCGGGAATTCATATCTGCTGAAAATTCGGCATCCCGAAAAACGGTAAAACCCTCCTTGAGACTGAGCTGAAACCAGTCGCGGCAGGTAACGCGATTCCCCGACCAGTTATGGAAATATTCGTGGGCAACAATCGACTCAATACGCTGAAAGGCGGCATCGGTAGCGGTCTCAGGACTGGCCAGCACGCAGGCAGAGTTGAAAATGTTCAGGCCCTTATTCTCCATCGCCCCCATGTTGAAGTGATCAACAGCGACGACCATAAAGATGTCGAGGTCATATTCTCGGCCGTAGACTTCCTCGTCCCACCGCATGGCATGTTTCAGGGAACGCATGGCATGGTCGCATTTACCAATATTCCGCGCCTCCGTGAATATGACTAGTTTGACCTCCCGGCCGCTGGCGGTGATAAAGCGATCGGATACCGACTCAAGATCTCCGGCAACGAGAGCAAAGAGGTAGGCGGGCTTTGCGAAGGGATCTTCCCACTGCGTAAATTGCCGTCCGTCTTCGAGTTCCCCCCGATCAATTTCGTTGCCGTTTGACAGGAGAACCGGATACTCCTTCGGGGCAATAATCTTCGTCGTAAAACGGGACATGACATCGGGACGATCCGGGTAGAAGGTGATCTTTCGGAAGCCCTCTGCTTCGCACTGGGTACAGTACATCCCATTCGACAGGTACAGCCCTTCCAGCGACGTATTTGCCTCGGGATGAATCCGGTTACGAATCACCAACTCAAATTCCGGCTGTTCGACAGGAATCTGCAACCCCTCCGGGAGCCACTGGTAATCCGTATCGCCCATCTGTTGGCCATCGACCGATAGGGACAGCAATTCAAGCTCGACACCGTCTAGTTGCAACGGAGGCAGTCCGGCGCCTGCAGCCGGGTTCCGGCGAATATGCAATGTTGACGTCACCTCAGTGCCCGAGGGCCGGAGTTCAATGACGAGATCAGTCGTATCAACCAGGTAGTCTGGAGCCCGGTAATCTTTCAGGTAGATGGTCCTGGGTTGTGCGTCTTTCATGGAGATCAAGGTATCCTTTTATCAAAGAGGCGCTAAAAGAGTTTCTACATGGGCCTGGTGCCCTGGACCTCTTCCGCGTACAGTTATTTTGACGTCTTGCCACAACCGACAACCGGCCGTTCAAGATGCAGCAATTGCCTCAGAATTCGTTACGCTCACTATAAGGGATTACGGCAGACAGCCATATACCCTTTACAGGCCGGCCAGAGTCCGTTGAAGTGACAACGCTTAATCATTGAAAGACCGGACGCCTTGCCGCCTGTTAGTCGGTACCCCTTCACTAGCGTAAACTAGCGGCATGAGTGAGCCCACATCTTCCAAGCGACGTAAAAGGCACCTGTTTTTACTGGGTGTCATGGTGTGCACTCTCGCTATTCTGTTCACCGCATGGCGGTATCGAGAGCCTTTGATTCAAGCGACCCTCGACTCCGCTCTAGGAGATGCAGCGGTCACTGCGTTTGAGGGGCTGCAAATGAACAGCGACGGTCTGTCCATTGCCACTCTGCGAATCCGCACCGCCAATAATGATGTTATCGACGTCAGCGGACTAAATATTGACCACCCGTTTCAGTTCATGCTGCCTTGGCGCCGCCATCGAACTTCTGTCGTCATCGATACAATCAAGCTGGAACGCGGACAGGCCCCCACCGCCGGCTATGAAACGCCAGTCCCCGATCCGGAAATTGGATTGCGAAACACCCTCACCGAATTCGCTCGATTTCTACCGGGGCGGATCGAAGTCGTGCAATTGTTCGTGTCCGAACGACCTAACGAACCCTTTCACTTCGTGTTCAATACCGACGTCGAGAGCCGCAAGGCTTACCTGGCGTTAGCGGACCACAACGCCACTCTTGACGTCACGTTATCCGGTGATCGGGAGTCTCTCCACGCTGAGGCGAAATTGACGACTCCGGCAGGGTCGGAAATCGGCCAACTGTCGGTCAACCTCGACGCCACCGACAATAGTTACTGGCAAGCCCGAGCGCATGGCGATCTAGACCTGCAAGGATTGTCGGCGTTTGCCCAACCACTGCTACCCGAACTGTTCGCATACGCCGTGCCCAGCAGCGGATCGGTGGCGCTGGACATCCAGGGTAAGATGCCCGACGCGCTCAGGGACCTGCAATCCGCCCAGGATTTTACGCTCAGGATTGAAACCCAAGACGCACAATTGGACTTACCGGTACCCCCCTCGGATACCTGGTCCATCCGTTTGGCCACCACATCGCCCATTGCGATCAGTATCGATACCTTGAGCCCCCTCACCATCACGAGCGTTGAAGGAGCCGGCACCGCACATATAAAGGACAACGCGGGGATAGAGGCTGCCGAGCTACAACTCCATAGCGCAGCCTCACCTGCAGGTAGTGAAGTCTCTATCGAGGGCACCATTTTCCGCGCAGGTCTGGCAACGTTACTCCGCTACACACAGGGTCCGGCTTCCTCTGCGGCCCCCGGTATCCCACAACGAGCGGCCACAAACAACCAAGATGTTGATGGCCAGATCGCATTCTTGGCAAAAACCCAGATACTCGGGAGTCCCCTATCGCCAGGGGAGCCCCCGCTCCCTGCGTCGATTCAATTGACCTTCCTGGAAAATGGGCATGTACAGATCCCCTTTTCGATCCTGCAGGATCGCCTGGACACCTTGCCCCCGTTAGATGACCTCGCAGGCGGACGACTGACCGCGCAACTGCCCAAGCCAGTGACCGTGAACCTGCAGTTGGGGCAGGACACAGTCGATCTTACTGCGGAGGCCATTCAGCTCCGGGCAACAACAAAGGACAATACGCTTTTTGCGCAGGTATCTACCTCAGCCCTGAAATGCCGTAATGGTTCGCAGGGAGGCTGCGAAGGTGCACTCGCTCTGGCTATCCCCTCGCTGGCTCACAGTGCACATGCAATACAGGTCAAACAGATGCAGGCCCAAAGCCGATTTGTTCTGAACATTAGACCGCGAACCGGTCAACCGGCGCAGTTGGCGTCTCTGGAATTTTCTGAACTGTCGGCAGAGGCGGAGCAGGTCGAGCTGTCTGACGTCAAACTCACCGCACCCCTGATCGAAGCGCCGGAGTTCCGCTGTCAATTCAATCATCCCGGCTTTGAATGCCAGGGACGTGCCTCCATAGCCACCGAAGAGGCCGCCAACGAGATGGCCGCAATTGGTGGCGCGGTCATGATTGACGCGCTGTCGGTGGGTGGCACCCAGGATAATTTGCGCGCGGCATTCGACTATCAAGGCACCCAGATACCGGTCAACATCATGAACCAGTATCTATCCACCATGGATATACAGGGAAGCGTGGCGCTTGCCGGAGACAAACTCCGCGGTGAAGGAAAGCTATCGGCGGCCCCTATGACTGCGAGCCTCCAATGGGAACATAACCTGTCAGGCGCTAACGGGCATGCCAGTGTCCTTCTGCCGCCCACCACTTTTTCTGGTCAACAACCGCTCAGCGGCGCGCTTTCTGGCATACCAGTGGACGTCGTCGCCGGCGACGTCAGTGGCACCGCGAATATTTACTGGCCTGCTGCGCCCGGGCAAAAGGCCGGCAATGCTCGAATTACCTTGAATGGAGTGACAGCGGCTTATGAGGACATTTTCATGATTGGGCTTTCGGGCGCCATGGATGTCAGGGAAACCCGTGACGGCTGGGAGACGACCTCACCCGCCGACATCCAACTGCAATCCCTCGACATCGGTTTCCCGATTACTGATACGTCATTTTCCCTCGACGTTGAAGCAACAGGCGACATCGTGATTCGAGACTTAAACGCGACGCTACTGGAAGGCTCCGCCCGGGCAGATATGCTGCGCTGGAATATGGACGGAAAAGCGCGACAGAGTTCTGTATCCCTGGAGGGGGTATCACTGGAGGCGCTCGGCAAACAGATGGAGACGGAAAACTTCGCAGCCAGTGGTATTCTCGACATCACCTTGCCCCTGACTACCAATAAAGACGGCGCGACGGTTGTCGATGGCACAGTCAAAGCCAGGCCGCCGGGTGGAAGATTACGCTACTATGGCGCTTTTTCCCCACAGATGCTGGCCACCAATCCCCAGCTTCAGCTCATCGCCGGAGCGCTGGAAGACTATAACTATCGAGAGCTCAGCGGCACGCTCAACTACCCGCCCAGTGGCGACCTGACGCTGCAACTTCGACTCGTCGGGCGCAGTGATTCAGTGGCAGCGGATCGAGACCTCATCATCAACCTCAACCTGGAAAATAATATCCCGGCGATGTTGAACTCCCTGCAAGCGGGACGGGACCTGTCCGATGCTGTCGAAAAACAGCTACAGTGACAGCAATCGGGACCTCGAATTCAGCTTGCGTTAAGCTTACGTCCTGCAAACTACCAATAAGCTGTTGTATCAAGCTGGAGGAACACACAATGAAGAGCGGCCGGCTTCTGCCAGTTCTTTTATTAGGTGCCTGGATGGTCAGCGCCTGTACGCCCACTGTCGCCGTACAGGCGCCCAGTGAGCCAATCACCGTAAACCTTAACGTCAAGATTGAACATGAAATCCGCGTCAAGGTCGACAAAGAGCTGGACAACCTGTTCGACGATGAAGAAGGAATTTTTTGAGGAGTCCACCAATGAAATTATTCAAGCGACTGTTCGTGATCCTGGCCTTGGCGCTATCACTACCGGCGATGGCAATCACCCTGAATGATGCCCGCAAGCAGGGATTGGTCGGTGAGGCAAACAGCGGATACATCGCGACTGTCTCCGAATCATCACCAGAGCTGAAAAAACTCGTCGCCAGTGTCAACGCCAAGCGCAAACGGGAATACACAGAGATTGCCAAGCGCAACAATATCAGTGTCGCTCAGGTTGCCGCGAGAGCGGCTGAGAAACTGGAAGCCCGTTTGCCCCGGGGGGCTTACTATCAGGACAATCGTGGGCGCTGGGTGCAGAAATAGAGACTGCGGTTTCCGCTCCGCCAATAAAAAAGCCCACCCTGATGAAAAGGGGTGGGCTTTTTACGCTCTACCAGAGGACGTCTAGAGATTTCCGAACAGGGACATGCCGTCGAGGCCCTGTTTTTCCATCACTTCCCGCAGACGCTTCAACGCGTCCACCTGGATTTGACGCACCCGCTCACGAGTCAGGCCGATCTCTCGCCCGACTTCTTCCAGAGTGCTGGCCTCATAGCCTCTCAAGCCAAAGCGGCGCGAAACGACTTCGCACTGTTTGTCAGGCAATTCGCCCAGCCAACGGTTAATGCTGTCAAAGAGATCAGAGTCCTGCAGTAGTTCCGCCGGATCCGACTCTTGCTGATCTGGAATCGTGTCAACCAGGGTTTTCTCGGAAGATGGGCCGATCGGCGTATCGACGGACGTCACACGCTCATTCAGTCCCAGCATACGCTCAACATCTTCGACCGGTTTTTCCAGCAGAGTTGCGATTTCCTCTGCTGAGGGTTCGTGGTCAAGTTTTTGAGCGAGTTCGCGCGAAGCACGCAGGTACACATTCAGTTCTTTGACTACATGAATGGGCAGGCGAATCGTTCGGGTCTGGTTCATAATTGCCCGTTCGATGGTCTGTCGAATCCACCAGGTAGCGTAGGTACTGAAACGGAAACCACGTTCTGGATCAAACTTCTCGACTGCGCGAATCAAACCGAGGTTTCCTTCCTCAATAAGATCCAGCAGTGCGAGTCCGCGGCTAACATAACGACGGGCGATCTTGACCACCAGTCGCAGGTTGCTTTCGATCATGCGCTTGCGCGATGCGGCATCGCCTCGCAGAGCTTTGCGGGCGTAATACACCTCTTCCTCTGCCGTCAGCAGTGGAGAAAAGCCTATTTCGTTTAGATAAAGCTGTGTTGCATCGAGGTTTTTCATTTGCACATCGGATGATGAGCGCGTGGTCCTCGATTTAGCGGGGGAGGGTTCGGAGCTTTTCCTCGCCACCTTGCTCCGGGTGTGGCGTTTCTTGCTAATGTCGCTGATTTGGTCGTTGTCGGCTTTTTGCCGAATTTCCTTATTATCCAACTCTGGAGGAAGATCTGCCTCGCCAGCCATCGGCTGGTGCTGCCGTTGTGCATCCATTTCCCCTACTCCTTGTACTTTGCCAATACCAGTCGCACACAGACAACAGCCTGGTGGTAAAGCCGAAGGCGCTACCTGGTGTGCAACAACTATCTGGTTCCGTTCAAGCTTTGGTCTTCAATGACGCCAGCCATTTTGGGCCAGATAGTTACCTCAAGTGGTACACATAAAAGTCCGTTTTTATCTGCGGCAGTTGCGGGCACAACTCAGATCATGGAAGAAAGGCCAGAGGGTCAACCGGTTTGCCATTGCGACGAATTTCAAAGTGGAGCATATTGCGGTCGGTACCACTCGAACCCATTTCCGCGATCCTTTGCCCCGCTTTTACTTCGCTACCCTCGTTGACAAGAAGCTTGTCGTTGTGGGCGTAAGCACTGAGGAATTCCTCGCTGTGCTTCACAATCAACAGTTTTCCGTAACCTCGCAACGCATTCCCTGCGTAGATGACAGTGCCGTTAGCAGCCGCAAGTACAGAGTCCCCCTTTTGCCCCGCGATATCAACACCCTTCCGGAGCGGGTCGCTGGCCTTGAATCGAGAAATCACCTTTCCACGGTTAGGCCAGCGCCATGCGATTGACCCATGGGTCCGGACTGGCGCACTTTTCTTTTTCGCGGGTGGTGTTAATGATTTTTTAGGCTTTGCCTCCGCTACGGTAGTGACCTTTACCTTCGGAGAGACCGTCTTCGGCACCGGTTTAGCGCGCACCGCAGGCGCCTGTACCACCGCCGGGCCCGCCAGCTTGAGCCTCTGTCCGGGGAAAATCTGGTAGGGAGGAGAAACCCCGTTAATGGCCGCTAACTGTCTGAAATCCTTACCATAACGCCAGGCGATGGAATAGAGCGTCTCCCCTTTGCTCACCACGTGATGACCTATTCGAATACTTGGCGGCTGCTCCAGACTGCTCGACGGAGCCGGAAGGGAAGAACAGGATGAAACGAAAATAGCCCCGAGAAGAACGGTAAATATTTTTAACACTTTGCCGTGAACTCGACGTAGACCGCCCAAAATGACGATACAGTCACGAGTCCTTTGCGGTTCAATATTGCGACGTTTCATTATTCTCTTTTTACATCAAGGAAGCCCATTTATGGAAAAAGCGTATAAAAAATTGTTCCAAAAATGTGCCAAAAGCCCGTGGTAACCCCTGCGAACCGACCCAAAAGGGGTCAAATATACAAATTGAAGAGTTACGCGCCCATTATTTGTGCGACCTCGCCCCACCACCAACTGTGAACTCGAGCACAAGCACCAATAGCACTGCGGATAGCGCCGCAAGTGAGGCCGGAACAAACAGGGACGCTTCCCCCGTCTCGGCGGCAAAACGCCAGGGCGAAATATTGGACAGCGTAGGAGTCAATTTATCTCCCATGGCCACTTCCGCCGCCGGCAGTTTCCAGGGCCAAACGACCTTCAGGCTGCCAATCAGGATCCCCGCCAATGTCGCTAGCGTTTTGGCGCGATGGTGGTGCATCAACCAGGACAACAGCCGACTGAACAGCAATAAACCGGTTGCCGCACCCGCGGCAAAACAGCTGAGATAGACCACATTGAGGTCACGAACAGCACTGAGCACCTGGCTGTAGATTCCAATCATCAGCAGAATGAAAGAGCCTGAAATGCCAGGCAGAATCATTGCGCAAATCGCGAGTGCGCCGGACAAAAACAAAGTGACCGGTGTCGCCTCTATCTGGGCCGGGCGTATTTCGCTGATGCCAATTGCCAAAAGGACACCGCCCACGAGGCACGCGATTTCCAATCCGCGCCATGGAGTTATCTGTCGAATGATTGGCACTACAGAAGCGAAGATCAGACCAAAGAAAAAGGCCCAGACCATAATCGGGTATTGCTCCAGCAAATAGCCGATCAGGTTGGCGAAACTGAATATGCTGATCAAAATGCCGCAGAAGAGTGACAATAGAAAATTGCCATTGATGTATTCCCAGGTGGCCGCAACCCCCTCTTTGCGCAACATGGTTACACAGTGGGGACCAATACGGCTGATCGAGTCAAGTAGCTCTTCATAAATTCCGGTGATAAAAGCAATGGTGCCTCCGGATACACCGGGCACCACGTCAGCGGCGCCCATCGCCATGCCTCTCAAGGCGATACCACCGTAGTGACGCGAGGCGCTGGATAGCCGAGCCATCATCGCACTACGCCTCCCAGCAAAGGCACAAACCGAACGGGTTCGAGCTTTTCGGTCTCAAAGCGCTGGCTGTCTTCACAGCGACGGACCACCACCAATTCCTGCGTATCACCGCCTACCGGAAGAACAAGCACGCCTTCCGGAGCCAGTTGCTGCTTCAGTTCTTCAGGTATCGTTACCGGCGCCGCGGCAGCCAGAATCCCATTGAACGGGGCTTTTTCAGGCCAGCCGAACCCTTCCTCTCCACTCAACTTGCATTCCACATTGAAATGGCCGAGCTCACGCAAACGCTTGCGTGCCTGGTCCAGCAAGGGAGCAATACGCTCCACGGAATACAGTCGTCCCACCAATTTAGCCAACACGGCCGTCTGGTAGCCCGAACCTGTGCCCACCTCGAGAACGCGCTCGAGAGAGCTCGCCCGATTGAGCAATAGCTCAGTCATGCGCGCAACAATATAGGGTTGAGAGATGGTTTGGCCGTAGCCAATCGGCAGGGCTGTATCTTCGTAGGCACGGAAAGAGAGCGCTTCATCCAGAAACAGATGACGGGGAGTGGTTGCGATAATATCCAGAACACGATCGTCCTCGATCCCCTCCTCCTTGAGCCGCTGTATCAGTCGATTGCGGGTGCGCTGGGACGTCATGCCCAACCCCTCACGTCGCAAGTGATCCATAATGCCCCTTTCCCCTGCAAAAGAGTTCCCCAAAGTTGGCCGGATCACGGGATCACGGCCGTCCGGCTGTATCGCCGGTTCTGATATTTGTCTCTATTTTATGGCCGGGCTACTCACATTGACCAGCTTTACCACTTCCCTCAGCACCGACGTCGCAAACGCCCCGGCAGGCAACGCAAAGGACAAGTGCAGGTCATTTTCAGACCAATCGAATTCGAGTCCTTCCGGATTGAGCACGAGTGGCCGGCGCTCCTGACTGAGACCGCAATGTTCGAGCCAATCACAGAGCGGTTGCCATGGGGATAACACCGCGCTTTCCAGCTCGCCGAGCGTATCAGAGGCTGGATTGCGTCCGCGCCCCCACAAGGGACCGGTAGGCTCCGCCTGCGGTTCGCCCGCGACAGGTTCCCGCCAGGTTCCCTGACTGACACGGGCGGCCAGCACCTGATTGAATAACCAACTGCGCGCGGCAGACATGGCAAAAGAGCGCTCATTCTTTCGACAGCGAACCCCCTCTTCGGCAATCCCCATTGCCAGCGTCAGATTGCCGCCTTCCCTGCCGAAACGTTGCTCGCCAAAGTAATTGGGAACCCCATTATGCAACTGGGCCAATACCTGATCGGCAGCCGCTTTGTCACCCGAAATATTGCGCAACCGAATCTGGAAGCGATTGCCGATATGTTCCCCTCGTCTCAGCTTTCGCGGACCTGGACGGGACTCCAGAATCTCCACCCCTTCGCACTGGAACGTCGTCCAGTCAGGACTCGGCTTTTGCGCCAGCCAAACACTGAACCACTGGGTGGTGACCGCATGTCGGTCCTTCAACCCATAAAAGCCAACGTCCGAAGTCCGTACGCCAGCATAACTGGCGAGCTGTGCCGCCACCCAGCCGGTATTGGCACCGCGCTTGCGCACCAGAAGGTACACATGCTCTCCGGAATCCGCACTGGGAGGCATGGCCATTTCATCGACCACAAAATCCTCAGGCTCGGACCGAAAGTCACCCGTTACCGGCGCGCCGCCATAGGCCGGTAGCCAATTCAGATCCCAGCGTTCAGTCATTTCGACGGACCAACAGTACCGCCGCCTGCGCGGCAATACCCTCTCCACGCCCGGTAAAACCCAGACGTTCTGTCGTGGTCGCCTTGACGCTAATATCTTGAATGGAAACCCCGCAATCTTCAGCGATATTCTCTCGCATCAGGTCAATATGTGGAGCCATCTTCGGCGCCTGGGCAATCAGTGTGCAGTCAGCATTTCCCATGCCATACCCATGCTCCCTTGCCAGCTCCACCACATGGCGGAGCAACGCGCGGCTATCCGCCCCCGCATAGCGCGGATCCGTGTCGGGGAAGTGATGACCAATGTCACCAAGCGCCAACGCCCCGAGAATCGCATCGGCAAGCGCATGCAGGAGTACGTCCCCGTCAGAATGGGCCTTCAGGCCGTGTTGGTAGTCAATACGCACACCACCCAACGTGACGTGATCACCTGGACCAAAGGCATGGACATCAAATCCCTGACCTATACGAATATTCATAAATTACTTCTCAGGCTGATTCGCTTCCGGGAACCCGCTGTCGTTCCGCCTCAGCGTCGGAATACTGCAACCGCAAGATGGCTTCCGCCAATGGAATGTCAGACGGATGTGTCACTTTGATATTACCGCGCTGTCCCGCGATCAGGCGCGGGGTAAAACCGGCGAATTCCAACGCGCTGGACTCATCCGTAACCGGAGCACCCGCAGATATCGCCGCCCTTAACGCATCGCGAAGGATACCCAGCGGAGCCCGTTGCGGGGTCTGCGCCATCCACACCTGTTGCCGGTCCAGAGTTTGCTGAACCTCAGGATTCTCACCGACCCCGGCGCGCTTGAGCGTGTCGCTTGCAGGCTGCGCCAACAGTGCGACAGGCCCCGCATCCTCTGATAACAGCGCTTCAATATCTTTCAGGGAAACACAGGGACGCGCGGCATCGTGCACCAGCACCGTAGTGTGATCAGACAACCTGCCGGACAGGAAATCCAGCGCCGCCAAAACAGAGTCTGCACGCTCCGCCCCGCCGGTTACGGTAGATACTTTTGCGTGAGTACTCTCGGGCAAATGCCCAAAATAGGGATCGTCGACCGCGGTGGCCACAACGACACCTTCCAATCCGGGCCAGGAGAGCACGTTCTGTAAAGTGTGAGAGATCAGAGGACGCCCCAGCAGGGGAAGATATTGCTTTGGACGATCGGCACCCATGCGACTGCCAATGCCCGCCGCAGGCAAGATGACCCAGAAACCCGCCACTACTCGTCCCCGCTATTTCGCTGACCCTTCTGGTCAGGGTCGACAAAAATAAACAGGGTTTCCCCTTCACGAATCAAGCCGAGGTCATAGCGCGCTTTGGCTTCAACACCGTCGGTCCCCTCTTTGATGCTGCGTACCTCGCGCAGAAGGTGCCGGTTTTCGCGTTCCAGTACCGCGTTACGATCTTGCTGCTCCGCCAGCTCACGCTTCAGGCGGGTCACTTCGGCAAAACTGCCTTCGCCCACCCACAATCGATACTGCAGGACCAGAATCGTTATCGCGAGAATCGCAGACAGCCATTTCATAGTGCCGACCCGATGCTGGGAGGGCGCACCCTGATGCAATCAGGATGCCCCACCCATCGCTATTACTTGAATTCCGCGCGGCCGCGATAAGGAGCAGAGCCATTCAGCTCGGCTTCGATACGCAGCAGGCGGTTGTATTTGGCAACCCGGTCAGAGCGACACAGGGAACCGGTTTTGATCTGGCCTGCCGCAGTCGCAACCGCCAGATCTGCGATCGTGGTGTCTTCAGTCTCACCGGAACGGTGCGAAATCACCGCAGTGTAACCTGCATCCTTGGCCATCTTGATCGCGTCCAGGGTCTCACTGAGAGAACCGATCTGGTTAAACTTGATCAGAATGGAATTACCGACACCTTTTTCGATACCTTCCTTGAGGATCTTGGTGTTGGTCACGAACAAATCATCTCCGACCAGCTGTACCTTGTCACCGATTTTGTCAGTCAGGATCTTCCAGCCATCCCAATCACTTTCGTCCATGCCATCTTCGATGGAGATAATTGGGTAGGTTTCAGACAGGTTGGCGAGGTAATCGGCAAAGCCTTCGCTGTCAAATTTCTTGCCTTCGCCAGCCAGGTCGTACTTGCCATCTTTATAGAATTCAGAAGACGCGCAATCGAGGGCCAGGGTAATTTCGTCGCCCAGTTTATAACCGGCTTTTTCTACGGCTTCAGCGATCACGGTCAGAGCACCTTCGTTGGAAGGCAAGTTGGGCGCAAAGCCACCTTCATCACCAACAGCAGTGTTGAGACCGTTACTGGACAACACTTTCTTCAGGGAATGGAAGATTTCCGCACCCTGACGCAGGGCTTCCGCAAAGCTGGTCGCACCAACCGGCTGAACCATGAACTCCTGAATATCGACATTGTTGTCAGCGTGCTCACCGCCATTCAGGATGTTCATCATCGGCACGGGCATGGAGTATTGGCCCGGAGTACCATTCACTTCCGCGATGTGCTGGTACAGCGGCACTTTCTTGGAGATCGCTGCAGCTTTGGCAGCAGCCAGTGATACGGCCAGAATCGCGTTAGCACCAAACTTGGCTTTGTTCTCGGTACCATCGGCTTCAATCATGGCCTGATCCAGCGCGCGCTGATCAGTCGCGTCCATACCTACCAGCAGGTCGGCGATGGTGGAGTTGATATTCTCAACCGCCTTGAGCACACCCTTACCCAGGTAACGGCTCTTGTCGCCGTCACGCAGTTCCAGGGCTTCGCGGGAACCGGTGGAAGCACCAGACGGGGCACAGGCACTGCCGACAGCACCACACTCGAGGATTACATCCGCTTCAACAGTTGGGTTGCCGCGGGAATCCAATACTTCATAGGCTTTGACAGCGACGATCTTGCTCATTAACAGGCTCCATGTTGGTCAGTGGTAAGAGAAAGCAAGGGATCCAACCTCCCCTGCAAACATTGGATCCGCGGCCCAAATGCCAGCGTCATCCAACAACGTCAGTGCACTCTGCTTTTCGCAATTATTTTCCACTGACAGGTTTTCGGTAATTCCCTACAGGAAATTACTTGGTATCCAGTGGCTCAAACCCTTTTACGAGGTCATCCACCGCTTTCATCTGGGCCAGGAACGGCTCCAGTTTTTCCAGTGGCAAAGCGCTTGGCCCATCGCACAGGGCCTTGTCCGGATTCGGATGCGCTTCAAGGAACAGGCCGGCAATGCCGATGGCGAGACCCGCGCGGCCCAATTCGGTGACTTGCGAACGACGCCCACCGGACGCAGCGCCGGAAGGATCACGCATCTGCAGAGAATGCGTCACATCGAAAATTAGCGGCGCACCACCGGAAGCATCGATCATGGTGCGGAAGCCGAGCATATCAACTACCAGGTTGTCATACCCAAAGCAGGCTCCACGCTCACACAAAATGATTTTCTCGTTGCCACCTTCAGCAAACTTCTCCACCACATTCTTGACTTGTGGCGGGCTCATAAACTGAGGCTTTTTCACATTGATCACGGCTCCGGTGGCTGCCATCGCAGCGACCAAATCCGTCTGGCGCGCCAGGAACGCGGGCAGCTGGATAACGTCGACAACTTCGGCGACGGGCGCGGCCTGATCCGGTTCATGTACGTCGGTGATCAGCGGTACATTAAAGGTGCGCTTGATCTCTTCAAAGATCTTCAGCCCCTCTTCCATACCCGGCCCGCGATACGAGCGAATGGAGGAACGGTTGGCTTTGTCAAAGGAGGCCTTGAACACATAAGGAATACCAAGCTTCTCGGTAACCTTGACGTAGTGCTCCGCAACTTGCATTGCCAGGTCGCGGGACTCCAGCACGTTCATTCCGCCAAACAGGGTAAACGGGCGGTCGTTGGCAACCTGAAGCTGGCCGACTTCGATGACTTTCATTCTTGTTCCTTAATCCGTCAGGATTTTCCTGAGGTTCTACCGCTCTGATCGGCTGAGGACCAGTATTTTAGGACTGCTCTGTGTCCACAGAGCAGCGCAAATGGCCGGCACTCGGGGCAGTCCGGCCAAGTTTTCGGGTGAATCAGCCCTGCTTCTCGTGATGGGCCACTGCTGCCGCAATGAAGCTTTCGAACAGCGGGTGTCCGTCACGCGGAGTGGAGGTGAATTCCGGGTGGAACTGACAGGCCACAAACCAGTCGTGTTCCGGTAATTCAACCATTTCCACCAGCGTATCGTCTGCCGACCAGCCACCAATTTTCAGCCCGGCCTTTTGCAGGCGATCAACGTAGTTGTTGTTGACTTCATAACGGTGGCGATGGCGCTCGACAATGACATCGGCACCGTATATTTCACGCGCCTTGCTGTCTTTCGCGAGGCGGCATTCCTGCCCGCCGAGGCGCATGGTACCGCCCAGGTCAGAGCTTTCATCACGGGTCTCGACCTTGCCTTCTGAATCAATCCACTCGGTAATCAGGCCAATAACAGGATCCGGCGTATTGACATCGAACTCACTACTGTTGGCCTGCTTAAGGCCAAGTACGTTGCGGGCATACTCGATAACAACGGACTGCAAGCCCAGGCAAATACCCAGGAACGGGATATTGTTCTCTCGTGCATAGCGCACAGACTCCAGCTTGCCCTCGAGACCGCGCTCGCCAAATCCACCGGGCACCAGAATCGCATCCGCGCCTTTGATCAGGTCGAGCCCATTTTCACCCTCTACGTCCTCGGCATTGATAAAGTCGATCTCGACCTTGGTGCGGTGCTTGATACCCGCATGCACGAGGGACTCAATCAGGGACTTGTAGGCGTCCAGCAGCTCCATGTATTTGCCGACCATGGCAATCTTCACGGTTTGCTCTGGATTCAGCTTGCCATCGACCACGGCATCCCACTCGGACAGATCCGGGGCTGCGCACTCCAGCTGCAGTTTCTCAACAACAATATTGTCGAGTCCATAAGTGTGCAGCAGGCGTGGAACGCTATAGATGGTCTTGGCATCGGGCAGCGGCACGACCGCGCGCTCTTCCACGTTGGTAAACAGGGCGATCTTGCGGCGGGAGTCGGCGTCGATCTCGCGCTCGGAACGACACAACAGGATATCTGGTTGCAGGCCAATAGAACGCAGCTCTTTCACCGAGTGCTGGGTCGGCTTGGTTTTGGTCTCGCCGGCGGTTGCCAGGTACGGCACATAGCTCAGGTGAATCAACAGTGCGCGGTTGCCACCCATTTCAACTTTCAACTGGCGTACGGACTCGAGGAACGGCTGGGACTCGATATCACCCACGGTGCCGCCGATCTCAACAATCGCCACGTCCATATCTCGCGCGCCTTCAATGACGCGGCGCTTGATTTCGTCAGTGATATGCGGGATCACCTGAACGGTGCCACCCAGGTAATCACCACGGCGCTCCTTGCGCAGCACGGTCTCGTAGACCCGGCCAGTGGTGAAATTATTGCGCTTGGACATGCGGGTGCGGATAAAGCGCTCATAGTGGCCCAGGTCAAGATCCGTCTCAGCACCATCTTCGGTGACATAAACTTCACCATGCTGGAACGGGCTCATGGTGCCCGGATCCACGTTAATGTATGGGTCCAGCTTGAGGATGGTGACCTTCAGGCCACGGGCTTCGAGAATAGCGGCCAGAGAAGCGGAGGCGATACCTTTCCCCAATGAGGAAACCACGCCGCCAGTGACAAAAATGTAGCGCGTCATGCAAAACCTTGGTCAATTTGAATGCCCGATGGGATCGGGTTGCGGGGCTGTACCAGGCAGTCGCCAACGGCGATCCCGGTGCCTTTAAGATGGGACGCCAGACTACCAGAAGTCGGTTTTATCCTCAATCAGATTTGGGCATTTGCGCGCCCGTCTCGATGCGGTCCATCTCCTCAAAGGACCATAGCAGTCGGCCCGGCACATGCGCGGCGCACAGAAAGACATCCGCCACCGCCAGCGGTTCTCCAGAAGTCGTACAAACAATCGGCAGGCGATCGCGCAGCCAGGGTTCTACCGCGTATTCCTGCAGGAGTTTCTTCAGAGTCTGCGACCGGTCACGCCCACGAGGGTGCATTCGCTCACCCGCCCGACGATAGCGAACCGTGTAGTCACCCGCCCCCCAGCCGTCGCCAGGCTGTAGGGTCGACCCATCCGGTAAATTGATCGGCGATCTCCCGTCCCACCTGAGGCTGAGCTCGCCGACCGGTGGCAGCTGTCGCGTGAGATAGACCCGCCGTCGATACCGTCGCAATACCAACCCGCCAATATCGACCGCGGGGACCGCATCTTCGCGCGCAGCTGTCACCTGATCGACGGCCTGATGCAACTGGGCCTCGGTCGGCAAGCAGGCATCGCTCTGTAATAGCCAGGTCCTTACCAGATTCCTCTTTCGGGCATTGCTCAGTCTGAGCAGCGCGTCAAGATCGATACTGCGGCCAACCCGCTCCGGTCGCCAGTGGCAACGTTGCAGATCCTCGCCCCCCACCTCTTCCAATAGCGTTTCGGATTCCCGCAAATGCTGAGCGGCCACAGCCATGCGATCAGCAACCCGCCAGCGGGTATCGAGGAGGGGAATCACCTCGTGACGAAGAAAGTTGCGATCTAGTCTACGGTCCTGATTACTTTCATCATCAAGCCAACCAAGTTGGTGATGCTCTGCGTAGGTAGCCAGGTCTGCCCTTCTCAATGCAAGCATTGGCCGCACGAGCTGCGCGTATCCGATCGAACGGGATGGGGGCATACCCGCAAGTCCCCGCACACCAGCACCGCGCAGTAATCGCATCAAAAATGTTTCTGCTTGGTCGTCCGCGTGATGGCCCAGGGCCAGAATGTCGCCCTGACGCAGATACTGCCGAAACGCCTGGTAACGGGCCCTCCGAGCCCCCTGCTCCAGCCCGCCTTGAGAGCGATCAATAGTCACCCGCTGCAGAGAGTAAGGAACACCAATCTGATTGGCAAAGGCCTGACAATGCTCAGCCCACTGATCGGCACTGGGTGACAAACCATGATGCACATGCAGCGCCCGAACCGGATAACCGAGCTGCGCCATCGCGTGAATGAGCACGGTGGAATCCAACCCCCCGGAAAAACCCACCCAGTAGGTTTCGGCCCGAGGAAAAGCAGAGAAGCATCGCTCGATCACTTCCAGCACTGGGCCAGATATATTTGGATTAACGGGTTTCACACTCATCCAGTTCTGCACTGCAAGGGTTTCAGATACGCGCCAGTCCAGACGCCTGCGCCCACCAGTATAAGGGAGGCGATTTTTTCACGGGATACGTCAACGCGGTCGAGTTCTACGATACGAGGGCCCAAATCTGTTAAAAATCAGGATAAGATTCAGAGTATTGCGGCGAACGCCTTCAATTTTGCATTCATCGCAATAAAACACAACGATACCGCCAAACAATAAAAATTCGCAGGGATTTGTCATGCAAGCGATAGAGAAAGCCGGTCTAAGCGCTTCCGGTGAATTGGAATCCAGCTCTTCACTGGGTTTTATCTTTACCATCTCCGCGGTCGCCACCATTGGCGGCTTCCTGTTCGGGTTCGACAGCGGCGTCATCAATGGCACCGTGAGCGGGCTGCAAGCCGCGTTTAATTCAGACTCCGCCGGTACCGGTTTCAACGTGGCCTCCATGCTACTCGGGTGTGCGGTGGGTGCCTTCTTCGCGGGCAGGCTCGCAGACGTATTCGGGCGTCGTCAGTTACTGCTGGCCTCTGCCATCCTGTTTGTGATCAGCGCCTGGGGATCAGGGATCGCCACAAGCTCAATGGAATTCGTGTTCTATCGCATCCTCGGTGGCCTGGCGGTGGGTGCCGCCAGCGTGATGTCACCCGCCTATATCGGTGAGGTGGCTCCGGCTTCCTGGCGCGGCCGCCTCATCACGATTCAGCAAATCGCCATTATTTCCGGTCTGTTTGCTGCCTTTGTTAGCAATTACCTGCTGGCACAATTCGCCGGCTCTGCGGAGACAGTGTGGTGGATGGGGTACGATGCCTGGCGCTGGATGTTTTGGGTAGAAATTTTGCCTGCTGCGGTATTTTTCTTCGCTCTGCTGTTGATTCCCGAGAGTCCCCGCTACCTGGTGCTGTCTCGTCAGGACGGCCGGGCAAAACAGGTATTGGGCCGGCTTTACGGAGAGAACGAAGTAGCGCGTCGATTGGAAGACATACGCTCTACCATTGCGGATGATCACCGCCCTCGCCTTCGCGATCTACTGGACCACAGCGGTCGTTTACGCAAAATTGTCTGGGTAGGCCTTGGCCTCGCGGTATTCCAGCAGCTCGTCGGGATTAACGTGGTGTTCTACTACGGTGCGGTACTGTGGCAGGCGGTAGGCTTTTCCGAATCGGACGCGCTGATGATCAATGTTATCTCTGGCGCCATCAGCATTGCCGCCTGCCTGATTACCATTGGCCTTGTGGACAAAATTGGCCGCAAACCCCTGTTGCTCGTCGGTTCCATCGGTATGGCATTCACTCTGGCGCTGGTCGCACTGGCATTTACCACGGCCGACCTCGATACAAACGGCAAATTGCAGTTGACCGACGGCATGGGCCTCCTGGCGCTCATCGCTGCCAATGCCTACGTATTCTTCTTTAATGCGTCCTGGGGCCCCGTAATGTGGGTTATGCTCGGTGAAATGTTCCCCAACCATATGCGAGGATCCGGCCTGGCCATTGCTGGCCTGAGCCAGTGGGGCGCCAACTTCCTGATCACCATGACCTTCCCGATTATGCTGGCAACCATTGGATTGGCCACGGCTTACGGGGTCTACATGCTGTTCGCTATCCTCTCAATCGCCTTTGTGATTTACATGGTCCACGAGACCAAGGGACTGGAACTGGAGGAAATGCAAGGCTAAACACGGCCTCCCCATTGACTTCCCTGCCCGCCGGCACTCCGGCGGGCACCTTCTCCTCTCTCTCTCTGGCGACCGCCCTACCAACCTGTATAAAATGACATTTATCCCCATCAATCCCTGTTTGACCAAACAGTCCTTGCCAATTTCGGCACAAACCAAATAAACGGCACTATCGCACCAATTGACCTTTTTCGCGCCAGCTTCTGGTGATACCTTTGCGGGTCCAAGGAAATATCACCTGATGTATTAGAGAGTTATGGTTCAGTTAGTTGTTGATTCAGGATGCGACCTCCCGGATGAGTTGCTGCGCAAATTCGCCATCCCCGTGTTGCCTCACAAAGTGAGCGTGGGTAAAGACACCTTTGGTGACCAGCGCAATCCAGCGCAGATGGCCCATTTTTACACCCTGTCGCTGGTAGACCGCTCGCACCAGATCACTACCGGCCCGGCCACCACCCCTGAAATCCAGGGCATCCTGCAGGGACTGGTGAAGAAGGGTCGCAAGGACATCATCGTTCAGACCATTGCCGGGGCGAACAGTCCGACCTTTGCCAATGCCAAGGTCGCGGCGAAAAACCTTGCCCAGGGCAGCGCCAATGACGCAGTGAATGTTCACACGGTCGACTCGCACTCCGTATTCTGTGGTCAGGGGCTACTGGCTCTGTACACCCTGTCGATGATTCGACGTGGCCTGAGCGGCGAGCAGGTACGCCTGTGTGCGGAAGAGTTCCGCCGCAAGATTCACGGTTATGCCGCCATCAAGGACGTTTACTACGTGCGCGAGCGCGCTCGCAGCAAGAACGAAGACAGCATTAGCTGGATCAAGGCGATGGCGGCCAAGATCCTCAAACTGCACCCGATTCTTTCAATCCACCACTCTGGCACAGAAGTCACCGATACCATTCGCGGCTTCGACAACTGCACTGGGGCGCTGTTCGAGCTGGCCATTAAGAAGATCCGTAATGGTGAACTCCTGATGCCATCTATCATGGTCAGCATCGCCGGCAAGCCGAGCGACCTGGAAAAGATTCCCGGCTTCAAAGCGCTGGAAAAGGTTGCGGCAGAGCACAAGGTCAAGATTTACAAGAGCGTGATGAGCCTCTCCGGCGGCATTAACCTGGGGCCCAACACCGTTGCCCTGGCGCTGGCCTCAGAAAATCGCTAAGCGCAAAGCTGCCAGTCACAAAAAAGGCCGCTATCCCCAGGGATAGCGGCCTTTTTCTTGGGTTCTCGTCCCTTCCAGGCAATCAGCCGGTGATATTGCCGTAGCTCATCAGGCGCTGGTAACGCTTTTCAAGCAGCTCGTCGACGGGCACTGCACTCAGCTGGTCCAACTGCTCGGCGAGGCGGTCCTGCAGTCGACCGGCCATCGCATCGGGATCCCGATGTGCTCCACCGAGGGGCTCCGCGATGGTTTCATCCACAATACCGAGCTCCTCCAGAACACTCGAGGTCACCCCCATGGCTTCTGCAGCCAGCGGCGCCTTATCGACCGTTTTCCAGATGATGTTGGCGCAGCCTTCCGGCGAGATCACAAAGTAGGTGGAGTACTGCAGCATATTCAGCTGGTCACCTACGCCGATAGCCAGTGCGCCACCGGAAGAACCCTCTCCGATCACAGTGCAGATAACTGGAGTCCGCAGGCGGGACATCACCGCCAGATTCTGGGCGATGGCCTCACTGATCCCGCGCTCTTCACTGTCGATGCCCGGGTAAGCTCCCGGGGTATCGATCAGGGTCAGCACCGGCAGCTTGAAGCGCTCGGCCATTTCCATGATGCGCAGCGCTTTGCGGTAGCCCTCAGGCTTCGGCATACCAAAATTGCGCGCAACCTTGTCACTCACGGTACGCCCTTTTTCCTCGCCGACAACCGCCACCGGCTTGCCGTTGAGACGTGCGATACCCGCAATAATGGCTTTGTCATCACCAAAGTGACGGTCGCCGTGCAGCTCATCCCAGTCGGTGAACATACGCTGGATGTAGTCCTGGGTGTAAGGACGCTGCGGATGACGGGCAACCTGCACCACTTGCCAGGGGGTCAATTCCTTATAAATAGACTCAGTCAGCGTGCGACTTTTCTCGCGCAGACGTGCCACTTCATCAGCGATGTTGAGCTCATTGTCATCACCAACGTGCTGCAGCTCTTTGATCTTGCCTTCCAGCTCGGCAATCGGCTGTTCAAACTCGAGAAAATTGAAATTCATGAAATCCGCGCCCTAAAACCTATTCGTGCTACCTGAGCTTATTAACCCGCGCAGCTGCTGTCAGTGACCGAGTTAATAATGGCGGCATAGCTTACCTTCCCGAAACCGGTCAGTCGAGACCAAGAATCAGACCAACAGAAGCACAATAGTCACCTTTTTCAACATCCGCGGATATCAATGTTCCCGCAACGTCACCCGTATCAATCTGCGTAGTCCAGCATAACCTGTTCTCGCCCGAGAATATCTCGCAGGGATTGCACCAGCTGATCGCTGGGCTCCACCGACCACTCCGGTGGCAGGCGATAGGTACCGCGGGCATCACTGCGCACGACCTCCAGCAACACCCCACACTTGCCACCGCGGTAGGGCTGCAGACACGTGGCCAGGCGCTTGCCCAGACCATTCGGGGCGGTGCCGCTGTCGAGCTTGAGGCGCACCGCGTTGACACTGCCCTGGCGCAGCTCATCCAGCGTGGAGACACTGTTCACCGTCATTTTCAGGCCACCGCTGTAGTCGTCATGCGCGACTGGGCCATCCAATACCAACAAGGAATCCTTGACCAGCTTCTCCCGATGTTCACCGAAAGCCTCGCTGAATACTGCCGCCTCGATCCGGCCACTGCGGTCATCCAGCGACACAATCGCCATGGTATCGCCGCGCTTGGTCTTCATGACCCGCATACCCACAACCAGACCGGCCACTTTCTGGCTAGCCTTGTCCGGTTTCAGGTGAGAAATGCGCGACTTCACCAGATGCTTGAGCTCTTCCTCATACTCATCAATCGGGTGGCCGGTGAGATACAGACCCAGAGTATTTTTCTCACCTTCGAGACGCTCGCGGATACTCCAGCTGCGAGCCCGGCGGAAATCCTCGTAGACATCCTCCCCTTCCGCAGCGGTGGGCACTACCTCACCGAACAGATCCATCATGCCGGCACTGGCATTCTTGGCGGCCTGGTCTGCAGCTTTCACAGCCTCTTCAATGGCATTGAACAGCACCGCACGCGCGTAATTGAGCCCATCGCTACCTTCGGCCTTGGGACCAATACTGTCGAGAGCGCCGGAACGCACGAGTGCTTCCAGCGCACGCTTGTTGACCTTGCGTGGGTCGATACGGGAGCAGAAATCAAACAGGTCGGTAAACGGCCCACCTTCTTCCCGCACCGCAATAATGTTTTCCACCGGGCCCTCGCCGAGCCCCTTGATGGCACCGAGGCCATAGATCACACGCTGATCTGTATCGACGGTGAACTGGAACTGACCCAGGTTCACATCGGGCGGCACCAGGGTCAGCCCCATCTCGCGGCACTCTTCAATAAACACGACCACTTTGTCGGTCTTGTCCATATCCGACGACATGGTCGCCGCCATGAATTGCGAGGGGTAATGGGCCTTGAGCCAGGCGGTCTGATAAGACACCAGGGCGTAGGCAGCCGAGTGCGATTTGTTGAAGCCGTAGCCGGCGAACTTTTCCACCAGGTCGAAGATCTTCATCGCCAGGGTGGGGTCAACACCCTGGGACTGCGCACCGTCCTCAAAGGTACTGCGCTGCTTGGCCATCTCTTCGGGCTTTTTCTTACCCATCGCCCGGCGCAACATGTCTGCACCGCCGAGGGTGTAGCCGGCGAGTTCCTGGGCAATCTGCATCACCTGCTCCTGGTAAACAATAACCCCATACGTGGGTTCCAGGATTGGTTGCAGTTTTTCGTGCTGGTACTTGGCATCCGGATAGGCCACCTGGGCGCGGCCATGCTTCCGGTTAATAAAGTCGTCCACCATGCCGGACTGAAGCGGACCCGGACGGAACAGGGCCACCAGGGCGATCATGTCTTCCAGGTTATCGGGCTGCAGGCGCTTGATCAGGTCTTTCATACCGCGGGATTCCAGCTGGAATACCGCCGTGGTCTCGGCCCGCTTGATGAGCTTGAAGGTTTCTTCATCATCGAGCGGCAGCGCCTCAATCACGAGAGGTTCTTTCCCCTCGCGGGCCCGCTGCTCGTCCACCATCGCCTTGGCCCAGTCGATGATGGTCAGGGTGCGCAGGCCGAGGAAGTCGAACTTTACCAGGCCCGCGTCTTCGACGTCGTTCTTGTCAAACTGGGTAACCAGGCCCGCACCGGTCTCATCACAATACAGCGGGGCAAAGTCGGTCAGCTTGGTCGGGGCGATCACCACGCCACCCGCGTGCTTACCCACGTTCCGGGCAACACCCTCAAGCTGCAGGGCCATTTCCCAGATTTCCTGCCCTTCGTCATCACCATCCAGGAACTCGCGCAGCACCTCTTCCTGGTCAAATGCTTTCTGCAGGGTCATGCCCACATCCGGCGGAATCATCTTGGACAGCTTGTCGGCCAGGCCGTAGGATTTGCCCTGTACCCGTGCCACGTCACGCACCACCGCCTTGGCCGCCATGGTACCGAAGGTGATGATCTGACTCACCGCATCGCGACCATAGTTGTCGGCCACGTAGCTGATGACCTTGTCGCGGTTCTCCATACAGAAGTCGACGTCGAAGTCGGGCATGGAGACCCGCTCCGGATTCAGGAATCGCTCGAACAGCAGGTCGTATTCCAGTGGATCGAGGTCGGTAATCTTGAGTACATAGGCCACCAGCGAGCCAGCACCGGAGCCCCGCCCCGGACCAACCGGAATATCGTGATCCTTGGCCCACTGGATAAAGTCCATCACGATCAGGAAGTAACCCGGGAATCCCATCTGGATGATGATATCCAGCTCGAAACGCAGGCGATCGAGATACGGCTGTTTCTTGGCCGCATACTCCGGGTCATTCGGGTCGAGAATGAATTTGAGTCGATCTTCCAGTCCCTCGAAACTGATCTTTTCGAAAAACTGGTCTTCCGTCATCCCGTCGGGAATCGGGTATTCGGGCAGGAAGTATTTACCCAGCTGAATTGGTGCCGAACAGCGTCGGGCGATCTCTACCGTGTTTTGCAATGCTTCGGGAACATCGCTGAACAATTCCGCCATTTCCTCCGGCGTGCGGAAGTACTGCTCGGCAGAGTAGCGACGCTCGCGGCGCGGATCATCGAGGGCACGGCCCTCGTGAATACAAACCCGCACCTCGTGGGCTTCAAATTCACTCTCCTCGAGAAAGCGCACATCGTTGGTGGCAACGACCGGCAACTGCAGTTGTTCCGCCAGGGCAACCGCCGCGTGTAGATACTCTTCATCGCCGGCGCGCCCGGTACGCTGCAACTCGAGGTAGTAACGCCCGGGAAAAATCTCGGCCCAGCCCTGCGCCAGCTCCTGTGCCTGGGCGGTGCGGCCCGCCACCAGGGCGCGGCCAACATCGCCATACTTGGCGCCAGAAAGCGCCAGGACACCCTCGGCGTATTCCGCCACCCACTCGCGACGGATATAGGCATTGCCGTGGTATTGCCCGTGCATCCAGCCACGGGAAATCAGTTCGGTGATATTGCGGTAACCCTGCTTGTTCAGGGCGTACAGGCTGATCAGCGTGGGCTGGCTCTCGCCGCCTTCACTGAGCCAGAAATCTGCACCGGAAATCGGCTTGATCCCCGCACCGAGGCACGCGCGGTAAAACTTGATCTGGCCGTAAAAATTGGTCTGATCGGTCAGTGCCAGCGCCGGCATTTCCAGTTCGGCAGCGCGAGCCACCATCGGCTTGATCCGCAGCAGGCCGTCAATCAGGGAATATTCAGAGTGCGTGCGCAGGTGAACAAAGGGTTGGGTCATATTGTTTTGGTCTTGGGAATTCCGGTTTCTGGACGCGGGCTCTGCCTAGAGCACCCGTCCTCTCTGGCGAGCCCGCTGCGCGCTCACCAACAGTACTTGTTTTCGCTCGGCGTTACTCATGGTCCGCCAGCCACTGATTTCCGCCACTGAGCGGTAGCAACCCTCACAGATATCCTCGCTGTCGAGGGCGCACACTGCGATACACGGGGATTTGACCGGCCTCTCGGCCGCGATGACATCACTGGACATCAGAGGTCGCGCTCTACGGGCTGCAGTTCTCGGGAAAATCGCCGGGCGTTGCCGACATAGTGGTCACTACTGGCTTTCAGCAGCTCGAGCATATTTTCATCGAGCGTCTTCACCACTTTGCCGGGGGAACCCAGCACCATGGAGTAGTCGGGAATGACGGTATTTTCGGTCACCAGCGCATTGGCACCGATGACACAACACTTGCCAATCTTGGCACCGTTGAGGATCACCGAATTAATACCAATCAGGCTGTAATCGCCGATTTCGCAGCCGTGCAGGGTCACCTTGTGACCAATCGTCACGCCGGTACCGATGACCAGGGGTTGGCCGGGATCGGTATGGAGCACGGACCCATCCTGGACATTACTGCGCTCACCAATGGTGATGCGGTCACAGTCGCCGCGCACCACCGCGTTGAACCACACGGAACTGTGGCTGAGCAGTTGGACATTGCCAATGATCTGGGAACCGGGGGCAATATAGTGGCCCTCGCCCACCAGTGTTGGTGCTGTTTCACCCAGTCTGTACAGCATTTGAACTCCGCTCTTCGCCATGGCTATCAAGCGGACTATTATCCCGCCGGCGGGCGGTCATTGCCAGCAGAGGTTATCGGGATGGGCGGTCAGAAAAGATCCGACTGGCTCACAAAGGCAGCGCCTTCCAGCTCGAGCAGACGGGCTTTGTTGGCAAGCCCCCCGGCATATCCGGTCAATGTGCCATTGGCGCCGATGACCCGATGGCAGGGAATGATAATGCCGACCGGATTGGCGCCATTCGCGGATGCCACCGCGCGGACTGCGGTTGGGCTGCCGAGGGCTGCAGCCTGCTCGCCATAACTGCGGGTCTCGCCATAGGGGATCTGGCACAGCGCATCCCACACCCGCCGCTGGAACTCCGTGCCACGAGGGTTGAGCGGCAAATCAAATTCCCTCCGCTTACCAGCGAAGTATTCGCCCAGCTGCGTGGCGGCCTGCTCGGTGAGGCGATTCGACTGCGGCAGCCAATCCTGTTCTTCCCGCAGACTCCGCCGGGCATCAGCAAACCCAACCGCGACAATCCCCTGTGCATCCGCAGCGATCAGCAGCTGCCCCATCGGGCTGTCATACAGTGCGTATTCGGTCACAAGCACATTACTCCTTTCCACCTGACAATGACTCCCATAGCAAGAGCGCCCCATAGGCGCGCCAGGGGCGCCAGCCTTCCGCCATTCTCCGCGCCTGAGCGGGGGTGGCTTTCTCCCCGTTTTCACCCAGTGCCAGCAAGATGCCAAGGTCCGCAGCGGGGAACGCATCGGGCATCGACATCCCCCGCATGGCGATGTACTGGGCGGTCCAGTCGCCAATCCCCCGCAGGGCAGTGGCCTGCGCACACCAGCTTTCCAGGTCGCGCGTTTGCAGGTCCAAACGGCCATCCAGCACAGCGGCCACAAAGGTACGCAAGGTTTCCGCACGAGAGCGTGTCACCCCCAACCCATCGAACGCAACACCCGCCAGCGCCTCTGCCGTTGGAAACAGCCGCCGCTCGGTCGCATCAGGGCCTACCGCTTCCAGTCGCGCACCAAAACGCTCGACAATGCGCCCGGCAATGGTGGTGGCCGCCGTCACCGAAATCTGCTGGCCGAGAATTGCCCGCAACCCGTATTCAAAGGGATCCCAGGCACCGGGCAGCCGCACACCCGCGCCCGACTTGAGTAACTGACCGAGTTTGGGGTCTCGTCCCAGCACCTCGGTCACCTGGGCCAAATCGGCATCCAGATCAAACAGCCGACGCAGACGGCGCGTCAGTTCGTACAGGGGCGGCGCCGTAGTCTCACTGCCCGCCGCTGGATAGATTTCTACGATCAGCCGTGCCGTCTCGGCCTCATGAGAGACGCACACCTCCCCAGTAAACCCACCGAGCCGAATAGTGCGGAAATAGCGCCCGCCCTCGACCCGCTCCACCCCGGGCAAGGCACGGGCAGCAAAAAACGCCAGCAATCGGGGCCAGTCCATTGGCGGACGATAAGAAAGTGACAGTCGCATCCCCTGACCGCTAGCTTTCGCATCTCTACGGAGGTCACTGGGCGTACGCTGATACAGGCTCTGGAAAACCGCGTTAAAGCGCCGTGTACTGCCGAACCCAGCCTCGAAAGCGACCTGGCTGATTGGCAGGTCGGTATCGCGCAACAGCGCGCAGGCAAACAGGGCCCGCTCTGACTGCCACACATCCAACGGGCTCATACCCAGGTGCTCGGCGAAGAGCTTGCGCAGGTAGCGACTAGTGATACCCAACCGATCCGCCAGCGCTTCAATCGAGAATCCCTCCCGCTGCCCGCGCATCAGCGTCAGTGCACGCCGCACCGTCGTAGCGACCAGCTCCCAGGCCGGGCTATCCGGCGCCGCTTCCGGGCGACAGCGCAGGCAGGGACGATACCCGGCCGCAGCCGCAGCCACCGCGGTATCAAAATATTCAACATTGCGCTCCAGCGGGGCGCGCGCGGGACAGATGGGCCGGCAGAAAATACCGGTAGTTTTCACTGCGGTGTAAAAGCTGCCATCGAACCGACGATCGCGGGCCAGTCGCGCACGGGAGCATATTTCGGGGGTCAGTTGCACTGGCAATTCCTCAAATCGAGGCGCCAGTCTAAAGGGTTTGACTGGCCACAACGAGTCGGATTCGGAACTGACAGTCAACCCTCTGCCATATACCCCATGACTGGCTGCAGCTATTTAGCCACGACTTATACTTAGCGGGATCGGAGTGCTTCCGGCAGCGGCACAGGGCAGCGACAGGAAAGTAAACACCTGGTCGTTTGTATTGGCACCGACAACAGGATCTGGCAGAACCATGGGCGCTGACTGGCGACGCTTTATCGAAAAACCGATGCCGCTGGATGAGGCCCGGGAACAGATTGCGCCAGGCGCAGTGCCCACCACCAGTTTTTATCTGATGATGACCGCTTCGACGATCATCGCGACGCTCGGGCTGCTCGCCGACAGCGCTGCGGTGATTATTGGCGCGATGTTGGTCGCACCATTGATGGCGCCGATCATTTCCCTCTCGTTCGGCGCCATCTCCTGGGACCTGCCGCTGACCATGCGCTCAGCCTTCGTCGCAATCAGCGGCACCTTGCTGTGTATCGGCATTGCCTACCTGACGACACTCAGCATTGGCTACCAGATGGCAGGGCATGAAATTGTGGCTCGTATGCGCCCGAACATGCTCGATCTGGTCATCGCCGTTGCGGCCGGCTCCGCCGCTGCCTATACCATGACACGCCCCAGCACTTCCGCCACCCTCGCCGGTATTGCGATCGCCGTGGCACTGGTTCCACCACTCTGCACGGTCGGCATCGCGCTCGCCCTGGAAGACGACGCCAGTATCGAGTTGGGTGTTGCGTGGGATCAACTCAGTGCGGAGCGACCGTTCATCCTCTTCCTCACCAACCTGGTGGGCATTGCTTTTGCCGCTGCCCTGGTGTTTTTCTGCCAGTACTTCCGCAATCAGGGGCGAGCAATTGCCGCACTGATCATCACCTCCGGCGCACTGTTTATCGTCACCCCTACCCTGACCCACAACCTCGATCAACTGGTCATTCGCAACCAGATTCAGCGTAATCTGATCACGGAAAGTCGTCAGATCACAGGTACCGATAAAGAAATTCGGTTTACCAATATCACCACACGCTTTGGTACCGACGGCATTCTAATCAGGGTAGAAATGGTGGATGGTGAGCAGGCGATTGACCAGGGATTTGCCAACGCACTGCAGAAAAGGCTGAGCGAAATGATTGGCCGACCGGTGCGGCTGGAGATCGGCGTAATTCGCGAGCGCATATTGCACAGCGGCCAGCAAAAACCGCGTACGGGCAGGAACCTGGAATCCCACGCAGGAGAAGCAAACGCTTCAGAGACCGAGTAGCGCCGCCGACAAACAGGCAACACTCTATGTGGTAAACAGCGTTTTCCCACCCAAAACGACAAAGCCCCGCTAACAGCGGGGCTTCACATTCAGGCTGGTCCCAGCTTCAAGTTACTGAATACCGAGGATTTCCTTACCCTGAATAAAGGTCACATCCACCGGAATTCTGGCCTCCGCCAGTCGGTCGAGGTCAGCTTGCAACTCAGCACCGACCACACCCTTGGTATCCAGCAGTTCTTTCGACTTTTTATAATCCCCGTCGCCCTGAATGGTCAGGATTAGGTTCGACAGGCTGGTCATCGCTTCCTGCATCTTGGCGAAATCCACGCTGTATTGTCCGGTCTCCGGATTGCGGGTGAACGCACCGGCTTCCTTGAAGTAATTGAAGCGCATCATATTCGCCTTACCATGCGCACTCGCCGCACCAAAACGCACGCTGCGGAAGATACCGGCCAGGAAGGTGACATAGTTGTCCATCAACTCCCCTTCCTCGATTTCCCCCTTCTCATGCAGTCGGGTCACCATGTACAGACCCAGGATATCCGCCTTGCCTTCTTCCAGGGGAGACGAGGTTTCCTTCAGGGACTGCCGTACATTGCTGCCGTCAGTGACCGTCTTTTTGATACCGAGACCATGGGCAACTTCGTGGAACATGGTGTTCGCAAAAAAGGCATCAAAGGTGATGTGCTTGCGCTGGTCTTCGGCAATCAGGATCTGGCTGATGGGCACCAGGATCTTGTCGAACTTGGCTCGCATCGCGTTCTTCAGCTGCAGGCGACGGGTGCCCTTGGCCAACTGTACTTCTTCATCATTGGGCAGGTTGATGGCAATGGTTTTGGAGCCGGCATTACTGTCCCCGGCATAGAAAAGCACGTCGTAGGCATTCAGATCTGAATCGGTCCCCGGCTCCTCGCTCTTGTACCGCTCATCTACGGGCAAACCTTTCTGCAGCTCCGGCAGGAACGCAGCAAACTTGGCCAGCTTCTCGCTCCACTCCATGTCCTTCAGCAAGACATAAGAAGAGTACGCCGTGCGATAGGCAAACAACTTGTCTTCGTAGTTTTCGATCGGACCGATCACCACATCGATGCGGTTGTTTTTCATATCCATCCACGCCATGTCACTGGGACGGAAATCATCCGACAACAGCGCGTCGGCGCGCATTGTCAGGTAATTGGCGAAGTCCTTGTCCTCCGCCAGCATTGCGGCATCACGCAGGATGCCCGCAGCCTGCTCGAGATCCGTCTTGTACACCTCGCTGTAGGGAATCAACTCGAGGTTGCCTTCCGCATCGCGACGCACCAGCGAGTAGAGACCGTCCTTGCCGGGCTGCTGCCACTTTTCGAATTCGGCCTTGGTCATATCCGATGGATAAAACTGGGCGCCGAGGGGTTTCGGCCCATAGCCCGCGACAAACGGTTCGTTATTATCGAGACGATCCCAGGGGCCATAGTTAATTTCAGCAAATTTGCGCTCTGCACTATCCGCAATACCGGACAACAGATCTTCCGGAGAGCCGTAGGATTGCAGCCAGAACAGGCGATCCATAATCTTGCTGGCGTCAATCAGCTGACCAATCATCTTTCGCTGGTTGTCCGACAGGCTGGACAGGTCGGCGGTTAGTTCGACCGGCACATAGATATCGAACCGAGAGGATTCCACCGCTTTTTCCGGCTCAACAGCCGGCGCTGCCAGCGTTTCCGGCTGGACGGGTTGAACCTGTTCCGGTGTGGGCTTATCGGCCACAGGAGGCGTACTCTCCTGCGCGTCACGCTGGGAACAGCCACTGGCAACAGCAAGCGCCAAAAGCGCCGCAGCAAATCGGGCAGTTGTCATAAATATTTTGCCTATTTTTATCTTCAGACCGCCGCACATTAGTGAAGCAGCAAACAATTATCAAGGTAACCGTTCGCACCTGGCCCAATGGAGGCGACGAGCGGTCACTCCACATCAATCGCATCGCGCTCCTGTTGCTGCAAACGCCAAAGTGCCGCGTAATGACCATCGTGTTTCAACAGCGTGCGATGATCCCCCTGCTCGACGATTTTCCCCTGCTCCAGCACCAAAATGACATCGGCGTCCACGACCGTGGACAAGCGATGCGCAATCACCAGCGTCGTCTGCTCACGTGCGACCTCACGCAGTGCGGAGAGAATGCCCTGTTCGGAACGACTATCCAGAGAGGATGTCGCCTCATCAAACACCATAATGGGTGGATGCTTTAACAGAGCACGCGCGATCGCCACGCGCTGACGCTCACCACCAGAAAGCTTGAGGCCCCGCTCACCCACGAGTGTGTCGGCACCCTCTGGCAATTGCCGTACGAAGTCATCCAGCTGGGCATGACGAATCGCCTCCATCACCTCCTCGTCAGACGCATCCACACGACCGTAACGGACATTTTCCAGCAGCGACTGATTGAACAGCACGGTATCCTGCGGCACCACACCAATCGCGCGTCGGAGAGAAGCCTGGGTGACCGAACGAATATCCTGCCCGTCAATCAGGATCTGGCCCGCAGTCGCATCGTAGAAGCGGAACAACAGTTTGAACAAAGTGGACTTGCCCGCGCCACTGGCGCCAACAATGGCCACTTTCTGCCGGGGCTCAATCGTAAAACTGATACCCCTGAGAATATCCCGCTCTTTGCGGTAGCCAAAATGCACATCTACCAGTTGAATCCGCCCTTCAGTGACGTGGAGTTCCGCAGCTTCGGCAACGTCAGACACCGCCGGCTTTACCCCCAGTAGCGAAAACATTTTCTCAATATTGGCGAGGGATCCCTTCATTTCCCGATAGACAAACCCGAGAAAGTTCAGCGGGATAAAGATCTGCATCATAAAGGCGTTGATCAACACAAAATCACCCAGGGTCATTTGCCCCTCGGTGACACGCATGGCCGCCAGTATCAGGGCGCCACACATGGCGCTGGCGACGATCAGCGCCTGGCCAGCATTCAGGCCAAACAGCGAGAGCCGGTTGCGTCGCCGTGCCTGCTCCCACGCCGCAAGTTCACGGTCGTAGTGGCCAGACTCATAGCCCTCGTTGCCGAAATACTTCACCGTCTCATAATTCAGCAGGCTGTCTACCGAACGGCTACTGCTGGCAGACTCCGCCTCATTGAGTTCACGGACAAAGCGAGTACGCCACTCCGTGGCCACCACAGAGAAACTGATGTAAACCACGACCGCGCCGAGTACCAACACGGCAAACGCAACACTGTAGTTCCACCAGAGCAACACCGAGACCAGAGCGATTTCCAGCAGCGTCGGCACAATATTGAACACCATGAAACGCATCAGGAAGGCAATACCGGAGTTGCCCCGCTCGATATCACGGGATAACCCCCCCGTCCGTCGATTCAGATGAAAATCCAGGTCGAGACTGTGCAGGTGACGGAAGACTTCCAGCCCCACGCGCCGCTGGGCCCGCTCTGTCACCCGCCCGAATATAGTGTCGCGCAACTCGCCGAACAGCACGCTCGAGAAGCGAACGCTGCCGTACGCCAGCAGCAGCCCCAGGGGCAGCGCGATGGCTGCGGCGGCACCACCGCTGCTATCGAGACTGTCCACGATGTGCTTGAGAATGAACGGCAGGCCAACCGCGGCAACTTTTGCCCCCACCAGGCACAGCAGCGCCAGCGCCACAGCACGGCGAAACTCCAGCAAATAGGGGAACAGGGTTTTCAGCACACCCCAGTGGACTTCATCCAGGGCGACAGTGGATTGGGCTCTGCGCATAACGACTTCCGCGATTTGTCGCCGGTATTATACGCCGGCATTTCAATCCGGATGTGCGTGACTTTGGGCCAGATTACAGGGCACGCAACGGCACGTCGTCCCGGCGACCAAAACTGGCGCCGAGCACCCGCGTCAGGAATTCCGTGAGGACACCCGCCGTAAAGCCCCAGATTTCAAAACCCTCGTATTCAAATGCCGGCAAATAAACCGAGCGTTTGTCGATGGTAATGCGATCGGTGCGAATACGTGGGTCGCGCAAAAAGTACGACAGTGGTACCCGGAAGATCGCATCCAGCTCGCCAGGATTGGGCGTCAGAGTCGCATTTGCGGGCACCACCCCCACCCAGGGAGTCACCTGTACGTCCCACCGGGTCGCCCGGGACCACAACGGACCCAGTACCCTCACCCGCTCAGGCGGCAGGCCAATTTCTTCCTGGGTTTCGCGCAGCGCGGTGAACTCGAGCGACGGATCGGTGGTATCCCAGCGGCCACCGGGCAGCGAGACTTCACCGGAGTGTGTGGACAGGTGGGCGGCGCGCAACGTCAGGATGACCTGAGGATCCGGCTCATCGGTTAGCGCCAGTAGAACGGCTGCATGCCCGCTCAAGTCAGGTCCGCTCGGTACCTGGCTTACCAGCTTTGGTCGCAATGCGTCTAATTTTTGTTCGATATCTACCAGCATTACTTCTGTCCGACACTGCACCAACGGGGCAATGTTTTGTCTTGATCTCCCTCATTATGCGCCAATATCGATGGATTCGCAGGACGTGAAAAATTTTCGGCCTATCCCTCACTGGGACCGGGATCGGCTGGCGGCTTAATACCACTGGCGCGCTCGCCCCGAATACGCTCCCGCAGGGACTGCACCAGGGCGTAGTAAATGGGCACCAACAGCGTTGCGAACACACTGGCTGCCACCATGCCACCGAAGATGGCCAGGCCCAGCGATACGCGACTGGCGGCGCCGGCGCCAGTGGCCACCAGTAAGGGCGCCACGCCGAGTACAAATGACAAGGCGGTCATTAGCAGCGCACGAAAACGCAGGCGCGTTGCCGTCAACGCCGAATTGCGAATGGACTGGCCGGAAGCCCGCTGCTCACTGGCAAACTCCACAATCAGGATGGCGCTCTTGGCCGACATCCCGATCAGCAGCACCAGCCCGATCTGGGTATACAGGTTGTTTTCCGCCCCCGCTATCCAGTTGGCAAACAACGCTCCGGTCAGCGCAATAGGTACACACAGCAACACCGCAACCGGAATACTCCAGCTCTCATATTGTGCGACCAGGAACAGGTACACAAACACAATCGCGAGGGCGAACAGAATCGGCGCCATATTACCTGACAAAATTTCCTGCAGGCTCTGGCCCGTCCATTCATACCCGTAACCGGCGGGCAACTGGTTCCCAAGCTCAGCCATGGCATTCATGGCCTGGCCACTGGAATACCCGGCATTTGGGGAACCATTGATCGTGACACTGTTGTACATGTTGTAGCGATTGATTGTCTGCGGGGCGACGATGGGCTTGATCTCCGCCAGCGAGGTTACCGGTACCAGATTGCCGCTTTTCGCCCGCACGTAGAACCCTGCCAGATCTTCCTCGTCATTACGGTATTCAGACTCCGCCTGCGCCATGACCCGGAACACCTTGCCGAACAGGTTGAAGTCATTGACATACAGTCCACCGAGGAAGGTTTGCAACGTCTCGTATAAATCCGTCAACTGCACCCCGATAATATGCGCCTTGTCCTTGTTGACGATGAGTTCCATTTGCGGGGTGGAGGCCTGGAAACTCGTAAACGCCTGCGCGATCTCAGGTCGTTGGTTTGCCGCACCGATCAGGCCATACATGACCTCCGCCAGCTCCGCCGCCGGACGCCCCTGTCGATCTTGCAGAATGAATTCAAAACCGCCAACGGAACCCACGCCCGGTATTGGGGGCACCGGATAGGCCATGACCTGCGCTTCTTTCACCTCATTCATTTTTGCCTGCGCCCGCTCCATGATGGCCATCTGATGCAACGATGGATCGGTACGCTCATCCCAGGGATCGAGAATGGCAATCATGAACGCCGCATTGGAAGCGAGGGAACCGGCGAGAATACTGTACCCGGGCACCGCCATCACATGCTCCATGCCGGGCTCTTCCCGCAGCATGTTGGTCAGTCGCGTCACCACCGGTCCGGTGCGCTCGATGGAAGCTCCATCTGCGAGCTGTACATGCACCATGAAATATCCCTGGTCCTCATTGGGGATAAACCCGGTCGGCACTTCCCGAAACAGCCAGACGAGGAAAAACAACAGACCTGCGATGGATGCCACCCCCAGCAACGGCCGACCAATGCCGACCCCCACCATTCGCTCGTAGAATCCGCTGGCCCCGTGCAAGGCACGGTTGAACCAGCCAAACATGCCATCGGTTCGATCTCCCGCAGCGCGTCCCTTCTCCACAGGTTTCAGCACGGTGGCGCACAATGCCGGGCTCAATGTCAGCGCGTTCACCGAGGAAATGACCACCGCAATACTGATGGTGATCGCAAACTGCTTGTACATTTGTCCGGTCAGCCCTGGCATCAGCATGACGGGAACAAACACCGCCATCAGGACCAGCGTGGTAGCCACCACCGGCGCAGTGACCTGACGCATGGATTCCAGTGCCGCCTCCGGCGGCGCCAGACCCTCACCCATCAGGCGTTGAGTGTTCTCCACCACGATAATGGCATCGTCCACCACAATGCCGATGGCGAGGATCAATGCAAACAGGGTGATGGTGTTGATGCTCATACCCAGCGCCAGCATGAAGGCAAAGGTACCGATTAATGACACCGGGATGGCTATGGCCGGGATAACGGTGGAACGCCAGTCCTGCAGGAACAGGAATACCACCATGATCACCAACAGCAGGGCGATGATCAGCGTCTTCACCACCTCGGCAATGGATGCCACAACAAACCGAGTCGTGTCATAGATCACTGCCGCCTCGAGATCTTCCGGAAACCGCTCCGCGAGCACGTCGACACGCGCGCGTACCGCCTCGGCCACGGACAGCGCATTGGCATCCGGCAACTGATACACAGCGATCACCGCAGACGGCCTGTTATCCAGCAGACCAAAGGCGCCATAAGACTGGCTGCCCAATTCGACATCCGCGACATCACGCACGCGTACGATACCGCCATCCGGCAACGCGCGAATACTTACATTGCCGAATTCCTCAGCGGTGACCAGACGCCCGCGGGCGATGATGTTGTACTGGAATTGCTGGGTCTCGCTGATCGGGGCCGCGCCGAGCTGACCGGCGGCTACCTGCACATTCTGCGCGCGCAGCGCCGCCACTACGTCCTCGGTCGTGATATCGAGAGACGCCATGCGATCAGGCTTGAGCCAGATACGCATGGCAAAGTCCATGGCGCCCATGATATCCACACTGGCCACACCGGGAATCCGTGCAAGCTCATCACGGATATAGATCTGCGCGTAGTTCGCCAGGAACAGCTCATCAAATTCATCATTATCAGAGAACAGGTTGACCACCAGCAGCATGGTATTGGACTGCTTGCGCACATCCACACCATCGCGCTTGACCTCCTCCGGCAGGCCGGCCATGGCCTGCTGAACCCGGTTCTGCACATTGACCTGGGCAATGTCACCGTCGGTGCCGGTAGTGAACGTGACGGTGAGGTTATAGGAGCCGTCATTACCGCTGGTTGAAGACATGTACATCATGTCCTCAACGCCATTCACTTGCGATTCAATCGGAACCGCCACACTGTCGCGAACCACTTCGGCGCTGGCACCGGTGAAGGTCGCAGTCGCGGTAATGGTGGGTGGCGCAATATCGGGGAATTGCGCCACCGGGAGAATCGGCAGCGATAGCAGTCCCGAAAGGGTAATCAGGATGGATACCACGAAAGCAAAACGTGGACGACGGATACAGAAGGCGCTGATCACTTCAACACCTCCCCGGCGGGTCGCGCTGAGCGCTGGCAGGGCGGCTACTTAACATCCCCTGCCTCCTGCAGCGACTCCGGATCATCGTAAGCGGGCGAGCCGGTGTCGCTCGCGCCCCTGTCATCCGGGCCGGCTACCGCCCGATCACGCCCGGCCGGTGTACTGCTGCTCGGTCCGGCTGGCATCTCCTCGATCGCTTTTCCTTCAGAGGGCTTTTCCTTGGGGGCGTAGGGATCCACGGCGGTATTCTGTGGAGTGACTGGATTGCCATTCACGACGCGCTGCAAGCCGTTGACGACGACCCGCTCCCCCGCCTTCAGCCCCTCGTCCACCGCCCACAATTCGCCCTCGCGCTGACCCAATTTCAGGTAACGCTTTTTGGCGACATTATTCTCATCCAGGACGTACACGTAGCGCCCCTGGATATCCTCGAGTACGGAGGCCTGCGGCACCAGCGGCTTGATCGCCTCATCTCCGGCAAAAACCCGTATGGAAACCCGGGCAAACTGTCCAGGCACCAGAAACTGGCGGGGATTTTCGAACCGCGCCCTGACCGCCAGAGTGCCGGTATTTGGGTCAATCTGGTTGTCACCGAAAACGATCACACCGGGATACTTGTAGTAGTTGCCATCGGGAAGCTCGATGCGGATATCGCGCCGCACCCGTTCCTGGCCTGCCTCGCGTCGCTGCTCCTCTTCCACCTGCACAGCAAACAGCTGATCCTCGGGTATCTGGAACAGCACGAAAATCGGATTCATGTTGACGATGGAGGTGAGCGGCTCTGACTGCGGGCCGACCAGAGAACCTTCCGTAAAGGCACTGCGGCCAATGCGGCCTGTGAGGGGCGCGCGAATATCGGTAAAGGACAGATCAAGGCGGGCATTTTCTTCGTCTGCCCTGGCGGACTTCAAGGTCGCCTCGGCTTCCTCAAAATTGCCGGTGAGCTCGTCGAAAGTCGCCCGGCTGATGGCGCCGGTTTTAATCAATTCCTTGCCGCGTTCGAAGTTCCGTCCTGCGACCTGCAGTGCCGCCTGAGCCCGCGCGACGGCGGCCCTCTGGCTATCCAGGGCGGCTTCGAACGGACGTGGATCGATCAGGTAAAGTTGCTGACCGCGCTGCACCATCGATCCTTCATCGAAATATCGCGCAGCGATATAGCCCTCTACCCGAGAGCGCACCAGATATTCATCGGTCGCCTCGATCCGACCCACGTACTCGAAGCGCGGAATCACCGGTTGCTCGCGAACCGCAATGACCTCGACGGGTGGCGGTGGCGGCTCGGGTGGCGGCTCACTCTTCCCGCAGGCAGCAATCAACCCACTCACACCAGCCAGTGCGAGGAGCGCAACCCGACAAACGATCTGGCCGGAGTCAGTGAACTTCTTCAACTGCAGCAAACGCCTGAAAATAACCTCATACAACAACTATAGGCGACGTCTAATTGACAATTGCTTGCACTGCACGGTACCGGGACGGGTATACTGCCGCGATGAAATACTGCAGTCACTGCGGCAGCGATGCCGTGAATTTTGCCATCCCCGATGGGGACGATCGCCCCCGCCACCTGTGCGGTAGTTGTGGCGCCATTCACTACATCAACCCACGCGTTATTGTCGGTGTGTTGCCTTATCTGGGCGACGAGATTCTGCTGTGTAAGCGCGCCATCGAACCGCGATTGGGGTTATGGACCCTGCCCGCGGGCTTTATGGAGAACGGAGAAAGCAGCGAGGAAGGTGCACTGCGTGAATCATGGGAGGAGGCGCGTGCCAACATTCGCGTCGACGATCTCTACACGGTATACGACATTCCCCATATCAATCAGGTTTACCTGATGTACCGCGGTGAACTCACCGATACCAATTTTGGGCCAGGCCCGGAATCGCTCGAGGTTGCGCTATTCCGGGAAGAAGATATTCCCTGGGACGAATTGGCCTTCCCGATCATGAAATCGACCCTGGAACATTACCTGCGCGACAGACGCAGCGGTCAGTTCGGCCTGCACCGGGGTGTCATACAAAGGAAGCTTTAGAGAAAATTGCGCCTGCCTCGCCGATCCAATAGATTAGGAATCAGTTCAAACTTGATCGGTCGGGTTTCTGACGCAAACGGAGGAAAGGGAAGATGGATTCGGGCGCAGAAGACTATCAGTACAGGAAGCGCAGGGTTCCCCTGAACCGTGCCAAAGAGTTTCGCTGGGGTGAAGGGCGGATTAGCGGCTACCTTTCCGTTTTTCTCGGTGCCCTGAGTCTGCTGGCAGTCTTTGCCTACCTCTACCCTGCATACCTTACCACCATCGAGTTACGGCAGGTCTATGATGCCGCTGCTTTGCAGAAGCTGCTCAAATACGGCATGTATGCCTCGCTGTTTTTTGGCATTCTGACGTTTGTTCTGGGGCGCTACCGGCGGATGGGCCTCGCAGGCCTGGCTTTGACCTTGACGGCCTTCGCACTGGGTGGATACAACATTCCGGTCGGGCCGGTCGAACCCGTCAGGCTCTCTCTGGGTGTCGACTGGCTGATTCTTGCGCTCCTCGGCTCCATGTTCATTTTTATGGCAATAGAGAAGCTATTTCCCAAGTATCGAAATCAGGTCATTTTGCGCCCGGAATGGGATACCGACTTCCTCTACTTCTGCTTAAACCACCTGTTGATCTCGGCCATTCTCATCTACGGGAACTACCACGCCAGTCACTTCGGCTGGGCAGTGAGCCCGGCGCTTCAGCAGTGGGTACAGTCGACACCGCTCTTGCTGCAGGTTGCCCTGGTCGTTCTGTGTGCTGATTTTGTCCTGTACTGGGAGCACCGCTTCTATCACGAGTTCAAGTGGATCTGGCCCATTCATGCCGTCCACCATTCCGTCGAACATATGGACTGGCTGGCAGGTTCCCGCGGACATTTTTTGCAGGTATTTTCGGAGCGTGCCATGGTCCTGGTACCGCTCTACTTACTGGGCGCAGACCAGACTGCACTGGATATCTATGTGGTTTTTGCGGCGCTGCAAGCGGTGCTGATCCACACCAATACTAGGCTGAATTTCGGCCCCCTGAAAGCAATCTTTGTCACCCCACAATTCCATCACTGGCATCACAGCTCGGAAAAGCCTGCTATCGATACGAACTACTCTGCGCATACGGTTTTGTTCGATCGACTGTTCGGAACCTACCATTTACCCGGGGATCACTGGCCTGCGGACTATGGAACCACCAAGCGCCTGCCGAGGGATTTTTGGGGACAGCTGCTTTATCCCGTTTCCGCGCTGCTGGATCTTGCCAAACGCTCAGGCAACGCCGACAAGAAAAATACCTAGTACGTCGCCCGGGAAGTCGTACCGCTACATGAAACTATCGCAGCGCTATCACCACAGCCGGCGGTAGCGGATTAACCGCAGCGAGAGTCCAGTCGCCACAGATCAAAGGCTGGTTCTTCGTAGGGGTGGGCAGCACGCAAAGCCTGCACCGCGGTATCGACGAGATGGTCTTCGCAGACCATCTCGACTTTATACTCGGCCACCTGCTCAACCTGCCCGGTCTGTCCTAGAAAGGGCTGGCTGCCCTCGAGAGGACGAAATTGGCCGGTGCCCAACACTTGCCAACAGCAACTGTCGTAGTCCCCGACACGGCCGGCGCCGACGGCGAATAGCGCCTCCTTGACGGCTTCCAGGTGAGTTGCCGGTATGTAGATACAAAGCTTGTACATGGAGACGTATCCGCAGGAGCCAGAATTCAGAACATCAGAGTCATCAGCTTGCGCTGATACTTGGCGGCCACAGGATCACCAGCGCCGAGTGTCTTGACGATATCCAGGAAAGCTTGCTTCACCACGCCGTCACCATAACCCAGGTCGCTGCGCAGGATATTCAACAAAAGCTCCAGCGCCTCTTCCTGACGATGGTTCTGGCTGTATTGCACGGCCAGGTTATAAGCGGTGTCAAAATCTTCAGGGTTAGCCTCATGCGCCTGCTGTAACGCCTGGATTTCAGGCGACTCCGCTGCCTGCTGCTTGAGTTCCAGCTGGGCCATCAACTGCTGGTAATCGGCATCCTGATCCGCCATGAGAATCTTGCCAAGCACCGCCTCGGCTTCCGCTACACGGTTCAGCTCCAGAAGGACTGCCGCCAACTGCTTGGCGATATCGGCGCGCTCCTCCGATTCGTTATAGGCCTCCCGCAGTACCGGCAAAGCCTCATCGAGTTTGCCTTCGGCGACGAGCGCCTGCCCCTGCTGCAACTTGATATCGCAGGGCTTGGGGAGGTACTTGTCGAGCATTTCCCGAATTTGCTGTTCTGGCTGCGCCCCGGCAAACCCATCCACAGGCTGGCCTTCTTTCAGCACCATTACGGTGGGCAGGCTGCGCACGCCCAGCTGCCCGGCCAGCATCTGCTCGGTATCCGCATTGACCTTCGCCAGCAAAAACTGGCCCGCATACTCATTGGCCAGTTTTTCCAGAACCGGCATCAACTGTTTGCACGGCTCGCACCAGTCTGCCCAAAAATCAACCACTACCGGGCGTTTCATGGACTCTTCGATCAGGACCTGCTGGGCGTTCTCCGCCGTCACATCAACAATAAATTCGCTCACAAACTTTCCTCGAACGGGTTTTGGGCGCAGTTTAACCGATCAGTTGGTGACCAACCAACGGACACTTCCATGCGTAACACTATCCAACAATCCCCCAATAGTCAGACACCTCTCCCTGCCGACAGTGCTCGATCATTTTTCGACCAAAACGGACACAGTACCTTGCCTGAACTTTATTCACTTTGGCACTATTAACATCCAAATTTTAGGTTATCTGCCAGACAGACAAAGAAGAACTCCCATGAACCGCCACCTTACAAATTTCACTCAGGCGACTGTTGTCACGCTCACCCTATTACTAGCAGCCTGTGGCGGAGGCGGAGGCGGAGGTGGTTCCAGCGATAATGCTCCACCACCGCCCGTCGATGATCAGGGTGGAAGCGGTTCTGACGCACCGCTCGTCGCCAGCGCGGATATCTCAGCTGACAACTTGCGCAGTTTCACTGGCGCCGTCGTTGAAATTACAAATTTGAATATCGACTTGATCAACGACTTTCTGGACATCACGTCTACACCCACATTTTCATCAGCCAATAATTCCTCGCAAACGATTCCGTGCGATATTTCAGGCAGCGTCACCGCAGAAGTTACCGGCGGCGGTGAAAATCAAAAGCTTACGTTCGACAAGTGCAGCGATTCCGTAGATCAGGAAGTCGACGGCACTGTGGAAGTTTTTTTGACCGAGGCTGGCTCTGATGGCGCATACTCCGCCAAAATCAGTTTGAACGAGTTGAGCATCGAAGCGACCGGTTCAGGTGCCACGCTCAATGGATCCACGGACGTAGCAGTCGACAAAGCCTCCGCGCAACCTCGCCGGATCGTAGTAACCTCCAACCTTGAGGCTATGGAGAACACATCGGGGCTGCTTCTTAGATCCGAAGAGTTTGAATTCTTCCTGCCCCTCTCCTCACCTCATCATCTTGTCGATGCCAACGGATTTAAGGGCGGTATCGAGGTGGGAACCGAAGGATTGGCCGTGTTAACGCGCGCTAACGAAGCCACAGGCGAAGACTTTCAGATCACAAGCCTCATCTCTGGAGTGAATGCCAACACTGGCATGATTCGAAAAGTGGGGCTCTGGCCCGACTTTGATATCGAAGTGATGCATTTTCCCGGCAATGGCCAAACGCGATCCGATCTCGGTGTGCGACTGGAGATGAGTGACCTCGAAACCGGACAAGTGGATTTCTTCGGAGACGTCAATGTCGCCCCCAGCACCATCGACAGCTTTTTTAATCAAGGTGATACAACCGTCAACCTGGGCGCTAAAGAGAGCGTTGGACTGTCGAACAACATTACTGACCTGAATGGCGATTTGCTCAACCACCAGCTTTCCGTGGATGATCTGGCCTCCTCACGAACAGCTTCTGGAGATGACATTGCCCAATTTGCCGATGTGCAAAAGCTAGCCTACGGCACCTTCGATATCACCTTCAGCGAGCCCGGAGATTGGCGCGTCTCTATTATCGCTACCGATCCGTCCGGCGAATTCATTCAGCGCTTTGCTAAAGGTATTAAAGTACTGGACAACCGCGATACGGATGGCGACGGCATCATCAACGCGAACGATGATGACGATGATGGAGACGGCGTCCTTGACCCAGATGATGCCTTTCCACTTGACCCTAGCGAATCCGCCGATTTCGATGGTGATGGCATTGGAGACGTTGCAGATACCGACGACGATAATGACGGCGTTACCGACACAGAAGACCTGTATCCGAACAATAGCGCCTGCAGCAAAGAAAGCGATGGCAACGGAGAAATTTGCTATATCGAACGCATCGGGACGATGAATCACCTATTCGATGAGGCGACTAATACAGCCTATTTTTGGGACGGATGCTATGTTGAAGGGTGTAGCCCCGTCGCCTCCCAAATTCTTAGATGGAGTCTGGAAACCCGCTCATTCCTACCGCCACTGGACATTAACAGAGCGCTGGGCGTAAACGGAGAACAGTTTGAGGTTGTCCACTGGCCCGCCCAGAATCGACTGGTCCTGATCTTCTCCCCAACTGATTTGGTGCTTTTTGACCTCTCGGAGGAATTACCGCTTTCCTCCGACAGATCTCTTCCCCCTCCCCCCGTGGACTGGATTACAGGATACTCGACGGATGGGAATTATCTGATTCGCGAAACATACGATTCCGCGGCAGCACTTCCAAACGTTGAGGTCTTCGGACCGGGGCTGGAGGTCATAGCGTCGGCCAGCCAGTCGATAGATCTCGGGTTTCGCTACCTCTCCAGTCAATTTAAAGATATTGCTGAAAAGGGTTACACCCTGGATTTTGAGACCCTTACATTAATCAAAACTGAAAATGCCGAGTTCATTCCAGGCGCAGTGGATTTGGAATTTTCTCCAGACAAAACACTCGGTTTCAACCGGTGGAACAGGACGGTCTATTCAATCGAGAATAAAGCAGAAGTGACACAACTGTTGAATCTATTCGCTTTCGATGGCGGTAGTGTGCGCGCGTTATGGACCAATGCGGGCATTGTAAATCCTGCAACCGAATGCCGCGGCGCTCCCCAAGCGTGTCATAGCCGGGTCCAGATTTTGGATGAAAATTACGAACAGAAAAGTCTAACGGAGTATCCGGATACGGTATTCTTACTGGATGGACCAATCATTAACGGCGGGGAGAAAGTATTCGTATACTCGCAGGAGTTTGATGCCGCCTCCACTCCCTCGACGAAAAACCCACGCTTTATCGTAATCGATACGAGCGTGAATTAGAGACAGGGACACCTATGTAAGCGCAGAGGCCGGCTATTCTAGACCGTGAGCCTCCTGCATGCGCCAAAGTACATGGCGCATGCAGGAATATTTAACGCACCCTATCGATAGACTTGCTCCACTCCGTACTGCAGCTCCAACGCAGAGCGCTCCGCCTTCCGCAGCCCGCGCACAACCAGCCCGTACGAACGATCCATCAACCGTTCTATTTCATAGTCCGGCACACTGCCGTCGAACAATACCGTATTCCAATGTCGCTTGTTCATGTGATAGCCAGGCAACACGCCAGAGAAAATGTCTCGCAGAGCCTGGGCCTCATCGGGATCACATTTGAGATTGGATCGAACAATGCCCCGCTCCACACTCAAGGTCGCGAACATCTTTCCCTCGATTTTGAAGACAGCCACATCGGGCCCGAAGGGGTAGTCCTCTACCGCCTCCGGACGCGACAATAAATACTGGCGTGCAGTCGCCCGATCCACCAGGCCTACCAGTTCAGGGAAGACGGCAGACGGGGTGAGGACAACAGGCGGGAAAAACGAGCCCAGCGCGCATCCTGTCCGGTTGCCCCGGACTCCACATAATCCGCGACAAGTTTCTTACCCCAGTTGTAGTTGATCACGTACGCACCATAGGTATCCACAAAGCGTACCCGCTGGCGGGCTTTACCCGGACTCATCAGGGCATACTTTTGGAAAAGTTCGGTAGCCTCGTCGGCATCAATCTCGCCGTTGATATAGCGACGTGCAACTTCGTTACCGGAAAAGCTCAGCTTGCCGACCAGCTTCATCACCTGACTGTATTTCTCAGCAGTATCCGGATCCAACCCTGCAAGCGGATAGAGCTGCTCCTTTTCGAACGCCAGCTTCTCATCTCCGGGGAAAGCCAGCTCAATACCATAATTGGCGCTGCCCTCGGCAATTAACGACTGTGGACTGAATAGCGGATACACGCTGTATTCGATCCAGTTGCGATTGTCGACCAGCTTTTCTTCCAGCAAGGCATTGTAAGTATGATGCCCCGGATAGCCCTCGTGACAACCGAGATCCACCGCGCGATCAATCATGATGGGCAGCTCCGTGTTGATCTGGATAAGACTCTGGCTATTGCCCTTGTACCAGTTGTATCCGCTCCACGGCTTGTCTTTGACATACTCCAGCACAAAGCTTTCTGCCTCCGGTAGAGACATATGCTTTTTGGTCCGCTCTCGACACTCTTCAATCGCAGCATCAAATACCGCCGACAGGCTATCTGCGGGTATTTCGTATTGCTTGCGGAATGCATCAACGCGCTCGTGCAGAGGCTCCTCTCCCGGCAGCAATGCCTCGAGCTCGGCCAGAACCGGTTCAAATTCAGAAAAGTCCTGCCGCGGAGGTTCGGTATCGTAAAGCTCCTTGGCTTCACGTTCGAAATTGGGCTTTTCCTCGCCAGCCAACGCACGTGCATGGGAAAGGACCGCGCGCAACTGGGTCTTGAGATAGTGGGTTCTCAGGGTATCCATGTCGGATGAGGGCGCCACCTGTGCAGGCAACTTGGCCATCAGGATTTCGGCTCGCTCGGCAATATCGGCAGCGCTCGCTTCACTGGCTTTCGCTTTCTCTAGCCAGTCTTCCGGTCCGTAATAGGCATCAACATAGTTTTTATCGTGATTACCGAGTTCCAGAATCAACATGACATATTCTTTGGCCAGTTGATCCATGGAGGATTCTTCCGTCTCCTCATTGGGTCCGGCGCCATCGGCGGCTTCTTCCATTGTCTCGACGGCTGCAGTGGTCGCCTCATCCGGAGACGGTGTTTTGGGGCCACAACCCGTCAATGCGACGGCGATAACAGCCACCAAAAACGGGGCTAACGGCGAAGAAAAGCGTTTCATAGGGTTTCCTTGTTACTAAGCACAGATGCCGACCGCAAGACACCGCGCAGGAATATTGCATCAGACAAACTATACCGCGGTGCGTAGACAAATGCGCACCCGGCCAGAGGAAACGGCGCGAATTACCGGGGAATTGGTAGGGAGTGTGGGCACGCAAAGCTTCGTTGCAGCGCCTGCTGAAGATCAGGGCACGTTCACCGCCGACGGGGATGGCTCTTCCTTAAGCTGCCAACGCACCTCCTTGGCCACGCGTTCGGCGGACTCCAGAGCACCTTCCATATAGCCGTACCATTCCCGTGCGAACTCGGTGCCCGCCCAATGGATACGATCATTCACAACGCGCATCTGGTCACCATATCGAGTCCAGAAACCGGGGGGCATCACCGCAGCGTAAGCGCCCCGTGTCCAGGCCTCACTCGACCAATCCAGATCGATATATTCGACCGGTTGACGGGCGCGCTCTCCAAAAAACCAGGCAAACGAGTCGAGTACCGCCGCTCGACGATGCTCCGCATCAACACTGCTGTAGTGACGCGCTGCATCCCCGCTGAGAAACCCCATGAGTATCCCGGTACCCTGTTCGGGCTGAGATACATCAAAAACCGTTTGCACAGGGACAGAAGTTCCCACGGCCAGACCTGACAACCCTTCTTTTCGCCAGAACGGCTCTTCGTAGCGCGCAATGCACTTGATACAGGCGCCACCCGGCATACGCTGCAATAACTGATCACGCCAACCCGGCAGCGCGGGCTCAAATCTGATACGCAATGCCTGATTAGGCGGCACGGCGAGAATCAGCCGTTCACACTCCAGCTCACCCCCCGTATAACGCAAACGCAGACGTCCAGATGGCGTGCGTCGAACAGATTCCACCGCCGCATTGAGTGAGACGCGATCCCCCAGTGAGGCGGCCATCTGTTCACACAGTGCCGCACTACCGCCAGAAATGCGGTCCTGCTGGGCGCCATCCCGCGTTGCCATCAACGTGCGCAGACTTTTTCCCGATCGCGCCACAAACAGGGCATGCAACAGCGAGATATCCGCAGGCTCGGCCGCAAATACTGCTCCGCTAGCAACCGCAAACAGCTCGCGGGCTCGCCGCGTAAAGGTATGTTTTTCCACCCAGGTTTGCAGGGTCATGCTGTCCCAGGCGGAGGCCTTGGGGTGCACCCAGGGCGCAGAGGGGTCAATTTGCGCAGCGAGTGTGTCAAACGCACCTAATGCTCGCCCAAGATCCGCAAACACCAGAGGGTTGGTCAGGGGAATCTCGCCACGATAGCGGCGCAGGTTTTGCTGAAGGATAAGTAAGTTATCGCCTTCGGTATGTTGTGGCCACGTCTGCACACCCAGCTCCGCGAGGAGTCTGTACATGCGCTCCTGGCCGGGACCGATCCACTGGCCACCAAGATCCACGCTGTCGCCATTACTGAATTGATGCCGATACAAACGACCACCAACTCGCTCCCTGGCTTCCAATACGCGAACGTCCAGATCCTGCGACAACAGCCGCGCAGCCTGCAGACCGGACAACCCCGCTCCGATGATTGCTACCTGCACCTGTTCCAATGGATCACTCCCGCTTGTTCTGTTTTATTCCGGGCTTATCTGTCCAGGCTCGCAATGGTGCGGACCAATGTCAGAAAATGCTGCGCGCTCTCGCTCAACCATACTTGGGTAGAGCAAACTGCAAACACTCGCCTGCCGAGCAAAAAAGACTGAGGGCAGGGTAAAAAAAGGATCAATATAACGCCATATTGGCGCAATAGCCAACACGATTCCCATGAAAAAGTCGCACACGCCAGAGACGTCAGTATCTACAAATTCAATTGATGGCGCGCCAGTACAAATCACATTTTGTGGGGACCTGAAAGAATTGCGACGGGGATCACAAAAGCAGGCTCAACACACGCTGCACCAACGACAATACAACTCCATCAAAGACACCCTGCAACGCCTGGACATACCTCACGTCGAAATCGATCTCATTGTAGTCAACGGGCATTCCGTGCCGTTCGAATACGAGCTCGCAGGGGGAGATAAAGTCTTGGTGTATCCGGCCACTATGACGCCAGGGAAACAGCACTGCACGGGGCCCCTGCTCCATTTGCAACCGCCGGTCACGAGGCCACCCACTTTTCTATTGGACTGTCATCTGGGTGCACTCACGCGCCAACTACGCATGCTTGGCATCGACTCCGCCATCCCCATTAATACGGACGACAGCGCGCTGGTGCGACAGGCCAACCAACAGGGCCGAATTCTTTTAAGCAGAGATCGCGGATTACTGATGCGATCGACCCTGAAAGCTGGTTACTTTGTCAGGGCCATACAGCCACATAAACAGCTACCGGAAATTTTTGATCGCTGGGCACTGCATGGCTGTATAGCGCCATTTACCCGCTGCCTGAAGTGTAACGGCATACTTCGGCACACGGACAAAAAGCGGATCAGCCATCAATTACAACCACGCACGCGGCAGTACTACACCGAATTCTGGCAGTGCACTGCCTGCGCCCGTGTTTACTGGCAAGGCAGCCACTACCAGAGAATGCGGGCAAAGCTGGAAAACATATGCATGCCACAAACCCGATACGGTACTCAGTGACCTTTGCCGAGTCCGGTAGGCAGCGGATCTCCCGCGTGCTCATCCGAACCGCCATCTTCGTCCGTGTCGACGTCTCGTCCTACCGTCTCCAGATTCGGATCTTCGCCAATCGGGGCTTTGCGCAAAATCAGGAAACCGGCAACACCGGCGATCACGGACGCGAGCAACACACCCGCTTTGGCCTGCACCAGCAAATCACCCTTGCCATAAAACGCGAGTTCGGTAATGAATATGGACATGGTAAAGCCGATACCACCCAACAGCGCCACACCGACAATATGATGGAAGGTCGCCGAACTGGGTAATTTCCCCAGCCCAAGCCGCCAGCCAAGCCAGGTCGCACCGACAATGCCGATCAGCTTGCCGAATACCAGCCCCATAATGACCCCGATGGTCACCGGATTCAGCACAGCTTCCGAACTGGTAAAGCTGTCGATTGGGATGCCAGCATTGGCCAGGGCAAAAATGGGAATGACAATAAAGGCTACCGGAGTGTGCAACCGGGTTTCCATACGCTGGAGAGGCGACTGGGCGAGGCGCACCCCGTTACCCAGCGCAGTGACGCGGGCCCTGAGGGCATCGTTCGCAATAATTTTGTCGCCAGGGCGGAAGCTCCGGTCAAAGCTCCGGATAATATCTTTTACAAAGGTACTGAAGGCGACCGGATCATATTTTGGTTTTGCCGGCATCGCCATCGCGGTAATCACGCCCGCGAGTGTCGCGTGAATCCCCGCCTGATAGAACGCGTACCACAGCAAGATACCCACGAAAATGTAGGCGGGCGAGCGGCGCACCCCGGCACCCTTCAACAGCCACATGATCACGACGAGCACACCGCCGGTAATCAACGCGGTCATGTTGACACTTTCCGTATACCAGATCGCAATGACCAGAATTGCGCCCAGATCGTCAACGATCGCCAGGGCGACCAGAAAGGTCACCACCGAGCGCGGCACACGATTGCCAAGCAGGGCGATACAGCCAACCGCAAACGCAATATCGGTGGCCATGGGAATACCCCAACCACGCGCGCCCTCGCCCCCGGCATTGAAGGAGGCGTAGATCAACGCGGGCACCACCATACCGCCAATTGCCGCCATGACCGGCAACACCGCCTGGCGCAGCTCAGACAGCTCCCCCACGAGAAACTCCCGCTTGAGTTCCAGCCCCACGAGGAAGAAAAAGATCGTCATCAGGCCTTCGTTGATCCAGTGATGGACGGTCAGCGAAAAGCTCCATTCGCCTGCATTCAGGCTCACCGGGATATGCAGCAGGTGGTCATAGGCTTCCTGCAGGGGTGAGTTGGCGATGACCAGCGCCGCGGCAGCGCAGAACATAAGCAGCAAGCCACTGCTGCTCTGGCGGTGGATAAATTCCTCAAATGGGGTGACGAGGCGGCCAAAAGCGCTTTCCAGTGGCGCTTCGAAAACCTTCCCTTTGCGGATCCTGAACTTTTTGAGAACACTTTTCGCCATTGGACAGCGGACTCCTCTCGTACCTCTAAGAATAGAGCTTCTATGACGGGGGCACAGAGGTTAGCATGACGCACGCGTCAACCTCCACTATCCGAACTATTCTGCCTCTTATGACACGCCTTGATTTAGCCCTGGTAGAGCGGGGCCTCGCCAACTCCCGCACCCATGCCCGCAAGCTGATCGACGCCGGGAGAGTACAGTTCGATCAGGGAGCAGGCTGGGAACCGACGCGCAAAGCAAGCATGCCGATCTCGGAGCAGCAGGCACTTCAGGTAGAAGCACTGCCCGAAGACCGCTATGTGTCCCGTGCGGGCCTCAAGCTGGAGGGGATTCTCGAGCACACCGGCCTCAAACCTAAGGGGTGGCGCGCGCTGGACGTGGGCTGCTCCACTGGCGGGTTCAGTGACTGCCTGTTACAGCGCGGTGCCGCCATGGTGGTGGGCGTCGATGTTGGACATGGACAACTGGCCACCCGCCTTCTGGAAGATCCGCGTATGCACCTGTTCGAAGGTGTCAACGCCAGACACCTCGAGGCAAACCAGATTGCGCCGTTTGGCGACGAGGGATTTGACGCCATCGTAATGGACGTGTCCTTCATCTCACAGACCCTGATACTGCCCCGGTTACCGGCGCTGTTACGCCATCGGGGGCAGCTGTTGAGTCTGGTTAAGCCGCAGTTTGAAGTTGGCGCCGAGAATATCGGCAAAGGGGGCCTTGTGCGCGATGCAAGCTTGTACGGGCCGGTGCGCGATAAAATCACGTCACTGTGCGAGACCCTGGGATTGTCAGTCAGGGATTACATTGAGAGCCCCATCCTCGGGGGAGATGGCAATCGTGAGTTTCTGCTGTGGGCGGAAAAGGCAGACTGAACGGTACGGGGCTGCCGCGAAGGCGGCCGTATTACCCCTCAGGGCAAGATCTCTTCCAGCTTGGCGCGAAATCCGGATGTGGGTACTGCTGTGGGTGACTGCTTGCGCGGAGGCCGTAACACAAGGTCCCCCTGACAATTGGGACATCGCTTGGCCAATGCCTGGGCACAAGCGGGACAAAAGGTACATTCATAAGAGCAAATGTACGCCTCTGCCCCGAGGTTCAGCGGCTCGGTACATCGCTCGCAAGTCGACTTCATTTTTAACATCAATATTCCGCCTATCCATCCTGGATGAAAACGCTCCCTTTATCGGCCCATCTCCGGGCCAACAAGCCTGACGCCGCCCCAACGCCCTGTCGGGGTGACGTCAGACGCAAACATGACCGGGCATCAGGGTCGCAGGATTACGCCTCTACCTGCTGGTCGGTACGCGCCGCCATGATGAAGTCATTTCGGTGCAGGCCTTTGGCCTCGTGGCTCCACCAGGTCACCGTGACCTTGCCCCACTCAGTGAGCAACGCTGGATGATGACCAACCTCTTCTGCGATCTCCCCGACGCGGTTAGTAAACGCTAACGCCTGCTTGAAGTTGCGGAACTTGAACACACGCTCAAGTTGCATCACGCCATCGCGCGCAATGGGGGTCCAATCGGGAATTTCACGAATCAGCTCCGCCAGTTCCTCGTCGCTCACCAGCGGCGCGTCGGCACGGCAGGCTACACATTCTTGCTGGGCAAGATCAGTCATAAGAGCTCCTTGAATTTTTATACCACTCAATAGATGACAACCCTGACACACACCTTGTGTACGCGTGCCCGTCAATCACTCTGAGCGCCGTCAATTTATTGAGAGGGAATTATGATGACAATCTGACCCGCCAACTGTACGCACGGCGCGAATACGAGACAACCATCATGAAGAAAACCTGATTCTATGCGCTTTTCATTCAAATGAGAGGTATAGAGTGCTGTAAAAAGGTCATTTAGACGACATGCTGACCGAAGTTGGCGTCAGGTGCCGAGCATCAAGTGCCGGGCCCTCCGCACAGTATGCGCCAGTTCTCAACAGCGCCTGATACTTCTATAGTGTAGGGGCCTCCCCAGCGGAGATCCTCGCCTGCTTCAGCCGTGTTGTGGCGAATGCCCCTATGGGCACGTCGCAGAGCGAGATAGATAACAGTAACGACGCACAAGATCCCCAAAGGACATCATGAACAAATACCTCATTCCCCTAGTGCTTTTGGCATGCCTCAGTGGTTGTGGCAAGACGGAAAAGGCTGACACCGCAAACCAGACGCCATCTCAGGACACAACCAGCGAATCCTCGGACGAAGGATGGGCGGATGCCGCAGGCAGCGGTGCTGCGCAAGATGCCACCACAGAAGGGGATGACGCGACCTCCAGATTTAATGCGCTCAGTGAGCAGATGATTCTGGATATGTGGCAACTCTTCCCTTCCTGGGCCATTCAAGCGGGCTACTACAAAGTTGCCGACCAGCTGGCCATTCCCGACGATGCACAAAGAGCAAAAACCCTGGCCTTCGCACAGGATTACAAGAACAAGTTTGCCGCACTCGACAAGGAAGCGCTTGACCCGCAGGCGAAGAGCGACCTGGCCCTGATCCAGAACTTCCTCGACAAAATCGAATGGGAACAGAACGCGTTCAAATCCTTCCAGTGGAATCCCGCGGCCTATAACGTATCCCATGGCTTTTCCCTGATCGCAAACAATGAGTTTGCCCCGCTTGACGAGCGGCTCAGTATTTTCAGCCGTCGGCTCGAAAAAGTGCCTGAGTACTATGCAGCCGCAAAAGCTTCCCTCAAGCAACCAGCCTCGCCGCAACTGTTGCTCGCAATTCAGCAAAACGAAGGCGCTCTGAGTGTCTTCGGGGAAGATATCGAGAAGAAACTGGAAAGCAGCTCGCTATCTCAGGAAGACAAGGAAACCTTCAAGCAACGCCTGGAATCTGCTCGCGAAGCCATTGAGGACTATGTCGTCCACCTGCAAACCATACACTCGGATCTGGAAAAGACGCAGAACTACAAAGACTTCCGCATTGGTGAAAAGCTATATGAGGAGAAATTCAAATACGATATCCAGATTGGCATGACAGCCAAGGAGCTCTACGAACGCGCCCTCCGTGATAAAGAGGTCCTGCATGAAGAGATGAGCAAACTGGCCGATAAACTCTGGAGCAAATACTTCCCCGACAAGGAGGCACCAGCGGACCGACTGGAAAAGATCTCTGCAGTACTCGAAAAGCTTTCCGAAAACCATGCGACCAAGGAAACGTTTAAGGCGGAAGTGGAGAAGCAAATTCCAGAACTGGTCGCGTTCGTCAAGGAAAAAGACCTGTTGACCCTCGATGAGGATAAACCGCTGGTCGTGAGAACAACGCCGCCTTATATGCGTGGTTTCTCAGTCGCCTCTATCAATGCCCCCGGACCCTATGATACCGAGGCCAATACCTACTACAACGTCATGCCGATCGAGAATTATGCAGATGATGCGGCCGAGAGTTTCCTGAAGGAATACAACTCTTACCTGATGCAGATTTTGAACATCCACGAAGCGATCCCCGGACACTACACTCAGCTGGTTTATGCCAACAAGTCACCGAGCCTGATCAAGAGCATCCTCGCCAATGGCGCGATGATCGAAGGCTGGGCGGTTTATACCGAGCGTATGATGCTGGACGCGGGCTACGGGGACTTCTCGCCCGAACTGTGGCTGATGTACTACAAGTGGAATTTACGCGTTCTGACCAACACGATTCTTGACTATGAAATCCAGGTCAAAGGCATCGACGAAGATCGCGCCATGGAATTGATGGTCACCGATGCCTTTCAGCAGAAAGCGGAAGCAATGGGTAAATGGCGCCGCGCGACACTGAGCCAGGTGCAGCTCACCAGCTACTACGCGGGCTTTGCCGACATTATGGCGTTACGCAAAGAAATGGAAGAAAAGCTAGGAGACAAGTTCAACCTGAAGGAATTCCACGAGAAGTTCCTGAGCTACGGCAACGCGCCTGTTCCTGTCATCCGTGAGTTAATGCTGAGCGAGATCGCGCAGTAATAAACATCAAACATCCAACCGCCCCCACCAGGCCTCACAAACGAAGCCTGGTAGGGATCCGGTTCAGACTAAATGATCCTAAGTCCTGCCCCTTCACGCTTCATTTGTCGACAGTAGCTTCCCGTTGGTTGCGGCTTTTCGAACCTGGCCATCGACCAATAGGCCACCCTCCGGCCAACGAGCCGTCAGCAACCTATTTTTCGCAATTCGGGTAACGCTTACTGAGTTCGACTGATTACCACCAAGAATGTGATACGCCTCATCGTCTTCTGCCCAGTAAAAACCCACGTGCCCTTTCCAGCCGTCGGGACTACCTCGCCAGAAGACCATCACCGCGCCAAGCTGGGGATCAATTCTATTACCAAAGCGCTGCCAGTTCCGTGCCCCTAGTGGGCTGGCAGGTAATACTTCATCTGCCAGCTGAGAACCAACACAGTGGGCAACAAAGAGTCCGCACCAGGGAATGTCGTCATCACTGTAGGAGGACATCTCCAGATCCTCGGCCCAGCCCATAATTGCCTCGTTGGCGCCCTTACCCGGCACTTCCTGAGTACCAATCAGCTGATACGCTGTCTGTAACCAGGGCATGGAGAGCGGAACTTCAAAGCCACGCGCCTCCGGAACCTCGACATTCTCGAACAGGGCTGCGCGCGTCTTCGGCCCCACCAGTCCATCTACAATAAGACCACGTGCGCCCTGAAAAGCCTTGATAGCCGCGATGGTTTTGCGTCCATTGATGCCATCAATCGGCCCCGGATCGAAACCCAATCCGTGCAGGGCTTCCTGGATATCTTTAACTGTCACCTTAAACCTCCTTATCTAAGTGTGCTGAATCGCCTCCATACTGCGAGCCCTGAAAAGATGCCGATACCCATAGGCAGTTGCAATACCACCGGCTCAACAACTACCTTTGCACGCACCGCAGTTCGGGACAAGTTCCTTCTGGCACAGGGCATTACAGGCGGTAAAATTGCACGGGTTCCTTCAGCGCCTTCATACAGCGACGGGCGAACCGATCCTTCCTCAGGAATTCCGGTGCATCGTCCACCAACTGAAAACCAAATTTTTCCGGAAGCTTGGTATACAGCGAGCGCGGCGGCCGGCGGCCACGTATCCCCTTCAGCGCCGCACCGGTTGCAAATGTGTGGTAATAGATATCCAGATTACCAATATCCCGTTGAATAAAATCAATCGCAGCCATCAAGGAAACTTCCATCCAGAGTTTCCGATAGGGTTCCAAAACCTCCCTTTCATACTCAACAAACTCCCGATAATGTCCGGCAAAGAGAGGGTAGCGCCGCTCTAGCAGTTCCGATTTCTCGCTTAGATCCAATGACCTCAGGTACTTCGCGAAATCGGCGCACTGTCTGAGCCAGTCATTCTGAATCTCCTCGATAAGGCATTCGCCAGTCTCAAGATCCAGGTCGAATCTAACCCACGACATCGTGCAGCCCCGAACACGATTCACAGGATGACCACTCCATCCCCGCAGGGACACTTTCCCATTTCTCTGGCTGTATCGCAGTCGTTCCGGCAGCGGCGCGAGTAACTGCTCGTATAGACGGTTATGCCGCATATCGAAATTTACCTGTAACACCAGGGTCGCCCCCCGCCTTGAACTCTGAGCGCAGCACTTACAGCTTGGCCTCCAGGCATCAAGTGTCAGGCTGAAAGCGTGGTGCTCCTCAGGCCACAATACATCCAGCTGGCGACGGTTCAGGTTACCGTTGCCTGATGAAGCGAGAACAGATTTCATCAGCGGGCGCTCCAGCAATTTGGCATATTGCCCTTTTCGCAACTCCCGCAAGGAGATCTCTTCCCGTTTTTCACGAGCCATCAAACGTCCCACCAGCTCGAGACAGTATTTGTCTCTAAAGTAGTAAAACGTCCTTCTTTCGCCGCCCAGGCAATCGAGCAGCATATTTAGCTCTGAATTTTCCATAATCAATTCGCTCTTGCGGCCAACACCCAAATCGCAGGCAATAGTCCTCCCTGCGATATCCGCAACGGGCATCAGCAAATAGCAGACATTACAAGCATCAACGTCGAAGTCAGGACATTGTCAGCTCGGAAATTTTATCTATGTGAATCAGCCGGGTATCGGCCAGGCGCAATCAGGAAAAGATGAGCGCGAAGGAACTACCCAGCATTTGTTCACAAACATTTGAAATCAACACATGAGCCTCCCTTCTTTTGAGGTATTTACTGAGGAAAAAGAAACAGCATTTCGCTGCGAGGAGCGCAATATACGGAGGTAGCTCCCCTGAAGCAACAGGCTGGGCCCTACTCGCGTATCAATGGACGACAGAAACTGATTAATAGGCGGCAATAAAAAAGGGCACCTATAGGCGCCCTTCTTAGGATTAGATCTACGGCTTAGCCAGCTGCCGCAGGAACTCTGCCAAGCGGTCGGAACTGGGAAACCAGCCCAACCGTAAAGCAACCCAGTAACAGCAGTAGCAGACCCCAGATTTCCGGGCGCTCCACTTCCTGCGGCTGCACCTGCTCTTCGAGCTTCTGGCCCTGCACTTGCTCGGTCATGGCAGGTGCAGAAGCAGGAACATCTGCTGCCTGGCCAGGCGCCAGTGGCGCAGTCAGACCAAATCCCGCAGCCTGCTCCTGCAGGTAGTCATTGAAGGCCTCGTTATCGGTCACTACATCGAACTCTTTGGCCAACTCCATATATTCTTCAACCAGCGTACGTAAGGTTGCCTCGTCAGTATCCCAGTACCCTTTGCGCGCTGCTTCCAGCATACGCTCCATCATCTGGGCCAGGGCGTGGGCATTAGCCTCCTCAAAGAACTCGCGCATATCCAGTTCATACTTGTCTTCGACATACACTTCGAAGAACTCCTGCCACTGGTCATCACGGACCAGGTCTGGAGTCATCACTTCCCAGCCCCAGAAGTTGTTCAGGCGGTCGAGGATCGCTGTCGCACCGGCATAGCCTTCATCCTGCATGGCCTGAATCCAGCGCGGGTGGAAATAGCGGCTGCGCAACTCGCGGCCCATAAATGCTTCCATGGTTTCCGAGCGCACCTGATCCTGTCGACGCAGGTTACTCACGTACATTTCCGGCGTTTTACCATCGATACTACGCACAGCCAGTGCCACGCCACCAAAGTACTGGAACGGGTCGTCGTTAGTCATCAGGGCATAGAGGTTGGTGGAGCGGGAGAAGACCACTGCATCGGTGCCGGACAGCGCCTGGGAGTAGAGGTCCACGTCATCCAGCTTGTCACTCCAGCGGCTTTCGTCCTTACCGAAGAAGTAGCCCATACGACGCAGATACAGGTCGGCCAGCTTACCGTCGTCTTCCCAGGTGCCGGACGCGAGGCTCGCGCCCGCCAGGCCTGTGCCGTAGTTACCGGTCTCATTCGAGAAGATACGCACGCTGGACAGGTAGTCCGCCTCTTCCTCGCTCTTGCCTTTGGCCAGCAGGTCATTGCGAATCTTCTGCGCATTGGCGTAAACAGAGTTGCTCTCTTCCTTCAACTTGGCCACCTTATCGATAGCGTCGGCCAGGTAAAGAATCACATTCGGGAAGGCATCCCGGTACAGACCGGTTGCAGAGATCACAACATCCACACGGGGGCGGCCAAGCTCTGCGTAAGGAATAATCTCACTACCGGTAATATTGCCCTGCTGGTTCCAAACCGGACGGACACCCATCGCATGCATGATCTGGGCCTCCAGCGCGCCTTCATGACGCATGGTCTCCAGGGACCAGAGGGAGAAAGCCAGCTTGTCCGGGTAAGCACCGTGTTTCTGACGATAATCCGCAATAGTTTGCTCGATGGACTTAACGCCAGCCTCATACGCCGCTTTTGAGGGCACCTTGGCCGGGTTGAAACCAATCAGGTTGCGACCAGTTGGGACCGCGCGCGGGTTTCTGATCGGATCGCCACCGTTGGCAACCGGGATATAGGCACCAGCAAGGCCACGCAGCAGGCCAGAGATTTCTTCACTCTGGTGGAAATTATTCCAGTGCTCCCGGGCCTTTTTGACCTCTGGCGCAAGCTCGCCAAAGGATTCCACGTGTTCGGTTTTCTGTACCAGAACCCGGTCCAGCAACTGGAAGCCAGGAGTTGCAGCCAGCACCAGGGCATTGTGTTCGTCCAATTGCTGGTCTTCCGACAGCTGCCAGCCCTGCTCCTTTTCAACCATTGAAGCCTGCTCCTGGAACGTATCGCCCAGCATTTGCAGGATGGTGGTCAGCAGGTGCTGTTCCGGTGGCAGGTCACCAAAGGTATGTACGCCGAGGGGCTGCGCTTCGGCGCCCAGAAGATGCAAGTGGTCCTGCACCTGGGCCAGGCGCAGGTCAAATTCAGCTACAAACTCTTCCTTGCTCAAGCCAAGATCACTATAAATTCCCTGTGCTTCCGCCAGCGCAATAATCTTGTTGCGGGTATTGGCCTTGGTCTGGCCTTCATCCAGCTGCATATAACTGGCGATCAGTTCGCCCAGTTCAGCCACTTCTCGATACAGACCCGCCTTGGCAAAGCCCGGGGTCATATGGGAAATCATGGTGGCACGACCACGACGCTTGGCCTGCATAGCCTCGCCCACATTATCGATAATATAGGGGTAGAACACCGGGGTATTGCCCACCGCCAGTGAAGGTGCGTCGTAGATACTCAGGCCACGCTCCTTACCACTCAGCCACTCCTGGGAACCATGGGTACCCAGATGGACAAATGCATCTGCACCAAAAATTTCGCGGGCATAAATATACAACGCCAGATAGTAATGGTTCGGCGGGGTGACGGTGGAGTGATACAGCGAAGCACTGCCCTCGGGGTCTTCACCGCGCACGCCCTGGGGCAACACGATCATGTTGCCAACGTTCATGCGTGGAATCACAAACGCTTTGTTACCGTTGTCTTGCGGGTTATCGACCAGCATGGCGTTCGAGCCAGGCTCACCCCAGCGCGCAACAATCGGTTCTCGAACCGATTCCGGCAACTTGGAGAACCAGTCCAGGTAGGTTTGCAGCGGCAGGTAGTCCGCGAGATCTTGCTCTGGCAGGTCGGACGCATCTTCATTGCGATAAAAAGGACGCAGTAAGCGGCCCGCACCATCGATAAAGAACGCAGGATCTTTTTCCTCTACCTGATAGCCCGCGTCGCGTAGCGCGCTGGCAATGTTGCTGAGCGAACTCGGCACATCAAGGAAGGCCGCACCGACGTTTTTCTCTCCTGGAGGGTAATTCCAGATAAAGGCGGCGACTTTCTTATCGGCCTCAGTGGTAGACGCCAGGCTCGCGTGGTTAGCCGCGCGCTCTGCGAGAGCCTTCAACTGGAAATCAAACGCGATCTTGTCGCCACCTCCGTGGCCTTCGCTGCTGCTCTTACCCGCAATAACCGTGGGATCCACAACACCGGCGCTTTCTGGCATTACCAGGAAAAACGGCGTCATGTTGGCAGACACACCAGTGTGATCTTTCAGATAAGCGTCAGCGTCGCCATCCTGGTAGTTCAGTGCATGCAATACCGGCACATCCAGCTTGGCAAATTCTTTCTTGCGCTTTTCAGCGTAGTGTAATGACCGATAGTAAATAACCAGAGCCGGGCGGGTATTGCCCTGCTCATCGTTCAACAGGTCGATGTAATTAAGTTCGGTATCTTCCCCTTCATGGAAGAACGCAAACGCTGGAAGACCTTGTTGCTCGATCGCATTGATCAGCCCATCAACAATGCCGGTTTGTTCGTAATCAATCACCGAGCGGTGAATGGCAATACCAATGCTGCGGCCACTAAGGTCTTTATCGGAGGCATGGCCATCGAGAAAACCAAAGAATTGTGTTTCGTCTGCAGTCAGTTGCTGCGGATAGGATGGGTGGTAAAGGCCGGTCATCGGAACTTCACGGGGTGCTGCAATCTCCCCATTGCCAATCTGGAACAGCTGGTAATCAATATACGCCATCATATTCGCGTAATTCTTGCGACCACCATTCAGGAAGTAGGTACTGATGGTTTCGCGTACCTGACCTTCAAGCCCGTTATGCATTGGTGAATTAGGCGCGTCGCCAACGCCAATCACCGGCACCTTTGGGTGCTGCTGTACCAGCGGTGCATGTTTATGGAACATAAAGCGCGACAGCGCAGGGTTGATGCCATCGAGCAAAATCAGGTCTGCGGAAGACCAGAGTACAGCCAGCTCTCCTTCATCCTTGCCGGACAGTTTCTCGGAAACGAGGTCAAAGCTATGCCCCTCTGCTGCTGCGTTAAGCAAACGGGTCTTTGCCGGCGCCGCGTGACTGGACTGGAACAGCAGTACTTTCGGGCGCTGTGAAGCGGTCACGTCCGCGTATGCTGCCGGAGCCATCAAACCCGCTGCTAACAGGGCCAGAACCAGTCCTGTGCTGGCAGAAACTCTGGCAGCGCATCGCGCCACCATGCGGGAAACATTCAAAGGGATCATAGAGTATTCCAGAATGGTGCGCGGCCCCTCAGCGGGCCGCATCCTTGAGCTGTTCTTTTCAATACCTGCCAGTAGCTGTGATTAGCCGGCGGCGCTTAAATCGGGTGAATACACTTACTGTGCTCCACCACCTTGTGCAGGTGTTTCTTTATCTTCGGGGACGTAAACCATGGAGCCGTCAGCCATTTTGTAAGCCACGCCCGCCCGACGGCCTTCACCACCGCCAATCTCTCCGGAAGACTGGTACTTGGTCACGGTTTTGCCCTCTTTCACGATGATCTCCATATCCGGCTTGCCGGCATTCTTGATCACCGTTACATCTTCCGCATCGGAAAATACACTGAGGGGGTTTTGTGCGAGCGCAATCATCAGCGCAGCAATAATCACTAGAAAAACGTCCACGAGGTTGACTGCGGAGAGAATCGGGTTCAGCTCCTCATCTTCATCCAGCAGGCGCATCAGGACTTACCTTCACGCAAGCTGTTAATGTTGATGAGCTCAGTCGCCAACCAGCGCTTCTTCACATTGGCCGGCCAATAGGTCAGGGAGGAAATGACCAGCGCCCAGATCACGGCCGCAAATGCAATGACCAGATTGTCACTGATCCCCTGCAGGTTTCCGTCACCCAGCGCCTTCAGCGCTGGTCCCATCGGGATCATGGTGGCGATCAGGCCCAGCATCGGAGCGATACGGGTAACGACACGCAGGTTTTCAAGCTTCTTAAGTGCAAAGACCTCGAGCTCATCACTACTGGCAGTGCGGTTGGCCACCCAGTAGTTATGGAGCTGGTAGCCGGCCATCGGTGCAGCTGCGGATTCGTCCTCAGACTTGGAAGTGTCCAGGAAACGCTGATAGCGCATGGCATTGCGCTTTCGCTGTAGGTACAGGCCAGTAAAGCGACCCAGCGCAATCAAGGAATAGACAAAAAGTGCGGCAATGATCACCAGTACCGGGGCCAGCAACAGGTCTGCGACCTGATACATCAACTGTTCTAGGGACTGTACAGCAGACATTGGGTTGGGTCCTTCAAGAAATTTTCGTAAATGTTAATCATTCTTATTTGCATAATCAACATATTTAAGCTTAGAATCCAACCCGAAATGAGAAACACTCTCATTCGCAAACAATTCCCAACCCCGATTTAACGGATACCGCTATGAACAAAATGGATGCTCGCGCACTGCCTTTCGCCCTGCTGCCCCTGGCTGCAGCACTCTCTTTTCCCGCTCTGGCTGAAGAAGGCACGGATACAGCGCAGGATCCGCATCTGGAGCAGGTGAGCGTTACCGCAACGCGAACGACCCGAACTCTGGAAGAAAGTCCTGTCTCGATTTCCGTCGTTACCGCGGAAGACATCGCCCGGGCAACCAATGACGGGCTGGCGGAAGCGCTACGGGATGTACCCGGTGTACAAATTACCGACGCAGCCACTCCGGGCATGAAGCGATTGACACTGCGCGGTGAAAATTCCCAGCGGGTGGCCATCCTGATTGATGGCCAGGAAGTGACAGACCACTCCGGCTACGGTGTGCCGTTGCTGCTCGACCCGGCACTGGTCGAGCGCATCGAGGTGATCCGCGGCACAGCGTCCGTACTATATGGCGGCAAGGCACTCGGTGGTGTGGTGAATTTCATCACCAAAAAAGGCGCCGAAGAGTCGGTGAATTTAACGCTGGGCACCAGCTTCAGCAATGCCACGGAAGGTACCCAGTCCATCGCCTCACTTTACGGCGGCAACGACACCTATGAATACCGGATTGCCTATACCGCCGCTGACCACGGCGACCGCGAAACCCCGGAAGGCACCATAAGCAACACCGAATTCTCCAGCGACACCCTGTATGCCTATGGCGCCGTCAAATTCGGCTATCACAAGCTGTCTGCCAACTTCACGCAATACAGTATGGCGAGCCAAATTGCCGATCTGGAGCCCGGCTTTCACCTGGATATGCCCAGACGCGACCGGGAAAAAATTGCCATCGCATATGACGTTGGCCACTTGGAGGAGACCTTTGGCATGGGTCTGCGCAGCTTCCATATCGATGCCTACACCCAGGAGGTGGATCGTAACTTCGTCCAGAACATGGCATTCCCCGGTTTTGCCATGGATACCACCATCGCTGAACTACTGGATACCCATGGCATCAACGGACAGCTGGACCTGACACCGGCGGAGGGACATTACGTGATTGTCGGCCTGCAGTACGCAGACGAGTCCCTGGCGAAACAGACAGAAACCGCAATGTTCTTCGACGCGCCGATGGACTTCCTGAACAGCAGCGACAGCCGTATTGAAAAAGCGGAAATGTCCACGACGGCAGTTTATGCACAGCACGAGTGGCAGGCTACCGAACAACTGCTGCTGACTACCGGCGTTCGCAGCTACCAGATCGAAGCAGATCTGCTCAGCTCCACCCGCGATGGACTGGAGCCGGGCACCCACGATGATAGCCATCAGGTTGGCTCCATCGCGCTGAACTACAGCCTGGGTGATTACGGCAACCTGCGCGGCACCCTGAGCCAGGGTTACCACTTCCCCAACCTGCTGCAACTTGCGGTGGGCGGTACTCTTGGCCCCGAGTTCGTCAATCCGAACCCGGACCTCAAGGCAGAAACATCGTTGAACCACGAACTGGGTTACCGCTTCCATGGCGAATCCCTCACGTTGGACGCGGCGCTCTTCTATTCTGATGCAGAGAACTATATTACCGAAACCTTCTGTAGTGACGTGGCTATTGCGTGCCTGTCAGACGAGCAACGCACCTACACCAACGCCAACAGCGCAACATCCAAGGGCCTGGAGCTCAGCGTACAGTATGCAGTCACTGAAAATCTGGTGCCCTACCTCAACGCGAGCTGGACCCATCGCGAAGAAGACAACGGTAGCTTTGCAACCGATGCGGTTGGCCTGCCAAGTATCCAGGGCCGTGCCGGCATTCGTTACGACGGCACCTTCAGCTGGCTGCCCAGCTACTATGTGGACCTATTCGGTCGCGGGGCGAGCGGCGCCGACGATGCGCTGAGCGATGGCACGCGCATACGCTATGCGGGCTGGGGTACAACCAACATTGCTGCAGGTACCAGCTTCGGACCGGATCAGCAGGTTTCGGTGAATCTTGAGCTCAGCAATCTGGGAGATAAGGTTTACGCAACCGCAAGCGAAACGCTACTCGCGCCCGGGCGTGCGGTCATGCTACGCGCAACCTACGACTGGTAATATTCGGGGACACAAAGTCTGGGGGCTCCGGCCCCCTGCATACACTCTGCTTCGAAGAAATTAATAATCAGCCAAGCGGACTTTCAAGCAAGCGCGAATCAAACGCTGCTTACTGAATTCAAACCCGGTCATCAGGGCGAGCATGGGTTCCTTACCCAGAAGTTTACGCGTGATTTCCCCGGGGGACAGGCCTTGCAGGCTGAGATTCTGTGCATCGCTGGAAAGGTTCAGCAGGAACTCATATTTCTCCTGCAAGCGTTGGTGCCCACTCTCGACCAACCCCCGATGCGGACACAAAATAGTATCGAAGTCATGACGCAATGTTTTGCGGATGCTGTCCAGCAGTGTGGGCAGGTCCTCACCGTTGTGGAGCATCTTGAGATAGTTGGCGATATACATATCGGCGCTAAACAACCAGCCGCGCTCTGGCAGCAGGTAACAGGTCATGTCCACCGAATGCCCCGGTGAGAACAGCGCTTCCACGGACTCTTTGCCAATATGTAACTCTTGCGGCAAAGGTGCAGCATCTGCCCAGAATGGCTCCCCCCAGACAAAGCGTCGCAGGAACGGTACCGAATAGCGCTTGCGCAGGATTTCCACCGTCGCTGCAGGCGCCAGTGGCTGCACCTCAGTCAGATTCTGGATCGCGCCCGCATTACCACAATGATCTTCGTGATGATGCGTGAGCAAGAATTGACGCACCGGCCCCGACTGGATGAAGGTCTTGACGAACTTCCACTGATTGCTGGGACCACAATCAATCAAAGTGCCATTGAGTCGGTACACCACAAACGAGGAATTCACCCCCATGTTCAGGCGGCCTACGCGAATGGCTTCAAGATCGTGATGGCGAAAAGTCTCAATTACAGACACGCGGTACCTGCTTGCGTTACCTGACGAAAAACATGCAGAAACCCCGATGATGCGGATTCTGCCACTGCGGTCATTGTCCGGCAGTGCGCGGGCCAGATTGAATGGCAGATTGATGGATATTGAGTGACATTTCTGACCGCCAGGGCCACTTTTCAGCCATTGCGGTAGGGTTCGGAGAATGGAAGATCAAGAATTAGTCGGTCATCGCCAATCGGGCTTCGAGACCCAGCTTGGAGGTCGCTCCGGAGGTCACCCACTGCACGCGACCATCACTGCCGACAATGACAATCGTCGGAGTCACCCGCACGCCCCAACGGTGGCTGAGCAAGCCGGAGGGATCGTTCAGGGTCGGCATGGAAATCTTATCCCGCGCCATAAAACGCTTAACGTCTTCATCGTTACCGGACTGCAAGGCAACAGAAACGACCTGATACTCTTCAGCAAGCCCACTGACGGCGGGGGAAACCACCTTGCAGTACGCGCACCAGGTCGCCCAAAAGTAAATAAGTACAGGCCCCTCTTTGGATAGCGCAGCCAAATCGAACGTGCCACCGGTCAACAGCTCGCCGGCCAGCGCCGGCGCCTGATCCCTGGGTACGTCTCGCTGCTGATAAAGCCCAATCGCGGTGCCAACCAGCACGGCCAGCACCACGAACACCAGCACTTCACGCAGCCATCGGCGCGACCGGCTTGCCATCTTTTGTGCGCCCAAAGGAGCCCGACCCAATCAGTATTTTACGGAACAGCCATACGCGCGTGACGAGGCAATCTCGATAGGCTGCCCATTCAGCGAGGCATCCAGCGCAGCTGCAACGTAATTTTTTGAGTCGGGAATCACGGCCGGGTTGGCAGAGTCATTGTCGTCGATGGCACCGGCATAGACGACCTGTCCTTCCGGATTAATGATGAACATATGCGGAGTGGTTTTCGCACCATACGCCCGACCCATGCTGCCATCGGTGTCGAGCAAGAACGGGGCGCTCGCAACCAGGTTGTGACTGCCAAAGACATCCATCGCTTCTGATGGCTTCAGGTATCCCTGTTTACCCTGCGCAGACGAGATGACCGTGAGCCAGTTAACGTCCTGGTCCGTGTACTTTTTTTGCAGCGCCTGCATATTACCGCTGCCATAGTGCTTGCGCACGTAGGGGCAATCTTTGTTGAACCACTCGATCACCAACCACTTACCCTTGTAATCTTCCAGGGAATGCGTGGCACCCTTGGCGTCTACCTCGGAGAAGGCCGGGGCCGGCTTTCCCGGCTCTGCGGCTGCGAACCCCAGTACGGGTGCAACCAGCATCAGCGAGGCCAACGCATTGCGAATCGTACGTGTCGTTTTCATGGTAATAAGTCCTCTTTTTAGATTGCGATTAGCACATCATTTTTGGACAAACCGCGCAAATGCGCGATTGCCTGCTACCTCGGGAAAGCCCAATCAGAACACTACTCGAACAGTGCCTCGATCATGCTCTCGCGTAATATTTGCGGCAGTAATTCGGGCTGGGAGGCGCCTTGCGGATACCACGCATAGACCGGAACCGAATTGCGGCCGAGGGCGTTTAGTGCCGCAGTGATATCAGGATTGTGGTCGGTCCAGTCCGCGCGCACCAGCAGTACATCATTGGCCTCGAACAACGCTTCTACCTCGGGTGTATCCAGCACCAGCTTCTTGTTGACCTGGCAAGTAATACACCAGGCGGCGGTGTAGTCGATAAAGATAGACCGCTTTTCCGCCTGAGCCTGCTCAATCAACGCAGGAGAAAATGGCTGCCAACGCTCTGCCACCGGCGTGGCAACCGGCGACCCCAGTCGAATCGTGCTGAATGCGGCGAGCAGGGCAACAGCCAATACACCGTAGCCCGTCAGACGCGACACTCGAGTGGCGCCCCGTGCCAGCCAAATGGCAAAGCCCACCGCCAGCATTAACATGGCGCTGATGAGCCAACCGGTTTCACCCACCAGACGACCCAGTACCCACATCAACCAGATCACCGTGGCATAGAGAGGAAACGCCAGGAACTGGCGCAACTTCTCCATCCAGGGACCCGGAGCCGGTAAATGCCGCAACAGCGCAGGGCTGATGCAGAGCAACAGGAATGGCGCAGCCAACCCTGCGCCGAGACCGATAAATACGGCCATGGCCGACATGGCAGGCAGTACAGCTGCAGCACCCAGTGCCGCGCCCATAAACGGGCCTGTGCAGGGAGCGGCCACGAACACCGCGAGCACTCCAGTGGCGAAACTGCCCCCACGATCACTGTTGCCGGCGACAGTCATCAGGCGGTGGCCAAATTCGAACACGCCACTGAAGCTGAGCGCCATCAACCAGAACAGCAATATCAGCCCCAGAACCACCACCGGTGACTGCAGTTGGAATCCCCAGCCAACCGCTGCACCACCGGCGCGCAGCGCCAACAACAGGGCACCCAGGGCAGCGAATGTCACCAGGACACCCGCGGTATACAGCAGGCCTTCGCGCAGGTGTGAGCCATCGCCCTCCCCCGCGCGTGCCAATCCCATTAACTTGATCGACAGCACCGGAAAGACACAGGGCATCAGGTTAAGGATGGCACCACCAACCAGGGCAAACAGCAGTAACAACCACAGCGGTGTGGCAGAGGCCTCGGTGGCCGGACCCGTTGCAGTCGCAGCAAACGGCACATTGTCGAGGCGCCAGGCTTCCTGGTTGGCGACAACCACAAAGCTCGCTGCCGTCGGCTCAGTCGCCCCCGGCACCGTTGTAAAGACGTATTGCAGCTGATCCCCGTCTCTACGTACCTTTGGGGCGGTTGCTGTCAGGACATCCCCATCCAGCGGAAAGACTTCAGGCAGTTCACTCGCTGTATTTCCTTCAACGGTGAGCTGCACAGTCCCGTCTGCCAGACGCTGCAGGCCCTCCGGTTGCCACGGGCTGTACGCCGCGGCTCGAGGGACCTGTGCAACAAACTGATCACGTAGGCGCAGGTCACCCGGGGGCCAGCGCGACGCCTCCAGGGTCACCGGTTTGGTCACGCTCATGTTGCCGAAACCCGGGATGCAGTCGATCTTGCAGACCAGCCATTCCAAACTGACCTGCAGTGCGACTTCCGCGGTGTCCGCCGTTGGCGTTACATCGAAGAGATACGCGACATTACCGGGATACCCCAGGTTGGTCAGATGCTCAACGGGAAGCCGCACGGGCGCGGGCCATTGCGTCTCGCCCACCTGTGCACCACTCGCATTGAATGCGAAGCGCGGCGCTGCACCAGAATCCCCGGCATTACGCCAGTAGACATGCCATTCCGGATCAACTTCAAAATACAAACCGATGGTGGTGGTCTGCCCCGCCTCAAAACTGTCGGGGACGAGCCAGCGCACCTTGACGTGGTCACCACTGGCCGTATCTTGACCATGAGCCGCGCCCAGATACAGGGCGCTCGACAAGACCACACAAAGTAAGGGGACGATACGGAGCAGACTACTGAAAAGGGATTTCAACTTGCTCACCAATGGCTCCTGATTAGAAAAATGCCCGGAAGTCACCAGCGCGATAGCATCCAGCTCATAGCGCGCCATTTGACCATCCTGCTTAGTCGCACAGACGTCACGATTGTTACGGGCAATTCTTAGTTATTCGTTTACGCTGCCACCATTCAATCGGATTCGACGCGTCGCTGCAAATCGACCGCGCATGTATCAGGGAGAATCATCGCCAGTCTCTCCAGCAGCCAACTCGGTCACGACGATGCGACCATCTTCGTAGCGCCAGCGCAGATCGAAGCCGCACAGTTTCATCCCAAAGACACGCTCCGGCTGGGGCTGCTGATACGCCGGCTTGGGGTCCTGCGCCAGTACCTGTTCAATCAACCGGGGTAAATCCGTGCCCCAGTCGTCCCGGAAGGCACGGGCTTGCCGCAAAACGTTGTCGGGAATGACCACGGGCAAAGGGGGAGGAGCCCCATCCGCAAAGGCACTAACAGCATGCTCCAGGGCATCCGCATAGGGAATATAGGGTTTCACGTCCAGTACAGGAGTGCCGTCGACCAAATCCGCGCCGCCGATGATCAACTCCACTTTCGGGGATGTGCGCACTTCCAACAACCGCACCACAGACAAACCAATATTGTTTGGGCGGAAGGGCGAGCGCGTCGCCAGGACGCCGAGCTTGCGGTTGCCACCAAGACGCGGCGGCCTGACTTTGGCAGACCATTGACCGGCGACCTGATGGAACTGAAACACAACCCAGAGATGGGAATTGTCTTCCAAACCCGCGACCATCTCCGCGCAATTCCAAGGCGGCAATAGTTCGATCGATGCCCGGCTGGCATCCGCCAGGAGGGGCTGGCGCGGCACCCCGAATTTCTCCCCAAAACAGGAGTGAACGCGGCCGATCGGTTCGATACTCATAACGTTTCATCCACAGCAGCGGGGCTCAGAGCATTTGCTGAGCCAGTACCTTCGCTCGACTATATTCACTACCTGTTGACCCGTCTACCGGTATAGGGTTCACCCTTGTGAGCAATATGGACTGGACTTGCCCATGCTGACTGTTACCCAACTGGCGCGCGCTTGCGGATCTTCACGTACTTCGGTGCTCTACTACGAACGGGTCGGACTGCTGGAACCCGCAAGCCGCTCCGCAAACGGCTACCGGTGGTACGGCGAGCGAGAAGTCGCGCGACTCAAGGCCATTATCGCCTACCGTTCTTACGGAGTGCCCATAGACCAAATCGGTACGCTACTGGATCACACGGGGGCGCAATCCCAGAGCCAGATTCTCAGGGATCATTTCGACCAGCTGGAACGGGAAATCCAGCAGCTTCGCGATCAACAGAAAGCAATGGTTTCCCTCTTACAGGAGCCGGAACTGATCCGGGACAACGCCGTCACCAAGGAGCGATGGGTCGCCATTATGCGTGCAGCAGGTTTCGACGATGCAGAGATGACGATCTGGCACCAGAAGTTCGAACAAATGGAACCGGAGGAGCATCAGCGCTTTCTTGAGTCACTGGGCATTGGGCCGGAGGAAATCCGCAGAATCCGTAACCTTTAGAGGTTCAACAAGCAGCGTCATAAACCGGCCAGAATCGGTCATCAATACTTAAGGGAGGTAGCCATTTTGCAGTATCAACATTCACTACAAGACACAAGCTTTGTGCACCAATTCGAAAGCGGCGAATACCCCATCGCGGACTTCGACCATCGCGCGCACCTGCGCATCGCCTACTGCTATCTGACTACTTACACCGTGGAAGAAGCAGCCAGCAGGATACGCACAGGGATTTTCAGATTACTCGAACGTAACCAGGTGGAAGACAACATCTACCACGAAACCATCACCCGCGCGTGGTTAACCGTACTCCATCATTTGATGTCCAATTCTACGGCAACCGCCGACGCCGATGGCTTTCTGCAAATACACCCGGCGCTCTTCAATCCGCGGTTCCTGTCTAAATATTACTCAGACGCCCTGCTCCATTCCGCACACGCCAGGGACGCATTCGTAGAGCCCGATCTGAAACCGCTTGGTTGACGACCGCTATTCGCATGGCTGCGTGTCGACCTCACTTTACCGGTCGATACCGCCCAGGCACAGGTATTTGATTTCCAGATAATCGTCGAGGCCATACTTGGAACCCTCTCGGCCGGTGCCGGACTCTTTCACACCACCGAACGGGGCCATCTCGTTAGAGACGATGCCCTCGTTTACGCCGACCATACCGTACTCGAGTCCTTCGCCTACCCGCCAGATTCGGCCAATATCACGGGCGTAGAAATACGCGGCCAATCCGTACTCGGTATCGTTGGCGAGCTGGATGACCTCTTCCTCGGTGGAGAACTTATACAGAGCGGCCACTGGCCCAAAAATCTCTTCGCGGAACAGATTCATATCCGGACGTGCATCGGTCAGCACCGTAGGTGCGTAAAAGCACGCACCTCGCTCACTCGGGCCACCCGGCACCGGGGCCTTGGCACCCTTTGCCAGCGCATCATCCACCAACGCATGCACATCCTTTACTGCCTTGGCATTAATCATCGGCCCCATCTCAACGCCATCTTCGGTACCCTCACCGAGTTTCAGGTTACTGACGGCCTGGGAAAATTTCCGCGCGAACTCGTTATACACACCTTCCTGGACGAAAATACGGTTGGCGCAAACGCAGGTCTGACCGGCATTGCGATACTTGCACACCAGCGCCCCCTGCACGGCAGCATCGAGGTCCGCGTCATCAAACACGATGAACGGCGCGTTGCCGCCCAGCTCCATGGAGGTTTTTTTAATGGTTTGCGCACACTGGGCCTGCAGCTGCTTACCGACCGCCGTTGAGCCGGTAAAGGTAAACTTGCGCACCAGCGGATTGGATGTCATCTCCGCGCCAATTTCCCGCGAGCTCTTACCGGCGACCACATTGAATACGCCGGCGGGAATACCCGCCTCTTCTGCGAGTACCGCGAGCGCCAGCGCTGAGAGGGGTGTCTCGGATGCGGGCTTACTGACAAATGTGCAGCCGGCAGCGAGCGCTGGGGCCATCTTTCGCGCAATCATCGCACTGGGGAAATTCCAGGGCGTAACAGAGGCTGCAACACCCACAGACTGCTTGATTACCACAATCCGCTTGTCCGGGGAGGGAGGGGCAATGATATCGCCGTAGATACGTTTCGCTTCTTCGGCAAACCATTCCACATAGTTCGCACCGTAAAGGACTTCGGTGCGCGATTCCGACAGCGGCTTGCCCTGCTCTGCCGTCAGGATCGCCGCGAGGTCATCGACATTCTCGACAATCAGGTGAAACCAGCGTCGCAGGATAGATGCCCGTTCTTTGACGGTCTTGTTCCGCCACGCGGGCCAGGCCGCATCCGCCGCCTCAATGGCACGCCGGGTTTCCGCCGCACCACAACTCGCAATGGCCGCGATGACCTGCCCGTTTGCGGGGTTAGCGACGTCGAGCGTGGCCCCCGAATCAGCATCTATCCATTCCCCATTGACGTATGACTGGGTACGCAACAGCGCTGGGTTATTGAGGTTCAGCATGGCGATCTCCTTTCAGCTTCCCGCCTAATCCATGGCCCGCCGGCGCAAAATCAACTCTGACCGCAGGCGGCAGCTCCCGGAGGAGCGCTACTTTTTCTTTTTCACGAACTTCATCAGACGACGTTTTTTCGCCTTCTGGCGATCTGACAGTTTGTTCTTTTTGCCCGCATAGGGGTTTTCACTGGTACGGAACTCAATTTTAACCGGCGTCCCGTGCAGACCCAGAGCCTTGCGATAGGTCTTCTCAAGGTAGCGCACGTAGTGTGCGGGAACCTGCTCGGTCTGGTTGCCATGAATGACAATCACCGGCGGATTCTGCCCACCGGCATGGGCATAGCGAAGCTTGATCCGGTGACCATGTACCAGTGGTGGTTGGTGCTCGCTAACGGCCCATTGCAGGATGCGCGTCAGGTGATTGGTAGACAGTTTGTCCGTCGCCGACTTGTACGCCGACTCGATGGATTCGTACAGATGACCCACGCCAGTGCCATGCAGCGCCGAAATAAAGTGGACATCCGCAAAGTCGACAAAACGCAGGCGTCGCTCGAGCTCAGCCTTGACGTAGTCGCGGTGATCCGACTCCAGGCCATCCCACTTGTTGAGCGCGACTACCAGAGCACGTCCGGCCTGGATGACACTGCCCATAAGGTGCATGTCCTGATCCACCAACCCTTCGCGCGCGTCGATCACCAGCACCACGACATTCGCGTCCTCTACCGCCTGCAGCGTCTTCACAATGGAAAACTTCTCCACCGACTCCCTGATATTTTTGCGACGGCGAATGCCGGCGGTATCAATGATGGTGTAGGGTTTTTCATCGCGCTCATAGTTAATATAAACGCTGTCTCGCGTGGTCCCCGGCTGGTCGTAAACGACCACTCGATCCTCTCCAAGAAGACGGTTCACCAGCGTTGATTTCCCCACGTTGGGCCGCCCGACAATGGCAATCTTGATCCCCTTGGCTTCATCGAGCGCTTCAGGCACAACCTGGTCCGGCAGACCATCGACAACCCGCTCCATCAACGACCGTACGCCACGACCATGGGTCGCCGTGGTCGGGAAGAGCTCTCCGATGCCCATTTCATAAAATGGCGCCAGCGCGATATCGGGGTTTACCCCATCCACCTTATTCGCGACCACGAGCGTCGGCTTGGAACGAGTGCGCAGCTGCTCGGCAATCATTTCATCTGCGGGCGTCAGGCCCGCGCGACAATCCACCAGGAACAGAACAAAGTCGGCTTCTTCGATCGCCTGCATGGACTGCTGCGCCATCGCTGCATCAATACCCTCTTCCCCTCCGGATATACCGCCGGTATCCACCAAAATCATTTTCTTGCCCGCGAATTCGGCTTCGCCGTATTTACGGTCACGGGTCAAGCCGGCGTAATTCGCCACCAGCGCATCACGACTCTTGGTCAGGCGATTAAACAGGGTGGATTTGCCCACATTCGGGCGCCCTACCAGGGCAATCACAGGAAGCATATTTCAATCTACTCGGGGCAAAATCACTTTTGCCAAAAATACGAACGCCCGCGAAACGCGGGCGGAAGGTTTTGCCGCCCGTTATGGGCGGCAGGGCCTGCGCTCAGGCCTATGGATTGAGGATGAACTCAGAAGCGTTCCAGTCGCAACGCAACCAGTTTACCGCCATCGGAGAGGGCAAACAGCAGGTCGCCATCCACCAGCAGGGGGATACGAATCGCATCACCATCAATTTTCTCGCGACCGATCATGACCCCGGTGCCCGGATCCAGCAAATGCAGGTAACCGTCCAGATCACCGACCACCAGAACATCACCGAAATAGGCCGGACCGCTCAGCTCACGACGCAGCAGGTCGCCGTTACTCCAGACAACCTGACCATTGCCCACATTGTAGGCGTAGACGCTTCCGGAGGCATCGCTCAGGAATACCTGCCCGGCTCCCACCTCCACACCGTGGTGGGTAGACGCATCCCGCGCCCACAAACCGCGACCATCTTCGCGTGACAGCGCCACCGCGCGCCCCTGGTAGCTGGCGGCAAAGACCAGTTCACCGCGTACAACAGGCGCGCCATCGATATCCACCACTCGCTCCAGCTCACCGGTACCCTGGGGAATCGCGACGCGCTGTTCCCAACGCGGGATGCCGTCACGAGCGCTCAAAGCGATGAGCTTGCCGTTATCCAGGCCAGCAAACACCACGCCGCCGGAAATAATTGGTGACGCCGTACCCCGCAGGGTCAGCACCGGTAGTTGAGTGACGTGCTGCCAGCGACGCGTGCCGTCAGTAGCATCCAGGCCTATCAGCTTTCCGTCGACGGTCTGAACCACCACGGAACCCGATCCAATGGCCGGCGCGGACACCACCTCTCCCGACAGCTGATGGGTCCAGAGTTCACTGCCGTCGGCAGAGTTCAGTGCAATCACCCGCCCACGGAAATCAACCACAACCGCCAGGCCGGAACCAACACCAACGCCACCGCTCAGGGGAATATCCAGTTCCGTGCGCCATTGCCGCTTTCCGGTACCGCGATCAAACGCCGACACATCACCATCACTGCTGGCTGCAATCAGGTTGCCACCGGCCAGGCCCGGGCGCAGCATGGAATAGCGGGTACGATCGATACCACCCACTTTGCCGCTCCAGACTTTTTTCAGCCCGGCAGTGGCACGAATTTCCTGCAGCTCAACCGGGTCGGTATCTTCCTTTTCCTCGTTAGAGGAACATGCCGCCAGCAGCACACCCAACACCAGGACGAGCGGCAGCTTCAGCGCGCGGTAGATTGGCATCATTGTTCATCACTCTCCTGTGTGCCCTGCTCGGGCTCTGCGGACTGCTCCGCAGTCTCGTCCTTCTTCGGTGCCGCAGCAGCGACACTGTCTGCTTTTAGCTGAAGGATCTGGGCAGAGCCGGCCTGCTCCGGCAGCAATTTGGCCAGTGCTTCATCATAGGCGATCTTGGCACCTGCCTTGTCGCCCTGCTGCAACAAAATGTCGCCGCGAGTCTCTGCATACAGGGCGGCAAATGCTTCAGGCACGGTGCCTTCCAGCAACTTCAGGCCCGCATCTGCATCACCGCGCGCCGCCTTCACGGCAGCCAATCGACGCTTGGCCAGAAAAACCAGTTCTGGCGCCGTGCCATTATCCAGCACCCACTGCAGCTGCTGCTCCGCGGCCTCGAGGTTGTTGCCTTCTGCCGCCATGGCCGCAAGCCCGAGTGCAGCCTGGGTCGCATAGATACGATCGCCGAACTCTTCTTTCAGCTGATCCGCGAGACTGTTGGCAGTCGTGCGCTGTGCTTCGTTGGGATTGCCCTCGTTGGCAGAGATGGCCTCAACGAACCCCTGATAGAGATTCGAAGCAGACTCTGCACTGGCGCGCTCGTTGCTCTCCCAGAACTGGAAACCGAAATAGGCCGCCAATGCCAGGACAACGCCAGTGACAATGCCCTTGCCGTTTTCCGCCCACCAGCGTTTCAGCGCTTCTAATTGTTCTTCTTCGGTAAGATGTTCAGCCATCGCGTAACTCGCCTTTCCTGTAATGCCGGAGTATTCCGGGGGCGGGCAAAACCCCACCCCAACTTGGTTTAGTGATTATTTTCAGCCCTGCAGCAGCGCCGACAATTGCTCTACCGTCACGGTTTGCTGGGGCGCTTCATCGCGCAGGTGTTTCACAGTCACCTGTCCTGCCGCCGCTTCGTCCTCACCGATAATAAGGGCGAAATCTGCGCCACTTTTATCGGCTTTTTTCATCTGGCTCTTGAAGCTGCCGCCGCCGCAATGCGTCTGCAGCCGCAGCCAGGGCAGACTGTCTCGCAGCTGTTCAGCGGTCGCCAGAGCCGCCGATTGTACATTACCCACCGCAACCAGATAGGCATCCACCTGCTGGTCGAGGCTTTCGGGCAACAGCGCCAATGTTTCGAGCAGCAGTACCAGTCGCTCCACACCGAGGCCAAATCCTACCGCCGGCGTCGGCTTGCCGCCCATCTGTTCGACCAGGCCATCATAACGGCCGCCCGCGCAGACGGTACCCTGGGCACCGAGGCTGTCTGTCACCCATTCAAATACGGTCTTGCCGTAGTAATCCAGGCCGCGGACCAGGCGCGGGTTAACCTCATAGGCAACGCCGGCCGCATCGAGGATCGTCTTCAATGTCTCGAAGTGCCCGGCTGATTCCTCGTCGAGGAAGTCCAGTAGACAAGGTGCCTCGGCCAGCAGTTCCTGAGTTTGCGCATTTTTGCTATCGAGAATACGCAACGGGTTCCGCTCCAGACGACGCTGGCTGTCCTCATCCAGCTGATCGCGACGCTCAGAAAGATAGGCAACCAGGGCATCCCGATAGGCCGCTCGGCTCTCACTGTTACCAAGCGAGTTCAGCTGCAGGGTGACATGGTCGGCTAGACCCAGCTGACGCCACAACCTGGCCGTCATGATCAGGATCTCAGCATCGATATCCGGACCCTCGATGCCAAACACTTCGACACCAAACTGGTGGAACTGACGCAGGCGGCCTTTCTGGGGGCGCTCATAGCGGAACATCGGCCCGAAATACCACAGGCGCTGGGGCGTAATCAGCAAATTGTTCTGAATCGCCGCACGCACGGTGCCGGCAGTACCCTCCGGGCGCAGGGTTACGCTATCGCCACTCTTGTCGTCGAAGGTGTACATTTCCTTCTCAACAATATCGGTAGCCTCACCTACGGCGCGGGCAAAAAGCTGGGTTGTCTCCAGCAGGGGCGTGCGAATCTCGCTATAGCCGTAGCGGCCAAAGAGTTCACTGAGAGTCGATTCCACGTACTGCCAGGTAGGAGAGTCTCCCGGCAGCAAGTCGTTCATGCCTCGAATGGCGCGAAGCTGTTTCAACGCTGTTCCTTAATGATCTTGTTTACGGGTTTCAACGACCTGTTTTCCGGATACACGGCGGGGACGCAGTGATTCCATCAGGCCTTGGCAATGATGTCCGCTTCCCGGGCCGCCTTCGCTGCCGCTTTCTCGCGGATCATCCGCTCCAGGTCGTCCACCAGATTATCGTTTTTCAGTTTGGTATTGGGCTGGCCATCGACGTAAATCGCGTGGCTCGGGGTGCCGCCCGCCAAGCCGATATCCGCCTCCTTGGCTTCCCCGGGACCGTTGACAATACAACCGATCACAGCGACGTCCAGTGGGGTAGTGATGTCTTCCAGACGCGTTTCCAGTTCATTCATGGTCTTGACCACGTCGAAGTTCTGGCGCGAGCAACTGGGACAGGCGATGAAATTGATCCCCTTGGTCCGCAGACGCAAACTCTTGAGGAGGTCCCAGCCAACCTTGACCTCCTCCACGGGATCAGCGGCGAGAGAAACCCGCAGGGTATCGCCGATACCGTCGAGCAGCAGCGCACCCAGGCCAATGGCGGATTTCACCGTGCCCGAGCGCAAGCCACCCGCTTCGGTAATACCGAGATGCAGGGGCTGTTCAATCTGGGTAGCCAGCTTGCGATACGCCGCAGTGGCCATAAAGATGTCGGAAGCCTTGACGCTCACTTTGAAGTCCTGGAAGTCGAGGGCATCCAGAATCTCGACATGACGCAGAGCGGATTCCACCAACGCATCGGGCGTGGGCTCTCCGTACTTTTTCTGCAGGTCCTTCTCCAGTGACCCTGCGTTAACCCCGATGCGGATCGGTATATTCAGGTCACGCGCCTTGTCGACGACGGCACGAATACGCTTTTCCCGCCCAATGTTACCCGGGTTGATGCGCAGGCAATCCACGCCCAGATCCGCCACACGGAGGGCAATCCGGTAATCAAAGTGGATATCGGCTACCAGCGGCACGTCGACCTGCTTGCGAATCTCACCAAACGCCTCTGCAGCATCCATTGTCGGGACGGAGACTCGCACAATATCCGCTCCGGCCTGCTCGAGCTGACGCACCTGCCCTACCGTGGCAGCCACGTCGCAGGTATCGGTATTCGTCATACTCTGAACAGAGATGGGCGCACCGCCACCCACAGGCACATTGCCCACCATAATCTGGCGCGACACCCGGCGTACGATGGGAGACTCAAATTGCATAGGATGACCTGACAGTACTGCCGTCTGAAAAATTGAGGGGAGATTATAGGGCCTGACAGCGTGAAATTCGATGGTCTCTGGCCGGGAGAGGAATCTGGCGGTGGCGGGTTACATGGTGATCCCGCGCCGCAGCGCGGGATCACAGAGCCGCTTACTCGCCAATCGTCAGGCGACGGGTGCGGCGGGAACCGAGTGGATCACTGTCCACCAGCTCTCCCAGGTAGCGAACCTCGGTTGCCGCGGCATTGCCCATCATCACACTGAAAGGCGCGACACCCTCCAGGGCAATACGGGTCCCGGCGCCTTGCAGATTTGCCAGCAGCACCTGCCCACTGGCATCGGTCACCTCGACCCAGGCCTCCTCGGTGAAGCTCAGCTCCAGCGGTCCACTGGTCGCACGCTCCGATTGAGCCACTGGCGCCGCTGCCGCAGTGGGCGCCTCGGCAACAGGCTCGTCTGCGACCGTTTCCGTCGCATCCGCAGAGGCTGCCGCGGCTACCTCAAACAGGCTTGCTGACGCTGGGGACTCGATAGTTGCCGGCGAGGCTGCAGCTTCCGGCGAAGCAGCAACGTCTTCCTCGTTCACGGGCAGCAGCTCTGCCGCACCGTCCACAGAAGCTTGGGACTGTTCGACTGGGGCCTCTGCAACGGTCGCGATAGCCTCAGGCGCAACAGCCGGGGTGGATACGGCAGCGGGCGGTGCCGCTTCGCGACCGTTGAACCACCAGAATACGGCGCCGACCAGGACCAGCGGTAACAGGGCCATACCAGGGAAACCGGCACGTTTGCGTGCACCCGGTGTCGCACTGCTCTGGATATGTGCAACAATCGCTGCACTCTCGCCTTCCGCGCCGCAGTAACCGGCATAAGCTTCCAGGACAGGGGCAGGGTCCATATCCAGCTCCTTGCACACGTTGCGGATGTAGCCGCGCACGTACAAGGGACCGGGCAGCCGGTCAAAGCTATCTGCCTCCAGCAGTTCCAGTTTGGTGCCCGTCAGGCACAGCCGCTCAGACATTTCCGCGCAGCTTATCCCGGCGCGCTCACGCGCGGTGCGCAACTGCTCGCCAGGGGTCATTGTTGAATCGGCCGCTACCTCCGCCGGGTTTTCCTGTACTACCTGATCGCTCACGTTATCCGTCATTGGCCATCATCTTCTGGTATTCCAGCGTTTCCGCCGAGTAGGGATAGAGATTCTTCAGGGCGAGACCGTAACTCCGCTCTTTGTCACGGTTGCCAAATACTTTCTCGATACGTACGCCGAGCCACAGGGACTTGGGCACCTGCCGATTACCCTGCGCGTACAAATCGAGGTAGCGCTTCGCCTGGCTATAGGCACCTGCCTGATACTTGAGCTCCGCGAGCTCCAGGAGCGCGATCGGCAAACGCTTGTCCAGCGCGAGCGCACGGGTAAACGCTTGCTCAGCCTTTTCGGTATCGCCCAGTTTCAGGGCGCTCCGGCCGAGGTTGGTCAGGGCGTAGGAACGACGATTGTAGGCAAGGTCTGCGGCAGCTTTTTCAAACTGCTCTACCGCGTCTTCATAACGCTCGCGCTTGTACAGGAAAGCACCGTAATTGGTCCGTGCCATGGAAAATTCGGGATCGAAGCGCAGGGCCTTGCGGAAATGCTTTTCAGCAACTTCGTGCTCACTGTCCGCCTGGTACAGGATCGCCAGGCCATGGTGTGCCTGTGGGTTGCGCTTGCCCAGTTCGAGGGCCTTGTGGAAGTGGTATCGGGCTGCATCGCGATTATCGCCACTCTGGAGATAGCGCAGACCGAGCTGGACATGGGTCTCGACCGCTTTATCCAGATTGACCTCCTGCTTGGGCGGGAGGCCGGTGGTCACACAGCCTGTCAGCCACACACTCAGCAGGATTGCGGCGAGGGGCAAGGAAAAGGGTCGTGCCAACACAACATCACCTTTAATTTTTATTTGGTTGTTGCCGCGGGTCCCTCGCCAGCTATGTTTGATTACTTATTGCGCTCGTGTCGCCAACGGATGACCGGTCTTGTGGTCACCGATCAACCAACGATGCGTACCGGGCGCTCTGTATCCCGATAGCGCTGTGAGCGCCGGGTGCGGTCATTGACGCTCCCTGCCAATTGACCACAAGCCGCGTCGATATCATCGCCACGGGTCGTTCGGACCGTTACTGTATACCCCTTGTCCAGCAGAATCTGTTGAAAGCGTCGCAAAGCGTTGTTGCTGACCCGCTGGTAGTCCGACAGCTCAAACGGGTTAAAGGGTATCAGATTTATCTTGACGGGCACATCTCGCAGCAATTCGGCCAGCTGCTCCGCGTGCTCCGGACGATCGTTCACCTCCCGAATCAGGGTGTACTCGATGGTCATCTTCCGATGGCTGTCCGGCATCTGGGCGATATACCGCTGGGCACTGTCGAGCAACATGGCAATCGGGTACTTCTTGTTGATCGGCACCAGCTCGTTGCGCAACTCGTCATTGGGAGCATGCAAGGAGATTGCCAAGCTGACATCCGTGACCTCTGCCAACCGATCCAATGCAGGCACAACCCCGGAAGTACTCAGGGTCACCCGGCGCTTGGAAATGCAGTAGGCATTGTCTTCCATCATCAGGTTCATGGCATCGACAACGTTATCAAAGTTGAGCAGGGGCTCGCCCATACCCATCATCACCACATTGGTCACCTTGCGCGGTGTATTCGGCCCCATCTGGCCAAAAGACCGGCAGGCAATCCAGACCTGGCCAATAATCTCTGCCGCGGTGAGATCCCGATTGAAACCCTGCTTGCCGGTCGCACAGAAACTGCAATCCAGGGAGCAACCCACCTGCGAGGAAACGCACAGGGTTCCGCGGTCACCATCGGGGATATACACGGTTTCCACCGCGTTGCCGCCCTCAATCTTGATCAGCCACTTACGGGTCCCGTCGGCCGAATCCCACTGCTTGATGACTTCCGGCGCACGGATTTCAGCAATTTCTGCCAGCTTCGCCCGCAGTGCCTTGCTGACATTGGTCATCTGCTCAAAGTCGTCGACGCCATTCTGGTGGATCCACTTCAGCACCTGCACGGCACGAAAGCGCTTCTCGCCCAGCGACTCAAAGAACGCACCCAGCTTGTCGAGCGACAAACCCAGCAGGTTAACTTTTTCGTTGGTGGTTGCGGTCATGGATACACCTTGCGCCGATAAGGCACGATTGATAGTCAGATGCCGCCACCGGCTCGCGCCAGTGGGGAGTTTCCACGGCCCGCGCAGCGGGCGGACCGGGAAAGCGTACCGGAGGAAGACCTCCAGTGACAGGATCAGCCGCGCGGGCAGATTTCGTCGTCAGCGAAGAAGTAGCTGACTTCACGCGCTGCAGATTCCGGGGAGTCGGAACCGTGAACGGCGTTCGCGTCGATGCTCTGGGCAAAGTCGGCGCGGATGGTACCGGCAGCGGCTTCCTGCGGGTTAGTGGCACCCATCAGGTCACGGTTCGCCAGGATAGCATTCTCGCCTTCCAGAACCTGCACAACGACCGGACCGGAAGTCATGAAGTCGACCAGATCCTTGAAGAAAGGACGCTCTTTGTGCTCAGCGTAGAAACCTTCCGCCTTTTCACGGCTCAGGTGGGCCATCTTCATGGCAACAATACGCAGACCAGCCTTCTCGAAACGGCTCTCGATTTCGCCGATAACGTTCTTGGCGACCGCGTCCGGCTTGATGATAGAAAGAGTGCGCTCCAGGGCCATTGTGTTCTCCAGATATAAATGGTTTTACATACAGGAAGAGCAACCGTAGTTGCTCTTCCTTGAATTCCTTTGATGTCGAGGCCCGGTATTCCGCTGACTAAACCGTCAATTACGGGACTGGTTCCGGGCCGGCCGCCATTCGCGGCGGGCGGATTATACGCGGTACTGCACGAAGTTTGTACTATTTCTCCACGATCACGCCAGGGGGTACCGGCGGGCAGGACAGCGAAGGCCGACCACCCGGTCAGGCACCCTACTCTGCCTCTTCGATCCAGGCCGCCTGGATAGCCTCCAGGATCTTCTCCCCGCAGCGACTGGGATCGTCGTCGAATCCGGGCAGGGACATCACCCAGTAGCGCAGGTCGACAAAGTTGACCTGTAGTGGATCGACATCCGGATGGGCTTCATAGAGTTCAATGGCAATATCGTTGATATCGGTCCACTTCATGGTGCACTCCCTTTCATTCCTCGTCGCTGACCCGGGGATCAGTGACGCTCAGAAACCTGATTGATCGTGTATTTGGGAATTTCGACCACCAGATCTTCATCCTCTACCAGCGCCTGACAGGACAAGCGCGACTCGGGCTCCAGGCCCCAGGCCTTATCCAGCAGGTCTTCTTCCAGCTCGTCGGCCTCGCCCAGTGAATCGAAACCCTCGCGCACAATCACGTGACAGGTGGTGCAGGCACAGGATTTTTCACAGGCGTGCTCAATCTCTACACCATGCGCCAGAGCAGCATCACAAATACTGACACCACTCTCGACTTCAACGACTTTCCCCTCCGGGCAAATTTCCTCATGGGGCAGGAATACGATTTTCGGCATAACTCTCGCTCTCTTGTCTGCTCACGCCGGCGGGGCCTATACGCCAGCAAACAGCTTATTGATCAAATTCATCCAGGTTGTGCCCCTGCATCGCGCGCTTGATGGAAACATCCATGCGTCGCGCAGCAAAGGACTCGGAAGCCTCGTTGAGGGACTCGATCCGACGACGAATCTCGTCGGCATCACTGCCGTTATGCGCTTCGCGCAACGCCTGCATACCAGACTCGAGCGCATCGAGCTCTTCGGCATGCAGCAGTTCTGCACCGTTTTCCTGCAAGGCAACCAACAGTGCTTCCAGGGTGCGCTCAGCTTCCACACGCGCTTCACGCAAGGAGCGCGCGGCAATGTCTTCTTCGGCGTGATCGTACGAGTCCCGCAACATCCGCGTCACTTCAGAATCGTCCAGGCCGTAGGATGGCTTAACAGTAATATCCGCACTGACGCCACTGCTCTTTTCCATCGCAGTGACCGACAGGAGACCGTCCGCGTCTACCTGGAAAGTCACCCGGATGTGCGCGGCACCGGCTACCATCGGCGGGATCCCGCGCAACTCAAAACGCGCCAGCGAGCGGCAATCCTGCACCAGTTCGCGCTCGCCCTGAACCACATGTACTGCCATGGCCGTCTGGCCGTCCTTGAATGTGGTGAACTCCTGGGCTTTGGCCACAGGAATCGTGGTATTCCGGGGAATCAGCTTTTCCGCCAAACCACCCATGGTTTCAATCCCCAGGGACAGGGGAATGACATCCAGCAACAGCAGGTCGTCGCCGGACTTGTTTCCTACCAGTACGTCTGCCTGGATCGCGGCGCCGATCGCCACCACCTGATCTGGATCGATATCCGCATGGGGCGCGCGTCCGAAGAAGTCGGCAACCCGCTCACGCACCCGTAGTGCCCGAGTGGAGCCACCCACCAACACCACTTCGTCAACCTCGCCCTTGTCCAGACCGGCATCCCGCAGAGCACGTTTACACGCCCTCAGCGTGCGCTCAATCAGCGGGTCCAGCAGTGCCGCCAGACCGGCGCGATCCAAACTGCCGCGCCACTCGCCGAACGCCAGTGCCACTTCTGCTTCCTGCGCCAGCGCTTCTTTGGCCGCACATGCCTGATCCAACAAAGTCCGCTGGGTGCCCGGATCCAGGTCGCTACCGATACCCGCTTCTGCGGCAATCCACTCTGCAATCGCGCGGTCAAAGTCATCCCCGCCCAGCGCGGTATCGCCACCGGTAGAAAGCACTTCAAACACACCACGTGACAGGCGCAAGATCGAAATATCAAAGGTGCCGCCACCGAGGTCGTAGACCGCAATGACACCCTCTTCGCCCTGATCGAGGCCATAGGCCACGGCGGCTGCCGTGGGCTCATTCAACAGGCGCAGCACATGCAGCCCGGCCAACTGTGCAGCGTCCTTGGTGGCCTGCCGCTGGGCATCATCGAAATACGCAGGCACAGTGATCACTGCGCCATCGAGATCTCCACCCAGGGCCTCTGCACCGCGACGGGCAAGCACCCGCAGGATCTCAGCAGACACCTGCACCGGATTCACCGCGCCACTGCGGGTCTCAATTGCGGGCATACCGCCGTTCGTCTCAGCGAAACGGTAAGGCAACTGCTCACCGAGCCCCTGCACATCACCCACACCGCGGCCCATCAATCGTTTGATCGACAACAACGTGTTGTACGGATCCACCGCCGCATGCGCACGCGCAGCCGCGCCAACCAAAACGTCCTTGTCGCCATAGTGCACGACCGACGGCAGGATGATGCTGCCATCCTCCGCGGCAATCGCCTCCGCGCTGCCGCTGCGCATGGCTGCGACCAGGGAGTTCGTCGTCCCTAGGTCTATTCCTACTGCGCGCTTGCGCTGGTGCGGCTCGGGCGTCTGGCCCGGCTCAGAGATCTGCAGTAATGCCATGCTCAGTCCAGTAACTCTTCTTCCAGTTCTTCAATTTGCCGCAGCAGTTTGGCGAGAAATTGCAGCTTGCGCATCGACGCCTCGGCGTCAGCCACCTTACCCGCGGTATAACACTCGGCAAATGTCTGTTGTTGCGCACGAAACAGCTCAGAGGCCTCAAATTCCAGCGATTCCAGTGCCGCAGCCGGATCAGCCTCGCCGCGCACCTCTTCGAGGCGTTCGCGCAGCATCATTTGCTGCATCAAAAAGGAGGTGTCCGACGTCGTCTGCTCGGGCGCAATTTCCACGCCCGCCAACTCCAATAGATAGGCCGCTCTCGCCACCGGATCACGCAGCGTTGCGTGCGCCTGATTAATCCGCGCGGCATATTCCATCGCAAGCCGCTGCTCACGATCCGAGCGCGACGCATAGCGATCAGGATGAAACTCCTTCTGCAATTCGCGATAGCGCTGTGACAGCGCCGCTCGATCGACATCAAAGGCCGGCGGCAGGGCGAAAATTTCGAAATAATTCTGCTGCTCGCTCATTCCTTCCTGATCTCCACTCGCACCCGGTAAAAAGACCTTCGCACTTTACCGGGGACCTACAAAAAAGGCCGGCATGCTGCGCGGCATCCGGCCCTTCACCCAGGCAAAGCCGGGATTACACGTGAAAACTTTCCCCGCACCCACACTCGTTCTTGACGTTGGGATTAGAGAAGGCGAAGCCTTCATTGAGGCCTTCTTTGACAAAGTCCAGCTCAGTACCGTCGAGAAAGGCGAGACTCTTGGGATCCACCAGTAACTTGACGCCACCTTGCTCAAACACGTGATCTTCGGCCTCGGCCTCATCGACGAATTCGAGGACATATGCCATCCCCGAGCATCCGGCAGTGCGTACACCAACACGGATCCCGATGCCTTTGCCACGCTTTTCGAGCTGGCGCTGGACGTGAGCCTGCGCCGCCTCGGTCATGGTGATTGCCATATTACGCCTTTACTCAGCTCGCAGCTTCTTCGCTGCTGACAGTCTCACCGCGCTTTTCACGGATATCACGCACTGCCGCTTTGATCGCATCTTCGGCGAGCACAGAGCAGTGAATTTTTACCGGCGGCAGAGCCAGCTCTTCCGCAATCGCAGTGTTCTTGATCTGCTCGGCTTCATCGATGGTCTTGCCTTTGACCCACTCCGTCAGAAGGGAGCTGGAGGCAATGGCAGAACCACAACCGTAGGTTTTGAACTTGGCATCCTCGATCACGCCATTGTCGTCCACCTGGATCTGCAATCGCATGACGTCACCACAGGCAGGTGCACCGACCATACCAGTACCGACTTTGTCTGACTTGTCATCCAGGCGACCGACGTTACGCGGATGTTCATAGTGGTCAATTACTTTATCGCTATAGGCCATGACGTTTCTCCTGAGTATTCACGTGCTACTTAGTGGGCGGCCCATTCGATCGTGTTGAGATCGATGCCGTCCTTGTACATGTCCCACAGGGGGGACAGTTCGCGCAATTTTTCTACCGCCTTGCGCACTTCTGCTGCAGCGGTATCCACATCCTGCTCCGAGGTAAAACGGCCGAAGCTGAAGCGCAGCGAGCTGTGTGCAAGCTCGTCATTGACGCCGAGCGCTCGCAGGACATAGCTCGGTTCCAGGCTTGCTGAGGTACAGGCGGAGCCGGAAGAGATCGCGAGATCCTTGAGCGACATGATCAGGCTCTCGCCCTCAACAAACGCAAAGCTGACGTTGAGGATGCCCGGTACATGAGCATCCAGGGTGCCGTTGATATGCACCTCTTCCATGTCATCGATCTGCTTCCAGAATCGATCACGCAGACCTTCCAGACGCTTCGCCTCTTCGGGCATTTCCTCTTTGGCGATACGACAGGCTTCACCAAAACCCACGATCTGGTGGGTTGCCAGCGTACCGGAACGCATGCCGCGCTCGTGACCGCCGCCGTGCATCTGCGCTTCAAGGCGCACACGCGGCTTGCGGCGCACATACAGGGCACCAATGCCCTTCGGGCCATAAATTTTGTGGGCAGAGAAGGACATCAGGTCGACCTTCGTTGCACCGAGGTCGATCGGCATCTTGCCAAGGCTTTGCGCAGCATCCACATGGAAAATAATTTTCCGTGCGCGGCACAGCTCGCCAATTGCGTCAATATCGTTCACTACGCCGATTTCGTTGTTGACGTGCATCAGGCTCACCAGAATGGTGTCATCGCGCAGGACTTCTTCCACCTGCTCGGGATACACCAGACCGTCTTCGCGCGGATTGAGGTAAGTGACTTCAAAGCCCTCACGCTCAAGCTGGCGACAGGTATCCAGGACCGCCTTGTGCTCAATCTTGGAGGTAACGATGTGCTTGCCCTTACCCTGGTAAAAGTGCGCAGCACCTTTGATTGCCAGGTTGTCGGACTCAGTTGCACCACTGGTCCAGACAATCTCGCGCGGATCCGCATTGATTAGGTCAGCGACGTGACGACGTGCATCTTCGACCGCCTCTTCCGCCTTCCAGCCGAACAGGTGGGAACGGGACGCCGGGTTACCGAAGTTACCCTCCATCGTCAGCTGCTCTGCCATCTTTTGGGCCACGCGCGGGTCTACCGGGCAGGTAGCAGAGTAATCCAGGTAAATAGGAAGTTTCATAGTCAACAATCTCCGCGCACTAAACTCTGTCTATCAAAAGACGTGCTGTGGTCCTTCTCGCCAGAGAAAGCCTCTCTCAGAGGCCACCCAGCAACGCAATTTTTTCCTCGGGAGCATTGTTCGCTCCCTCGTCTGTCGCAAACTCGCGCATATCCTGACGTCGCGCGACTTCCTGCACATCTGCCCGCGCCACCAGATTGGCCAGGCTGATGCCATTCAGAAAACTGTGAATCTGGGCGCTCAGGTCGCACCACAGGTGATGGGTCAGGCACTGCTCACCGCCTGCGCAGTTATTGGTACCGCCGCAGCTGGTGGCATCCACCGATTCATTGACCGCGTCCACGATCTGGGCAACGAAGATGTCGTCCCCGCCTCGCGCCAAACGGTAGCCGCCTCCGGGCCCACGGACACTGGAGACCAGACCGGATTGCCGCAGGCGGGAGAACAGCTGCTCGAGATAAGACAGCGAGATACCCTGGCGCTTGGAGATATCCGCCAGACTAATCGGCCCGCGATCAGCGTGTAACGCCAGATCCAGCATCGCCGTGACCGCGTAACGGCCCTTGGTTGTCAATCGCATGTCTGCTCCCAACTGGTCCATCGCCCATTTGCGGGCGCGAGTATGGAATAACCCACCTCCACAGTCAAGTATACAACCAAGTGATTTAGTCGGGTATTGTTAAGCGCCAACAAGGACCAAACCAGCACGACCAGTCAATCACTTCTGGTTACGCAGTGGGATCACTCAGACTCGGGGCTGGCCTGATCGGATGCGGGGCGCCCCTGCCCTCCGGAGCGATGAATATGGTTCTGAATGGCCGTGAGCATACCGCGCAGGATACCGAGCTCCATATCGTCCGGACGGACTCGACTGAACAGTCTGCGCAAACGGGTCATTGTCTGACGTGGATTGTCTGGATCGATAAAGCCGAGCTCCGCCAGCGCCAGCTGCAGGTGATCGAAATACAGCTCCATATCGCTGGCCTTGGCCGGTGGCCGGTCCCAATCAGCGTAATTGAGGGCGCCACCCTTTTCCGCCTCGAGCGCAGCAACCCGCACCTCGTAAGCCAGCACCTGCACCGCGGTAGCCAGGTTCAGTGAGCTGTACTCCGGATTGGAAGGAATATGCACGTGGAAGTTACACGCCTGTAGCTCCTCGTTGGTAAGCCCCCGGTCTTCGCGCCCGAAAACCAGCGCCACAGGATGAGTCGACGCCTCCGCCACAGCCCGCTCGCCGCATTCACGCGGCGTCAGCAACGGCCAGGGAATACGCCGCTCGCGTGCACTGGTCGCGACAACCAGACCACAATCGGCAACCGCTTCCTCGAGGGTATCCACCACAACCGCCGAATCCAGCAGTTCTGCGGCCCCGGCAGCCCGCCACACCGCATTGGCCGCCGGGAACTCACGCGGCGCCACCAGATATAGCTGACTCAGCCCCATATTCTTCAGCGCGCGGGCGGCCCCACCAATGTTGCCCGGGTGGGCACTGTTGACGAGGACAATACGCACATTGTCGAGCGACGCAGCAATATCGAAGGTATCAAAAGGAGACTTGGCCATACTAATAAGCAAGCGTTGAGCAGTTGCGGGCGCGCGAGTGTAGCAAAAATGCACGGGAATCCCCACAAGGGCGTCGTGCCAATCCCGTGCTGCGACCAGCCAGACACTCACAGGGCTATCGACTATAGGCCTGCGATGCCAAGGCCTGTTACAATCGCGCCCGCTCGGCCGGCCCGAGTCTGCTGTTTAAATCTTTTATTTACTGGTGCGAAGAGTTATGGAACCCATGCTGAATATCGCCCTGCGCGCTGCGCGCAAGGCTGGAGAATTGATCGAACGGGCCTGGGAGCGGAATGATATTACCCAATACGAAGAAAAAGGCCGCAATGACTTTGTAACGGAAGTGGATCGCGCCAGTGAACAGGAGATCATCTATCACCTGCGCAAGGCCTACCCCAAACACAGCATCCTGGGCGAGGAAGGTGGCCGCATTGAAGGCGCAGAGCCTGACTACGAGTGGATCATTGATCCGCTGGATGGCACCACCAACTTTATCCACGGGATCCCACAGTTCGCCGTTTCGATCGCCTGCCGCTATCGCGGCCGTATCGAGCACGCGGTTGTTCTCGATCCGATCAAACGTGAAGAATTTACCGCAAGTCGCGGTCGCGGCGCCGCACTGAACGGCCGCCGAATTCGCGTGTCTCCGCGCAAAAACCTGTCAGGCGCCCTGATTGGCACCGGAATTCCCTTTAACGGCCTGGCCCTGGACAATATCGACCCCTATCTCGCCGCCCTGAAAGAAATTGCGGGACAAACCGCGGGTATCCGTCGTCCCGGGGCCGCGGCCCTGGACCTCGCGTACGTTGCGGCGGGCCGTTTTGACGGGTTCTGGGAAATGCACCTGAACAGCTGGGATATCGCCGCAGGTTCTCTACTGGTTAAAGAAGCCGGCGGCCTGATCAGCGACTTCCGCGGCGGCGAGGATTACCTCGACTCGGGCCACCTGGTTTGCGCAAGCCCCAAAGTCTTCAAGCCCCTGCTGCAGATTGTTGGGCGCCACCTGGGCAAAGTCCGTTAAGTACACCCGCACCCTGCCAACCCGATCGCGGTTGGCGGGGCACCCCCAATTTTTTCTCGCGCTCAATCGGGGTTGTCTGCCTCGATAATTTCAGGGTCAAGCAAGTGCTGCAGTGGCAGTGGGCGGCCAATGAAGTAGCCCTGTACAAGATCTACCCCCACTGAGCGCACCCGCTCCAACGTCGCCTCATCTTCGACATATTCCGCGATAGTGCGCGCACCGAGACGGTGGGCAACCTGATGGATGGACTCCACGATAATCAGGTCCACGAAATTGGTTTCCACCTGACGGACAAAGCTCCCATCGATCTTGATAAAGTCGATAGCGAATGCCTTCAGGTAGTTAAACGAGCTGAGGCCATTGCCAAAGTCGTCCAAAGCAATCCGACACCCCATGCGACGCAGGCTCGTCACAAAATGACTGGCACGATCCATCTGGTTGATCATCGCGGTTTCGGTAATTTCGAAACCAATACGATCCAGCGGAATCGGGGTACGGTCCAACGCCTCTAGCAACTGCTGCTGAAATTCCCGATCACCCAGTGCGTCTGCCGAAATATTAATGAACAGACTGATGCCCACCTCGGTAATCTTCGCCGCCTGCCGCAGCAGTACTTCCCCAATTACCCAACGGTCGATTTTGAGCATCAAACCGTAGCGTTCTGCCGCCGGCACAAAGTCCATCGGCATAATCAGCTGGCCCGCTTCATCCCGCATGCGCAACAGCAATTCGTAATGGCTGATCTGCTCTGGGGATTCACTAACTGCAATGGGCTGCAAACAGAGCGAGAAACGCTGCTCGTCAATCGCCTCCTGGATAGCCGAAGCCATAATCAGCTCGCGGTGCTGGTCCGCGGCGGTACTGGATTCCGCCTCGTACACCATGGCACTGCCGCGCGCCGTGCGCTTTGCCGAGTAGCAGGCAACATCCGCCTGGCTCAACAAATCCCCCAAACGACTGTTGCCATGGTTGATTTCTGTTACGCCCGCGCTTGCACCGACATCGTAAATCCGGTTGTTCCAGGGAAAACGCAGGGAACCGATCTGGGCGATCAGGCCCTCACTGCGACGCAAGGATTCAGCGCTGTTGCAGTTGCGGAACAGCAGACCAAACTCGTCCCCCCCGAGCCGCGCGACGCGATCCCCCTCGCGCAACTGACTGCGCAAGCAATTACTGACCTCGCGCAACAGGGCATCGCCGGCGAGATGACCGGCACTGTCATTGATGACCTTGAAGCGGTCCAGATCCAGATACACCAGGCAATGCCGTACGCCCTCTGCATCCGCCTCCTCAATCGCATTGAGGAGTTCACGCTTGAACGCGTCACGATTGGGCAGGCCGGTGAGGTCATCGTGAGAGGCTTTGTAGCTGAGCTGCGCAATTAATCGACGCTGCTCACTCACATCCTGGAACACCAGCACGCTACCCAGCTGCTCTCCCCGCGGGTTGGACAACGGAGAGGCAGAGCTCTCGATGTCGTAGCTACGTCCATGCAAACCATGCAGCACCGCGCTGTCTGGGCCCGACACCGTCGCGCCGCGCACCAGCGACTCGGCCGCCGGGGCCACCTGTTTCTGGCCGCTGCCACTATCGGTAATGGAGCACACCGTATCGATCGGCATACCGCGCGCCTCTTCGAGCGTCCAGCCTGTCATTTGCTCCGCAATGGGATTCATGTAGGTAATACGGAGCTCGGTGTCAGTGGAAATGACCGCATCGGTGATCGCAGCAAGGGTAACCTGCAAATGCTCCTTGGCTTCCAGCAATTTGTTTTCGCTGATTTTACGCCACTCGATATCTTCAACCTGGGCCAGCACGTAAAGCGCGTTCCCGTGAATATCCCTGGCAACAGAAAACGAAAGGAAGCCCCAGGCAAGACTGCCATCGCTGCGCTTAAATCTTTGCTCCATACACTGGGAGGAGCGGTCGAGAGCCGGCGACAACTCCCCTTCCGGGGCGGCGAGATTCTCGCCTCGTAAAATATCCTGCAGGCGGCGCCCCTCAAGCTCCTCGGAGTGATACCCGAGAAAATGACAGAGACTGCGATTAACCTGCAGAATTTCGCCCTCCAGGGAAATCACCAGCATCCCGATACGGGAATCCTCGATGGCCGAGCGGAAGCTGCCCTCCACTTCGGTAATACGCGCGTTCCGTTGGCGTTCGATATTGGTATACACCGCCAGTACATACGCTGGGATCACCGAAGCGAAGGTCGCCACCAGAAAATCCACACGCGCCAGATTGTTCTCCAGTCCGGACGCGATCTGGCCAACCAGGCCTTCCAGCGCAACAAAGCGCACCGCCAACAATACGCTCGCGACACAAATCACCACCAGCGTCTGCATCAGCGAGAGCAAGGTGGCCGTCCATAACAGGATCAGTGCAACGTAGACGAAGGGGTAAGTGACAAGCCCCATCAACAACAGCGACGAGCCAATGGCCGCCGCTGCGATCAGGGAAAACCGGAGGGGGTTACGCCATTCTGCCCCTGAAAACCCACCGCGCTCGAACCACAACAGGAACACTGGCAGCAGAATTAACGTACCCATCGCATCGGCGGTATACCACAGCAGGAATACTTCAAAAAAGGCAGTATCAAATGCGTAGTGGAGATAGAGCGATCCCAGGGTCGCACTGGACAACGGGGAGATCGCGGCAGAAGCCAGGGCAAAGCGATACCATTGCTGAAGGCCATCAAAGAAGTCTGCGCGAGGGCAGTAACGCACCAACAACACCGACGCGATCAGGACCTGTGACAATCCCGCCAGCATATACACCACAGAGCTTTGCAGCGTGTACCCGAGGAACAGGCCACAGGAAACATTGATAAAGCCGTAAACGGCAATCAGAATCGGCCACTCGTAGAGTGCCCGGCGATACAGAAAAGCGATGGCGACCGAATCTGCCAGCCAGAGCGCGGCAGCACCATCGTCATGGCCGAGAACTTTCTTGCTGAAAAGCACCAGCGCAGCGTTGATCACCGCGAAATAGAGGACGGTCACCCAGATTTGGGGATCTGCTCGCCCTGTATAGCGGGAATGCAAAGAGATCGCCGAAATCCAGCTTTTCATTCGGTTGCCACCATTGAATTCATTTTCACGCGCGTCATTTTTATAACACTGGTACCGGCTGGCGATATTCGACCAATGTATTTTTCGCGCTACTCCTCTGTCGATTTGGCTGACATCAGCTCACTTCAGCCTGAAGATACCGCCGCCCCCTAATCTGACATCGCAGCAAGCTTGAGACGGTGCACCACTTTGGTCAGTTGCACCAGGGTAAAATCATCCGGTAACCGCGCCACACGCGATTGGTCAGGACCGCCCAGCAACACCAGGCCCACTTCCCCAATAGAGGGATCCTCCTGCAGTACGCGCTGCATATCATCCGCACTCATCCCCGGCAGACAATGCTCAAAGAGCACCACATCAACAGGGTGTGTACGCGCGATAAAAATCGCCTCAACCGCATCTGTTGCGCTCAGCAACTGCGCTTCTTCCTGCCCGCGCAGCAAAGACTGAATCCGCGCAGCCGAAGAAGGCCGGCTGTCGACCAGTAAAATTCGGCTGGGGGGCAACTGCACAGACTGCTGGCTCTTAGCCGACATCTGCATGACCTCAACCGGTGCATCGATGAGCGGGAATTCGATCCAGAAAACCGACCCCTGATCCTCATGACTTTCGAAGTCGATTTTCCCGCCCATCGCTTCCGTCAAGCGCTTGGCGATCGCCAAACCGACACCGGAGCCCTCAATACCGCCACTTTCAGCACCCAGCCGGTTGAACGGTTCAAAGACCTCTGCGCGGCGCTGCTCGGGGATTCCCTTGCCAGTATCCAGAATACTCAACCGCAACCATCCCCCAGGCTGTGGGGAGAAGTTGATCACCACCCGGCCATTATCCCGGTTGTATTTGACTGCGTTGCCCGCGAGATTCAGCACCACCTGCTTGAAGCGCACGGCATCGGCAAAGATATACGCCGATTCCCAGCCGAGGGGTTCGAATATCAGGTTCACCCGCCGGGTCTCTGCCAGCGGCTCCAGCAGACGCTTGCAGTCTGCGACCAGCGCGGCCGGCTGTACCGGCTCCATGGACGGCTCCAGGCGCTTGCTATCGATTCTGGCAAGCTCGAGCACATCGCCAATGAGATGCAATAGATGTTGTCCCGCACGACGAATCTCGCCGAGGCGCTGACGCTGCTCCGAGTTCACACTCATATCGAGCTCAATCATCTGACTGTACCCCAGAATGGCATTCAGTGGGGTGCGTAATTCATGGCTCATGCTGAGCAGCAGTTCCGAGCGCGCAGTGCTCTCCCGGCTTTGCTCCTGCAATTCTTTTTCCATGCGCCGCTGGCGCTCGCGATAACCGGTAACATCCTGCACCACGCCGAGGACGCGCAGTGCATTCCCCTCGTTATCCCGTTGTAACTGACCTCTTACCCGCAACCACAGCACACCACCGTCGCGGTGCCACATCCGCGTCTCGACGTCGAGTGGTAAGCCCTGGGCGACATGGTCGCGAAACGCCTGGTCCGTGCTGGGAAAATCCTCCGGGAACACACGGGACTTCCACAGTTTAATGGCACTGCGGACGTCCGCCCCCACCTGACTCATGTCGTAACCCAGAATTGCCCAGCACGCATGATCGAGGACGACTTCATCGGCCCGAAGATCCCATTCCCACAAACCGTCGCCAACACTCGCCACCGCCCAGAGGGCACGCTCGCCTTGCAATCCCGATTGATCCCGCATACTCAGGGAGTTGGTGTAATCCACACAACCGCCCATCAGCACCAGGTCATTGTCACCGGCATCTCCATTTTCACTGACGTCATTATCAGCATGGTTGCCGCCCGCTTCGGGCCACAGCAGCGAGCGACCCCACCAGCGCAACCAGGTTTGCCGGCCAGACGGGGTCACCGCGCGGAAAGTCAGGTCAATGGACGCGGGGGCCTGCATCAGTTGCTGACGCGCATCACGCACCTTGTCTCGGTCTCCGACATGGACCTGTGTCAGGCCCACGTCCCCCCAAAGTGCCATAAACGCGGCATCAGAAGTCTCCCCAAACAAACCCCAGATATCGCCGGAGAAATCCCGCTGGCCCGAGTGCGGGTGCCACTCCCAAATGCCACAGCGCGCATCACGCAGAATCTGGCGCAGCAACGACACTTGCTGCGCCAATTCGCGCTGGCTGCTTTGGTTGGGGTCCGCGGACAGCCGCAGCTGCAGTGGAGCCCCTTGAGATTCGCTTGACGACATGGATTAGCGCCGGTGGGCAGAGGTAGACAATCAAGCCTAGTGAATCACTTATCCGCCATTAATAAAAGAGGACCGGACGCGACCGGCAGCATCGGCAGGACAAAAAAAAGCCCCGCAAAGCGGGGCTCAAATCAGCGATGATGAGAGAAAACGGGACGTCACGCATTAATAACCAGTTGCCATAACCCGTGATGGGGTCCCGTTCAGTGTGCCTTGCGGCAACACACCCTGTATAAAGCAATCGGTGTGCCAACTTTTTAAACCAGGGATTTTTTTTGGAATTTCCTCGTCAAAACCGCGTGATGAACGCCCAGAATGAGTAACCAGACACCGCAAACTCCCTGAGAAATTCCAACGTTTGATGGAACTATGAGAGAGAAACACCGCCAAAAAGAATATTTTGGCGCCAAACTGGCACCTCAGAGATCACCAGCGCACCAAAATAAAGCGAGAATGACCAGTCACGCAAAAAAGTTCACAAGAATGGGGTCCGGGGGTGCCTTATAGGCCCCATTCCGGTAGCATCCCTACTTGGGCGACCGCACTACCCAAAAATGCCAAGTGCAGTGGGCGAAGTGCTCAACTGGATCCGCCCGCAACAGTGCCTTTATCCTGCTGACAGGTTGCCGGAGTCAGAGAGACTTCCTCATCCAGGGGCTTCCCCCCTGTCCGCGCCCTAGGCTGTAGCACTCTCACAAAGGTTGTACATATGAATGCTGTTCCCCACGCTCCCCGCCTCTGGGTTACCACAATACTTTTTTCCAGTACCGCTCTGGCGGCACTGATTCTGGTACCGCTGTACGGCGTGCTGGTGGGCTATGAATGGTACCAATGGCTGGCATTTGCCGTTATTGGTGCACTGTGTGGATTGTCGATCACTGCCGGCTACCACCGCCTGTGGTCTCACCGCACCTATGAAGCACACTGGTCTCTGCGCCTGCTGTTTGCCCTGTTTGGTGCGGCCTCTCTGCAAAACAGTATCCTCATCTGGGGATCGGGCCATCGCCGCCATCACCGTCACGTGGATGACAACGAGCGCGACCCCTACTCCGCCAAGCGCGGTTTCTGGTTCTCGCACATTGGCTGGATGCTGCGCGACTACCCCAGCGGCAAAGTCGATTTTGACAATGCCAAAGACCTGCAGCGCGACAAGATCGTCATGTGGCAGCACAACAACTACATCGCCATCACTCTGGCCATGAATATTGGCCTGCCTCTGCTACTCGGCTGGGCTACCGGCGATATCATCGGCATGATGCTGCTGGCTGGCGTGCTGCGTATCGTGGTGAATCATCACACCACGTTCTTTATCAACTCGCTCGCGCACATCTGGGGACGCCGTCCTTATACCGACGAAAATACTGCCCGCGACAATGACCTGCTGGCATTTTTCACCTTTGGTGAGGGCTACCACAACTATCACCATATTTTTCAGACCGACTACCGCAATGGTATCCGCTGGTACCAGTGGGATCCGACCAAGTGGCTGATCAAGACCGCCAGCTGGTTTGGTCTTGCTCGCAACCTGAAGACGGTACCGGACATTCGCATTCAACGTGCCATGCTGGACATGCAGTTCAAGCGCGCCGAGCAGCGCCTGCAGGAATCCTCGCATAAGGAAAGCTGGCGCGAATTGCTGGAAAAAGAGGCTCAGGAATTCTCCGCTGCACTGGGAGAGTGGAAAGAGCTCCAGTCACAGCGCTACGAAAATGCCCGTGAGCGCCTGATGGCGCGCTGGGAAAGTGCGGCAATTCGTACACGGGTGAAAGAGCTGGAATATGGCCTGAAAATGCAGCGCAAGCGCCTGAAGATTATGATGGAACAGTTCCACATCAATCCCGCAGCCGCTTAACGGCCACTGCATAAAAAAGGGCGATCCACGGATCGCCCTTTTTTTATGCCTTACAATGACCGATTAACAGCAACCAATGCCTTAGGCCTTCAGCTGGCCCGGCACAAGCGCGCCAACCAAATCACGGAGGGATTTACTCAGCGCGCTGCGCGGCGAACTGCTGCACCGAATAGGTCACGCGCTCCTCGACATTTCGCTCGAGATCTTCCAGGTCCATATTTTCAATTGGCTGAAGACGGGTTCTCAGGCCCACACCGTTGGCAATCTGAATAGCCAGCCCCGGCCGGGCATTCGCCTCAAGGAGCAAAGGACCCCGCTTTCGGTCGAGAACAATATCGCAACCCAGATAGCCCAGTCCCGTCATTTCGTAACAACTAGCCGCGAGACGCAGCAAGTCACGCCAACCGGGCACCTGTAATTCATCAAATGGCATCTCAGTATCCGGGTGCTGGCTTACTCGCAGACCGTTTTGTACCGCGTGGCAGCTTCTGCCTGTCGCCAGGTCGATCCCCACACCGACCGCCCCCTGATGCAAGTTCGCCTTGCCATCGGAAGAGTGGGTGGAGCACCGCAACATCGCCATCACCGGAAAACCGCGAAAGGCAATGACACGAATATCCGGCACACCCTCAAAGGAATAGTTGTTAAATACCGGATCGAAATCCACCAGTGCTTCAATCATCACCCGGTCAGGCTTGCCACCTAGACTATACAGGCCACTGTGGATGTTACTCACGTGCCGCTGGATATCCATGGCCGTCACTGGCGCACCGGACGGCTTCAGATAGTTGTATCCGTCGCGCCCGACGATCACCAGAATACCCTTGCCACCCGACCCCCTCGCCGGCTTGATAACAAACTGGCCAAGCGGCGCGATCACTTCCATGATCTTGCGCCGACTGGGCTGAGTTCGAAAATCGGCAATCAATTCGGGAACGGGGATACCCGCTCGGCGCGCGGCATGCTTTGTATTGAGCTTGTCGTCGACAATGGGATAGAGGTTTCGATCGTTATACCGCCCAATGTACTCAACATTGCGCGCATTCATCCCGAGCACTCCGAGCCGCTGCAGGCGCAACGGCGATACGATACCGCCCCTGATTTTCGCCGCGAATGTAGAGAGCGAAAACTGACTCATCTAGGGCACCAGCTGCCGGAAACGCATCAGCTCACCCAACCGGTAACCGGTGTAGTTACCCACGATCAACACAAAGGCCAGCAGTACCAGCAACAACTCGGGGAAATTGAAAGTCCAGTGCTCGATGTAGCGGTTGGTCATCACCCAGTAGGCCAGCACTGCCACCAGCAAACTGCCGCCGGCCTGCACGACCACTTCGTAAGGGCCATCCTCTTCCCAGACAATCGACATTCGCTCGATGGTCCAGGCCAGGATAATCATTGGGAAAAATGTCACCGTGAGGGCCTGCTCAATGCCGAGCTTGTAACTCACGACACTGATCGCCCCCATGAGTATCACCACCGTGATCACCACAGCGGCAATCCTGGCGACCAGCAGCAGATTCAACCGACTCAGGTAAAACCGCACCCAAAGTCCCAGGATCAGAATAAGCACAAAGATCGACAGTCCGGTCAGCAACCGGGTCTCGATAAAGGCGATTGCCAGCAGAACCGGCATAAAGGTGCCCGACGTACGAATACCGACAAATACCCGCAACAGCACCACGACCAAAGCACCCACTGGCACCAGCAAAATCAGCTTGAAGATACTTTGCTGCTCGATCGGCAGACTGTAGATGGAGAAATCCACCAGCGCTTCTTTTTCTTTGCTCGTACTGAGCATCGCCACATCACGCGCCGGCACATCGTTGGAAATCACGGAGAAAGTCACCCGTGAGCGCTTGCCTCCCTCCACATCCAACAGGCTTTTTCCGCCCCGCTGCCAGATAAAGAAGTTCTTCGGCACCCCGGGCGAACCACTTTGTGGCTCGAAAACCACCCAGCGATCTCCGGTGTAGACTTCCAGCAGGTCTTCGGGGTCGAGACGACTGCGATCATCCTCGAGGTAAAGACCGCGAATGCGGTGTGCCGGGATTTCCGCCGTCGCCAGCATGAGCAGGGCCACGTCGACCAGAGACTGATTCTTGAAGTAACCAAAAATCAGGTTGCGGTCCTGGTTGCGTGTATCCGCAAGATCCGTAAGCAACTGGGTGGTAAACGTCTGCACGCCGGCGGAGCGAGAGCGAGCGTCGTCGATCATGGAGTAAATTGCCTGCCGGACCGCCTCCTGCTCCTGAGCCCCCAAAAAGGGCACCTGAACCTCTTTGCTCAAATCGAGAGGCTGCTCCAGGGGCGCACCAGGTTTCTGGTGGACATCGAGCTGGTAAAACAGCGTCTGATTACCCTCGGCACTGCGTCGTGACCACACCGCGCGATACTCGTCGTCCTCGCGGATGACATTAAAGCCATAGCCCGAGGAGCTGAACGTCTCCCCGAGGATTTCCATATTGCGCTGCTCGCGCGGCAACGTCAGGGCAGCTTTGACGGGCCCGCCATCGGCAGTAAAACGCACCTTGGCCTCAATTGTCCAAACGGTACGGTATTCACCCGGGAGCAGCGGGAAGCCCAGTTCCCTGTTTTTGTAGACGGTGAGGCCGACGCCCATCAGGGCGAGAATTGCGGCAAGAATATAGACCTGAGCCCGTGGCGACATCCGCCAATCCCCATTGCTTTTGCGGACCGCTAAGCGCCGCTCATCATAATAATTTTTGTCGTTAAGCTGGCGTCAAGCACCCACTACTTGCTGTCGTCCGGGGCCTGCACACCAGGTTGTCCCTGTACATGGCGCCGGCTGACGTCCACGACCGCGACATCTTTCAGGAAATTACGCCCCACAGACAGCAGGTACCGCTGCCCGTTGCGATCGGTGATGTTCACCTCCACCATGTGCGTGGCTTCACCGACCGTCAGGCTCATATCGACGACCGGCCGACGCTGGCGCTCGAACCCAGGTCTGGAGACTCTGACATATCGCTTGATCGGCAGCTCGATCGTGACCGCATCTGCCGCGTCAGACTCTTCAGGCTCGGCAGCAGCGTCGTCCGCGCGGAGCACCGCGGGATTCAGGCTGAAGCGGATCCACTCGTCTCCGTCCCGCTCAAATGGCTTCATCTCACGGACGATTAATGTCGAGGTGGGTGCACCAGTATTGATCTGGGCCTCCAGCAGGGCTCCGCCGGGTTCCATCGTCACGTATTCCACCGAACCCAGCACCAGTTTGTCCTTGGCGACGGGCACCTCTACGATCTTCTCGTAGCGGCGTTCAATCACGCGTTCGACCACCTTCACCTCAGGCTCGGCGCAGACGACAGTCTCCGGTTCCGGGCACTGAAAAGGAGGAACGACGTCCTGAATCGCAGGCGCCTGCGATTCAGCGGGAACAGCTGCGCCCCCGCCAAACTGCGGCAGAGATTCGCACCCCACCAATACCTGGCAGGCAAGCAACGTACCCAAAAGGGGAAAAAACCGCATTATTCCAGACTACCTTAGGGCCGATCGGCCAGCCCAATGCGAAATTTGCAATGTTTCCATCCCTGTATCCCGAGTTTCGGAGAATCCATACCCACCGAAAATAAACCACCGATACTACCCCATAGTCTCCGCGCTGCACAGAGCGGGACGACTCCCGACAGCAACCCTGGGCACCTCGCGGGGTTAACCGCGCTCAAGCCGGCTGTCGATCTCCCCCAACAGGCGAACAAGATCACCGGAATCGCCACCCTCGCGGAAATACTCCTCGGCAATCGGTGCAATCCCGCACTTGGGCGGCAACGGCGCCTCCACCTCAATCAGCTGGATCATACGCGGCAAGAAAATAAACTGAAGCCACTGCGGCAAAGTCAGGGTATCGACGCAAAACGGTTCCTGGCTGGCCAATGCTTCCGCAGGCGGCTGCTCTTCCTGCCAGAGCGCCAGTCGACGCATTTCCACCTCTAGCGCGAGCAACAACTCGGCAACATCTACGTAGATCGGTTTCATTGGTATTCCTTTAACAGCGCCGCAATCAGCCTTCAATTCTTCTTTGAAACGGCGGCAGGGAGTCCAGCATTGCGCGCCCATAGCGCCGGGAAACCACCCTTCGGTCCAGCAGCGTCACGGTGCCCTCATCCTTCTCTGTGCGCAGCAATCGACCGGCCGCCTGAACCAGTTTGACCGAGGCATCGGGCACGGTAATTTGCATGAAGGCATTGCCACCGCGGGCCTCGATCCATTCCGCCAGGGCGGCCTCAATCGGATCGTCCGGTACCGCGAACGGCAATTTCGCGATCACCACGTGGCGACAGTAATCTCCCGGTAAATCCAGCCCCTCGGCAAAGCTTGCCAGACCGAACAGGACACTGCGCCCGCCGGCATCGACAGACTTGCGATGCTGATCGAGCAGCTGCTGGCGGGACTGCTGCCCCTGCATCAGGACACGACTGCGCCAGGTACCAGGCAGCGACTCATACACCGTTTCCATCTGCCGCCTCGACGAGAACAGCACCAGCGCGCCGCCATTGTCCTCGAGCAGGTCGGGCAGTACATCAACCACCGCATCGGTATGCCGCGCTGCATCGCCCGCATCCACGGCTGCGGAGGGAACCTGCAGCGTCGCGCGGGAAAAATCAAACGGGCTGGGCACCACCTCGTAAGCGGCATTGTCCGGTGTGCCTGCACGCATTTTCAGTCGGTCAAACTTCCCCAGTGCGGTCAGCGTGGCCGAGGTCAACACGGCGCCATAGCAGCGGCGCCACAAACTGTATTCGAGCGTTTTCCCGGCCAGGATCGGTGAGCTGCACACCTCAAAGTCGGTCGAGCCACCCCAGTCGACCAGTGTGACCCAGCGCGCCTGAGGCAGCGCATCCTCGGCGTCCGGGCGGGCGTAATTGGCCCACAACTGGAGGTTCGACTCCGCGCGCCCATACCAGCTGCCAATCAGTGGATACCAGCGCTCCAGATCCACCGCAGGTACCGGACTGTGGACATCTTCGAGCATGCGCTGGGCCGCCAGCAACATCTTGCCCAGCAAAGATTCCAGCTCATCAAAATCTTCCCGCAGCTTTTCCGCCAGCACGGAGATCGCCTCAGGCACCACACCACCCTCAAAGCGATGCCTCACCGTGTTGCCGCGCTCATCCTCAAACTCACATTCATCCTCGAGCATAGGCCACATCTGTTCGAGCCCCTGCTTGGCAGAGGTCAGTACGGCCGGCAATTGTTCCGCGCTGCGCTCCAGATCGGCGCCGTCACCGATCTCCCCCAACATCTGGCCGAGATTTTTGTTGGCCTGGTCCAGCCAGCCGGTAGAAGCCCCCACACGGCTGTGATGGGCAAAATGATTCAGCGCCTTGTCGGGCAAGTGATGCGCCTCATCGAGGATGTAAATGGTCTCTTCCGGAGGCGGCAGAATGGCGCCGCCACCCAGCGCCAAATCCGCCAGCAGCAAATCGTGATTGGCGACAATCACCTGGGTTTTACCAATGCTTTCCCTGGCGCGGAAGAAACTGCAATTGCCCACATGGGGGCATCGACGCCCTGAGCACTGGCGATGATCGGTGGTCACTCGCGCCCATTCGTCGACGGCAATGGTTTCCGCCCAGTTATCCCGGTCCCCATCCCACTTCCCGGTAGCGAGACCGTCGGCCATTTCGCGATACAGCGTCACGCTCTCCTCGCTCACGAGGGGCTTCTCATCGGGGTACAGGCCGATGCTGGTGCCGGCGCCGTTGCCGCTGCATTCCGTCAGTAATTGGTCGAGCTTGCTGAGACACAGGTAGCGCCCGCGCCCCTTGGCCAGGGCGAAATCGAATTTGAGCCCACTGTGGCGGGCAACCTCGGGCAGGTCTTTGTAAACAATCTGTTCCTGCAGCGCGACGGTCGCCGTCGAGACAACCAGCTTCTTGTCTTGCGCCTGCGCCAGGGGAATAGCGGCCAGGAGGTAGGCGACGGTTTTGCCGGTCCCGGTACCGGCCTCGACCACACAGATATGCTGCCCGTCGGTTTTCTGCGGATCCCGCTCACCCGCGGCATCTTGCTCAATGGCACCGAGTGTTCGCGCGATCGCAGCCACCATGAGCTTTTGACCATAACGGGATTTGAGCTGACGGCCGGCGAGGAATTCGCTATAGGCCGTCTGGATGGACTGCTTGTTTTCTTTGCTTAACACAATGGACGCGGTATCTGGATACAGGGAATGGCCGAGAGCGGCGACTGTGGCGCATTATCACCGATGCGCCTGCCGCACTCCACCTATTCAGTGTCCGCGCACCGCAGGGGGAGACTCAGTGATATGCCAACTTGGATACCACGGGGTTCGCATACCCCTGGATCGCGTTCCTGCGCCAGCGCTCGTCAATCTTCGCCATACGCTCTTCGAACCGGGCACGGACTTCGAGATGCTCTTCCGCGCGCCAGGGCCTGGCCGGCCAGCCGACGGGCAAGTCGGGCACGGAGCCGTACAGCATCTCATAGGCAATGAAGTTGGTCGGGTGCAGCACGTAATTACCGATAATCTGGCGATCGATTTCCTCAGCCATCTGCGACACGTCCAGAAAGTCGCCCTCGATAGGCTCTCCGAAAGCCGCATGGACATGGCCCTTTTGCCCCACCACGCCCTTGGCAATCGCCCCCAGGTCCTCGTGCTTGGACTTGCGGTACTCTTCCTTGTTTTCCTTCACGTAGATTTCCCGGGCCTTCTGCCGGTCGCAGGGATCCCATTCATAGGAAATGGTCAGCGGGACAATGTGCAGCTTGCGCCAGAAGTCGACGAACGGGGTTTCCTTGTCCTTGGTCATGGCGAACATGGCCAGCAGGGCCGGATTCGTGCGATCCAGGCCATCTTTCGCCCGACCGGAACGCTGGGCGATCCAGACGTGCTCATTCTCATTGACCACCGAGTGGTAAATGTAATTGGACAGTTTGGTAGCCGCTTCCAGCTTCTCGCGCCGGTTGGCCGCCTGGCGTTTTACGGTAAAGCACTTGTTCAACTTCATGATGTCTGCCGCGAACGGCTTGGACAGCAGGTTGTCACCAATGGCAATACGCGAGGTCTCATGCCCTTCCCGGTACATCGCCAGGATCGACAGTGCGGGATCCATGGCGATATCGCGATGGTTACTGACAAACAGACAGGCACGGTCTTTTGGCAAGGTATCCAACCCAGATACGGTAAACGCATCACAGGTGCGATCCACCACCTTGCCCATGTATTTGGACACCACGTCCTGTACACCGCGCACGTCCCGCACGCCACGGAACTCGAACCGCAGGAACTGACGGGCCATCCACGCCACCGGGCCTTCCAGCCAGGCCAGCTTGGGAACGAGAAAATGCGCGACCGCCTGGGACATTTCCGGGTCGGCAATCAAGCGCCGCAAAGCCTCGCGCACCTCGTCGTCGCGATAGGGCCGAATATCCTCAAACTGCGAGGGGTCCAGGTTACTTGCTCTCATGGATTCACTACCTGCCAACTTGCCCGACTGTCCACTACCGACACGGGCATAGGCTCATTCTTATTTGTAGGTCAATCCGCCGGGGCCGGCGGCGCGCGGCGCTTCCCGAGCCTGACCTTGGGGGCCATTTGGGGTGGCGGCGCACAAATTGGCGCAGAACATACCGGAAGCGCTGGCGAACCGCCAGTGCCGCGCGCGACTATCCGGTGTGGACAGGGTCGGCCGCAGTCGCGAGAATAGCCCGTTTAGCCCAGCGCAAGCCGCGGGCCACAACGATAACGATGATGCCGCCGGCCAGGCGGCCACAGAAGTAGACCAGGAGCCTCACTTGAGTCACGCCAGCACACCCGATTCCATCGCGCCCACGAGCGGCCGTCAGCCCAGCCTGGGCGATGCGCTCATCCCCCTCATCACACTGATCCTCATGCTCTCCCTGTCGGTCTACCTATACGGTGCCGATTCTTCCTATGGCCCCAACCAGATTGCCCTGCTGCTGTGCGCCGGCGTCGCCGCGCTGGTGGGCATGAAGAACGGCAATACCTGGAAGGAAATGGAATCAGGCATGCTCCACGGGATTGGCCTGGTGTTCAGCGCCATCCTCATTCTGCTGGCAGTCGGCTCGCTGATCGGCAGCTGGATTCTGGCCGGCACCGTGCCGTCGATGATTTACTTTGGTGTGCAGATCCTATCCCCGGAGTGGTTTTACGCGGCCAGCTGTATCATTTGCGCCATCGTGGGCCTGAGCATCGGTTCCAGCTGGACTACCGCCGGCACCCTGGGTGTTGCACTGATGGGAATCGCTGCAGCGCTCAACCTGTCGCCGGCCATTACCGCCGGCGCGGTGATCTCCGGGGCTTACTTCGGCGACAAAATGTCCCCACTGTCAGACACCACCAACGTGGCGGCCGCAGTGACCTCCAACGATCTGTTCCTGCACATCCGCAATATGCTTTGGACCACCATCCCGGCGTTTGTCATTGCCCTGGTGGTTTTCTCGGTACTGGGTCTCTCGGCAGAATCCACGACCACTACCAGCGATGACATCAACCAACTGCTGGGCGCGCTGCAGGAAGAATTCAATATCTCGATGGTCAGCCTGCTGCCACTGGCACTGCTGCTGTTTATGGCCTGGCGCAAAATTCCCGCTTATCCGACGCTGATCATTGGCGCATTGGTAGGCTGCATCATCGCCCTGATTTTTGAATCAGAAACTGCGCGCCGTCTTGGTGGCGGTGACGACTTCCTGGCGGGAATCAAAGGAGCCTGGTACGCCCTGTTTGATGGCTATGTCTCGACGTCGAGCAACGAGTCGGTCGCCAAATTGCTGTCAAAAGGCGGCATGAGCAGCATGCTCAACACGGTGTGGCTCATTATCTCTGCGATGGCATTTGGCGGCGTGATGGAACGCGCTGGATTCCTCGAGCGCATCGTTTACTGGACCATTTCCCGGGTCAAGACCGTCGGCGGCCTGATCACTTCCACAGTACTGACTTGCTTCGGCATGAACGCCGCCGCCGGCGACCAGTACATGGCGATCATCATTCCCGGGCGGATGTTCCGCGAGGCTTATGCCGACAAGGGCCTGCACGGTCTCAGCCTGTCCCGCACCCTGGAAGATTCCGGCACCATTACTTCTGTGCTCATTCCCTGGAACACGTGCGGCGCTTACATGAGCGCGACGCTCGGCATCGCCACGTTTGCCTACGCGCCGTTTGCCCTGTTCAACATTATCTGCCCGCTGCTGGCCATCGCTTACGGCTGGACCCGTTTCAAACAGGTCCCGCTCGGCTCCCAGCCGGTCGCACAGCAACCCGCATAATATGAGTGAATCACTGAGTCTCACCGCGCTGCTCCAGCAGGCACAATATCGCTCCCGCTGGTTCGACCTGGGACGGCGCTTGCGCACCGTCCCCCAGTCGACGGTCGAAGCCTTTGAGAGCGGCAACATCGCCTGGCCCTCTCCCTACCTTCGTCACGCCTGGATAGGACTGCTGCTCTGGCCACAAGAAGGCGGTGAGTCTGCGGTCTGGTTTCTGCGCTTTCCGCTGGACGAACAGGGCAAATTGCAGTTTGCGGTGCGCGATGGGTTTATCCGGCGCCTTACCGAGGCGCTTTCGAAAGACGGCGACGCCGCCCAACAACTGGGGCGTGCCCTGGATGACAGCGGCCTGGTCTATGCCCCGGCACCCGATCGACGTGCAACCTTCCACGCCCATGCCGGCATGATTCTGCGTCGGCTCCCCAGCGAGCATTATCAGCGGGTCCTTCAGTTCCTGCAGTCGCCGCAAAATGGGCAGTGGGAACAACTGGGCCTGCAAGGTATCGCTGATGTGGCAGCTCGCTGGGAGGAGCACGCTGCGTTACTCTGCACCGCTCTCACGACCGTACCCGCGCCGGTGTTTAACAACCTGTGCCATTGCCTCGAGAGCGAGCGCATCGATCACAGGCTGGCTGGCGCCATCCTCGACCGCGCCAAAGCGTGCCTCGAAGGGGATGCCGTCGATCCAGCACTGATTGCCGCGGCAGTACGGGGAGTGTCGCTCTCTGTCGCCGAAGGGCTGCGGCGCAACTTTCTACTCGAGATCCTGAAGCGCCCCCTGCGCAACGAAGTAGAGGTTCTGGCAGCCATCGGCAGTCGCTGCCCCGAGGACCTGCTCGACGAGACGCTGGCCTCAGCGTGGCTGAACGCCCTCGCGGATACCGGAGACCAGAATACCTTCAACCTGATGCTCGCAGACCTGATGTTTATTCCAGCCAACCGGGATCGCCTGCTGGGCATCCTCCGTGACCCCCAACGACCGGAACAGCTGGCAACCATCTTTGGAAATTTTTTGCGTGGTTCCGGCCCCACACACTAAACGGCTGCAGCGGGGTCAACAGCCTCGTTTGGCGTGCGCTCCTTTGCGGGCCACGCCACCCTCCGCAAACAGATCCCGTCAACCGACGCCCGGCCAACCGCCAGCCACCCGGATCCACGGCAACAGCACCTACACTTTTGGCTGCCGGATTGCCGCGAAATAGCGTCTGACACCTGGCGGAAAAATCACTTCACTGACACCCAAAACCACATCGCGTTTTTGGAAAAATTTTTCGCAAAAAAAGTTACAAAAAAACTGTTTGCGCCCGGCAAGAGACAAACCAGCAAATTGGCAGAAAACCCTTCAAATATAGGCGTTTTTCTACGACAAACTGGCACAGTAATTATCCCGACTTAACCACTGGCAGCTATTTTTTCCGCGTGCCTATTACACTCCAATTGGGCGGTACCTTTGTAGAAAATCTTTTTACAAAGCAGACCAAACAGGTGACGTTTTATTGTCTATGCTAATGGCTAACATCAACGGAAAGGAGTTAGGGGATGAATTTCACTCCAGCCAAGTACTTAATTGGAATTATCAGTGCACTGGTTCTGGCAGGTTGCTGCGCCGCACCTCCGGTTCCCGCTTCCTGCCCTCCGGGCTCTGAGCAAATTCCGCTTTCAATGGCTTGCCCGGCGGATGCCGATTGTTGGATGGCCTCCGACAATACGCGCTGCATGAAAGTGGTCAAGTAAGACCACCTCCATGCAAACATAGCAATGCCGCTCTATTCGGGCGGCATTTGCTTTTTTGTCTCTGCCTTCTGGCCATTTCTCCCATACAGTGCACCCGCTGACACTGGCCTCGTCCAGCCTTTAACGGTAGGATTAGCGCGCCAAACCGTTCGGGAGTGCCCCGCTGTACCCATCACTCCGCTCACGGTTCCCATCCCGTTTTACAACCGAAATAAGACTAGCCATGACAGCTGAAACACTGCCGGTCAGCCGGACCGCAGCTATTGCAAAACTCAAGGCGCACAAGGACGAGCACAAGTGGTCTCTGCGCGAACTGTTTACGACGGACACGGAGCGTGCTGACAAACTGAGTACGAGCGCTGCCGGAATCTATCTCGACTACAGCAAAAATCACCTGCGCGAAGAGACGCTGGCGATGCTGTTCGATTTTGCCAAACAAATCGACCTGCCCGAAAAAATCTCACAGTTACTGTCAGGCGCCATCGTCAACAACACCGAGCACCGCCCCGCCCTGCATACGGCATTGCGCTTCCAGGGAACACCAAAGGATGAGCACGAGCGCGCAGTCGCGGAATGCCGTGAGCAAATGCGAGCATTCTGCAGCAAGGTTCACAGCGGTGAATGGCAAGGCTTTAGCGGCAAGCGCATCGAACACATCGTCAATATCGGTATTGGTGGTTCAGATCTCGGACCGCGCATGGTCGTCGAGGCACTCGTACCCTGGCAGCGCAGCGATATAACCGCACACTTTGTTGCCAACGTGGATGGTGCAGACCTCAGCGACACACTGGCAAAACTGCCCGCCGAGAACACCCTGTTCATCGTCGCCTCCAAGTCGTTTTCCACACTGGAAACCCGTGAGAACGCGCTGTCCGCGCGCCAGTGGATGCTCGATGCGGGTTGTACCGAGTCCCAGCTGGCAAAACACTTTGTCGCCGTGAGTACCAATCTGGTCGCCGCGCAGGACTTTGGTATTGCACCGGAAAACATCTTCCCGATGTGGGATTGGGTTGGCGGTCGCTACTCGCTCTGGTCTGCGATCGGTCTCCCTATCGCCCTCGCATGTGGCTTTGAAAACTACGAGGCGCTGCTGAGCGGGGCCAATGAAATGGACCAGCATTTCGCCAGCGCACCACTTGAGCAAAACCTGCCTGTGCTGCTCGCGCTGATTCACTTCTGGTACCGACAGTGCTGGCAGACCGGCAGCCACGTGGTGCTGCCCTATGCGCAGCGACTGGCCAAGCTGCCCGCATGGCTGCAGCAGCTGGATATGGAAAGCCTGGGCAAAGGCGTCAACCGCGAAGGTCAGGCACTGCATTACCCGAGTGGTAGCGTGATCTGGGGAACAGAGGGCAGCAATGGCCAGCACTCGTTCCACCAGCTGCTGCACCAGGGAACCGATATGATCCCGGCAGACTTTATCGCGGTAAAAGAGCCCACCTCGGGCCTGACTGACCAGCATCGCTGGCTCCTGTCCTGCTGTATCAGCCAGAGCCAGGCTCTGCTGCAAGGCAAGAGCCTGCACGAAGCGCGCGAAGAGCTGGAAGCACAGGGACACACTCACGCCGACGCGCACGAGCTGGCACCCCATAAAGTGATCCCCGGAAACCGTCCCAGTAACACCATGATTGTGGAGCGGCTGGATCCGAAGCACCTGGGTGCCCTGCTGGCCCTGTACGAACACAAGGTATTTGTCGGTGGCTGCCTGCTCGACATCAATCCGTTCGACCAGTGGGGTGTGGAGCTGGGCAAACTGCTCGGCACTGCCGTGCATGAAGCCTCCAATGGCGGCTCCACAGAGGGCTGGGATGGCTCCAGCAAGAAACTGCTCGAGCTACTGTTCTAAGCCCAGAGCGGGCCTCGTAGCCCGACAGCTCGCCAGAACCCAAAGGGCCCGCAAATTGCGGGCCCTTTTTCGTTATCCAGCCTACAAGGCTTCACGCCCCACAAATTCCGGGGCGGACAGTCAGAGCCTCAGCCGCTGTTCAACTTCTTCATCATTGGCTCAATCAAGTCCATGGGGAGCGGGAACACAATGGTGGAATTCTTTTCACCCGCAATGTCGATCAGTGTCTGCATGTAGCGCAGCGTCATCGCATTCTGGTTTTTGGAAAGCTCATCCGCCGCTTCGGTCAGCTTCATCGCCGCCTGAGCTTCACCCTCGGCATGAATCACCTTGGCACGGCGGGAACGCTCCGCTTCTGCCTGCCGGGCAATGGCGCGAATCATGCTTTCATCAAGGTCAATGTGCTTGATCTCAACATTGGTGACTTTGACACCCCAGGCATCCGTCTGTTCATCGAGGATTTTCTGGATATCCACGTTGAGCTTGTCCCGCTCGGAAAGCATTTCATCCAGCTCATGCTTACCCAGTACCGAGCGCAGTGTGGTTTGCGCCAACTGGCTGACGGCTTCATGGTAATTTTCGACATTGATGATCGCCGACTGGGGGTTGACCACCCGATAATAAACAACGGCATTCACCTTGACCGATACGTTGTCCCGACTGATCACATCCTGTGTTGGTACATCCATAACCACGGTCCGCAGGTCGACACGCTCCATGGTCTGGATCACCGGAATAATGATGATCAGGCCAGGACCTTTGACCGACTGGAAGCGCCCGAGAAAAAATACCACTGCCCGTTCGTACTCCCGCAGGATCCGGATCGCGTACATCACAATCAGCGCAATCGCGGCAATCAATAGCCCGACGAAATAGCTCACCATGCTTTTCTCCTGTTGTTATTGCGGGTTCAACCGCACTCACTACCTTCCTACTCGCTGTTCCTACTCGCCCCCCTGGGGCTCAACGGTCAATTCCAGTCCATGCTGCGCAACGATGGTCACCAACTGCCCTTCCTCCAGCGATGCCGTTGAGTGCGCACGCCAGAGCTCACCATCGATATGCACGATCAGCGCCCCGCCGTGCCCGTCATCGTCGGGCGCACCCACCACTGCGGTCCTGCCGACCAGCGCCTGGTCCGCGGGGACTTTCGGTCGCCGCATACTGCGGCCAACCGCCGTAACCAGGCCCAGCATCAGCAGGCCACTCACACCGGCAATCGCAGCGATCAACTCTTTCGACACCTGCATGCCCGGTACATCACTGTCAATCAGCATCACCGAACCAATGACCAGCGAGATGACGCCACCGATTCCGAGCGCGCCAAAACTCGGCATAAATACTTCGGCCACAATCAGTAACGCACCGAGAATAATCAGCGCCAGGCCGGCGTAATTGATCGGTAATACCTGCAGCGCATAAAACGCCAGCAACAGGCAGATCACCCCCACGATGCCCGGCACCAGCGCACCCGGGTTGTACCCCTCGAAGATCAGGCCGTAAATCCCAACCAGCAACAGAATATAGGCGACCTGGGGATTGGTAATGAGACTGAGCAACTCGTTGCGCCAGTCCGGTGCGTAAGCCTTGATCGGCAGCGTGGCGATTTCCTCAGATACGGTGATCTCGCCAGACTCCAGTTTGACCTTGCGCCCGGGCAACTGCTTCACCAGGTCGCCGGTATCTGTCGCGACGATATCAATCACGTTCTCTTCCAGCGCCTCCTGGGCCGTCAGGGTCGCCGCATCCCGTACCGCTTTTTCTGCCCACTCCGCATTGCGCCCGTAGCGATTGGCCAACCCACGGATAAAGGCCACCGCATCATTCACCACCTTGCGCTCCATCGCGCTGGCGGGTGGTGGTGCCTTGTCACTATTTTCTTCTGCGGCCTTGTCGTCAGCGGATTCCGCGGCCTCTTCTGCCGGCTTGTCCTCTGCAGGCGGCTGCGTCCCTGGCGGGCTACCGGGCTGGGCTGGCCCGATTTGCACCGGCGTGGCTGCGCCCAACGTCGTGGCTGGCGTCATCGCCGCAATCTGGCTGGCGTACAGAATATAAGTCCCGGCGCTGGCAGCGCGGGCCCCAGCGGGATGCACGAAGGTTGCGACCGGCACTGGCGAAGCGAGGATGTGCTTGATGATGTCGCGACTGGCGGCGTCCAACCCCCCCGGGGTATCCATTTGCAGAATCACCAGGCGGGCACCCTGCTCCTGTGCCTCTTCCATCGCGCGGGTAAGGTAATCCGTGGTGGCAGGACCGATGGCCCCTTTGATCGACAGGAGCGCAATATGCGGCCCCTGAATGCCCAGGGCATCGTCTATTTCGACCTCCTCCGTTGAAGCATCTTCCTGCGCAGGCTGAGCCTGCGCGTGAGCCTCGACGAAAGACAGCAGCACGAAGAGAATCGCGCCGAAGAAACCTCCCACAATCCATTTGGGCATGGCATCTCCCGGATGCTGGTTTATCTATGGATTGAGGTTACCAGAAAATGGCGGGGAGGGAGTCCGGTGTGGAAACACCGGACAATGTCACCCAGAGATGTTGCGGAAAATTCAGCGACACGAAGCCGCTAGGCACGCTAGGCGGGATTGCGCCGGCTGTGCCAGGTGACCGGGCGAGCATATTTCTCAACGTCGTTCTCGACCCCCAGCAGCATGGCAAACAATGCCATGCGCACCAACAGGCCGTTATCGGTCTGGCGGAAAATGGCCAGGCCCGGATGCTCGTTCAGGTCGGTATCCAGCTCATTGGCTTCCGCGCGCGAGTCCCGCGGCAGCGGATGCATGATGACCGTATTAGGCTCGGCATTGCGGGTGAAAATCTCGCGATTGAGACGGAAGCGTCCGCGATACTGATTGGCCTCGTCTTGCGACGCAAAGCGCTCTTCCTGAATACGGGTGGAATAGACGATATCCACTCCCGAGATGGAACACTCCAGCTGGTCGGTAATGGTGACCGAATGCCCCGCCGCCCGCAGTTTTTCCACCACCGCATCGGGCATGGCCAGTTCTGGCGGTGAAACAAACGTCAGTTTCACCTGCTTGAACAGGCACAGCAGTTTGCACAGGGAATGCACCGTACGGCCGTATTTGAGATCACCGATCATCGCGATACGGAAATCATCCAGCGAGCGCCCCTTGGTTTCCAGCTCCTTGCGGATGGTATACAGGTCCAGCAGGGCCTGGGTGGGATGCTCGTTTGCGCCATCGCCGCCGTTCACCACCGGTACCCGGCTGGCCGCGGCGAATTCCGCCACACTGCCCTCTTCCGGATGGCGCATGCAGATCACGTCGCTGTAGCCAGACAGCACCCGCGCGGTATCGTACAGCGACTCACCCTTGGCCATGGCGCTGGCCGTGAAGCCCACGGTTTCCCGCACGGTGCCGCCGAGCAGATTGAATGCCGCCCCGAAGCTGAGCCGGGTACGGGTACTGGGCTCGAGGAACATATTGCCCAGAATGGCGCCCTCGAGAACACGTGTCACTTTTTCGCGCTTGGCGAAAGGGACCATGGTGTCCGCGACGGCGAACACCCGATCGATATCCGCCCGCTCGAACTGGCTGACGGAAAGAATATTGGCTCCGATAAAATCCATGGTTACTCCATTGCCTGCGCCCACCGGGCGCGCTTATCGGGGCGCTATTCTACTCGCCGGGGGCCAGAAGAAGATAGCCGAGTATTGACCCGCCGGATCACCTCACCCCAGAAGGCCATCTCCCCACTGCTCCAGCTGATCCAGCAGCGCACCCCTCTGGGGGAACTGTTCGCGCAGCCTCGCCAACTCCTCGAAATAGGGCTCGAGCGTAATACTGGCACCGGCACTGGGATCGGTCAGGCGACGGAAGCGCCACTCCTCCCAGCGCTGCTGTTCGGCAGGGTTAAGGGTCTCGGGGAAATTCCGTGCCCGCAGCCGGAACAGCAGTTCCGGCAGGCGCTGGTCCGCAAACGGGATCTCGCCGCCGAGGGCCTCCGGGCCGCGCTCGGCCAGATCCCGATGCAATGCGCGACACAGGTCGCGATCACCATCGCCGAGAAACCCATCGTACAGAGACGCTTCGGCATCCCGCTTGGGAAACTCGCTATCCAGATAGACCCGGTGCAATTTCTCGGTGAGGTTCACGTCTTTCAGTTGCTGCCAGTGTGCCTCACAGGCTTGTTTATCCACTCCCAACGCAGCCGCGCGCTGGTCGTCCAGCATATTGGGCGGCGCCAGCACCGGACAGCGGTTGAGGTGGACCAGCTTCAGACCCGCGGGCAGCTCCCCCTCTGCCAGCTTGTCGCGCCCGGTATACAGCCGCTCGCGCAGCGCATCCGCGTCGAGAGACAGAATCGGTTCCGGATCCATTGCCAGGTTGGCCACGATGACCGCATTGCGGTTGACCGGATGCATGGCGAGGGGCAGTACGTAGGTGATATGCCCCTGGCTCGCCGGCACCTTGCCCGAGACGTGCAACAGAGGCTTGCGCGCCTGCAGGTCTACCAGGCGGGCGGCCTCCTGCTTGCGCCGCAGCTTGAAAACATAGTCGTACAGCCGGGGTTGGCGGGTGCGAATCAGGCGGGCCATATCAATGGTGGCGCGGACATCGGACAGGGCATCGTGCGCACCTTCATGGGCAATGCCATTCGCCGCGGTCAATTCCTCCAGCCGGAAAGACGGCACACCGGGCTCGCGCTCGGGCCATTCAATCCCCTCGGGCCGCAGGGCATAGGTGAGTCGCACCATGTCGATGATGTCCCAGCGACTGTTGCCGCTACGCCATTCGCGCTCATAGGGGTCCAGCAAATTCCGGTACAGGGTATGGCGGGTTACCTCATCATCGAAACGCAGGCTGTTGTATCCCACCCCGCAGGTACCCGGTGCCCCCAGCTCCACCAGGATGCGCTGGATAAACGTCAACTCGGGGACACCCTGCTCCAGCGCCAGTTGCGGGCTGAGACCGGTAACCAGCGCGGCCATTGGCTGCGGCAGGCAATCACTGGCAGGGCGGCAGTAAACCATGAGAGGGTCACCGATGATGTTGAGGTCCTCATCGGTGCGGATACCGGCAAACTGGGAGGGCTTGTCGGCACCGGGGTCGATGCCCCAGGTCTCGTAATCGTGCCAGTAAAGGGTTGTGCTGCTCACCTTGCTCTTCTCTCCAACTTGCCGTTCGCCGTCCTTTGGACCATTTCGGGGCTGCTCCACGCAACACTCGGCTCGCATCATAACATTGACGCCCCTTGTATCTGGACATCCCCCAGGCACAGGGCGACCATTAGTCATTGCGATCCCGGCCCTCTGGCCCACGCCAGAGACCAGGCAGCGCCCCGACAGCACGGCAGTTGCAATGCTGCTGGCGCCCATTAAAATCGCGCGTTTTGATTGATCACAGCGATAGTCCAACCTATGAACATCCGCCAGCTCCTTTCCGACAAGTTCCAGGCCGCCATGCAGGCCGCCGGTGTACCCGCCGAGTGCAGCCCGATTGTTGCCCCGGCCAAAAAGGCTGGCTTCGGTGACTATCAGGCCAACGGTGCGATGGGTGCCGCCAAACGCATGGGCACCAACCCGCGTGAGCTGGCCAGCAAAATTGTCGAAGCGCTGGATAAGGGCGACATGATCGACAAGGTTGAGATCGCCGGCCCGGGCTTTATCAATATTCACCTCAGTGAACGGTGGCTGGCCAACAACCTGCAGGAAGCTGCGCGTGACCCTCGCCTGCATATTGCCTCGGTCGCCGCACCGCAGAACATCGTTATCGACTATTCGTCCCCGAACCTCGCTAAAGAGATGCATGTGGGCCACCTGCGGACCACCATCATCGGTGACGCGCTGGCGCGACTGCTGGAGTTCCAGGGGCACAAGGTCATCCGCCAGAACCACATGGGGGACTGGGGTACCCAGTTCGGCATGTTGCTCGCTCACCTTTCCGACAAACTGGAAGACAGCGCCGCAGAAGTCGCGCTGGCAGACCTGGAGGTCTTTTACCGCGAGGCCAAGGTGCGCTTCGACGAAGAGGAAGGCTTCGCCGACCGCGCCCGCGAATACGTGGTGAAACTGCAGGGGGGCGATGCTGGCTGCCTGAAGCTGTGGAAGCAGTTTATTGATATCTCCATCAGCCACGCAGAAGAGATCTATTCAAAGCTCAAGGTCACCCTGAAACATGGCGACATTTACAGCGAGAGCAAATACAACGATGACCTCCCCGTGCTCACACAGGAGCTGCTGGACGAGGGTATCGCCGTTCGCGATCAGGGTGCCGTGGTGGTCTTCCTCGAAGAAATGGCCGATAAGGAAGGCAACCCCAGTCCGATGATCGTGCAAAAGAAAGATGGCGGCTATCTGTATGCCACCACTGACCTGGCAGCGATCCGCTACCGTGCGGGAACCCTGGATGCCGACCGTATCCTGTACGTCGTGGACACCCGCCAATCCCTGCATCTGCAGCAAGCCTTTACCGGCGCGCGTAAAGCCGGTTTCGTCGGGCCAGAGGTGAGCCTCGAGCACTGCGCGTTTGGCACCATGATGGGTGACGACGGCAAGCCGTTCAAAACCCGTTCCGGCGGAACCGTCAAACTCGCTGCCCTGCTGGATGAGGCGGTAGAACGCGCGCAAAAACTGGTTGCCGAGAAAAATCCGGAGCTCGATGCTGCAGCCTGTGCCGAGATCGGTCGTGCGGTGGGCATCGGCGCCGTCAAATATGCCGACCTGAGCAAGACCCGCACCAATGATTACATCTTCAACTGGGACGCGATGCTCAGCTTCGAAGGTAACACGGCACCCTACCTGCAATACGCGTATACCCGCGTGCGCAGTATCTTCCGTCGTGCCGGCGTGGATCCGGAATCCCTCACAGCGCCCATTGCGCTGGACACCGCCGAGGAACGCGCGCTGGCCATCAAACTGAGTCAGTTTGGTGAAGTGCTCGACCAGGTGGCCAAAGACACCTTCCCGCACGTGCTGTGCACCTACCTGTACGATCTGGCCAGCTCCTACATGGCGTTTTACGAGGCATGTCCGGTGCTGAAAGAAGGGGTCAGTGAAGCGCAGAAGCAAAGCCGCCTGCAGCTCTGCAACCTGGTGGCACGCACCCTGGCCACTGGCCTCGATTTGCTGGGCATTGAGGTGCTCGAACAGATGTAATCCGGCAGCGCCGCCCCGGCGGCCTGCCTGCAATGCATCTTGGAGTGAGGAACTTGTTGTCGGGTGACAGTCGCGCCCGTGCGTTATGCCTTCTGGCAGGTATCAGGGCGGTGGGATTGAACGGATTTAAACGCTCGCCGCGGATGAAACAACCGGAGTCAGTGCGACCACGTTGAGCTGGCTTCTGGTACGGGCAACCACCCGGCCTCGCCCCACACGGGCAATATGATCGTCGCTGCGGTCCTTCTCTGACCGCTGCACCACTTCCTGCAGCAAACGCAGGGCGCGCGCCACATCACCATCTTTCAGCACCCAGAGCTCGGAGCGCCAGGCAAGCGGCACCGCGTCGGCCGCCGGCGCATCAACCACCGACTGCTGGGCAATGGCCGATATTCCGGCTTTCTCCAACAAAATTTGCAGATGACTAACCAGCAATTGATCGCTGGCGATATAGATTTTGCGCGCCATTTAGAAAATATCCGCAACTCGTAGCGACAGGCAGCTCAGGCGAGCGCCTTTCCTTATCAGTGTTGCCCGCAGCTTCTCAAAATATTGAGGGGGTATGTTTAAAGATAGTTCAGGCGCACGAGATTGCGCGACGACAGGAGGGCAGAAAAGGTAATCAAGCGTCAACCATCATTGCCGCTGGCGGACACCGCTTCTGGCAGGCGCCGCTGGAGGTAGGTAGTACTGAGATCTTCGATGCCAGGCAACGCCTCAGAATAGAACTGGTAGTTATTTTTTCCGCGGTACTTCGCGTGATACATCGCGGTATCCGCCTTTTGCATAATGGTTTCGATCGTCAGGCCGTGCTGCGGAATGGCCACAATACCGATGCTGAGGGTGATGCGCAGGACCTCGCCGCCCACCTTGACCGGTTCCGCCGCGGTGCCCAGCAACTTTTCTGCCAGTATCCGGTGCGCACCCTCACCCTCTGCCGAACGCACGAACACACAGAACTCATCACCGCCCAAGCGCGCCACCATATCCTCCTGGCGCATGACGCTGACCAGGCGGCGCGCCACCACGCGTAACAGCTCGTCGCCACACTGGTGGCCATGGGAGTCGTTGACCTGCTTGAAATCATCCAGGTCAATAAAGAACACATAGCCAGTACTGGTCCCCTTGATGGCTTCAGCGTGCAGGTATCTTTCCAACTCCTCCAGCAGGCACAGGCGGTTGGCCAGTCCGGTGAGTGTGTCGTGCATGGCAATCCGCTCGAGCTCGGCGGTATTGTGCGCAACAATCTCCTTCATCAACTCCAGCTGATCACAGACCGTCAAGCCGGTGGAGTCCAGCACATCAATTTCATCGTAGCGCGAGCGCGGTTTTTGTATGGGCTGAATCAGGTCTCGTGCCGAGTCAAACTCACCGCCACTGAGCAGCGGCAGGGCTTCTGCCAGACGGCGCAAGCGCACAATCGGTCGCCAGAGAATGGCAATCAGCGCCGAGACAAACACCAGCGCCCCCACCACCGACACCACCATCAGCAGGGCGATTGAATCTTTGATGTGCCGAACCTGGTCGGTCACATCATCCACAATCACAAACTGCGCCCCCAGCGGGTCCACCGGCGACAGGGGAAACGTCTTTACGTCAAAACTGCGCGCGCCAAATGTGTGACTGTGGGAATAACGCAACTCAGGCAAGCCAACTTCGGCAGCGGAAACCGAGCGCAGCAATGGCATCAGGGCATCTTGCGAGGTCATCGCAATCACAGAGCGCTTCCAGTGGCGCAAGTGACGCAATGCGGTGGTCTGATCCTGCGCGCCAGGCGCCGACAGGATGCCGATATCGGACTCCGTCAATTGACGGAATGCGAGCAACTCATTGTCCAGGGAGCGATCCACCTGCAGCAAATACTCCTCGCTGCGATCGCCGGCGGTCACCAGCATCGCCAGGCTCTGTACACAAGTCTGGCCGCAGTGGACCCGTTCCAGAGGGGGGCCGCCGAGACGCAGCTCTTCAATCTGGGACTCGGTCAGCCTGCGGGTGGGCTCCCCCCAGACCATCGGGGGGCGACCGTCGAGACTATAGAGCTTGAGCGATTCGAGGCCCCAGCTTTCCTCCAGGTACGCCCACTGCTGGTCGATCAGGCGCTGCAGAATGCCCGAGCCGGGCGCGCGTCCGCCGCGCCAGAGTACAAACAGGTCGGTGAGCTGGCTGAGGTCCTCACGGGAATCGCTGAGGAGCGCCTCGATTTGCTGCTGGTAAGAGAGGTAGCGGCTGTTGCGGTTTTTCTCCAGCAGGGACTGCAGGCTGCGGTAATCCACCACAATAAAGAAGGCACACATTGCCATCACTAGCAGCAGTGAATAAAGGGTCACCTTCACCCGCAGGCTATGAAGTTGCATGTCCCTCGCGACTCCCCGTTGGCCTGCGCATATCCTTGCCGGCCGTCCCGTTAGAATTGGATGTGATGGGCGCCAAAGACACCCGCGATGCGCCGGTAACACCTTACCGGCACGTTCATCAACAGCTAACCGACCACGCACCCCCGGGGCTAACCACAAATTTTAGAATAAAATAGTGTCACGCGTGGAAAGATCGACAATTACACGCCGATTCTCCGCTTGAGCAGCACTTTACCCGCCAAAAACCCCTCGATTGCCCGTTTCGCGGCCGATTGCTAAGATGCGCCCGGCTTGCGAGCCCCAGTCACGGTCGCCCTCCGAGGCAGCACCGGACATCGCTCCCGAGCCAGGCCGAGCACCCCGACGCTACTCCGCGTGGGAATCCCACGTGACGAAGCATTTCTGGCCCCGACGCCCCGGGCTGCTCTGCTATTTTTACCCGGTGCCACGATTCCAGCGGCACCGGCAGTAGACGCACTCTCTGCGAATGATTCCCGCGATACAGGAACGGAATATATGACCCAGCCATCTCTGCTGCAGTTGGAACAACACGACGCATTTATCGGTCGGCATATCGGCCCCGATCAGGCTCAAGTTAAAGAGATGCTGGACACTCTTGGCGTCTCTTCCCTGGAAGAGCTGATCGAGAAGACCGTGCCGGCGGCGATCCGTAAAACCGATGACCTGGACCTCGATGATGCCGTCAACGAGCAGGAAGCGCTGGCCGAGCTGAAGGCCATCGCTGGGCGGAACAAAATCTACCGCACTTTTATCGGCATGGGCTACCACGACACGATTACACCCAATGTCATTTTGCGCAATGTGCTGGAAAACCCGGGCTGGTACACCGCCTACACCCCTTACCAGCCGGAGATTGCCCAGGGCCGCCTCGAAGGTCTGCTGAACTTCCAGCAAATGATCATGGACCTGACCGGCATGGACCTGGCGAATGCGTCCATGCTCGACGAAGGCACCGCTGCGGCAGAAGCCATGGCCATGTGTAAGCGCCAGGCCAAGCGCAACAAATCCAATGTTTTCTTTGTGGACGCCAACTGTCATCCACAAACCATTGCCGTGGTAAAAACCCGCGCGGAGCATTTCGGCTTTGACGTCGTAGTGGGTGATATCGACAGCGACATCCCCGCAGAACTCTTCGGTGCACTGCTGCAGTACCCCGGTTCCACCGGCGTGGTCCGCGACCTCACCGACATCATCAGCAAAGTTCACGAGGCCAACGGCCTGGTCACTGTGGCCGCTGACCTGATGAGCCTGGTGGCCCTCAAGGCCCCGGGTGAAATGGGGGCAGATGTCGTCGTAGGCTGTAATCAGCGCTTCGGTATCCCCATGTGCTACGGCGGGCCGCACGCCGGCTTCTTCGCTTTCCGCGAAGCCTACAAGCGCTCGGCACCCGGCCGTATTATCGGCGTGTCAGTCGACAGCAAGGGCAAGCGCGCCCTGCGCATGGCCATGCAAACCCGAGAACAGCACATTCGCCGTGAAAAGGCCAACTCCAATATCTGTACCTCTCAGGTACTGCTCGCCGTCATGAGCGCCTTCTACGCGATTTACCACGGCCCAGAAGGCCTGAAAACCATCGCTGCGCGCATCCAGCGGCTTGCGGACATTCTCGCCCTGGCCCTGCAAAAAGAGGGCTTCCAACTGGCCCATGACAGCTGGTTCGACACACTGTCCGTCAAAGTCGGCGACCAGCGCGAAGCCATTTATCAGCGCGCGCTCGCCGCAGAAATCAATCTGCGCAAAGTCGGTGACGACGCCTTGGGCGTGAGCCTCAATGAGACCGCCTCCCTGGCGGATGTCTCAGACATCCTGTCTGTGTTTGTCGGAAACGATCACGGCATCGACCTGCAGCAGCTGGATAGCGAGATCGCTGCAAAAGGCCCGCAGGGCGTGCCGGCCTCCCTGGCGCGTACGTCGGAGTTTATGACGCACCCGGTCTTCAACACGCACCATTCTGAAACCGAAATGCTGCGCTACCTGAAGACCCTGGAGTCCAAGGACATCGCCCTCAACCACTCGATGATTCCGCTCGGTTCCTGCACCATGAAGCTGAACGCCACCGCCGAAATGATCCCGGTGACCTGGCCCGAGTTTGGCAAGCTGCACCCCTTCGCCCCGACCGAACAGGCCGAAGGTTACGCAGAGATGTTCCGCCAGCTGCAACACATGCTGGCCGCCTGCACCGGATACGATGCCGTGAGTCTGCAGCCCAATGCGGGCTCCCAGGGTGAGTACGCGGGTCTGGTCGCCATCAAAAAGTACTTTGAGGCAAAGGGTGAAACCCAGCGCGATATCTGCCTGATCCCCGCTTCCGCCCACGGTACCAACCCGGCGTCCGCCATGATGGTCAGCATGAAAGTCGTGGTCGTTGCCTGTGATGATAAGGGCAACGTCGACATGGCTGACCTGAAAGCCAAAGTGGAAGAGCACGGCGACCGCGTCGCCGCGTTGATGGTCACTTACCCGTCCACCCACGGCGTATTCGAGGAAGGCATTCGCGAAATCTGCGACCTGATCCACCAGGCCGGCGGCCAGGTGTACATTGACGGCGCCAATATGAATGCCCTGATCGGCGTGGCCGCGCCGGGCAAATTTGGCGGTGACGTCTCTCACCTGAATCTGCACAAGACTTTCTGTATCCCGCACGGGGGCGGTGGCCCGGGTATGGGTCCGATTGCCGTGGGCGAACACTTGAAGCCGTATCTGGCCGGCCACCCGGTGACTGAGGTTCCGGAAACCGACCCTACCAATGGCACGATTTCCGCAGCGCCCTGGGGATCCGCCAGCATTCTGCCTATCAGCTGGATGTATATCCGGATGATGGGCAAGCGCGGCATGAAACTGGCAACCGAGACCGCGATCCTCAATGCGAACTATGTGGCCAAGCGCCTGAGCGAGCACTACTCACTGCTGTACACCGGCACCAATGGCTTTATCGCGCACGAGTGCCTTGTGGACCTGCGCCCGCTCAAGGAAGCCAGCGGTATCACCGAGGAAGACATTGCCAAGCGTCTGATGGACTTTGGATTCCATGCGCCCACCATGTCATTCCCGGTTGCCGGCACACTGATGATCGAGCCTACAGAGAGTGAGTCCAAGGAAGAACTGGATCGCTTTATCCTGGCCATGAGCACGATCCGCCAGGAAGTGGAAGACGTTGCCAGCGGCAAGTACACCGCAGAAGACAATCCGCTGCACAATGCCCCGCATACGCTGGAAGATGTGATGACCGACGACTGGACGCACGCCTACTCGAGAGATGTGGCTGGCCGCCCGGCGCCATGGCTCAAGGACCACAAGGTATGGCCCGGATCCAACCGCATCGACAACGTGTTTGGCGATCGCAACCTGATTTGCTCCTGCCCACCGGTGGAAAGCTACATGGACTGATTGCAGTCCCGTCAGCATAAAAAATGGCGAGCCTCGGCTCGCCATTTTTTGTTCAGCCCGGTGCCGCTCTGCGCACGACTCCCACAGCCCTAGGGTTCAGCGGTGACCGCTGCTTCTTTGGGCGGGGCTGTCGCCCGGCGCCCCACGCTGACAGCCGGCACACCGACAACCGTATCACCCTCGGCCACATCGCCCTTCACCACCGCATTGGCACCTACCCGTGCATTGTCACCGACCTTGATCGGGCCCAGTAGTTTGGCTCCGGCGCCAATATCAACGTGATAACCCAGCTCGACAATGCCCGCCAGGGTAACCTGCTGGAATATCAGGCAGTTCGGGCCGATCACCGATTTGGGATGAATCACAATGCCGTTGGGGTGGGGAATCTGCAGCCCACCGCCAATCTGGCAGGACAAATCGATTTCCGCACCGGTTACCACGCTCCAGAAACGATGCCGAAGCACACACAAACGCAGCCCCAGGAATCTCAGCGGGTTTCGAGAGCGCTTTAAGGCCTGATAGTCACGGATCGCCTTCAACAGCTTGCGACCCGGATCCCAGAAGCGCTTTGGGCGCTCCCGCTCCCACATGGGGACACTCCAATCCAAACTTCCCTCTGATGCCATAAGTCCCTTTCCTGGTTAGTGACACATCCTGTTTCCCGGCCACAACCCGGTCACACCGGCCAGCTGGGATCGCACCTGCAGAAATTATTTCTGGATTAGCCACACAATTCAACACACGACGGCGAACGGCCACAGGCGAGAGCGCCGTACGAGCGGCTACGGGGATTCGTCAGAGAGGGCCGGTATACCCCAACCGGAACGTCCTGAAGCGCCGCGTCTACCAATATTCGGGCTTATTCAGGGCATCGACACAGCGCACGGGTGCGGAGAATGGCCCCACGGAGCCGCCCGTCAGCGACTGGGCCACCCATCCATGGGGGTAGGAGAGCGGTTGAGGCGCTGGCACCTGGACGGGATCCACCGGCTGAAAACCCAACCGCGTGTAAAACTGCGGATCTCCATAGGTAAACAACAGCGCTGCACCCTGCTCGGTCAGCCGCGCAATGCCGTATCGAATCAACTTCTGCCCGATCCCCCGGCCCTGATGCTGCGTGGCGATCGCAACCGGCGAAAGAATGAATGCCGGCTCGCCGCCCTCAAGCCAGAGACGACTGAAAAAAATCGCCCCCACCACCGCCTGCTCACTACGTGCAACATAGCCATATAGATCCCCGGGCGCAGTAGTGGCGATCAGGTTAGACACCAAAGCGCCAATCTGCTGTCCCTCAGCCTCCCCCTCGGAAGCGCCGAACACCGCCGTGAAGTGACTAACAATACGGTCCGTCATTTGGGGATCAAACGGTTCAAAAACCATGATGTGTTACCGCCAGCTCTGCAATTTGCACACGTTAATGGGCCTCGCGCTATGACTCCGATAGGTGATTACACAGCGGACAAACAAAATAAAGCGGGGTACCACCATCCGCCATATAGATTCGGTTCCCTACTCCGCCAGACATGCAGGGAGAACCTAGCATCACATGCCAAATATAATGGCCTTATAGAAGTACGCCACGGGACGATCCGCGCGCAATATGACAAACCCCGTTCTCGACTGAACGCCATCGAATTCTTCGAATCTGCGAATTAAATCCGTACTGCGCAAGACATTGGCAAAGCACGAGTAGACCTTTTCACCCCCCTCCAGAAGGTGGATCGCATCTTGAATATAAGGCTCGCGCTCTTCGTCCAATGGACGGATAGCGGACAGCATTTCGGCCTCCCGCGACAGCGCCTGCAGAGACTCCTTCAATACCGCTTCAAGAGAAATGGATTCACCAAGACGGAGAATACCCATATCCCCGAAGCTGCCATGCCTGAACTCAGGCCCATGGCAATTTACTGGCCCAGGCTCCTCTCCGAACAGAGGGGCGCTCAGCAAACAAAGCAAAAAAACAGAACAAAACCGAATTAAAAACAGACAATATCGCCCCATGCGCTGGCGATCTCCCTTAGCTGTCGATTCCCAACAAGTAGCAACGGAAAACTCTATCTAGTCATATTTTGACTGCTTCAAACAAGGTCAACATCAGCAGATAAGCCACGAGCTCTAAGCAATTCAGAACCAAAGTACCAAATTAGCAATCACCGCTACAGCCCTGATCCGGTTTATGAACTACGAAATAGATTTCCGGACTAAACCACGAACCCAATACACGAAACGGACTGCAATACTGCTTAAATCCCAAGAATCGAATACTCAAGGATTCTCTCAACAGGCGATGATCAAAGCCGAGATGATAGAAATGATACCGTTTTCCTTCCGATATCTCCCCAATGGGCCTTAAACGAGGTGGCCTACCCAGGACACATCGAAATATATTCGACAACTGAGCATCATATTCCCCGTACCTACGCATCATCCGAAAGAGCCCTTTATATAGAGCTGCGCCAAATAATTCATTTGGCACACCAACAATAAAAGTGCCACCAGGCTTCAAAATCTTGTAGACATCCTCTAATGCCTGCTCCATCTCTACATTCGGCAAATGCTCAAACACTTCTAATGAGAATACGATGTCTACCGAGTTGTCCGAAATTAAACCAAGAGAGTCAACCAAAGAAATCTTTGACCGCCCGGAAAGTCTCGAGTGCGCCTGCTGATACATACCACTCGCAGGCTCGTAGCAGATAAAATGAGAATCAGTATCAATCCCAGACAGTCTAATGCACAACTCTCCGTCACCACCACCAAAGTCGAGAACCGTCCTTTCACTACCGCTATTCGAATACAACCTCAATGCCGTCTCAAAACGTGCTCTCTGAAAATAGCGCTTAACAACATTTGGGTCGTTTAAAGTAATATCCGAATAACTCATACATTCGCACCGAGCGTCGCTGAATCATAAAGGAACAGTAAAAACGTCTACTCAAACGAGCAACAATGTTTCAAAATAGGCCCAATGCGCCACCAAACCTATTCGAAGTTCAAGAGTAGCACCCCGATTTTAGGCAGCGTACTCCAATAGCTTCTGAGAGCGCGAAATCGGCAAAGGAAATACTGCGACACACATCAACAACAAGCCTCTGCCTCAGTCTCATGATATGTGCTCACCTATGAAGATTGGCAAACAGGCTATTGTCAAGTCTTACGCCTCACAACGAAAATAAATGACCAGGAGAGCAACGTATCTGCTTTCTCAATTTTGCAACCTAAAGGCCGCCATTTTTTGATTTCTGGGATGACCCCAATCTCCGACAATCTCCAGGTTAAGTTTTGCCAGCCTAGACATATAAGCCATCTCATCCACCGAATAATGAAATGGATCTGAATCGTATTGAGTGACGATGTTTCCGGGAATCTGTGTGATAGGATCCAGATGAGCAGGAGTTTGAGCCTGGAAAAATGTCGAATAGTAAACCCCATCTGGAGCGAGACTCTCCCTGACTTTATTCAAGCACCTTACAATAATATTCATTGGCAAATGGGTAAACACTGAAACTGATACCATAAAGTCGAACTTCGAATGCAGTTTGTCAAATGAGAACTTGTCATCGACAACCAGGTGAGGTTTTTTATGGGCAAGGCCCGCTTTTTCTATTTCAATTTTACCTGCATCAATCAATGAAGAATTAATATCCAATCCGTAATAGTTTTCCTCTTCAAGGTAATTGACATAGTGAACTCCACCACGCAAGCATCCGCAACCGATATCCAATAGTTTGTGAGATGGCTTGAGACCATAATTGATCAAAAATTCAAGCTGCAAAACTCCTAACTCTTCCCACAATCCACCGACGAATTCCCTATGTGAATTATTCTCGATCTCTACATCTGTGAGTTGTTTGAAATATGCATTGATTCCTTTCATCATGCTCATGTATTTTCTCCGATCTATCGATACGTAAAGGCACAACCCCCAGAAAACAGCAAATTCAACATAGCATCAAAACTTTAATCTGATACTTCTCTGGAATACCATTCGCAAAGTCTAACCTTAATAAACACTCTAAAATAATACCAAATCTCATAACCGATGTTTTTGGCGCCGCAACACTGGCACGCCTAAAAACCCGACTATTGATCAGCATGGCGCATGCTTCCGCTTAACCATAAAACACCAACAAATACATCAGCCATACGACTAACAGGATGTAACCTGTAGCAAATATACTATTTAAAGCCCAAACGCAATACCAGAAGGGACCGCTGAAATGCGCGCGCGATCGAAAATTATCCCATAGCAATGCGATGGATGACGGCACAATCAGAATTGCGGACACGCCCAAAGCAGGAAATACAATAAACATCAGGCCAAGACCAGCCGTCCCGGCCGTTGAAGCCGCGTGGTCTAGTTTAATTGGCATAAGAAATACGCAGGCTAGCAGAAGAGACAACATGGAGATCGTCAAACCCGTAATTTGCAATCCTTTCATGACCCCTCCAGGGACAGCAAGACCATAACCAATAACTAATTACGAATTACTACGAGTCATTCTCGACGATAATCGCCACTACAAGACCGAATACAGCATATCTATAGCTAGACATCAGCTGCAGCGCTTTACACATGAAATCTACCAATCAATTTCGATCGGGGCATCAACCTTCACAAGCCTCTTGAATTCCTCCATCTCACTATTCGTCAAAGCAATACAGCCAGTAGTCCAGTTAAAACGCTGCATGAGTGGGACAAGCCATCCAAGCCCATTTCGCTGCCGGAGAACCATGATGAAACCACCCGGCGACACGCCTTGCTGCTCCGAAAACCTTTGTCTGCGTGATTTGGATAAGAAATGTGCATCGTCCTGTAAAATGCAGAGTCCCCTTTCTTGTAATCCAGGAGGTAACGGGACTCCGGTGTTTTCTTATCGCGCTCTTGCTGCTTGTGCCCTCTAGGATTCTCACCAAAAGCGACATGGCACTCACGAACCACCTCTTGGCCATCCAGCGGTTAGAGCCGATTTTCTGACTTATCTACACTGGCGAGATCAACTTCTACAAAAACGTCATGGGCAAAAGCAGCGAAAATCAAGACAATAAATTTCATGTTTCTGCAGCACCTAAAACATTTGTTACAGATCATGGTTTTGTTCTAGTGCGTACGCCAACCGTAGGGATAGAAGTTCACTGGCTTGCCATTCCTGAAAACCAAATATGATTAGCTAACTATTATTTTCCAATACAATCTCGTCCACCCATTCAAGAACCATGCTTATGCTCTGTTTCTTCTCGTCTTGAGCATAATCTGTATACATTGCATTGATCTTAATCGGCCACCCATCCAACAACACATACCCGACAATTTTCAATGTCCGCTCTTCTATATATTTACCATCCAGTTCATACGATACATTCATATCAATCTGGTACAAATAAGAGCGGTCGTTATCTCTGATCAACTGAGAACTCACACTATCAGATCCAGACAGATTTTCCATTGAATTCCCTGTTCTCAACTGAATATCAGTATCTGAATTAACCTGGTTCTTCGAATATTCAATTATTTGGTTATGCTCATCAGAAAACTCTTTTTTGATATCAACAAAGCTCTCCTCAGAGACATTACCGCTTCTGTATCGGTTGTCAAAAAACAACATGATGACACTACCCACCGCATCCGACTCAGAATCTCTAAGATCAACATCTGAGAAACATGACAAGAGATGCACAACCCCAGGACGACCATACGCTTTGTTCATGTAACTCCAAATTCCAAAATCAGATTCACAAACCGGCTCATGCTGTTGAAATGTAGGTATTCTGATCTGATCGTCAAATATACTCTTCTCCATGATGCTATTCGCACTGGAATACTTACTTACACCAATAAGAAACAAAAAAATAAAAACAGGCTTTATCATTGCCACCTCTGAAGGACCATCAAAACCGACACTGTCAGCATATGTTATATGTTCATTGCGAAGAAACTGAATCAAGGCGAACTATACAAAAAATGCACGCCGACTGAAACGTTCCATGGATAACCGAAGCATATTGCTTGTGATTGTTAGGTATGAAGCACCACCTATGGCTGTATATTCACCTTCAACCGTACGGGCCAGCCATCTCGTGGTGGACTTGGAAATCTGTTATTGACAAACCATATTGCCACACACGAAGAGTAATGATGTACTGGACGCACCTCAACAGTCTCAACTTTACCGGTGTGATCTATAGTGGCAACTAGCTCATAGTAACCTGGCGTTGCTCTGATTTTTTCTGAATCCTGAAAGCACTTACTATCCGCAACCCACGTACTTTCTCTGACCAATTTTTCGTACTTCTGCCCTTTCTCAGATTCGATTGCCGCCTGAGCAAATAGCACCTTTGCTTCGAAGCTGTCAGCAAAAACTGCGCTTGAGAAAAAGAGAATCATCAGCGGCAAAATTGATTTCATATTGACTATTTTCTGACGTTATCATCAGGTGCATTCGCTAGGGCGTCGCTTGCGCAAAATTATTGGAGGTTGCCGGGCAAGATTCGAAGTAAGCACTCAAATTGTACCCCGTTAGCTCGTTGGCCTCATTGAGATGACCTCGGTACTCGACAAGATAAGTCGCTCCTGACACAGCCAACTCCCCGGAAAAACCAACTCCCTGGTAAGACGGATTGCGATAGGTGTACATATCTTTAATATGAATTTCTGTATCTTCTGAAAGCTCCACAATCTCAGATATCTGGGAAGGCAACGAGCAATTTCTACGTTCTTTATTTAGCTTACTTTGGAGCTCTTTTTGCCCATCGTAGTACCGTTTACTTTCTAAAGAAACTATCGGGATTAGCTCCCAGTTTTGTCCAATCATCGCATGCTGCGGTTTAACCCCGAATAAAGGGCATGTATCCCAGCGCATTGCTATCACTGTCTTATGCTTTGGAACAAGACATTTGTAGATGCGCGCCTCTCCGGACAAATCTATAGCCTGCTGCGAAGCACATGCTGTTAAAAACAAGGATAATTTCAACACCAATAGCTTGACTAGATGACCCATTCGACCTCTAACACCGCGCGCAGCGGCGGCTGAATTTTTGAATTTTGGCGCGCAAATATGAGCGTAACGAATGCACAAAAAGTTCGCAAAATAAGACATTGGACTGCCGCACCTTGTTGTGCGATTACCCCTGATCTACGAACACTATTTCCGGTTCAGATTTATGGCAATAATCACGACAAACCAAGATATAATGAAGTGTTTTACCGTCTGAATATAGAGTCAAATCATATGCGAAATAATCTGGTATTGGAAATCTGCTGTTGGCCCCAAACACCCTCAGGTGATACAAGTGTTCAAGTTTACTCTCAATGCCAAATCTATTTTTTAGTTTTTCATTAAATCTATCTATTTGAAATGAATGCAGCTTTTCAAATGCTACTGGTCCGAAATTATCTGGAGATTTATATTTACCCAGATCAGAAGTGCTCTCAACATTCCCTCTAGAAGATAGGTAGACAGCTTCTCCGGAGAGCGCTTTCCACTTATACCCATTGGCAGGAACTATCACTTGTCCATCTCCATTTTTCCTGATCTTAATCCATCCGGAAATTGGATCTTCTAAGACTTGCCTCTCTAGTAGCCTTGGATTCAACTCATAGGAGCTGAAACTGGGTTGACTCGCTACAAGTAGAAGAATTGTAGATATGAAGTTCTTAATCAAAGGAGAATCCCTCTACTACGCATGACGCCGCCGGCAGAGGCAGCTGACCTTCTGCGCGTTTCGCTTAAAAATGGGACCAAAGCGACCTGCGTAAAACGTGCACAAGGCAAGTTGTCCCGCGGAGGGCCAGAGGCCCGGAGCATATTGCCCGGTCTTGTTAAATACTGCGCTCATACGCTTACTTGGTGCCACCTAGTTTCGTTGAATTCTTTGAGTGCTCCACGATATTTTGTATTACCAATGGTTATTGAAAACTCATGAGATTCACCTGCTGGCACCTTAAGCCACACGGAGCTCCTTGGCATAATTGTAATAGCTGATTGAGCCTCACATACTTTTGCATATTCATCAGCGCATAGCTCAAAATCGGCCAGGAAATCACTCAATTGGATAGGTACAGTGGAATCAATGTTTTTGAACTCAACCACTCTCTCATGACTAATATCATAGGCGAGGCGTGAGCTACGATCGGACTGTGGGAATATTGGGACAATGATGCCAATGGATTCTGAGCGACGCTTATACGGAGAAGAGCAAAGAACGGCTGATGCACTTTGGTTGGCGGTAAAGCACCAAATATTATTGAAGTCATCATATTCCTTGGAGGCATACTCCACCAATTCAAAATGATGATTCTTAGCTGCAACGGTACAGCCTGAAATAACTATAAGTATTGTAAGAAGTATGAGATATCTCATAGACATTTAACGCCGCCGGCAGGGCAGCGTACCTTTTGCACATTTTACGCGAAAATGTGAGAACAGCGACCTCCGTAAAAAGTAGCTGTCTCGCAGAGGGCCGCAGGCCTGGAGCAGATTTCCCGGCCTTATTATGTTTCAGCCTCGCGCTCGCCTATACACTTTTGAATGGCAACCTCTTCAATGTATGTGCCAATCCTCTCTTGATCTATAAGCTCGCTAGGTGAATGATTACCAATCAAATCATCTGCTAGACATGAGCATACTCGTCCTTTTTCATCCGTGTTTTCAGGCTTTACACAAGCCTCAAGAAAAGACTCCTTGAAAGACGCATTGAACGTATCTGAGTTCTTGTCTAAGAATTTGTCGATAGCTCCATCACATCCTGCCAAAAATACTATGCAAAAAAATATTGGTTTACATTTCATAGCTTATTTATTACCAATTTAGAACATAACGCGGCCACCAGGGGCAGCTGGCCTTGAGCGCTTTTTGCGTGAAAATGGAAATGTCGCGACCTGCGCAAAAAGTGCATAAGGTAAGCTGTCCCGCAGAGGGCCGAAGGCCCGGAGAAATTTGCCCGTTCTTGCTATAAGCCTATCGGTACTTATTGTTACGGAGCGCATCTTCACATTTATCCAAATTACAGTTTTCTTCCAATATATACAGCAAAGTATCAGAGGCTTCTGTTAGTTTTGACTTTGCCTCCTCAAGTTTGCCTGCGTCCAGCAGCGATTGAATCTCCGCAATTAGCTTAAGCTGATAGATAGCATTATCTGATAACGCCTCCTCGACAATTACAGCAGATTTTTGGTCAATATGCTGATTGACAACTTTGACCACAAAATAACCACCGAGTGTTACAAGTAGAAAAGCTATAGAGGAAATATATGTTCTTCTCATACGAGGCTGATAGTTACTCTTGAGTTATAACGCCCACAACAGGAGCGACCAATATTGTACAAAACTGGCAGCACAGCGACCTGCACAAAATGTGCATAGTTCTGGGCGCCCCCCGGAGGCCCGGCGCAATCAGCTTGCGCTTGTTAGGAGCTTCGTATCAGGTAAGCAATATCACAATTGCTGAATTACGCGCATTCACGCCGTAGAAAAAACTCTTAAGCTCATTGTACAGCCAGATATCATGCTCGGGGTCAAAACCGGTTTTAGCCAAAATGACTTCAAACTCTTCCTGTTCAGTCGACTGAAAAATATCTGAGATAGCACTGACAGTGGCACCGTCGATATAGCCTACTGCAGGATCACCACCAGAATCTAGTAACGGGTGATATCTTCCTGTGAAGAGGTACCTAATAGCTGAAACCTCATTCTTGAGCGCTTCCTGCCACAGCGGCCATGAATCCTCCAGTTCAAGAACCTCAGCTTCTCCAAGGCCGAAATCGCCAATCACCTCATACCAGTCGCTAGTCTCTTTGAGCCCGTCAAGCTGATTAGAGTACGTATCATTTACTTCAAATAAACTTCCCAAACTGATTCCTAACGCCCGCAACAGGAGCGACCTATGCTGTGCACATTTTGTACGAAATTGGGAGCGAAGCGATCCGCACAAAATGTGCATTGCGTTGGGCGTCCCGCGGACGCCCGAAGGGACGGAGCAACTTCCTTGCGCATGTTAGCCATGCGCTGGCATCAGGGATCTAACCATGCCAAGTAGATCCTTCACACACCTACTCTCTTCACCAAACTGGACTTTATAGTGGCAATAATTTTCTGAGACAGCGTTTCCTTTTACGTAGAAAATATGCACAGATGAACGATATTCTTTAGTGCTTTCTAGCAGCGGTTTATTGAGCTGGAACATATACTTTTCCATTTCTGGAGAGTGCACTTGATTGCAAACTTTTTCGAATTCAGATTCACTTATTGAGTATTTTTCAATCTTGGCTTCCGGACCTTTTCGTCCGAGATAAACATCTATTCGCTCGTCTCGACGGACCATCACCAGCGTGAAAGTCTTAACTCCGCTATCGATAATTTCATAAACACAAGAATCATACTCACCTTTCATTGAGAGAAACCTTGCTATGTGCTATTTGAGCGTCTAACGCTGTCCGGCGCCACCAGGCACGAAGTTCGTGGCCTTGTTAAGCTTTTTCATAGGTCTTTACTTTTTCGAATGACTCAATGCTGCCTTCAAAAGGTCTGTTGAACTGGGATGTATCTTTAGACCCGACCTTATCGATAGAGCCCCAAGTTGCCTCACATTCTTCACAGTTGAATAGCATCTCATTTGAGGCCGGATTAACCCATTTATAAATCCAACCTTGATCACACCTGGGACACCATCGTTTCGATTCATTACAGCGAGAGCAAACAAAGTACTTTACACCAGTTGGATTTTCTCCAACTTCGAATACAGGTGCCGTTTTGCATGTTGGACATGCTATCTCGCTCATGATGCTCTCTTAAACATAACGCCCGCAACAGGGGCGACCAATGTTGTGCGCATTTTGCGCAATAATGGGAGCGTAGCGACCGCGCAAAAGGTGCACAGCATTGGGCGTCCCGCGGAGGCCCGAAGGGCCGTAGCAAACTGCTTGCGCTTGTTATGTGCTTTGAACCCGACAGCGAAGGACAATTTATTCAGGGCTCTTTATCGTCAACTTTATCAAGCAAGCATTGAAATTCTGGGGGCCGTCTACTGCACCAAAATCAAGTTTTAAATACTCTACATCGAATATATATTTTTCATGCTCTTTCCTGTAGTAGGACTTATACCATAATTTTCTATTAATGCAGTTAGAAGGTGGATAACTTGTACGGAAAATTACACTACCCACCTTAACACCATCTGCTCCACCCTCATTTTCTGGATTAATGCTTACCCCTCTGACTAACCCAGACTCATGAAAGACCACATTCCTATCCCGGAGATCACCTGATATGAGTGCCTTTCGATTTTCTACCGTATAAATCGAATAAAGTGAAACAAAATACCAACCAGCCCAAAGAACACCAAAAATACTCAGAATAAAAATTACAAAACCATTCCTTAGCAGGGCCCAACTATCATCTTTCACAATAAAATACAGCAAAAACGGGAAAGCGATCGAAAGAATTCCAGCGATGATATACAGAATAAAGTCGTGTCCGATCACGAAGGTGATTTCTTCATGCATGATTAAATGATCACTGGTCTTACCCACAAAAAGTAGACATTCTAACTATGCGCATTTGCGCTCATACTCTGCCGGGCTCACATAGCCCAAGGCGGAGTGCCTACGGATCCTATTGTAGAAAACCTCGATGTATTCAAACACTTCGGATTTCGCCTGTTCTTCACTTTGGAACGGGTCTGCGTAGACCAATTCAACTTTTAGTCGACTAAAGAAGGACTCCATTGCGGCATTATCCCAACAGTTGGCCTGACGGCTCATGCTGGGCTTACACTTATTCTCAGACAATAGATCCTGATACTTCTGCGACCGATATTGGACCCCCCTGTCAGAGTGAACAATCAATCCAGGCCTCGATTGTCGCTGCGCCAAAGCCATCTTCAACGCCCGCCGCGTCAATTCATCGCTCATCTGGGAATCGAACGCCCAGCCGATGATACGCCGAGAGTAGAGATCCATCACTACGGCCAGGTACAACCAGCGATCTCGCACCCAGATGTATGTAATATCACTAGTCCAACGGCGATTTGGCTGATCCACATTGAAACAGCGCTTAAGCAAGTTGGCCGCGACGTTGATATTGGCTTCAGCCGGTTTGCTGTATCGAAAGCCTTTGCCGTTTCTCGCTCTTATATGTTCCTTTCGCATAAGCGCAGCGATATAGTTCTTTGAGCATGGCTCACCCGCCTCTTGAAGCTCCCGAGTGATTCTGGGCGCTCCATAGCGGCCTCTAAACTCTGCAAAGGTCTCCCTCACCTTCTCGGCTATCCGAACCCTTCTCAGAGCTCTAGGGGACACCAAGCGGCCGAGCCAACGATAATATCCCGATCTTGAGACTTCCAAACACCGACACATCAAGCCTATCGGGAATAGTCCCACATGCTCCTGTATCAGTGCGTACTTTACTCTTGGTGGTTCGCAAAGTACGCAGCTGCCTTTTTTAGGAACTCGACCTCCTGCCGAGCCTCATGCAGTTCCTTCTTCAGCCTGCGAACTTCCGCACTTTCCTGTTTGGAATAGTCAACGCCATCCAGGCTATTGAACTGCTTTTCGGACAGTCGCCGAAACTGTCGACGCCAGTTATAGATCTGCTGGGCACTGACACCAAGCTCCCGAGCAACTGATGCGGTTGTCGCACCGGGCCTCTCTGCCCTCTTAACCGCTTCTCTGCGGAACTCTTCCGTATACGCCTGAGTTCTTTTCTTACCCATGGTACACCTCCGTGTTAGGCCGAAACCTAACTATACAGGGTGTCTACTAAACGTGGGTAAGTCTTCTGCCTAACGCCCAAAGCAGCGGTGCGAAGCATCCGCTGCCTTTGCTTGTTATGCCTTTAACCTACCAGCCATCTAAATAAACCTGCTGCAATTAAACTGGCCCCAACGGACTGCACAAGAGACCATAAAAACACGCCTTTTGCTGAAGAGAATGCTTCTTTATTTTCGTTTATTCGTTCGGCATTTTCTTTGTCGTCACCACGCGTAATATCAAAAATCACATCTTGATTAGTAATTTCTGACAGGGACTCATAGATCCTTCCTGCCCTCTTCCTGCCATGGTTGGCAAAAAATGTATTGAAAAAAATTCCAGCCATAAGTATGGACATCAGTGTGGGAAGTAAATTTTGATTTCCATTAAGATATGAATTGACTGCAAATATTGCCAAGCAAACTATAGTGGCCGACGCTGCAGGAAAAATATAGTGTATAAACCTAGCTATTCTAGCTTTGTTTTTCTTGGCGAATGAAAATGTTTTTGAGATTATAGGAGGCTGTTTTTGACCTTTGTGCCATTCATCGACTGCCCCCATTAAAGATTTACTCAGCTCATCATCAAGATAATCTGTTCTACAAAACACTGGAGCCAACAGAGTATCAAATTCGTCCAGTTTAGATAGATCGGAAGATGCAAGCATTTGAAATACATTCCCTGCATTCATCTTTCTGGCTATTCGTATAAACATTGAATGATTTAACGGGTTGCCAGTATCATAATCTTCGTAGAGACAATTTATTTTTATTATTACCTCTTTAGTGTTTGCTGATTCATTCCAAGAGTAACTTAAAAAATCAGAGTAGCTTTTTTCAACGATCGTTTTCTCGAACCCAACTCCTATCTTTATAGTGTAGTCACGTATGTGAGATAGCTTTAGCTTGTCAATCAATGAGTTTACTAGAACTTCTATGTCAGCTTTTGAAACAGCAATTGCGCCAGAGAACGTTTCTACACGACTACTTGGCTCTCCATTCATCATATAAAAGAAGTACTTTAGCCTGTCATGATCTATATCGACGGACAACCCTTTAGCTGCTTCCTCTCTTTCTGCTTCTTTAGGGATTAAAACTTGATCTGACATAGATTCTCCTTGTGATTGCATGATGTATCAGAGGCATAACGCCGCCAGCAGGGGCAGCTTACCTTGTGCGCGTTTTGCGCAAAAATGGGAGCGCAGCGACCTGCGCAAAACGTGCGCAAGGTAAGCTGTCCCGCGGAGGGCCGAAGGCCCGTAGCTTTACTGCCTGGCTTTGTTATAGCCACCTTCTGATATCTAGAAGCTCCCTGTCCGGCTGAGGGCCGAATTTACTATCTAATAAATATATTTCGGATGCGCCGCCACCTAAAGCTGCCTCGCGGAAAAACCTTAGCTCTAGTTCAGTGTACCCACCTTCCATTTCTGGAACTAAATGAACTAGAACCTTTGGCTTCAACAAACCAAACAGCACTTTTGGCTGAGCAGAGATTGCCTCTTTAAATGTTTTCTCTACCTCAATAAATTTTCCAGCCAGCGATCTTGGGTGGCTCAAGCCTTTCGATCGAAATTGGCGCTCGTTATTGGAGCCAACAGTTCTCGCTTCGATATAGCCCTTATAAACTTTTATGTAAATCAGTTTTTTCATGAATCTCAATTAGCTATAACGCCGCCGGCAGGGGCAGCTTACCTTGTGCGCGTTTTGCGCAATAATGGGAGCGAAGCGACCTGCGCAAAAGGTGCACAAGGTAAGCTGTCCCGCGGAGGGCCCTAGGCCCGTAGCAAATTGCCCGGCCTTGTTATAAATCACACTCACGCTCCCCGCGGAGTACATTACATAGCGCCCCAGCATGTTCGTAGGAGATACCCAGTATCTCCATAATGTTGGGACGCGGAACGGAACTAGCTCCGTAAAGTATCTCCCTGAAGCTACTCAAAGCTGCTGAAGCCACTAGTTGAGGTTGCGCTTCAAGAGACTGCGGCCAGTTTTCAACTAGTGACTGCATCTGCGATTTTTCTAGGCCGAAAAGAGTTGGGCACTCCCAGTTCCACTTATAGATCCAGTGCTTTAACGCTCTATAAATCGCTTGGCATTCTTCTGCACTGAATTCATTCATGATTTATAACGCCCGCAGCAGGGGCGACCAATGCTATGCACATTTTGTGCGAAACTGGGAGCGCAGCGACCTGCACGAAATGTGCATAGCGTTGGGCGTCCCACGGAGGCCCCGTCAGGGGCCGGAGTATCCTGCCTGCGTTTGTTAAAACCTCACTCAACTCTGACGGTCCTACTTGATTCTGAATTGGGATTTATCCGCAAAACACCTTCGTGCGTGTAGTAAAAACCAACAATTCCGGGACCACTAATTCTTGTTTTTCCAATCAGTTCTGGCTTGGACACAAAGTAAACGGCCAATTCGTCTGGCGGGCCATGATACTGAGCTAATACAGATTTTACTTTCTCTGAAGCTTCGCGATCTGTATAGCGGTTTAGATCTCGGCAAAGTACGAATATTTCATCATTTCTTTCAAATCCTTTAGCGATAGATGAACAATCGTCGTCAGCAAGCGCGTTCGTTGTAAAGGAGACAAGAAGTAGACTCAGAATTTTTCTCATTGAGTTTTAACGCCCGCAACAGGGGCGACCAACGCTATGTGTGTTTTGTGCGAAACTGGGAGCGCAGCGACCCGCACAAAACGTGCATGGCGTTGGGCGTCCCGCGGAGGCCCAAAGGGCCGTAGCATTCTGCTTGCGTTTGTTAGATTTAGTCGGAGCAAATTGCATGGTTTACCATACCTAACTCGACATTTGCCCAGCAACCACAGGGATTATTGGATTTAGAGCACTGCCCTACGGCAAAAACATTGCCAGCCTTACTCTCTGAAACCCTACATTCACCCTGGCACTGCGAGCTACTTAAGCACGACTTCCCGGCATCTGTGTAGTCCACAATACACATCTCGTGACCCGACAAGCACACTGGGCGAAACTCTCCACCAACCGACACGCATTGCTCTGCTGTTCCAATTCCATTGTATCTCGCAAGCTGCTCTTGCTTATCTTTGGAAAGCATCCACTGCTTCATAGCAAACAACATCAAGATTACTAGAAGAACAGCTGATATAGACCTGGCCATAGAAATCTAACGCCGCCGGCAGGGGCAGCTTACCTTGTGCGCATTTTGCACGAAAATGGGAGCAAAGCGACCTGCGCAAAAGGTGCACAAGGTAAGCTGTCCCGCGGAGGGCCGCAGGCCCGGAGCAAATTGCCCGGCCTTGTTATGTGTTTGCTACATAGATGACTAAGAACCCTACCACTAAAAACACCGGCCATGACAGGTGCTTACCTTTAGATCCGATAAGAGCAGCGAAGCCATGTATTAAAAATGTAAGGCCAATGATATTACACACAACAGTAAAACTAATAGTCGAAGTAGACAAGTGAACTAGTATTAGCGCAAATCCGAGCCATGCTACTGTGGTTAAGTGCCAAGCAAATCGCAATGTATTTTTTGTAAAATCAGAGCTGCCAAATAATTTCGGCAAGTCATTTCGTCTAAACAACCTAGTGAGAATATATCGCTCACCTAAGTATGAATGAGCGATACCAATTCCGATGAGTAATACAGCTGCGACAATAAGCAATTTGCTTACTCCTTACGACACATAACGCCTCAAACAGGGGCGCGCGTTAGCGCGTCCCGGCCGCAGGCCCTTGCTGCTTTGACTTGTTATGTTTGACTACCCAATGTGCGCCCTGAGTTGCCAAACAGGCTAGATAAAGAAAGATAGCAATCACACAAAGTAGTACCGGCCATGTTGCTACATACATATGCGAAGCACCCTCATAATACTCTGGGCGCTCGCGTATAAACAATAAATAGAACCAAGCCAACAGCCCCACACCAAGAACAACGTCAGATGCCAGACGATATATGCTGACGCCCGCCAGTTTAAAGCGAGTTTTGGTTGCTATTAATAAGGCTAGGCCAGCAGGTAAAGCTGTAGCGAAGCCAGCAAGTACAGCTGAAACAACAACATTTGTGTGTATATCAGAGAACGTGGCGTGACGCAGAAAATCCATGAGGACGTTTACACCAGCCATTACCATCAATACTGAGATAAATATTATTCGAGGCATACTTCAAATCTTTGCGAAAACATAACGCCGCCGGCAGGGGCAGCTTAGCTTGTGCGCGTTTTGCGCAATAATGGGAGCGTAGCGACCTGCGCAAAAGGTGCACAAGGTAAGCTGTCCCGCGGAGGGCCGCAGGCCCGGAGCAAATTGCCCGGCCTTGTTATACGGCATACTTCCAGCCCCCACCGATGTCCAGAGATCTTTCTTTAGCATCCAGGTCTGCGGCCTCGAACGCCGTGACGATCTTGTCTGAATACGTCGTTATTGAGGGGTATGTGAGGTCCCAGTCATGCGAACGAACCTCATTCCCGGCGTCACGCCACGCAACCCAGCTATTGTACCGAAAGCCGTAAGAACCATTTTCGTGACAGTAGACTTCCAGAATCACCGGCTCATCTTTAATTGCTTTATAAGCAACAACATCGCTTTCTGGCACGTACGGCTCTGGACTAATTTCAGGCTTAAGAAACTCATTTATAAACGATGCCATTTCTACTTAGCCGTATAACAGTTTATTCAAAAGACGCTGCTTTATAACTCTGTTCTCTATAATTCTCCTGGCCGAAAATCGGGAAGGGTAAAAACAGCTTAGATATCAAGAGATTAGAGAACACGATCGTTTTTCCTGTCCGAACATTCAAGCAGCGATTCTCTATAACCCTAAATAGAGCTGCACTCGATGTTATTTTAATTCCCTTTAAAGTCAACAGGTTACCCTAAAGACAGGGAAGCAGGCGCCCGCTGCAGCTGAATACGATGGTATTCATCACCAGGCCGCAGATAAACTGTATAGATAAACAGTATTTAAAGGAGGGAGTCTCATGGATGACATTCGCCACCGATTACCAAAGAAGCCAGAGCGATTCATGGATCTGCTCCGTCATCATATGCGGCAGTCTGGGCTGGCCTTTCGCACCGAGCAGACATACACACACTGGATCAAGCGGTTTATTCATTTTCACAAGCTCCGGCACCCACAGGAGCTGGGCGTGAGGGACATTGAGGCATACCTCAATCATCTTGCTGGGCAGCGCGATTGCGCTATCAATACGCAGAAGCTCGTACTCAATGCACTGATGTATTTATTCAAGCGGTTTCTTGGGCGCGAAATTGAGGGGCTCGAGTTCACTCCAGCAAAGCAGTTTCGCCGGCTGCCAGTGGTTTATTCCAGAGAGGAGATACAGTCAATACTGGCTCAATTAAGTGGTGTGTACCGACTTCAGGTTATGCTTCTGTACGGGGCCGGACTGCGCAGCGCAGAGTTGTTGGGACTCAGGGTCAAGGACATCGATTTCGGCAGCCGCAACGTTGTGGTTCGTGGAGGCAAGGGGAACAAGGATCGAACAACGATGTTACCGCAGGGCCTGGAAGGCCCACTACGCCAGCAGATCCGTGAGGTCAGCCTTTTACACAAAAGGGACATCAATGCAGGCTACGGTGAAGTCTACTTACCCGATGCACTATGCAGGAAGTACCCTGGCGCCGCGAAAGAGCTGGGTTGGCAGTTTCTATTCCCCTCTACGCAGATTGGGCGCGATCCTCGCTCCGGCGTATTGCGCAGGCACCATATGCATCCTACGACGCTGGGTCGTCAGATCCGGGCGGCGGTGCGCGCAGCGGGCGTGCTGAAGCCAGCTCGCACCCACGCTTTTCGGCATAGTTTCGCCACGCATTTATTGGAAGCAGGTTATGACTTACGGACTATTCAGGAATTACTTGGACACTCAGACATTTCGACCACTGAGATTTATACCCACGTAGTAAATCGCGGTAGTAAAGGCGTTCTGAGCCCAATGGACCGCCTTATGCCTGGGCCAGGTGTAACGGAACAACGGCCCCACTACGTCATCGCTACCTCGTCACAAATTTGAGGCATAAAAAAGCCCCGCTAGTGCGGGGCTTTTTTGGATAGGCCGAAAGGCTGGCTTACATCATGCCGCCCATACCGCCCATGCCGCCCATGCCACCCATGTCAGGTGCTGCAACAGCCGGCTTGTCTTCTGGCAGTTCAGCAACCATGGCTTCGGTAGTGATCATCAGGCCGGCGATGGAGGCAGCCGCCTGCAGTGCAGAGCGGGTGACCTTGGCCGGGTCCAGGATACCCATTTCCAGCATATCGCCGTACTCGCCGGTACCAGCGTTGTAGCCGAAGTTGCCTTCGCCCTGCTTGACCTTGTCGACAACCACAGAGGCTTCGTCACCAGCGTTGGTAACGATCTGACGCAGCGGCATTTCCATGGCGCGCAGCGCAGCAGCAATACCGTGGTTCTGGTCTTCGTTGTCGCCGGTTACAGAGATCGCCTGGATAGCGCGAACCAGAGCGGTACCACCGCCAGGTACAACACCCTCTTCTACCGCAGCGCGGGTTGCGTGCAGGGCGTCTTCAACGCGGGCTTTCTTCTCTTTCATTTCGACTTCGGTGGCAGCGCCAACCTTGATCACGGCAACACCGCCAGCCAGCTTGGCTACGCGCTCCTGCAGCTTCTCTTTGTCGTAGTCAGAGGAGGACTCTTCGATCTGGGCACGGATCTGCTTAACACGTGCTTCGATGTCAGCAACGTCACCGGCACCGTCAACGATAACGGTGTTTTCCTTGGACAGGGTTACGCGCTTGGCGGTACCCAGGTGCTCCAGGGTGGTGGCTTCCAGCTCGAGGCCAACTTCTTCAGAAATTACGGTTCCACCGGTCAGGATCGCGATGTCCTGCAGCATGGCCTTGCGACGGTCACCAAAGCCCGGCGCCTTAACCGCAGCAACCTTAACGATGCCGCGCATGCTGTTCACAACCAGGGTGGCCAGCGCTTCGCCTTCTACGTCTTCAGCGATGATCAGCAGCGGCTTGGAAGCCTTGGCAACCTGCTCCAGCAGCGGCAGCAGATCACGGATGTTGGAGATCTTCTTGTCGACCAGCAGGATGAACGGGCTTTCCAGCTCAGCGGTCATGTTTTCCTGGTTGGTGATGAAGTAAGGAGACAGGTAGCCGCGGTCAAACTGCATACCTTCAACCACGTCCAGCTCGTTCTCGAGGCCGGAACCTTCTTCAACGGTGATAACGCCTTCTTTACCCACTTTCTCCATCGCTTCAGCGATGATGGTGCCAACGCTCTCGTCGCTGTTGGCAGAAATGGTGCCAACCTGGGCGATGGACTTGGTGTCTTCACACGGAGTCGCCAGACCAGCAATGTGATCAACGGCTGCAACAACGGCTTTGTCGATGCCGCGCTTCAGGTCCATCGGGTTAAAGCCCGCAGCAACGGACTTCAGGCCTTCGGTAACGATTGCCTGGGCCAGAACGGTAGCAGTGGTGGTGCCGTCACCCGCGGTGTCGGACGCTTTGGAAGCGACTTCCTTCACCATCTGGGCGCCCATGTTCTCGAACTTGTCTTTCAGCTCGATTTCTTTGGCGACAGATACACCGTCTTTGGTAACGGTCGGTGCACCGAAGGACTTGTCCAGTACCACGTTACGGCCTTTCGGGCCCAGGGTGGTTTTTACTGCGTCGGCCAGGATGTTTACGCCGTTCAGCATTTTCTGACGAGCGTCATCACCAAATTTAACGTCTTTAGCTGCCATGATTCTTATTCCTCAAATTCTGTATATGCGGTGTGAGCGGGCTGGGCTTAGCCTTCCAGCACGCCGTAGATGTCGCCTTCGCTCATGATGATCAGCTCTTCGCCGTCCACCTTGAGGGTGTTGCTGTCGGCGTAGCGACCGAATACAACGGTATCGCCAACTTTTACGGACAGCGCGCGCACGTCACCGTTATCCAGCTGCTTGCCTTCGCCCACGGCTACCACTTCGCCCTGGTTTGGCTTTTCTTTGGCTGCGCCCGGCAGAACGATACCGCCAGCGGACTTGGCTTCTTCTTCCTTACGGCGTACTACGACGCGGTCGTGCAAAGGACGAATTTTCATGGATAAGCTCTCCATTGAGTCATTTCTTAAGGTTTTACAGTCGTGCTGCCCAGCGCTCGGGAGCCCTGGTACAGCACCCCGCTCTGACCGGCAGAGCCGGGGCAAAATCTTGGGGTGACTGCCTATCTATGGGCACCCGGGGGGATTTCAACAGTGGGGAAGAAAAAAAATACGCAATCGCGCAAAGACACCGCTTTCCGGTTACTTTTCGACCAATTCAGTCGTCACCATCGCGGTGACGGTGGTCAATGGGGCGGGGTTTGTCACCGTGGTCCGGGCCGTCAAACTGCCCGCTCCGGGAGCGGTCACCGGCATCACGGGTGAAGTCGCCTTCGATGATGTCAGAATCCTTGCCCTGACCGTAATGACCTGGCCCGCCGGGGCCATCGGCATTGAAGGTGCCCCCTTGCACGACCACCACATGGCGCAGGATACGCCCCAACAGTAATTGCCGGAGCCCCGGGATCAGGCAGGCGAAGCCGAGTGCATCGGTAAAGAATCCCGGCGTCAACAACAGCGCACCGCCAACGGCCAGGAAGATCCCCTCTGCCATTTCCCGGGCGGGCAGCTCGCCAGCCTGCATTTTCTGCTGCGCGCGCATCACCGTCGACAGCCCCTGGCGCCGCAGTAACGCCAAGCCCACCACCGCCGTCAGCAGTACCAGGCCGATAGTCGGCAGTGCGCCAATCTCCTGCCCGACGGCAATCAGCAGCCACATCTCGATCACCGGGATGGCGATGAACATCAATAACAGGATTCGCATGGTCACTCCGAATTCGACGAACTTGTTGGCCCGCCGGTTAGTGTCTATTTTGTTCTGTTAGCGCAGAGCGGTTCCCGGACAGGGGCCTCACTCTACCCCTCCGGTTGTCTCGGCGCACCATCAGTTGGCGCATTTCGCTTCCAACAATGGCATTTTGGGGCCATCTCAAGGACTTCAAGAGGGCAGCCCCACAACATACGGCCATTCGCGATGACCCGAAAGATTACACAGGTGGGGGACCAAAATGACAGGGGAGCCTTCCCAGAGTATGGCGGCTGAACGCCAATCCACAGATATTCACCCGGTAACGGCGGCCCTGCAGACTGCCGATATTCAGGTGAATGGCGAGCGGCCGTGGGACATGCAGGTCCACCAACCCGCAGCCCTGGACGAGATCCTCACCCGCGGCAGTCTCGGCCTGGGCGAAAGCTACATGCGCGGCGACTGGGACGTGGCCGCCCTCGACCAATTCTTCTACCGGGTACTGCGCGCCGACCTGGCCCGCTATATCAAATCCTGGCGTAACCTGTGGCGCTACCTGCGCGCGACACTGGTAAACCTGCAGAGCCGGCGCCGCGCCTTTCAGGTGGGTGAACACCACTACGACCTCGGCAACGATTTTTACCAGGCGATGCTCGACCCCCGCATGACCTACAGCTGCGGCTACTGGCGCGAGGCCGAGGACCTGACCCAGGCTCAGGAGGCCAAGCTCGACCTTATCTGCCGAAAGCTCGGCTTGCAGCCGGGCATGCGCCTGCTGGATATCGGTTGCGGCTGGGGCAGCCTCGCGGGCTTCGCCGCGGAGCGTTACGGCGTCGAATGCGTGGGCGTTACCATCTCCAAAGAGCAGAGCCGCTACGTGGCAGAGCACTATGCAGAGCTGCCCATCAAGGTGGAACTGCAGGACTACCGCACCCTGAGCGGCGGTCCGGGACAACGGTTCGATCGCATTGCCAGCGTGGGAATGTTTGAGCACGTGGGCCACAAAAATCACCGCGCTTTTATGCAGGTGGCACAGCGCTGTCTGGCACCGGACGGGTTGCTGCTACTGCACACGATCGGCAAAAACAAACGCCGCACGATTCCAGATCCCTGGATTGAACGCTACATCTTCCCCAATGGCGACCTGCCCTCTGCCGACCAGATTACCGAGGCCGCCGACGACCTCCTGCTCTGTGAAGATGTACATAATTTTGGCACTGACTACGATCGCACGCTCATGGCCTGGCACAGCAATTTTGAGGCGAGCTGGCCACAGTTTGCCGATCGATTTGGCGAGCGTTTCTATCGTATGTGGCGATATTATTTGCTCTCCTGCGCCGGCGCATTCCGCGCACGACACATTCAGCTGTGGCAGTGGGTCTTCAGCGAAAAACGGGAAGGTGGTGTACAGCGGGTGTGCTGAGGGAAGTCCGGGGCTGACGTGCGCCAGCCCGGGAGATGATGGCTTTTGGAGCGAGAGACCTAGAGGCGGGCGCCGCCGTCAATGTCCAGCACCCGGCCACTGAGGTAATCATTCTCGATAATAAAGCCCACCGTCTGGGCGATCTCAGCGGGCGCACCCAGCCGACGCAGAGGCACCTGCTTGACCAGTGCATCGAGAATTTCCGGGCGCATCTGCGCGACCATGTCGGTGCCGATAAAGCCGGGGGCAATACCCGCAACGCGAATACCAAACCGTGCCAGTTCCCTCGCCCAGCTCACGGTCATGGTGGCAACGCCAGCCTTGGCCGCCGAGTAATTTGTCTGACCCATGTTGCCCGCACGCGAGAGACTGGAGATATTCACGATGACACCCCCATCTTCGCTGGAGGTACCGCTGTCGATCATCTGCTGAGCCGCCGCGCGACCACACAGGAAGACACCGGTCAGGTTCACATCGATCACCGACTGCCACTGGGACAGCGACATCCGGTCACTGACCTTGCCATCTTTTACCTTGAGGAGCATGCCGTCGCGCATGATGCCCGCGTTGTTCACCAGCACGTGCAGGCCGCCAAAGTCGGCAGCAATCCGGGCAAAGCCCGCATCGACCTGGGCCTCATCGGCGACGTTAAAGGCATAGTGACGCACTTCAGCGCCCTTGGCGCTGCAGGCCGCGACGGCTTCCTGCAGTACTTCTTCATTCAAATCCACCAGCGCCAGGCGCGCACCGCGCTCAGCCAGGTATTCCGCCATGGCGCGACCAAGCCCCTGGCCGCCGCCGGTAATGGCAACGACTTTGCCTTCAATGTTCATGTTGTCTCCTCTCAATGCTGCCGCTGTGCCACGGCTTCTCGCTTGTCACCACTGGTAACCGACACCGACGGTCAGCCGGGTGTCTTCTTTCTCGCTCTGTAACGACGGGGTATTGTCGTAGAGCCAATGATAGGCAATCTCGGTCAGGAGGCCCTCGGCGAGCGGCGTACGCAAACCCAACTTGGCGTTGGTCTGGTAGTCGTCTCCACTGGCCAGTGATTGCAGTACTTCCTGATCAAAATACACTTCCGGGCCCCAATCGAACTTGTAGCGATAGTTCACTACGCCACGGGCCGCGGCATAACGCTCGTCCTGGGTTTCGCTGAGGGTGGGGTCGATAAAGCGCTCGTTGAGGCTACTGAGACCGCCCTGCATGGACAGCGCTTTCTTGTCGGTGTCATAGAACAGGTAACCAAAACCGAGACCGAGCGTTGTACCCAGGTCCAGGTTGCGCGCTTCTTCCCGCTCCAACGCGGTGTTCGCCGCGGCAAACCATTTCTCGGCAAATATCCAGCGCAGGTTGTAGGCCAGCCGCGATTTTTCCAGCGAATCGACCTCCGGGTTATTCTGGCTCAGGTACTGGGCCGCGATCAGGTGGTGGAAGTCACCGTGGCGCATATCGAGGTTCACGTTCACGTCCACGTCCTCGCGCTCGCGGTTACCGCTTTCCAGTGTACCGGCCACATTGGCATTCCCACGCACGGTCATCGGACGCCCAGCAAAATTCACGTATGGCTCGGCGCGGTCAATCGCCGGGAAGTCCATTACCCAGCCGCTGCCTTCATCGCAGTACAGCTCCCACTGCTGGCGACGGTGACCAGCCAGTACACAGGCGTCATCGCGGCCGGCAATCTTCAGGTCGACATCGGTGTCGATCGAGAGGATCTTGGTCTTCTCCAGGCGCAGCTCACCAAAGTTCTCCGAGGACCAGACCACGTGATCCCGTTCCACCAGCACCAGCTGACCGTTGATACGGTCTCCGTTGGTCAGGGTCAGCACGCCGGCACTGGCGGTGGTGCAGAGCAGCGATAGAATAAGAGCGGAAACGGCGAAGAACGCGCGGCGAGCAAACACTACAACCTCAACTAGGGGCCCCGGGAGCCCGATGGCTATCTCACAAAAAAACGACCTCAATGATGCCACAGCCCGTATCTGCCGGGTACTGGCGTGCGTCCCAAAAGGCAAGGTAATTACGTACGGAGACCTGGCGGAAATGGCCGGCTACCCCCGGGCAGCCAGAATGGCGGGCAGCGTCCTGCGCAAGCTACCAAAAGGGACCCGCTTGCCCTGGCACCGGGTGATCAACGCTCAGGGCAAAATCTCACTGCCGGAGCCGGCAGCAGCCCAGCAACGCGAGCGGCTGGAGCGCGATGGGATCACCCTGCTGAACGGACGCGTCGAATTAAAGCGCTATCGCTGGCAACCGTGACTGAAAATTCAAGCGGGCGCACCGGGTTCCTGCTGCTTCTCCCGGCGTGACCGCAGCCACAGGTAGGTGGACAGCACAATGGCCGGAATCCCCATAATGGCCACGAAAATAAAGAACTCCTCGTAACCGCGGGCATCGACCAGCACCCCGGAGAATCCGCTGATGAACTTGCCCGGCAACGTCATCAGGGAACTGAACAGGGCGTACTGGGTAGCCGTAAACGACTGGTTCACCAAACTCGAAAGATAGGCAATCAATACGGTATTGGAGATACCGGCGCTGATGTTGTCCGCGCTGATAAGAATGGCCAGCCAGGTTTTGTCAGGCCCGATCGTGGCCATATGCGCAAACAGCAGATTGGAGGCCGCGACCAGTACAGCCCCCAGAATGAGTGGCCGCATAATGCCAAACCGGACCACCAGGCTACCGCCCAGGAATGCCCCCAGCAGGGTGCAGAAGAAACCAAACACCTTGCCGATCTGGGCAATATCCGTTTTGGTGAAGCCCAGGTCCAGGTAGAACGGATTGGCCATGATGCCCATCGCGATGTCGCTCACCCGGTAGATACCGATAAACACGAGCAACAACAGCGCCAACTTGCCGTAGCGCTTGAAAAAGTCGATAAACGGGCAAGCGACATACTTCACCAGCCACTCGTTAAACCCACTGTGCTTGCCACTGCCCAGCACTTTGTCCACCCATTCGTGCTGGAAGTCCTCTCCCTGCAATTGCGACTTGGCATGATCGGGCTCGGCAACGGCCAGCGTGGTGAGGATACCCACCCCCATCAGGGCGGCCATGCTCAGGTAGGAAATCGACCAGTTACCGATATCGGCGATATACAGGGCCCCGGCACCGGCTATCAGCAAGGCAACGCGATACCCGAAGATATACATGGCAGCCATGGCGCCCTGGTAGTTCCTGTCGATCGCCTCAATACGATACGCATCGATCACCACATCCTGCGAGGCGGAAGAAAAAGCCACCAGTACGCCAAACGCAAATACCGCCGTTAACGACGTTTGGGGATTGGTTTGACTCAGGAAAAACAGGCCAGTGGCAACGCCAATCTGCGAAATCAGGATCCAGCTGCGCCGCTTGCCCAGCCAACGCGTCAAAAATGGAATCGGGATTGAGTCGGCGATGGGCGCCCAGAAAAATTTCAGTGAGTAGGTCAGCCCGATCCAGGCTGTAAAACCGACGGTGGTGCGGGCAATATTATTATCCACCAGCCAGGCGGTCATGGTGGAGAAAACCAGCAGGAATGGCAGCCCCGCCGAGATGCCGAAGAAAAACATGGCGATAACCCGGGGCCGTGTATAGGCCTTCAGTGACTCACGCCAGGTTATTTTCTGCTCCGCCATCGGCTATCCCTTTTTTTTGCTTTCCCAACTATTCAGGTCAGGTCCGGGTCCCTTTGCCAAGCTGGAAGTCATCCGGTGATGCTTCAGTGTCCCCAGATAACTTCGAGACCTGCTTCCCCAAGTTTGTTGGCATCGATCTGGAAGCCAACCTCTGCCGGTGTCGCATCTTCGTCCAGTGCCAGCTCCTCTACCCCGAGTGCATACAGCTTGAACTGGTAACGATGATCACCATGCCCTGGGGGAGGACAGGCGCCACCATAACCGGGCGCGCCATAGTCATTGCGTACCTGCACCGCTTCAGGAATGGCCCCTACTTTCAGATCACCGGCGCCCATTTCAAGACTGGTTCTATCGGCGGGGATATTAAACACTACCCAGTGCCACCAGCCCCGCCCTGTGGGGGCATCGGGGTCAAACACCGTCAGTGCAAAGCTTTTGGTTCCTTCCGGCGCGCCGCTCCAGTTCAATTCAGGAGACAGGTTATCGCCACCGCAATCATGGTAAACGCTCTCCATGGGCATTTTCCCACCGGGCTCGAGGGTAGGAGAGGAAAGCTGGAAATGACCGGAACCCGTGGCGACAGCCGACATAATGGGAGCAACCAACAGCACAAGTGCAGACACCAGTCTAGCAGCCGCCCCAGTGCATAGCCGCGGGCAAAACCAAGAAGTAAGCTGAGGCATTTCAGGATCCCGTCTTCGGCGCCAGTTTTTCCGCCCGACCACTGGGCAGAACCGAGATGACTGGCATCTTAGTCGTTGGTTATTGCGTCCGGGGCTGCGAACAGGCGGGCAGCCTCGGCCAAATCCATATTACCGCCACTGATAATTACTGCGACCCTTTTGTCCCGGAATCGCGCCGGATGCTCGAGAACAGCCGCCAGTGAAACCGCACCCGAGGGTTCAACCAGCTGTTTGGTGCGACTCCACAGAAGTTCCATGGCACGCACAATCCCCTCTTCCGTTACGGTCACCACGTCGCTGACGGTGCGGCGCGCCACCTCATAATTGCGCGCCCCGATTACCGTCCTCAAGCCATCCGCAATGGTGTTTGGCTGCTGCTCAGTGACCCGAACCCCGCTGCGTAACGATCGCTGCGCGTCATCGGCACCCGCGGGCTCAGCGCCGAGGACAATGACCTCGGGGGCCAGCGCCTCCATCGCGAGGCCAGTGCCCGCGAGCAAACCGCCCCCACCAACCGGGGCAATGACAATATCCGGGGTAAAACCCTGCTCGCGACACTGGCTGAACGCTTCCACCGCAGCGGTGCCCTGCCCCGCAATAATGCGGCGATCGTCGAAAGGCGGGACAACGTGTGCTCCGGTGTCGTCGACGACACGCTGCAGCGTGCCCTCCCGATCAGCGAGAGTGGGCGCGCACAGCACAATCTCTGCCCCATAACCGGCAACCGCCGCGCGCTTGGCCTGCGGCGCATTGTCCGGCATGACCACAATACAGCGTAGGCCGCGCTCTGCCGCTGCCCAGGCCAGAGCGGCGCCGTGGTTACCGGAGGAATGTGTTGCCACGGTGGTGATACCGTCCGGCAGCAGCGACATGGCATTGAGCGCACCGCGGGCCTTGAAGGCACCGGTTTTTTGCAGGTGCTCACACTTGAACCACAAGCGCGCACCACTGATGGCATCGAGCTGCTGACTCTGCATGAGCGGTGTAAGGTGCAAACGCCCGGCGATATTCTGCGCAGCCGAAAACACCTCGGCATTGTCTGGCAGGTCCAGGTCCACAGTTTCGACAGCATCAGCTGGCATGGCAGGTATCTCCGAAATGGCCGGTTTGATGCGAAGGGAGGCAGGCGCCCCAGGGGGCGCCATCTGGGTCAGCGTAGCAGCCGCAGCAGGCGGAATTTCCTGGCGTTGAATGGCGCGTAACGCAGGTCGAGATCAAGGATATTCTTGCGTTTCATGACCGCCTTGAAGTGGCTGAACGTCTTGAAACCATGCTCACCGTGGTAAGCGCCCATGCCGCTGGGGCCGACGCCACCAAATGGCAGGTCGTGGACCGCCATAAACATCATGCAGTCGTTGACGCAGGCATTGCCTGAACTGCAACGGGACAAGAACCGATCGGCCAGCGCGTCGTCAGCGGTAAACACATACAGGGCCAGCGGCTTTTCGCGGCCGATCACAAATTCTTCTGCCTGCTGGATATCATCCAGCTCGATCACCGGCAGAATGGGACCAAAGATTTCCTCGCGCATCACCGCCGCATCCACGCCAGCGTTGCGCACGATGGTCGGACCAACATAGCGCTCGGCAACGTCCACGTCGCCGCCATACACAATATCGCCGTCCTCGAGGTACGCCGCCAGGCGCTGGGTATGGCGCTCATTGACGATACGGCCATAGTCCGGCGAAGATTTCGGGCTGTCCCCAAACATTTCCCGCGCCGCAGACTCTATCGCAGGCAACAGCTTTTCCGCCATCGCGGATGTACACAGCAAATAGTCGGGCGCAATACAGGTCTGTCCGGCATTGGTGAACTTACCCCAGGCAATGCGGCGCGCGGCCACCTCGACATCGGCATCATCCGCAACAATACAGGGGCTCTTGCCACCCAACTCCAGGGTAACCGGCGTCAGATGTTTGGCGGCCGCCGACATGACGATCTTGCCTACATTGCCGCCGCCGGTATAAAGGATATGATCCCAGCGCTGTTCCAGCAGCGCGGTGGTTTCCTCCACCGCACCCTCTACACAGGCAAACGCATCACGATCCAGGTACTTGGGCAGCAGTTCTGCAATCAACTTGGAGGTCTCAGGCGCGAGCTCGGAGGGCTTGACCACCGCACAGTTCCCCGCGGCAATCGCCGGTACCAGTGGTGACAACAACAGCTGCAGCGGGTAGTTCCAGGCACCGATAATCAACACCACGCCCAATGGCTCGGGCTGGATATAACTGCGGCCCGGCTGGGCGACGACCGGTGTGGAAACGCGGCGTGCACGCGTCCACTTCTTCAGTTTTTTCAGGGAGTGGTCAATATCTCCATACAGCCCCGATACCTCGGTCATAAACCCTTCCTGAGGGGCCTTGCCAAGGTCTTTGTTCAGGGCCTGCAGAAATCGCTCTTCATGGTCGCTGATTAACTTGCGCAGCTGCGAAAGCTGCTTGCGGCGCCAGGAGAGTTCGGCGGTCACGCCACTGCGAAAGTAGGTGCGCAATCCGGCAACGAGGCTTGCCATATTGCTGCTGAGATCTGCAGCCTGGGAGGGTTCCGTAGTCATTTCTAGTTCCAGCGTTGCTACTGCCATTCACTCAATCCTACGAGTAAAAATGCTGTGGGTTTTTTATTATTCAGGACATCCATGGGGCGCAACAATGGCACGCCCGCTTTCCCGCAATGATGAAACACGACCTCTTCAAGTCAAGACCGCGCACACCGTAATCTCTCGTTTCGCGGCACAGTTCAACCCTGTGCCGTGAACAGATGCATTATGTCGGTCATGCCACTCAGTTGGCAAACAGGACCACCAGGGCGAGGACGGTAATCCACAATAGCAGCGCGCGCGACAACAGGGACTGCAGTGCTTCCAGATGCGCACCACAAACCCGTTGGCCCTCGGCCACTTCAGCGCCCGCGCTACAGTGGCTCGCATCGATGCCGCCGAGCGCCCCTTCGAGGTAGGACTCCAGCACTTCATCGGTCTGCCGCTCACGGCAGACCAGGCACTGGCGCCAGGCGTGATAACAACCGGCAAAGTTACCCACAATCGCGAAACTGAACCCCATGACACGCACCGGCAGCCACTCCAGCAACCACAGCCAGCGCGAAGCCAGCTCTTCACCTTCGGTGCCCAACGCATTTTCGCGATAGAGCATACTCAGCCGGTACAGCAGCGCGCCGGGAATACCCAGCAACACAAACCAGAACAACACCGCGAACAGGCGCTCAAACGCGCAGTAGGCCGCGCCGCGAAAAACCTGCTCGTGCAGCTGCTCGCCATCTCCCGCTTCTTCGTGCAATTCCCGCAACAAGGGCGACGCCGCCTCGCGCGCACCATCGATATCGCCCTGATACCAGTTGCGCAGGTAACTCGACAGCATTTCATTGAAGTTGCCGCGCCCCAGGCAGTACAACAGCAGGGGCACACCCGCGAGCAGGGTACCCAGCCAGCCCAACATGGACTGCACCAGCACCATGATAACGGCCGCCAGCAGGACCCAGGGCAGGATCGCGAACGCAATGCCGAGCCCGGGATTACGCTCAACTTCCTTGCGGGCAGACACCCATTCCTGCCAACGCGCGAACCACCCATCGCGGTGCAGGGGGCCGCCAGACCCCCAGAGTTGTACCAACGCCAGGGCCATCAACACGATTATCAGATTCATACCGGTTCCTGATTCAAACGGATGCGCCAAGAATACCGCGCGGGACGGGGATAAAAAACCATCAGGAAGGCATTTGAGCCCCGAATCGGGGCTGTGCAGGCATCAGGAGGGCAAAAGCGGCTGCAGGTGATCAATGTAGCGGGACCAGTCAAATCCCGGACCAGGATCCAGCTTGCGGCCCGGCGCAATATCGGAGTGACTGGCAATACGCTCACGGGTAATGGCCGGATAGGCGTCCATGATGGCAGCGGTCACTTGGGCCAGCGACGCATACTGGGCCTCGGTATAGGTATCGGTATCGATCCCCTCGAGCTCGATCCCAATGGAGAAGTCGTTACAGCCACATCGGCCACAGAATTCGGACTGCCCAGCGTGCCAGGCCCGGCGATCGAAGGGTACATACTGAGTCACCACACCGTTGCGATCGATCAGTACGTGGGCGGAAACCTGCATGGTGCCGATTTCGGCAAAATACGGATGGGCGTCGATATCCAGCTGACCGAGGAAAAAGGAATCGATGTAGGGGCCGCCGTACTCCCCCGGTGGCAGACTGATACTGTGAATGACCAAAAGGTCAACCACTTCGCCAGACGGTCGATTATTGCAGTGGGGACTTGGCACCCGCCGCGCATCCTGCATCCAGCCGGACTCAACTTGATATTGCACTCACTGGCCTCCAGTTGTGCCCGATAGAAATCGGGCATCTACTGGCGCCATTTTATGGAAGCACAGCGGCAGTTGCCAATTTGCCTGAATCGGCAGGATCAGGCCGGCTCGGTGGTCACCGACTCATCGACGGTAACCGGGATCTTGCTATCGGTGATTTCGCCAACCACATACTGTAGAGCGCGCTCAAACAGTGGCCCCTGGTCGAGTGGCTGCAGAATGCTCTCTTTCAGGGAATGCGCCAGCTGCAAACGGCTGTAAGTGGCCACTTTGGCACCCGAGCGGTTGACGAACACAAACTGGTCGAGATCCTTGATGATGGCCGCCAAACGGCAACGCACCGGCATCGCGCCCTCTTCCTTGGCCAGTTTGAACCAGCTGTATTTGAGGTGATAGGTCTGCCGCCAGAACTCGTCATCGTTGGGCAGCGCCGGCACAGTCTCTTCCGCCTGAGCCTTGAGAGGCGCTTCCTCTGCCACCTGCTGAAGCTCCGCAACGCGCGGAATGTCGGAGTCCTGGTCGAGCTCCTCACTGTGGGTTTGCGTTGGAATCTCGTTTTGTGCTTCGGCGTCCTCTTCTGCAGCATCAGAGGAATCAATCGCCGGCGCATCCGGAATCTTCAGGACACTATCGGCTTCGCGCAGCAGCTCTTGTACAACCCGTTCGCGGGTACGGCGCTCGCGCTCGGACTCTACCCGCTCGGCCAGTTTCTGGCGTTCGCTATACAGTGCCTTGAGCCCACCCAGCAGACGTCCGAGTTCTGCAGCGCTCACACCGATCGCTCGGGCACCGCCGTCCAGACGCTTCATCAGGCCCGGCAATAGCTGCTGCATTTTGAAACTGCTTTCCGGCATGGGAGCGACCACACTCCACACAAGGTCCCGGGCGGTCAGTACGCTGCGACGCCAGTTGTCACTATCAGTGCCTTCCTTGATACAGGTACGGAACAGAACGTGGTTCCAGACACGGTTCAGCCACTCGTGCACGATGCGCGGAAGCTGTCGCTCCGCGGTCAGTGCCTCGAATACTGCCGCTACCCGAGCCTTACCAGCCTGAATGCGGGCCGCGCCCTGGGCCTCATCGACAATACGCCGCTCCATGACCTTGGCACGGCGTTGCTCTCGCTGGGTAAACTCACTGAAAGATTCCAGTAAGGTTTCAAAAATACCGTCGTCGCTGGTGTATTCCCGCAGCACCGTCTCTACGATTTCGCAGACTTCGCAATACAGCGGATCTTTTTCGCAGTTATCCCCAGGCTGCCAGCCGATGGCGGCATCGGCCAGTGCGTTGAAGAGTTTACGGGCGGGATGGCCACCTTTACTGAAGAATTCTTTGTCAGCAACGGCAATCCGCAACAGTGGCAACTGCAGGCGGATGAGCTGAACTTTAATCGGCTCTGCCAGATTGCGGTCCTCGAGCATAAACGAGAACAGCATATCCACCATGCGGATGACTTCGACATCCAGATCCTGCAGCGAGGCGCGCTGCTGGGAAGTCACCAGCCGCTCCTGCAGCAGAGAATTGACATTCAGGACCTGACCCAGCGCCTGCGCCTGCATCGGCACAGTGATCTGCAGCTCACCCAAATGCTGTAAGAGATCGGGGGTGTGCATGGGGGCAACCCCGGGGGCGGCCGCCACCAGACCGAAACCGCTGGCATCGCCCATCGGCATACCCGGCATGCCCGGGTTCATGCCATTCGGCGGCATCATACCTGGCGTCATACCCATCTGGGCCATCTGTGCGGCCATCGCTTCGGGGGTCATTCCCGCGGCATTCGGTTGGCCAGGCGCAGCACCACCGGGCGCACCCGGACGGCCGCCGGGGCGACGAGCGAGTAAAGGGTTTTTCAGATCAGGCAGCACACCTTTACTGATCAACAGCTGATTGCTGTCGAGATAAAGCGCGTCCAGCTTCTGTGCCAGACGCTGCTGGAATTTTTTGAGAATGGTCAGCTGTGCCCGAACGTGGATGTCCACCGGCTTGAGCGCAAAACGCAGCGCCCGGCACAGTGCAGCCGGCGAAAGGGGCATATTCTCATCGTAAATTTTTACCGGGAGCAGCGTATCGAGCCGTGCGACGAGCTCGGCGATCGGCGTGGCAAAGTCCCGCGAGGCGTTGTTGACGATTTCTTTCAGTGCAACACGCTGTTCGAGCTCTTCATCCTGAACCAGAGACAGGCCACCGGAAGCATCGTCGGACTCTTCCAGGCTCTCCGGGCGCTCTTCCACCTCAACAAACCCGTGCTGAACCTGAGTAACGAAACGCTCAATGATGCTGTTGCGCTCCAGGCGCAGGGTGCGCAGGGCGTGGAATACACCATCCTGCTCGTCCTGGTGGTGCAGCTTTTCCGCAATTTCGAAAAGACTGTCATCGACCGAGGAAAACACCTCTTTCATACGGGCGAACAGCCAACTACTGGCGGTGTCCCTTACCGAAGCGAGCGTGGGAGAAAGCGTTGTGCGAGAGAACTCTGTCTGTGCTGATGACTTGCGTCCCTTGGCGGATGACAAATTCACCACACGCGGGAATTCTTGTTTTTCCATTACTGGCCTCAATACGCGCAGGGCGTCAAAAAAATCCTTTTTTTAGGCTCTCGGCCTGACTCGCTGGCGCTTAAATACATCGTCGCGGAAGCGATTGGGACTCCAGGGGACAAACATCCTTACAATCGGCACTGGCGAAAAATCAATCAATGAATTTCGCGCACAACCCGTGGAAGTCGTCACATAAAAAGTGGTAAATACGTGCCAAGTGGAATATCGGGCAAAACAGGTCGGCGTGCAAGATGACTCTAATGACTAATGCACTAATTTGACAGTTTTTTATTTCGATGTGACAGCAAAGACACGAAAGACAGGATGAGTTTGGCGCATTACGTCAAATTACACGAATTTTTTTGGTAATCGCGCACAAATCTGGTGACCCAACGGACCAATTGGTCACCAGATTTGACCGACCTGGCCAGACCCGTCAGTGCGGCCTATCGTCAGGGTTGCTGATCACGTCCCTTGCGAACATTACTGATCACTGACTGCAACGCGCGCTCGAACAACATGCCGTCATCGAGAGGCATCAGACGTGACGCGCGCAACGCATGGGCCAACTCCAGGCGCGAGAACTGAGCCACTTTGGCGCCGTTGCGATTCACAAAAATAAACTGGTCGATGTCGCGAATAACGGCGGCCAGACGACAGCGGAACTGATCATCCTCCGCGCGATGGAATTCAAACCAACTGCCCTGCGCCATACGGAACGTCTGCTTCCAGTGCGGATCATCTTCGGACAACTCTTCAAGAGTGGCGGCCACTTCCGGGTCAACATGCACTTCTGCCTGCTCCGCAACCTCAGCCAGCTCTGCGGTATCCAGTAGCTGCCGGGTTTCACCCGCGACATCGGAAGCGGTCGCTTCGTCAGCGACTGCCTCTGCTGTCGCCGGCGCTTCGACCTGAACCTCTGGATCGGCATCCTCGGTGACGGCCAACGGTGCTTCGACGGTCGGCGTCTCATTGGCCGTCAGCTCTACGCCGGCGACCGCTGACTCCACCACCGGCGGCAGCGCCTCACTAACCGGCGCTTCCTCATTGGATGCGGCTACCCCTGCATCCAGCTGACCTTCAACAACGGCCGACTCAACCGCTTCCAGCGGTTCTTCCACCGGGCGCTCGGGCTCGGTAATCGCAAACCGCTCCCGATAGACCTCTTTCAATTCGGCAAACAATCGGCGCCCTTCCACGGGGCTCAGGGATATGCCGCCGACCGCAGCCTTGAGCCGCTCCTGCAGAGAGGGCAACAAGGCATATAACTGACTGCGACTCTCTGGCATGGGCGCCTGGACACTCCAGACCAGATCCCGCGCAGCGCGCAAGTCGCGACTCCACGCCTCGCTTTCGACACCTTCGCGGATGCAGGTAAGGAACATCGCATTGCTCCAGACCTTTTCCAGCCACTCGGAAACCACCGATGGCAGTTCCCGGCCCGCCGACAACGCATCGAGCACCGCAGCGACTTTGGCACGGGCTGCGAGCGCTTTGGCGCGACCATCCGCCTCATCAATGACCCGGCGCTCGAGCGTCTCAGCACGTTTGCGTTCGCGGGTAATGAAGCTCTCGAACTCTTCCAGAAGATCGGAGAACAAGTTCAGATCCCGATCAAACTCGTTCACCACCCGGTCGGTCACCCGGCAGATTTCACGGTAAAGGCGATCGGATTGGAGATTTTTACCAGCCTGCCAGCCTGTGGCGGCATCGGCCAATGCATTCAACAGCTTGCGAGCAGGATGCCCGCCGGTGCTGAAGAACGATTTATCGGAGACCGCCACTTTCAACAGGGGCAACTGCAACCTGCCAAGCAACGCTTTGACCTCGTCGGCCAAGTTGCGGTCTTCAAGAATGAACGAAAACAGCAGCTCTACCAGGCGAATAACATCATTGTCCGCCTTGGTCAGGGACGCGGCCTTCTGTGCCTCGGCCAGTCGGTAGCGCAGCATTTGCGCGATATCGAGTAACTCGAGGCTGGCACTGTCTGCCCCACCCTGCTGAGCCTGCAATGCGGCCAGGTGCGAAAGCAAATCTTCTGCTGGCATCGCCGGCACACCAACGGTACCCACTGGCAGCAAACCCATGCCGATCGGCACGCCAGCACCAACCGGCACTGTACCGGGCCCCTGGTGCTCGCGACGTTGTTCCGGCGCAGACTGGGCTGACTTGCGTACGCGAGCCTTCCGCCCCTCAGAGAGATTTGGCAAAACCCCCTTGTCGATCAGCAGGCGGTTACAGGCATCGTAGAATTCTTCCAGCCCTTCCATCAGTTCCTGCTCAAACTTCTTGAGCAACGTCAGGCGGGCTCGAATGTGTAATTCGAGTGGGCGCAATGCTTCGATAAACGCATCGCACACCATGTCCGGCCCCATGGGCAGGTTCTTTTCGTGGACCTTGCGGCTATATAGGGTATTCAGCCGTAAACACAGCTCAGAAATCTGGCGGGAGCATTCGCGCTTAGCATTTGCGGTCATGGAGTCCGCCGCGACTAACTGCTCGAGCTCATCGTTGTGAACCAGGGACAGTCCTTCGGAAGGCGCACTGTCGGTGCTCAGCACACGGGTCAGGCCAAAAGCCTGATCGAGATATTCGCGGAACCGCTCTGCGACCTTATGGCGCTCAACCCGCAATAGCCGCAACGCCTGGAACAGCCCATCCTGCTCTTCCTGCTGGTGGGCACGTTCGGCAGTGGTAAACAGGGAGTCATCAGCCTTGCTGAAGGCCTGCTTGAGGCGCTCGGACAGCTGCTCGGCCGTCAATCGACGCAACCCAGCGATCACCGGGCTATCGAGGTCTACAGGGCTCGCCGCCGTGGGCTTATCCACCCCGGACCGCGGCAAAGCAACAATATTGTCGGACTCATTCATTCCACAGGGTCCTCTCCGGCCGCCAATCACACGCGGCAGCGGAAATACATGCTAGCCCCGTCGGTACCTCTTCATGAACGGGGGAGCGGGCTATCAGTTTGTCTTTGGGGGAAACAGACCAACCGCGACAGCAGTTTAACCTGCGCGCCATTCTACCTATGGATGGGCGGAAGAAAAAACTGCCATTTCCAAATTGAGAAGCGGTTCACAGCAGAAGATGGCGCAATTTATCGCAAAATCTGGGCAGAAACCGCCCTACAGCACAAATTTCAACCAACTCGCTGACACGCCATGTCGCACCCGGATGCATGACCAACTGGTCACTATATGCTACCCCGGGAACCCTAACGGGTATCGCATTTCGGTCACTCAGGCCCTAAACTCGCCGCACCTGAGTCGAGAGTAATCCCATGCACCCCCAAGATGCCACTATCCCGAACCTTCTTGAAGACCTGGAACGCGCTGTCGCGATAGCCCTGGAGGAAGATATTGGAGATGGCGATATCACCGCGCAGCTGATCCCCGCGGAGCGTCAGGCACATGCTCGGGTCATCACGCGGGAAGACTGCACCCTTTGCGGTCGCGCTTGGGTTGAGGCGGTCTTTCGACAGTTGGATCCGGCATTAAAACTGACCTGGCATTTTGAAGACGGGGACCAGGTCCCGGCGAATGCCACGCTATTTGAACTCGATGGCAATGCCCGCAGCATCCTTACCGGCGAACGCGCCGCGCTCAATTTTTTGCAAACGCTCTCCGGCACCGCCACCACGGCAGCGCATTTCGCCGCGCTGGCAGCGGGAACAGAAATCAAGATTCTCGATACCCGCAAGACCATTCCCGGTTTGCGTAGCGCGCAGAAATACGCTGTCCTGTGCGGCGGCTGCCACAACCATCGTATCGGCCTTTACGACGCGTTCCTGATCAAGGAAAACCATATTGCGGCGGCCGGCGGTATTCGCCAGGCAATCGAACAGGCCCACACCATCAAACCCGGCGCCCTGGTCGAAGTGGAAGTGGAGAGTCTCGCGGAATTACAGCAAGCCCTGGACAACGGTGCCGATGTCATCATGCTGGATGAATTCACCGATGCGGACACCCAAACCGCACTGCAAATGGCACACGGCAAGGCGAAGATTGAAATATCCGGCAGTGTCGACAGTCAGCGACTCTCTCAGTTAGCAGGCTTGCAGGTGGATTACATTTCTTCCGGGAGCCTGACCAAGCATCTGACCGCGATCGATCTCTCGTTGCGTATCAGCCTGTAGACAGCCCGGGCACTTTGCCACAACGCAACCAGGGAGCGCACTAACCTGCGTCGCCTTCCCCGGCTTCTTGCTGATCGCCGTGATGATGGTGGTGATGCCCGGCGTCCTCCGGCGGGCTGACGGGCTCGTCCGAGGCCTCGCCTTTTTCAGGTGACGATTCCCCGTGACCAGAATGGTCCATGGAACTGTGGTCGACCGCCGAATGAGCACCGTGGTGACTGTGACCGGCGGCATTATGACCCGCGTGCTGAAGCGCGATGAAAGCAGTCCAGACACCAAACGCGAGCAAACAGATGGCCATTACGGTGCGCATGCCACGCCCCTGCAACACCTGCTTCATTTGGCCAGCGGCCACCCCAGTCGCCAGCATGGCTGGCAGGGTCCCAATACCAAACGCCAGCATGGCCAGGCCAGACTCCGCCGGGCTACCCTGCGTAAGGGCAAAGGCGAGCGCGCTGTATACCAGACCACAGGGCAACCAACCCCAAATTGCGCCGAGCCCCACCGCGTGTATTGGACTGCGCACCGGAAGCAATCCCGCAGACAGCGGCTGCAGGCGTCGCCAGAACACCGCACCGCCCTTTTCCAGCCAGGTGAGACCGTACCACCAGCCACCGACATAAAGCCCCATGGCAATCAGCAGCAAACCGGCCACCAGGCGCAACGACGGCAGCAGCGGTTCCACTGCAGCACCGAGCGCCCCGGCCAACACACCCATCAGCGTATAGCTGCCCAAACGCCCAAATTGATAACCGAGTAATTGCGGCCACTGCTGCCCGCTTCCGGGCGTTGCCATACCGAGCGCACCAGCGATACCACCGCACATGCCTACGCAATGTCCGCTACCGAAAAAACCCACCGCGAGCGCAGCGGCGATCAGCCCCCAATCAAGCATTAAGCGCCCTCTCCATCCTGATCGCGTTCCTGCCGCGTCTCAGTCGGTACATCCTCATCAAACAGGATGCGATGCGCCTCGGTTTCCAGGTCGTCGTACTGACCGTTATTGACCGCCCAAAAAAATACTTTCACGGCGATGCCAACAAACACGATGGCAATGGGAATCAGAAAATACAGGCTATCCACTTGTCTACCTTGTCGCCGTCTGGGCGACCCAGTCCTCTTCTTACGAATTATTCGCCGGCGGCCGAACGCTTCGACAACGTGACCGGTGCCGGGGCCGACGGCCCAGCCGTGGTCTGCGGCGTCCAGCGCGACAGGCGCATCGCATTAACGACCACGATCAGCGAGCTTGCCGACATGCCGATCGCCGCCGCCCACGGCGGCACCAGCCCGCACACCGCCAGCGGCAGAGCCAGCGCGTTGTAGCCCAGGGCCCAGGCCAGGTTCTGGCGCACCACCCGCCGACACTGCCGTGCAAACCGGAGCGCCTGCGGCAACACGCTCAATTCACCACCGAGCAGAATCGCATCGGCACGCGACTGGGCAAGATCGGCGGCGGACAGCATTGCCACGGAGGCATCGGCACCGGAGAGCACCGGCACATCGTTCAAACCGTCGCCGACCATCAGTACCCGTTCGCCACGCTGTTGCAGCCCCTGCACATGGGTGAGCTTGTCTTCCGGAGAGGCGCCTGAGCGACGTGTATCGATACCAACGAACTGTGCGAGCCGATCAACTTCCCCGGACTGGTCTCCACTCAATAACTCGACCGTCAAACCGGCGCTTTCAATATCGGCGATGGTGCCGACAGCCGAGGCGCGCACCTGATCACCGAGCGCAATCCAGGCAATGGCTTTTTCGCCGTCGCCAAGCAGCAGCCACTGCCCGGGTTCCCGGGGTGCCTGCGGCGCCTCCGCGCAGGCAAAATCCGCGCGACCAAGACGCAGCCGCTGGCCGGCCAGCACGCCCTCAACACCGAGACCGGTATAGCTGCGCAGCTCCGTTGCCTGGCGCTTGCCACGCCACGATGAGAACGCCGTGGCCAGGGGATGATTGCTATGCGCTTCCAGAGCCGCGGCGGTATCCACCACGGCCTGCGTGTCCCAGCCCTCCGCAAGCGGCTGAACACTGACGACTTTCGGCTTACCCTGCGTGAGTGTGCCGGTCTTATCAAATACCACGCGAGTCAGACGAGGCAGCGTTTCCAGCAACGAACCACTGGCTACCAGCATACCGAGTTGCTGTAGCCGCAACGTCGCCGCCGCCAGCGCCGCCGGCGTCGCCAGGGAAAGCGCACACGGACAGGTCACCACCAGAACCGACAATGCCACCCAGAATGCGCGCGAAGGATCCAGTTGCCACCACACCAGAAACGCCAGTACTGCAGCCAGCAGCACCAGTCCCACAAAGGTCCCCGCCAACCGATCAGCCAGCGCCACCTGTGCAGGCTTGTCCGCCTGCGCGCGCTCAACCAATCGCTCAATCGCGGACAGACGGGTCGCCTGGCCAGCGGCACTGACCCGCACGGTGAGCGAAGACTCACCGTTGACGCTACCCGCATACACCGGGCTGCCTGCCGCTTTGATCTGTGGCAGGGACTCACCACTGAGCAGGGATTCATCGACACCGCTGGTGCCCGTGAGCACCTCTCCGTCGGCGGGAATGGTATCGCCCGGACGCAACAGGATTTCATCACCGGCACTGAGCGCGGCGACCGGCACCGATACCTCGCCTCCATCTTGCAGGCGTGTGGCCGTGAGGGGCAGCAATTGCGCCAGGCCGCCACTGGCCAGTCCCGCCCGGTGTCGAGCGCGCATCTCCACAGTGCGCCCCAACAACAGGAAGAACGTGAACATCGAGATGGACTCAAAATACACCTCGCCGGTATGGAAAACCGTGGCATAGAAACTGGCAAGATAGGCGAGGCCAATCGCCAGTGAAACCGGCACATCCATGCTCAGGTGCCGGCTTTTCAGGCTGCGCAGGGCACCGGCAAAAAATGGACGGGCCGCAAATAAGACCACTGGAGTCGCCACCAGCAGCGACACCCAGCGAAAGTAGCGTTCCATGTCGGAATCAATATCGCTCGCCGCACCAAAGTACATGGCGATGGCAAACATCATGACCTGCATGGTACCCAGACCGGCCACACCCAGTCGGCGCAGCGCGGTGCGTTGTTCACGCTGGATTAACGCCTCACTGTTGGCTGAAGTCGCGGCCGCGGGACGATAGCCAATACGCGACAGTTCAGCGAAGAGTGCCGCGGGCTGCACCTGCGCGGGATCAAAGACAATTCTGGCGCGCTGGGTTGTCGCGTTGACGGACACGCGCTCCACGCCAGGAATACGCGCCAGATGTTTTTCGATCAGCCAAACGCAGGCGGCACAGGTAATGCCGCCAACCAGCAGCATGGCCTCGCGCAAACCGCCGGCCACCTCCTGCACGAATTCCTGCTGTACCTCCGGCACATCATAAGCCGCCCACTGGTCTCCCGCGGCCACGGTGTCCGGTCGCTCGCTATTGCTATCACGGAAGCGATAGAAGTTTTCCAGCCCGCCTTCCACAATCGCACCGGCAACCGCCGCGCAACCGGGACAGCACATCGGGCGAGGTGCGCCATCGATGGTAACGGCAAGGTCGCTGCCTTCCGGAACCGGCAGGTCGCAGTGGTAACAAGGTTGTCCGGCCATTACTCCGCCGAGCTCAGCGGGACTGCATCCCCGAGCGCAAAGTCTATCTCGCCCTTGAGGCGCCAATCGGATTCGAGGTGTTGTTCGGGGTCCATCTCGGGCATGACACGCAGGTACCAGCGGTGCTGCAGGTTTTCCGGCAACTCTCCCTGATAGCGTCCGGGGGCGCTGATACGCATGGCGATATGATGATCCCGGTCCGCCTCAACCGGATGACTGAACGTCAGCAGCAATGATTCCGGGTACTGTAACTGGCCCGATAACTCGAGGCTAACCACACGCTCATCACGATCAAACTTGAGCAGACCCCGCAGGTTGAGCTCCCGTGCCCGATCATCCTGCCCGGCACTGTAGTGATACAACCGGCTGTCTTTGTAATAGGTATCACTGACCGTGTCATCCGCATGCCGCAGGGCGACAGACATGTAAAGGGTGCATACCACGACCACCACAATCAGAGGGGTCAAAATAAACCAGGCCCACGGCTCACGGTACCAGGGGTTGGACTTCTGTTGTGTCACGACAAATTCACTCTTGCGGCACAGGGCCGATTATCGTTTGGGACCGATAAACACCGTGCGATGACGGTCGGTCAGTTCGGGCCGGTCCTCGGCCTGGATCACAATAGTGATATTGTGCTTGGTTTCCTGCAATTCTTCTTTGGGCACACTTACCCGAATCGGTACGGCGAGAATTTCTCCGGACTCGACAAAAATTTCCCGGGGCTTGCGCAGCGAGTAGCGATAACCTTCCTTGCCCTCCACGGAGATGGTAAATACGTGCTCCTTGCGATCCTTGTTGTTGATCTTGACCGTGTAGACGTTCTGGATGTCACCGCGGTACTCCCGAAACAGGCGCGTGCCACGATCTCGCAACACTTCGGCATCCACCGGACTGCGGGTCGCGACCTGATAGCTGAATGCGCCGATCATCGCCAGCAGTACCAGCCCATAGCCAAGCAGGCGGGGCCGCAAGTAATTGGTGTTGCCGGTCTTCAGTTCGTCTTCCGAGGTAAAACGGATCAGTCCGCGGGGGTACTCCATTTTGTCCATGACGCTGTTACAGGCATCGACACACAAACCGCAGTTAATGCACTCGTATTGCATGCCGTCACGGATATCGATATCGACCGGGCACACCTGCACACACCAGGAACAGTCGATACAGTCCCCGAGCCCTTCCGCTTTATAGTCGATACCCTTTTTACGCGGCCCGCGAGACTCGCCGCGGCGCTCATCATAATAAACTGCCAGGGTGTCTTCGTCGTACATGGCCGACTGGAAGCGCGCATAGGGACACATGTACTTGCACACCTGCTCGCGCAGGAAACCGGCATTGCCATAGGTGGCGAGGGTAAAGAATGCCGTCCAGAACACCGCCTGGGGATGAGCCTCAAAACGCGCAAGGTCCAGCACCAGATCGCGTATGCCGTAAAAATATCCGACAAACGCCAGTGCCGTGGCGAGGGAAATAAACAGCCACAGCAGGTGGGTGCTGCCCTTGCGCACCACCTTGTCAAAGTTCCAACCGGACGCATCGAGTTTCATGCGCTTGGCGCGATCCCCCTGACACACCCGCTCGGCCCAGATAAACATCATGGTCCACACCGTCTGCGGACAGGTGAAGCCACACCATACCCGGCCGAGCCACGACGTCACCGCAAAAAGTGCAAAAGCGCAAATGATCAGCAGCCACGCCAGCAGAAAACCGTCCTGCGGGCCAAAGGTGGTCCAGAAAACATGGAACTGTCGGGCGGGAAGATCAAAGTGCACCGCCTGGCGACCATCGATGTTCAGCCAGGGGATAAAGAAAAATGCCAGTAACAATGGCAGTCCGGTGTACTTGCGTACCCGGGTAAAGAAACCGCGAATATGGCGGATGTGAATTTTGTCATCTGCCTCGTAGAGCATCCGATAGCGCACTTCGCCATCGTTGTCCTGCGGGTCTTTTTCCTCTCGGGAGGGAATCAGGTCGCTCACAAAACCTCTCTTATATCCTGGCGCCAGGCGCAAACAGGTACTCTGCCAGAAAATGATGAGGCTTTTCTTTTTCGTCCCTGTGCGCCTGTGTCCTTGCGAGGCCCCGCCTGGGCGGGGCCGGCTTATCGGCTAAATGTGTCCTCGAGGCGGCCCTTACTGGGCAGCCTCATCCTGACGGGACAGGCTGTAAACATACGCAGCAACAAGACGGATCTTGTCATCGCGCAGCTTGTCAGACTGGGCCGGCATCAGGTTGGAGCGGCCACTACGGATGGAGTGGCGAATCTCGTCACGGGTACCACCGTACAGCCAGATGTTGTCGGTCAGGTCAGGAGCACCCAGTGCCTGGTTACCCTTTCCGTCCGCGCCATGGCAGGCCATGCACACGGTGCCGAAAATCTGTTTGCCCTGTTCGGCCATCGCCGCATCATGCTCAAGTCCGTTCATGGCCAGCACGTATTCCGCAGCATTACGCACACCTTCTTCCCCACCGATCATTGGCGCCTGAGGCGGCATCATGCCCTGGCGCCCCTGAATCAGGGTTTCCATGATCTTGTCCGGGGTCCCGCCATACAGCCAGGCACCATCAGTCAGGTTAGGGAAGCCGAAGTTGCCGCCACCGTCTGCGCCATGACACACCGCGCAGTTGTTGGCAAAGATACGCGCACCCATTTTCAGGGCCTGGCGATCTTCAGCAATTTCTTCGATCTTCATATCGGCGTATTTGCCGTAAGACTCGTCGAACTGCTCCACCGCCTTGGCCTGCTGTCGCTCCAGCTGGTTAACAGAGGTCCAGTTCAGGAGGCCCTTGTAATTGCCCAGACCCGGGTACACCGCCAGGTAAAAAGCGGAGAACACCAGGGTGGCGACAAACATCAGGAACCACCAGCGCGGCAGCGGGTTGTCATACTCCTCGATGCCGTCGTAGACGTGACCAGTAGTCTGGTTGCCCGGCTCGTCGTGGTCGCTCACCGCCACTTTACGGTTCGCGAACAGAACCCAGGTCACCAACACCAGGTTGGCCAGCGTGAGCACAATGACCCATAAACTCCAAAAAGTACTCATTTCTTGTCCTGCCCTTCTTCATTGTCATCGCGGTCGGCCGCGGCGGACGCCTCTGCGTCCTCGTGATCTCTGGTCTGCTGATGCTGCTCTTCATCGGCAAATGGCAGCTTGGCATCTTCTTCGAAGCGCTTCTTGCGCCTGGGTGAGAAGGCCCACCAGCAGATCCCCAGGAACGCAATCAGTACAAAGACTGTAGAGAGTCCCCGCAGAGTATTGATATCCACTTGACGCTACTCCTTAGCGTTTCTGCTTGACCAGGATGCCCAGCTGCTGCAAGTAGGCGACCAGTGCATCGATTTCCTTCACCTTGCCACCAACAAACGGCTGCTTGGCGTTAGCGATGTCTTCGTCGGTATAGGGCACGCCGACGAGGCGCAATGCGCGCATCTTGGCGGCGGTGTGCTCACCGGTCACGACGTTGTCGAACAGCCACGGGAATGCAGGCATGTTGGACTCAGGCACCACATTGCGCGGATCGTACAGGTGCGCGCGGTGCCACTCATCAGAGTAACGGCCGCCCACACGTGCCAGGTCCGGACCGGTACGCTTGGAGCCCCACAGGAACGGGTGTTCGTACACAAACTCCTGGGACATGGAGTAGTGGCCGTAGCGTTCAACTTCTGCGCGCAGCGGACGCACCATCTGCGTGTGGCATACGTGGCAGCCCTCGCGAATGTAAATATCGCGACCTTCCAGCTCCACAGGTCCCCAGGGTTTCAGGCCGGCAATCGGCACCTTGGTATCTTCACGGCCAAACAGCGGCACGATCTCCACCAGCGCACCAAAGCTGATTGCAATAATGGTGAAGAAAATCAGCAGGCCAACGTTCTTTTCTACGATGTCATGGTTCTTCATGGTCTGCGCTCCTTATGCCGTGACAGGCTTTACTTCGCCTTCGTCGAACTTGTCGACCGGCTTGTCTTCAGTAATGGTGCGGAACACGTTGTAGGCCATCAGGAACATGCCGAGCAGGAAGATGGCTCCGCCCAGGAAGCGCACAAAGTAACCCGGGTAGCTCGCCACCACACTTTCTACAAAGCTGTAGGTCAGGGTGCCGTCGGCGTTAAACGCACGCCACATCAGGCCCTGGGTAATACCGTTCACCCACATGGAAGCGATGTACAGTACGGTGCCCACAGTCGCCAGCCAGAAATGGGTATTGATCAGGCGCACGCTGTACATCTGGGTGCGGTTGAACAGCACCGGAATCAGGTGATACAGGGAACCGATAGAAATCATGGCAACCCAGCCCAGTGCGCCGGAGTGCACGTGGCCCACGGTCCAGTCAGTGTTGTGGGACAGGGCGTTTACGGTCTTGATGGACATCATCGGACCTTCGAAGGTGGACATACCGTAGAAGGACAGGGAAACCACCAGGAAGCGCAGGGTCGGGTCCGTGCGCAGCTTATGCCAGGCGCCTGACAGGGTCATGATGCCGTTGATCATGCCACCCCAGGAGGGTGCCAGCAGAATCAGGGACATTACCATGCCGAGGCTCTGCGCCCAGTCGGGCAGCGCAGAATAATGCAGGTGGTGCGCACCGGCCCAAACATAGATGGAAATCAGCGCCCAGAAATGCACGATGGACAGCTGGTAGGAGTAAACCGGACGGCCGGCCTGCTTCGGTACGAAGTAGTACATCATGCCGAGGAATGCAGCGGTCAGGAAGAAGCCTACGGCATTGTGTCCGTACCACCACTGGATCATCGCATCCTTGGTGCCGGAGAAAATGGAGTAGGACTTCCACAGGGTCACCGGCACTTCGAGGTTATTCACGATGTGCAGGAAGGCAACGGTAATGATGAAGGCACCGAAGAACCAGTTCGCCACATAGATGTGGGAAGTGCGACGGTTCACCAGGGTACCGAAGAACACCAGTGCGTAAGCAACCCACACCAGCGCGATCAGGATATCGATCGGCCATTCCAGCTCGGCGTATTCCTTGGCGCTGGTAATACCCAGCGGCAGAGTAATTGCAGCGGCAACGATCACCGCCTGCCAGCCCCAGAAGGTGAAGGGGATCAGCCAGCCACCCCAGAGACGGGTCTGGGTGGTGCGCTGCACAATGTAGTAGGAAGTGGCGAACAGCACGCTACCACCAAACGCGAAAATCACTGCATTGGTGTGCAGTGGGCGCAGGCGGCCAAAGTGGCTGTACGGCTGGAACAAGTCGTTAATTTCCGGCCAAACCAACTGGGCGGCGATTAAAACGCCAACTCCCATCCCAACAATGCCCCAGACCACCGACATGATGGCGAACTGGCGCACGATATTGTAGTCATAGTCCGGCGTGGGGCCGGTCTTTGCCACGGCTGTCGTCATTTTGTTACTTCCGTTGCTCAAAAAAAAATCGTTGCGATCAGCGGGCACGCACCCGCTCCCTGTTGTTACGGCGTTGTTATTACGACTCTCCCCCTCACGATAGCCAGCAGCTGCCTGGCGGGGAGGATTTAAACGTAAAGTCGCCGAAAATCAGCTGATCTAGATCAATTCACGTCCTTTACCTGCTGCGATACGCAGGCGCAGAGCGTTCAATTTAATAAAGCCTTCGGCGTCTTTTTGATCGTAGGCGCCGGCATCGTCTTCAAAAGTGGCGATGCGCTCATCAAACAGGCTGTCCGCCGAGCGGCGGCCCACGGCACTCACGCTGCCTTTGTACAGTTTCAGGCGCACTTCGCCGTTGACCACTGACTGGGACTGGTCGATGGCCGCCTGGAGCATCTCGCGCTCAGGGGACCACCAGTAGCCGTTGTAAATCAGTTCTGCATAGCGCGGCATCAACTGGTCTTTCAGGTGTGCCACCTCGCGGTCCAGCGTGATGGACTCAATAGCGCGATGCGCTTTCAGCAGGATGGTGCCACCGGGTGTCTCGTAGCAGCCGCGGGACTTCATGCCCACGTACCGGTTCTCGACGATATCCAGGCGGCCAATACCGTTGGCGCCTCCGATTTTGTTCAGGCGTTCCAGCAGGGTTGCCGGGCTCAGGCGCTCACCATCAATGGCAACCGGGTCGCCATTTTCGAAATCAACGGTGATGTAGGTGGGCTTGTCCGGAGCCGCCTCAGGGCTGACGCTCCAGCGCCACATATCTTCCTCGGCCTCGGCCCAGGGCTCTTCCAGAATGCCGCCCTCATAGGAGATATGCAGCAGGTTGGCATCCATGGAGTACGGGGATTTCTTCTTGCTGGAAGAGAAGTCCACCGGAATTTTATGCTGCTCGCAGTATTCCATCAGCTTCTCGCGGGAGTTCAGATCCCACTCGCGCCAGGGAGCAATCACCTGAATACCCGGCTTCAGCGCGTAAGCGCCCAGTTCGAAGCGCACCTGGTCATTCCCCTTGCCGGTGGCACCGTGGGAAATCGCATCCGCTCCGGTCTCGTTGGCAATCTCGATCAGGCGCTTGGCAATCAGTGGACGCGCAATGGAAGTGCCCAGCAGGTATTCACCTTCATAGATGGTGTTGGCGCGGAACATCGGGAACACGAAGTCCCGCACGAACTCTTCGCGCAGGTCGTCGATGTAGATTTCCTTGACGCCCAGGGCCTCAGCCTTGGCACGCGCCGGCTCCACTTCCTCACCCTGGCCGATATCGGCGGTGAAGGTCACCACTTCACACCCGTAGGTGTCCTGCAGCCAGCGCACGATTACCGAGGTATCGAGGCCACCCGAATATGCCAGTACAACCTTGTTGATATTGCTCATTGCTATCCTCTGCTGGGAGTCCAAGCGACACCAAACCGTCTGCAGCATGGGGATTCATGCCGCATAAGACGTCATTAAAGGTGTCGTTCTGGGGGAATTATTGTTGGAGGTGTGCCCAGTAGGCGGACTTGCCGCCCTAATTTCGGGGCGCGATTGTAGCGCTTCAGACTGCGCTCGACCAGTTCATTCAATTAGAGAAGCGTTAACATAAACTGACTGTCTATTTTATAGACACGAACTGAACACCCTGCCCGCCATGCAACGGCAGCAAACCGTCGCAATTTTGCACAGCTTCGGTTAGCATCGGCGCCGCGAAAACACCCCTCAGAAGACCCCACGGATACCAGATGGACACACTCACGATTCGTACCCCGGATGACTGGCACATTCACCTGCGAGATGGCGACGCCCTGGCCCGCACCGTCGGCGATGCCGCACGCCAGTTCCGGCGCGCCATCGTCATGCCCAACCTGGTGCCACCGGTTGTTGACGCAGAGGACGCACTCTTCTATCAGCTGCGGATTCGTGAACATATCCCAGCGGGCAACCCGTTTGAGCCGCTCATGGTGATTTACCTCACCGATCGCACCGATGCAGAGATGGTCAAGCTGGCGCATAAAGCTGGCGTCGTCGCCGCAAAGCTGTACCCGGCCGGCGCTACCACCAATTCTGACTCGGGCGTCACTGATATTGCGAACATCTACCCGGCCCTCGAGGCGATGCAGGAATGCGGTATGAAACTGCTGCTGCACGGAGAGGTAACCACCAGCGACATCGATATTTTTGATCGCGAACAGGTATTTATTGAGAAAATCCTCAAACCCGTCGTGGACGACTTCCCCACCCTGAAAATTGTGCTCGAGCACATCACCACCGCCAATGCCGCAGAATTTGTTGGCCAGGCGCGCGAAGGCGTGGGCGCAACCATTACCGCGCATCATTTGCTGTACAACCGCAACCATATGCTGGTGGGCGGCATCCGCCCGCACTACTACTGCCTGCCGATCCTGAAACGCGGCTACCACCAGGACGCGCTGATCGAGGCCGCCACCAGCGGTAACCCGAAGTTCTTCCTCGGCACGGATTCTGCTCCGCACGCCCAGGACAAAAAGGAAACCGCCTGCGGTTGCGCTGGTTGCTACACCGCCTACAGCGCCATTGAGCTGTATGCGGAAACCTTCGAGCGCGCGGGCAAACTGGACAGGCTGGAAAGCTTTGCCAGTGAGTTTGGCCCTGACTTCTATGGCCTGCCGCGTAATGAAGGTACCATCACCCTGAAACGTGAAACCTGGACCCTGCCGGAAAGCCTGCCGATGGGGGATGAACCATTGATCCCGCTGCGTGCCGGCGAGACCCTGCACTGGCGTCTGGTACCCTAGGCACCATCGGTATCCGGTTTGCCGGGAGCCCCAGTGGCGATTCCCGGCAAACCGCTTTGCACTATCGCACAGGCCTGACCGGCCGGAATTCATTGAACGACCAAGGACACCAAGTGACCCCTGCGGAAGAACCCACCGGCCCAAAGAGCCCATTGGCCCAGCGTTTTCGCGGCTTTTTGCCCGTGGTGGTGGATATCGAAACCGGCGGCTTTAACGCACGCACCGACGCACTGCTGGAAATCTCCGCTGTCATCCTGAACATGGACGACGAGGGTACGCTGTATCCGGAAGAAACCCATAGTTTTCACATCGACCCCTTCGAGGGGGCCAATGTAGAACAATCCGCACTGGACTTTATCGGTATCGACCTGGAATCCCCGGAGCGCGAAGCCTGGCCAGAGGAAATTGCCCTGCCGGAGATGTTCCGCAAGATCCGCACCGCCATCAAAAAGCACAGTTGCACGCGCGCGGTCATGGTTGCGCACAATGCCCACTTCGACCTCGGCTTCCTCAATGCCGCTGTCGAACGCTGCGGGATCAAGCGCAACCCGTTCCACCCGTTTTCCTGCATGGACACTGCCACACTGGCGGGGCTTGCCTACGGCCAGACCGTTCTTGCGAAAGCCTGCCAGGTCGCCGGCATTGCCTTCGATAACAGCAGTGCCCACTCGGCGGACTACGATGCAGAGAAAACCGCGGAACTGTTCTGCGGTATCGTTAATCGCTGGCGGGACATGGGTGGCTGGCCCCTGCCCGAATCCACAGACATCCCCGAATAAACAGACATCGCGGATTTTTAACACTTCTTACCAGTTCTAAACGCCTCTACACGAGGCGCCCCTTTAAGCTCTCCCGAAACCCATCGAGAGAGCCCTCATGAAAGCTGTCACATCCTCTGTTGCGGTCGTCACCGCCGTTTTGCTACTCAGCGCCTGCAACCATCAACCTGAACGCCGCGCCCCGGAAAAAACCGAACACTTCAACACCCTGATCCGCGAGGATGGTTCCAAGACATTCGAGTATACGATTGCCATGCAACGCCCCGAGGGAAGACGCAGCATGGGCGGGGGAACAGGCGGTCGCGGGAGCAAAGGCGGAAAAGGCGGTCGCCCCGACGCCAGTCAGATGGAAGCCATGCAGAGCAAGATGCAGGCACGCATGGAGCGTGCGCTCGAATCTGGCCTGTTAGCCAGGCTGGAAACCTCTGGCTATTGCCGCGAAGGCTACTTTGAACTGGACCGACTGCTGGCCCGGGGGCGCGGCACCGTGCGGGGCGAATGCCGCGAATCCGCCTCAACAGCAGATCGACAACTCTTCCCCAACCCGGAAGCCACATCCACATCGCGGCTGCAGCAATTCGAAACCTTTCAGCGCTGACTCGCCCTCTGCAACCGGGAGACAATCCACAGCCCCACTGTGCACTGATTTCACGCCAAGCAGACCACCTCGTGAAACAGGGTGCCAAAATTGTGCAACCTTGCGCCAATTTAGTGCAACATCCGACCAAGGTCGCATAGGCACCCTCTCCTGCTGCCACCTACCCTCGCTGTGCAACAACGCAAAAAAACAATAATGGTAACAGCGATGAAACTACCCCAAATCGGGCGCCTTGGCCTTTCCGGGCTAATGGCGTCTGCGCTCATGTTCTCTAGTTCTTCCTCTCTCGCCGGCAGCTGGCGGCAAAATGTCGCCATCGGCGGTTTCAACAGCGTCAACATTTACACCCCGGACAGTCGCTCGTCGATCGGTGATGGCAAGGCACTACTGATCGTGCTGCACGGTTGCGCCCAACCCATCAACAACTACCTCACGGCGAATCTGGAAGTCGCAGCAGAAGAGCACGGGATGGTGGTGGCGGTACCGGATGCCGTCAACAAGGCTGGCTTCAGCTGCTGGTCTTACTGGGAAGGCGCGCGCAACCGCTCCTCCGGCGACTACCGCAACCTGATCAACCTGGCGAACACCATGTCGGGTGATGCCGCCCGCGACATCGACCCGGATCAGGTATACATCGCCGGGCTATCGTCCGGCGCTGCATTCGCCAACACCACCGCCTGTATCGCACCGGATGTTTTTGCCGGTATGGCCAGTAGCGCCGGACCCAGCATCGGCACCAGCTCTAACGGCGCCCTCGGCCCCTGCGAGCAGGCAAATGTGACCAGCCGCTGTAACAGTTATGCGGGCACCTATCAGGGCAGCTTCGATACCCAAATTGCCTCGATTGCTTTTGGGCGGGACGATACGACGGTCAACCTTTGCTACAACGAGCAAAACGCGAATGGCATGGCCGGCGTCTATGGGGTCAGCCAACTGTCTGGCAGCAATGTGATCAGCGAGGGCCCGACGCGCACCGCCGAAGAATTCCTCTGGGAAGATGGCCGTGTATCCATGCTGTGGTTCGATAATGTCGATCACGCCTGGTCAGGGGGTGAAGGTGCCAGTGGTGGCTATATCAATGGTAACGGCATCAACTACGCGAGCTATTTGGGACAGTTCTTCCGCGCCAACAATAAGCGCGTTGACCGCAATACCGGGCCCGAGATTAGCAACCTGACTGCGACCGATAGCAACGGCGCACTGGCAATCAGTGGCAATGCATTGGATGCCGAGGGCAGCGTCTCGAACGTGGCCATCTCCATCAGCAACATCGACGGCGGCTCCCCCGTCGTGGTGGAGACGCTCAACACCCAGGCGGCACCGAGTGACGGATTCTTCAGTGCAACCAGTGATGCTCTTGCCGACGGACTCTACGAGGTCAGCGCCAAGGCAGTAGACAACGAGGGCGCCGAAGGTAACGTGGTATCGGTCACTCAGCGCGTCGGGCCAGAACCGCCCGCCACCGCACCGGTACTGAGTGACATCGCCGCCAGCGTCTCCGGCCAGTGTGCCACCGTGACGGGTACAGTGGTGGATGCCAACCAGAACCTCGATACGGTGATCGTCGGCTTTAGCAACGGCAACGTTGCCGCAAGCCTCTCCGGCAACAGCTACTCGGCGCAGGGCTGCAACTTGCCCGGTGGCGCCAACCAGGCCACCGTCACCGCCACGGATACAACCCAGCTTGCCAGCACCGATAGCGTCAGCTTTGACATTGATGCAGGCCAGACAGGGGATTACAACTTCCATATCAGTGCCGGCCATATCACCTGGGGCGTGGGCTATTCAGCCTGTTACCTCGCGTTCGGCACCTCCCCATTTACCATGCGCGAATATCCCTCCGGTAGCGACTGCCAGTGGATTGCTGACGGCGACAGCAGCTGTGCCGGACCGGTACAGGCCTGTGCCAGCGGTGGTGGCGGCAGCGCACCCACGGACACCGATGGGGACGGCGTAGAGGACGCCCTCGACAACTGCCCCAACGACGCCAATGCGGGTCAGGAGGACAACGACAACGATGGGATCGGTAACGCCTGTGATAGCACGCCCGACGGTACGCCGGCAGATACTGATGGCGATGGTGTCACCGACAGCGCCGACAACTGCCCGACGGTTGCCAACTCCGGCCAGGAAGACAACGATAACGATGGTATCGGCAATGCCTGCGACAGCACGCCTGACGGCGTTCCGTCAGATACCGATGATGATGGTGTCAGCGACGACGTCGATAACTGCCCGGCAATTGCCAACCCCGGCCAGGAAGACAATGACAACGACGGTATCGGTAATGCTTGCGACAGCACGCCAGATGGTGAGGTAGCCTGTACCGAGTACACCGCCAACAACTACAACCATGTACTCGCCGGTCGCGCAACCACATCCCTGGGTTATACCTATGCGGTCGGGTCGGGCGACAACCTGGGACTGTATAACGTCTTTGTCACGACGACCCTGGCAGAAACCAGTGACGGTTATTTCGAACTAGGAAATTGCCCCTGATCCCCTTCCATCCAGACACCATGGGCCCCAGCCGGGGCCCATATTTTTTTCCGGACAGTGCAAGACGCCGCGGTTCTGCAAGCCCTCAACATAGCCGTATCCAGAGCGTCTGGCCACGTCCGACCTCCCGGCTCTAACGCAGAGACACACCACCCTGTCAGCGCGGAGGTTGCGACTGCCGACCGGAGATTGCCCAGCAAAAAGCTTGACGTGAAAAACATTTTTCGGTCGAAAACCGCGAAAAGGTGATTTTTTGTGCAACTTCGGTTAAAATGCGCCGTTTACACAAGATAACGGATATAAAAGTGGCCAAGAAAGCAGCTAGCCGCAAACAGGCAGATCCCCTCGAGACCAGTGAAAGCATCGAAGCGCAGGTACAGGCCTTCCTGCAATCTGGTGGCAAGATTGAGCAGGTGCCCAAGGGCGTCAGTGGCCAAACCAACACTTCCGGCCCCAAGCACATCACCCTGGGCAAAAAGCCCCGCAGCTGATCTGACCCGCGCCATCTGGCGAAACCGTTTACGCCCCTGAAGTACCCTCAGCCGGTACTTCAGCGTATGGCGGTGAATACCTTCCAGCGCGCCCCGGCTTACGCCCCATGGCGCCAAGGGCCCATCGCGATTGCCCAGCCCTGGAGCGCTTCTCCCATTGGCAAGTGCACCCCGCGCCCCAACACACCTCCCTGCCAGCGTCGACCAGAAGAGTGAAGTGCCGTCGTGGCATCCCGACTGGCAACCCGTTAAACCCCGCCTCAGCAGCACGCCCGATCGAAAGACCTGTTTGCATCGGGACAAACAAAAACGGGACCCGAATTGGGTCCCGCAGGAAAATCAACGTGGCGAGCATGGCGCTCACCCCTGATCTGGGATCAGGGCATCTCTTCGAGTTCTGCGCCCTCTTTCACCGGAGGCATCATGTCCTCTTTGGTAATACCCATCATCATCAGGATATTGGCCGCCACATAAATGGAGGAGTAGGTACCTACCCACACACCCACGATCAGGGCCAGGGAGAAGTTGTGGATCAACTCACCGCCAAAGAACTGCAATGCCATCAGTACCAGCAAGGTGGTCGCAGACGTCATCAAGGTACGGCCAAGAGTCTGGCTCAGTGAGATGTTGATAATGTCTTCCGGCGTGCCCTTGCGCACTTTACGGAAATTCTCGCGAATACGGTCTGATACCACGATGGTGTCGTTCAGCGAGTAACCGATAACGGCCAGGATTGCCGCCAGTACGGTCAGGTCAAAATCCAGTTTGAGCAGGGCGAAAAAGCCCAGCACGATAATGACGTCGTGAGCCAATGCGGCAACCGCACCGATCGAGAATTTGTACTGGAAACGCAGCGCGACGTAAGCCATCACCACCACCAGTGCAAACAGCATCCCCAGGCCGCCATCGTCACGCAGCTCCTCACCGACCTGCGGACCGACCACTTCGACACGGCGCAGATCGACTTTGCCAGACGTACCCTGGCGCAAAACGTTGACGACTTCATCACCAATGGATTGCGAGGCTTTCTCGTCACGCGCGCGTGTCTGCGTTTGCTGCTCGGTAACCTTGGGCGGCAGCTTGATCAGCAGTTCGTTATCCGAACCAAAGTTGACCACGGTCGCGCCTTCATAGCCCGCAGCATCCAGCTGCTGACGCACGTCCTCAATACGGGGCGCCTCTTCGTAACCCACTTCAATCTGGGTACCGCCGGTGAAATCCAGACCGAACTGCAGTCCATTCATCGCCAGGGCGGAAATAGAAGCGATCAGGGTAATCGCGGACAACAGGATCGCCAGCTTGCGCCAGCGCATAAAGTCGAAAACGCGCTGCCCCATGTACTCGGTAATTTTGCCTTCCGCGTTCACAGTAACGTTGTTGTTCTTGCTCATGGTCGCGCTCCTCAAATCCACAACTTCTCGACACGGCGACCGCCGTAGATCAGGTTAATCAGCGCCCGTGTGCCCATAATGGCACTGAACATGGAGGTCAGGATGCCGATAGACAGGGTGACCGCAAAGCCCTGCACCGGGCCGGAACCAATCGCATAGAGAATCACCGCCACAATGAGCGTGGTGATGTTCGCATCCACAATGGTGCTGTAAGCATTGTCAAAACCGGCATTGATGGCCGTCTGCGGCGGCAACCCATTGCGTAGCTCTTCCCGTATTCGCGAGAAGATCAGCACGTTGGCATCCACCGCCATACCCACTGTCAGGACGATACCGGCAATACCCGGCAGGGTGAGCGTCGCTCCGAGCATCGACATGACCGCCACCAGCAGCACCAGGTTCACCGCCAGGGCGATATTCGCAGCCAGACCGAACACCCGGTAGAACAGCAGCATAAAGATCAATACGCCGACCAGGCCGATTTTCACCGACGTCACACCAACCTTGATGTTATCCGCGCCCAGAGAAGGACCGATTACACGTTCTTCGACGAAGTACATGGGTGCGGCAAGCGCACCGGCACGCAGCAACAGCGCCAGTTCCTGGGCTTCTGCCGGGCTGTCCAGGCCGGTAATGCGGAACTGGCGGCCCAGTGCACTCTGCACCGTCGCGAGGCTGATGATTTTCCTTTCATCGGAGCGCTTCTGCACCGTGATTTCGTTGCCCTGTTCGTCAATTTTGGTTTCCGGAGTAAAGCGGCTTTCAATGAACAGGGTGCCCATACGGCGGCCAACGTTCTTCCAGGTGGCGCGATGCATCAGCTCGCCACCGCGGGAATCCAGGGTGATGTTGACCTGGGGGAAACCGCTCTCGTCATAGCCTACGCGGGCGTCGGTCACCCGGTTACCGGTGATAATGACTTTGCGCTCGAGCCAGGCACCACCGTAGGCCGCGGCCTGCTGCTCGTTGCGATATTCGAAATAGGCTTTATTGGTGACCAGCTCGTCCGGACGGGCTTCCATACGGTATTCGAGGTTGGCGGTCTTACCGATGATACGCTTCGCCTCAGCGGTGTCCTGCACACCCGGCAGCTCCACCACAATGCGGCTGCGACCCTGGCGCTGGACAATCGGCTCAGCCACACCCAGCTCATTCACCCGGTTACGGAGCGTGGTCAGGTTCTGGGTGACCGCATAATCTTCCAGCTGCTTGATCTCCTGATCAGACAGCGTGGCGCGTACCACCAGATTCTCGCCCCCACCAGTCTGCTCGATGGTCAGTGTTGGGAACTCCTTGCGCAAGGTCGACACGGCCAGATTGCGCAGCTCCTCGGAGCGGAAACGGGCAACGATTTCCCGATCATTGACCAGGTCGACGCTGCGATACCGTGCCTTGGCGGCACGCAGTTTGGTCTTTACGTCCTGGACGTAACCTTCCATGTTGGTCTTCACGATGGTGTTGGTGTCGACCTCCATCAGGAAGTGAACACCACCAGCAAGGTCGAGACCAAGCTTCATCGGGCCAGCCCCCAGGTCCGCCAGCCACTGTGGCGTCGTTGAGGCGAGGTTGAGCGCGACCACATAATCGCTGTGACCAAGGGCTTCCTGAATCGCACGCTTGGCGGGCAGCTGCTCCTCAATGGAGTTGAGGCGTAGCAGTACCGCCTTTTCGGTCACCTCACCACCAAAGTACTCGATGCCGGCGGCATCCAGCGCGGACTGCGCCTCATTGAGCACATTTTGATCGATGGTCATGGCGCTCGACTGGCCGGAAATCTGTACCGCCGGATCGGGCTTGTACAGGTTGGGCGCGGCGTAGAGGAACCCAAGGCTCACGACCGCGAGAATCAGGAGATATTTCCAGAGGGGGTAGCGATTCATGCTGCTCTCGTAATTAATGCTACGACCCGAACCTCGGGCCGGTCTTTTTATCGATTCGAGGGAGATGAGGGCACAACCGGCAAATTGCAAGGCGTACCCCTACCCCGCAGAGGCAGCTGATTATACGGGGATCACCTTGCGGCACAAATCGCGCCCTGTGACCAGGGAGAATAGGCTAAAAAACCACCAACCGTGGACAAAAAGACGGCAGGGGCGACGCGCCCCACGCTTTTTGCCAGGGATCACTCGCCCGACGGATCCAGCGACGGTACCTCGCGACCGAGGCCGGCATAAAACTTGGAGACATACGCATCCAGTTCTCCAGCTGCAATGGCGTCACGCAGGTTCTGCATCAGGCGCTGGTAGTGCCGCAGGTTGTGAATGGTGTTGAGCTGGGACCCGAGAATCTCGCCGCACTTGTCCAGATGGTGGAGGTAACTGCGGGAAAAATTCTGGCAGGTATAACAATCGCAGTCTTCTTCCAGCGGGCGCGTATCGTGGCGATGTTTGGCATTGCGGATCTTCACCACCCCCTCGAAGGTAAACAGGTGGCCGTTGCGCGCGTTGCGGGTGGGCATCACGCAGTCGAACATATCCACCCCCCGACGCACCGCCTCGACAATATCCTCCGGCTTGCCCACGCCCATCAGGTAGCGCGGCTTGTCTTCCGGCATCTTGTACGCCAGATGATCAAGCACCTTGATCATCTCCTCCTTGGGCTCGCCTACCGACAGGCCGCCAATCGCGTAGCCATCGAAGCCGATATCGGTGAGGCCCTTCAGTGACACATCGCGCAATTCAGGGTACATGCCACCCTGGACAATGCCGAACAGTGCCGAAGGGCTGTCACCATGGGCGGTTTTGGAACGCTCGGCCCAGCGCAGGGACAACTCCATCGACTTGCGCGCCTCGTCCGGCGTGGCCGGGTACGGGGTGCACTCGTCAAAGATCATCACAATATCGGAGCCCAGCTCCCGCTGGACCCGCATGGAGCCCTCCGGGTCCAGGAAGACCTTGCTGCCATCCACCGGCGACTGGAAGGAAACCCCCTCCTCGGTAATCTTGCGCATCTTGCCCAGGCTGAACACCTGGAAACCACCGGAGTCGGTCAGGATCGGCCCGTGCCACTGCATAAAGTCGTGCAGGTCGCCATGCTCCCGCACCACCTCCGTGCCGGGACGCAGCATCAGGTGGAAGGTATTACCCAGAATGATATGCGCACCAATCGCTTCCACATCGCGCGGCAACATCCCCTTGACCGTGCCATAGGTACCTACCGGCATAAATGCAGGCGTCTCCACCACTCCACGGGGGAAACGCAGCCGGCCACGACGGGCCTTGCCGTCTGTAGTGTCCAGCTCAAACTGCATAAAGCATTCGGGGCGGGTTTCAGCACCGCTCATGGGTCATCCTCGGTATTCAAATATGGGAAAGGCCGACAGAAGAGACTGTCGGCGGGCAGCGTTCGTGCCCGATTCTAGTCGAGCCCTTCGACGTCGTTATTGCGCTCGATCAGCATCGCGTCACCGTAACTGAAAAAGCGATACCGTTCTTCCACCGCCATCCGGTAGGCATCCATGGTGTTCTGATAACCCGCGAAGGCACTCACCAGCATCATCAAAGTGGATTCCGGCAGGTGGAAATTGGTGATCAACCGGTCGACCACCCGGAACTGGTAGCCCGGGTAGATAAAGATATCGGTCTCGCCGACCGTCGGCTTCAGCTCACCAGTGGCGGCGGCACTCTCGAGTGCGCGCACACTGGTGGTGCCCACCGCAATCACGCGACCGCCGCGGGCTTTGCAATCCCGCACGGCGTGACACACCGATTCCGGTACGTGCAGTACCTCGCTGTGCATCTGGTGCTCAAAAATACTGTCGACCCGTACGGGCTGGAAGGTACCCGCCCCCACGTGCAGGGTTACAAATGCGGTCTCGACGCCCATATTGCGCAGAGTATCGAGCATATCGTCATCAAAATGCAGCCCCGCCGTCGGCGCCGCCACTGCTCCGGGCTCGCGGCTGTAGACCGTCTGGTAGCGCTCTTTGTCGGACTCTTCATCTGGCCGGTCAATATAGGGCGGCAATGGCATATGCCCCAGACGCTCCAGCACCGGCAACACCCCTTCACTCTTCGGGAAAGCCAGTTCAAACAGCGCATCGTGGCGCGCCACCATTTCCAGCACAGTATCGTCCTCCAGCAGGATCTCGCTACCGGGCTTGGGCGACTTGCTCGAGCGGATATGCGCCAACGCGCGTTCTTCGTCCAGCACACGCTCAATCAGAATCTCTAGCTTGCCACCACTGGCCTTGCGCCCAAACAGGCGCGCAGGGATCACCCGGGTATCATTGAACACCAGCAGGTCACCGGGCCTTACCAGGTCGGGCAAATCCGCAAACTGACGGTGGGACACAGCCCCGCTGGGACCATCCAGACACAGTAAACGGCTCCCACGGCGCTCGGCAGCGGGAGTACGGGCAATCAGCTCATCGGGCAGATCGAAGTGAAAATCCTGGCGACGCATGGCTTCAGTGTAGGTGCTCGGGGTTGGCAGGCATTGAACGAACTGGGCGCGAAGGTTAACGGAATCCAGCCCCATCGCCAAATCCAGTTGACCGGGCAAAACCCATCGCTATAATCGTCCCCCTCGCTGAGGCATGCAAACACACGCCTCCAGCATTGCCAGAGTGGTGAAATTGGTAGACACAGGGGATTCAAAATCCCCCGCCTTAACGGGTGTGCCGGTTCGAGTCCGGCCTCTGGTACCAAACAAAAAAGGCCCGCACCCGCGGGCCTTTTTTGTTTGGTACCAGAGGTCTGGTGAGAACCGGCATCCCGGTTCGACCGTTTGCGTCCCAGACGCAAACAACACCAAGCAACCGGCTACGGTTGCGCAGCCCCGAAGGGGGCAAAAAGCCCCTAGGCTTTTTGAGTAGTCCGGCCGAATTAAGAACCCCATAATCGCCGCACCCGCGGGCCCTTTTATGTTTGGCATCTGAGGTCTGGTGAGAACCGGCATCCCGGCCGAAACGTCGGACCGTCGAGTTTGCGTCCCAGACGCAAACAACACCAAGCAACCGGCTACGGTTGCGCAGCCCCGAAGGGGGCAAAAAGCCCCTAGGCTTTTTGAGTAGTCCGGCCGGATTAAGAACCCCATAATCGCCGCACCCGCGGGCCTTTTTTGTTTGTACCGGAAGGTCGGCGAGCCCGGCACCCCAGCCGAAACGTCGGACCGTCGAAATCGTGCTTACAGCACAATCAACAACGAGCACACGCTGGCGGAGGCGAAGCCCGCAGGGGCCCTTAGCCTTTTTATTTAGTCCGGCCGGATGAAAAACCACTTCTTTCGCGCGAACGCAGACCGTATCCGCTCCCGGTAGCAAGCCAACAAACCTTACCTCCGGTCAAAATATCAAATGTTGAATTTTCGGCCAATACACAATTCGATTTTTCTTTCAATCATTTCCACTTACCCTTAATCTACATTGCGAAATAACTTACACACTTCAACCAGGGCCGATCTTTTTGAACCCGGGTGATGAATAAAATCGAGAATCCTGTATTCGTATCGGCCAAACCGCTCACTATAAAGCCAATTAAAGAAGCGGATTTTTCCGTCATAGAGGAATGGTATCCCCCCCCTTGAGACCAGATATTTTCTGATGGAGTGCCCCCCTTCAAAGGGAATAAAAAGTAGCCCAGGCGAAAACTTGGCCCCATCAGGGTCCTCTGGAAATAGCCCCCCCGCCCATTCAGTCTCAATGAGCAGCACCTGTTCAGCCTTACCATCGGCGTCGAGATCTATCGCTGACTCCCAGACAAACTGATCTCCTCTATTGATACGCACCCGTATATCGTCAAGAAAAAAATCCACCCGCCTTTCAAGAACCTCATCAGACAGCGTCGGAAACCTATTTCTATAGTAATCTTCAAATAAAGGAAAATAATTAGAGGGCTTATCAACGTAAGTCCGTTTCATTTCAGCAAAATTTCCACCACTCATCTTGGGAAAGTAATTGCTAAGGACCAACTCATCTCCAATAGAGTTAAATAACTCATTGGCATCCTGACAAAGCTCGTATCTTTCGCCCTTGACAACTCTCCAATCTTCGAATCGCTCATTCCCAAAACAAAAACTGAAAGGAAAAGAGAAACAAATGAACATCAGCAACTTAAAGTTATTCACGGTATACTCCCATTCGGCATATAAAGACTTTAGACTGTAAAACTACCTTTCCCGAATACTCTCTTCCTTGAATCTCAATAGCGAGTTAAAGAAACACTCTTACCCGGCGACAACCTTCCCACGCCTCCACCCGCTAGAAATTCATCAACGCTAAGACAAATATACAGGATTTATATTTCTGTAAGTCCGCATATTATTGCGACACTATCCCATAATTTTTTTGCGCCAAGCTGATTTGAGACAAAAGCCACAACAATCGATTACTTATCGCAGCCTTGTTCTTTTTTTAACCAGACACTGCTATTTTCTGCAATAACACTTCCATAACAAATTCCTCCCCAAATAGACCCAACCCCTCAGAGGGCAACCTAGTGGATAAGTGCATTTGCACAGGAAGCATTTGAATCTATTTGATGGGATCCAGACTCCGCATCAACATACCCAAACCCATAAGAGGCTCAGTTGTTCCGAACCATCATTGCTCTGGAGACCTCAAAGCGAAGGTGATCTGAATGGGAATCCTCTAAACAGGAAGATCAAGATTCGAAGAGCAATTCGGCCATGCGTTTCGATTCTCGTAATCCGAAAAGTAACTTTCCCGAACCCGTTATCCAGACTCTAGAGGTCACCAAGTCAATTTACCGAACGATCAAAGTATGAGAGGGGGAAAACTCAGGGCGCTCGCTATCACTCGATCCCAAAAATTCCTGATATCTAGCCTGCACTGCGAAATATCGATCTCAACAGCTTGATTTATAAAGATTTTTTATTTTTCTTATAAAAGAATGAGATTCAACCCCCACCTTAACGAGTGCCCGGCTCGACCGATTTTGTCAACAGCAAAATCAACATCGCGCAACCCTACGCAGTTACACGGCCTCTAGGCTTTTGAGTAGCCCGGCCGGATAAAAAGCCTTCCCCCCCACAATATCAATCCTCTTTGACACATGCGGTAAAACTACCCCACCACCTCGAAAGCAATCAAAAACGCAGCAAAACACCTAAACCCAGTGATCGACATTAGAAAAAACCATACGATATCCCCCTACACATAAAATTTTTTCCCAGCAGTAATACTCAATGAAACTCTTTTCCTGCGCGCTACTCGTCACAGCCATGATGAGTCATGTGAGCGTGGCGAATGCGGACGGAAAGCAATCCCTCCCACAGCCCGAAACCGATACAGTGCAAACCTCCTGGTGGCCGGGTTACTTGCATAACTACCCCGTTGAAGGTGATCGATGGCAAGGCTTCGAGGTCTCACGATTCAGTCAGCATGTAAAAGCCATCCCTTATGAGACCACGGGCCTGCTGGCTGGCACACTGGCGTTAGGGCTGGGCGACTGGGGATGGGGATCGAGCAACTTCAAGACAACCAGCGAAGGTTTCTTTGGCCTGGACACCGCGAACGGTGGTATGGACAAACTCGGCCATATTCACGGCTCCTATGTCATGAGTGATCTACTCGCCGACGCCATCCATTACCGCGCACAGGACGCCAGAGGTGCAGAAGCTTCAGCGGCCGCCATCGCCTGGACCACCATGCTGCTGGTAGAAATTGGCGATGGCTATGCCAGTGAACACGGATTCGCTGGAGAAGACATTGTTGCCAACACCACAGGGGTCGGCCTATCGTACCTGCGGCGCAACATCCCCGGCTTACGGGAAAAGCTGGATTATCGCCTCGAATACGTTCCTTCTGGCAACAATATAGGGTTCAAGCCCCACTCAGACTATTCCGGGCAGAAGTATGTACTCGCATTGAAGTTAAGCGGCTTTAACCTGCCTCGCCGACATCCCGCCCGCTTCCTTGAATTACACGGTGGTTACTTCGCCCGAGGCTTCACCCTGAGCTAAGAACGTTTGGGCGAATCACGTCGACGGGAACTGTATGTCGGCGTTAGCCTGAATATGGGAGAAATTCTATTCGGAAATGCTGCCAGCAAAGATTCATCTTTTGCACAGCTTGGCCGCCGCTTCCTGGAGTATATCCAGCTGCCCAATACCTATGTCGCCAATGTCCGTGATTGAGCGCGTGTGATTAGATTACCGGAACACTACCTTGTGACTGGTCAAAAGCCGGCGCAAACGCGCCGGCCTGCAGGCATGGTTTATACCGGCTAAAAGTCACCAGTCCGCAAACAGGCACTCTGGTGGTCTTCACTTCCGCGCAAGTCCGGCACCTCTGACGCACAGCCGGCATTCGCATAGGGACAGCGGGTGCGGAATACACAGCCACTGGGAGGATTGATCGGGGACGGTAGCTCGCCTTCCAATAGCTGAATCGTTTTGCTTTTTTCGATATTGGGGTCCGGAATCGGCACCGCAGACATCAACGCCTGGGTATACGGGTGTTGAGGATTGGCGAATAGCTTATCGGCCGTACCCACCTCAACCGCATTTCCCAGATACATCACCACGACACGATCAGAAATATGCTTTACCACTGAGAGGTCATGGGCGATAAAAATGAGCGACAGGTTCATCTCGCGCTGCAATTCTTTGAGCAGGTTGACAACCTGCGCCTGAATGGAGACATCCAGTGCAGACACCGGCTCATCACAGATAATGAGCCTGGGTTCCAGAATCAACGCGCGGGCAATGCCAATGCGCTGACACTGGCCGCCGGAGAATTCGTGCGGATAGCGATTGACCAGGTTCGGCAACAGGCCCACTTTCCGCATCATGCTCTTCACACGATCGGCGACCTCTTCCCTGGGGACATCCGGACGCAGGGTGCGCAACGGTTCCGCAATGATATCGCCGATGGTCATACGCGGGTTCAGGGAGGCCAGCGGATCCTGAAAGATCATCTGGATATCGGATCGGGTCACACGCAGCGCTTTGCTATCCAGCTCTGTGAGATCCTGGCCCAACCAGAGCACGCTGCCATCTGTCGCCTTGATCAGGCCGATAATGGCTCGCGCCAGGGTAGACTTGCCGCAGCCCGATTCACCCACGACACCAAGGGTTTCGCCGGCATAGAGCTGCAGATCCACCCCGTTTACCGCCTTCAGGTTCGCAGGCTTGCTCCAGGGCCATGCATTCTCCTTCTTGACCGAGAAGTGCACCTTGAGATCCTGAACATCCAGCAACAATTCTTTTTCTGCAATGGTCATCAGCTGGCCTCCAGTATCTCTGTGACATCAGCGTGGCATGCACGCATACGCTCACCATCAAATGCCTGCAGTGCCGGCGCTTCATGACGGCATCGATCCTGCGCGCGATGACAGCGTTCCTGGAATGGGCAGCCGGAGGGCAGGCTGAGCAAGTTGGGTGGGTTACCGGGAATGGTGGGCAGCGCCTCACCCCCGGTATCGAGTCGCGGGATAGCTTTTAACAAACCTTCACTGTAAGGATGGGTCGGGCGATAAAAAATGTCATCGGCGCTACCGTACTCCATGGTACGGCCGGCATACATCACCAGCACTTTGTCACAGGCGCCGGCCACCACACCAAGGTCATGGGTAATCATAATGATTGCCGTGTTGAAGTCCCGTTTGAGTTCGTTCAACAATGCGAGAATCTGGGCCTGAACGGTAACGTCCAGCGCTGTGGTCGGTTCGTCAGCAATCAACAGTTCAGGGCTACACAACAAGGCCATGGCGATCATGACTCGTTGGCGCATACCGCCGGAAAACTCATGGGGATACATGTTGATACGCTTTTGCGCTTCCGGGATTTTTACCGCATCGAGCATGCGTACCGCTTCCACAAGTGCGGCCCTCTTGTTCATGCCCTTGTGCTTCACCAACACTTCCGCCAGCTGGTTACCCACTTTCATATAAGGGTTCAGGGAAGTCATCGGGTCCTGGAAAATCATCGCGATTTTCTCGGCACGGATCTTGTTCAGGTCTCGCTCGGGCAAGCCGAGGATCTCCTGCCCCTTGAACTGGGCACTCCCGCTAACAACGCCATTCTTGGCCAATAAACCCATCATAGAGAATACCGTCTGGGTTTTTCCGGATCCGGATTCCCCAACAATACCCAGCGTCTCACCCGCATCCAGGGAAAAATTCAGGTCGTTCACGGCAGTCACCGCCCCTTCAGGCGTTGTGAATTCTACTCGTAAATCTTTCACAGTTAGTAACGACATGAAGCAACTCCCTAACGATCTTTCGGGTCCAGCGCATCGCGCAGACCATCGCCGATAAAGTTAAAGCAGAACAGGGTTGTGACCATAAAACCGGCCGGCACAATCAATTGCCACAAGGCAATCTCCATGGTCTGCGCTCCCTCATTCAAAAGGGAACCCCAGGAAGTCATCGGCTCCTGCACACCCAGCCCGAGGAAACTCAGGAAAGATTCGAAAAGAATCATCTGCGGCACCAGCAACGTGGCATACACGGCCACTATGCCCAACACATTCGGCACGATGTGACGGGTAATCATGGCCCACTTGGAAACGCCGTACACGGTTGCCGCCTCGACAAACTCTTTACCCTTGATACTCAGGGTCTGGCCGCGAACGATTCGCGCCATATCCAGCCAGCTCACCGCACCGATGGCAATAAAGATCAGCAGGATATTACGGCCGAAAAAGGTCACCAGCAGAATGACAAAGAACATAAACGGGAAGGAGTACAGAATTTCAAGTGTGCGCATCATCACACGGTCGGTACGGCCACCAATAAACCCGGCGGCTGCACCGTATAAGGTGCCGATCAAAACCGCCACCAGCGCGCCCATCACGCCGACCATGAGTGAAATACGCCCACCCATAGCGGTGCGGACAAAAAGGTCACGTCCGAGGGAGTCTGTGCCGAAGTAGTGGCCGGAGGCCATCGAGGGGGCCGCATGCATGGCTCCCCAGTCCACCTCATCAAATGCAAACTGACTCAGCATTGGGCCGGCGAACACAAATAGAGTCACAAATCCCAGAATGATCAGGCTGGCAAGAGCGGCCCGGTTACTGAAAAAGCGGCGACGGGCATCGTCCCACAAGCTGCGGCCTTTCACCTCCAGCTGATCGGAGAAGTTTTCAACCGCTTCTTTATTGGCTGTAGTGGATAACATCTCGTAAGCCTCGAATTATGAGTAGCGGATTTTCGGATCGACCACAGCGTACAGAATGTCGACAATGGCATTGAAGGTTATGGTCAGGGCACCAACAAGAATCGTCAGCCCAAGTACCATAGAGTAATCACGATTCAGCGCACCATTGACAAACAGTTGGCCGATACCGGGTAAGCCGAAGATAGTTTCAATCACTACCGAGCCAGTAATGATGCCCACCAGTGCCGGACCGAGATAGGACAATACGGGCAGGATCGCTGGACGCAGCGCATGCCGGACGATGATATAGGGCATGGACAGCCCCTTGGCCTTGGCGGTGCGAATAAAATTGGAGTTCAGCACCTCAATCATGCTGCCGCGCATGATGCGAGAAATCGACGCAATGTAATACAAGGACATACCGATAACCGGAAGCACGACATACTGGGCTGCACCGTTATGCCAACCTCCCGCCGGAAGCCATTCGAGTCCTATGGCAAAAATCAGGACCAGCAAGGGCGCTAGTACGAAACTGGGAATCACCACCCCCGCCATCGCGCTGGTCATAATGGTGTAATCCACCCAGGTATTCTGCCGGAGCGCCGCAATGGTGCCAAAGGTGACCCCAAAGGTAACCGCAACGATAAAGGCGAAGAGTCCGATTTTTACGGAAACCGGCAATGCCTGGGCCACCAGCTCATTGACAGTAAAGTCTTTGTACTTAAACGAGGGCCCGAGGTCACCTTGCAGTAAGCTCCCCAGGTAATTGAAATACTGTTCGTATACTGGCTTGTCAAAGCCGTACTTGGCCTCGATATTCGCCATGACCTCTGGCGTCATGGCAATCTCCGCAGAGAAAGGATTTCCGGGCGCAAAGCGCATCAGGAAAAAAGAAACTGTGATCAGAATAAATAGTGTAGGAATGGCTTCGAGTACGCGTTTGGCGATAAATCTCAACATAAGCGTGTTCTATTTAGATTTTATTGGGAACTTACTTGTTCTGAATCGCTTCCTTGGCGTTGAAACGAAAAAGGCCCGGTAGCCACACTGGGCTGCCGGGCCTTTTCTCACTTAGTGTTCAATAATCCACATGTCCTTGGCATAGAAATTGTCCAAGGGGTCAGGAGCGTATCCGCCCACATGGGGTTTCACCAGATGCTGAGTGACATACTGGTAGATAGGTGCAATCGGCATATCCTCAGCCAGGATTTCTTCCGCAAGTGCATAGTATTCAGCACGCTTGGCGACATCCAACTCTTTCGCACTCTTTGCGAATAGCTCATCGTATCGCGGGTTACTGTACTTGGGGTAATTACTACCGCCTCCGGTCAGCAGGAGCTTTAGCATGGTGGAGGGTTCATTGTAATCGCCGATCCAGCCAGCACGCGCCATATCAAAGGCGGTATTGGCGCGCGTATCGAGGTAGGTCTTCCACTCCTGGTTTTCCAACGTCACATCAACAAAGCCCAGGGCCTGCTTCCACATCGCTGAAATTGCTACGGCCACTTTCTTGTGATTGTCGTTTGTGTTGTACAACAAGCTAAATTCAAGTGGATTTTGCTCACTATAACCCGCTTCTGCGAGCAACGCTTTGGCTTGCTGGATTCGCTCGGCTTGCGAAAGCAGGCTCCACGCCGTCTCCGGCGCATCAAATCCTGTCACAATTCCCGGAGTTAAGTGGAATGACGGCTTTTCACCACGCCCCATTACCTTGTTCGCCATAATATCGCGGTCAATGGCATATGCGAGCGCACGGCGTACTCGGGAATCGTCAAACGGGGGCTGAGTGGTGTTGAACTCGTAATAGTAGGTACCGATGTAGGGTGCTGTCTTTACTTCGTCGGCACGCTCTTTCCGCAGTCGCTTGATGTGCTCGATCGGAACTTCCCAGGTGAAGTCGATTTCGCCCGCCTCGTAACGCTTCAATTCGGCATTGGGAGACTGGATGGGCAAACTGCGCACTCTCTCCAGCTTGACGTTTTCCGCATCCCAGTAAAATTCATTTTTGACATATTCAATACGTTCATTGACGACCCACTCGGTGAGTTTGAACGCACCATTGCCCACATGATTTCCCACTCGGGTCCACTGCTCACCATGCTTTTCAACAGTACCCCGGTGTACAGGTGAGGTAGAGGTGTGCACGAGCATTGCGACAAAGTATGGGACGGCTGCTTCCAGTGTCACCTTGAAGGTATGCGCATCCAGTGCCTCAACCCCAAGGCTATCAACCGGTTGCTTGCCTTCGGTAATGCCCTTGGCGTTTTTCACCTTTCCCGCACCGAGATACCAGGCGTACTTCGAAGCGGTCGCGGGATCAACAAGGCGTCGCCACGAGTACACAAAATCGTCCGCGGTAACCGGGTCTCCGTTCGACCACCTGGCGTTTTGCCGCAGTTTGAAAATGTAATGCTGGTTGTCGCTGGTCTCCCAGCTCTCAGCCACGCCAGGCCGCACGCCGCCATCCGGGGCGGCAATAACCAGAGTTTCCATCAGGTCACGTACCAGCGCGGACTCAGGTGTACCGGAAATCTTGTGGGGATCGAGGGTTTCCGGCTCAGATCCCCCGCCACGAACCAGTGTTTGGTCTGCGGCAAGCTTGTTTGGATCCAGTTTGACTGCAGCCTGATTGGCGGCTTCTGCAGCGGGATCAGAGGACCCACCGCAACCTGCAAGCGCCATCAGGAACGCAATAACAGGCGCAAAATGCCACTTTGCGTTGCGACGAAGTCGAAAATTAGGAAGCATTATTCTTTCCTCGTTATTTTCTTAGGAAATTTTTCCACTGCGAACGTAGCCTGACTGAGTGGGCGCCTGACCTCTATTTAAACATCCCATCCAGATAAAAAGTTCCGCTAAACATGGCAGAAAATACCGAGCTCGCCAATAAATTGCCATACACAGGTCTTCTTCGCGGCATGAGATCAGACCTGATCGGGCGAGATGGGAGCCACGATTTCCCTACAGAAGACATGGGCTTAGACGTACCACAAATCGAAACAACGCTCGAGTGCCGTAACAGGCCTGTGCGCTGTCAAACAGCAATCTTTGTGCCACCCCAGCCCGGAAAGCACTACGTGAAAGGTTCAAAGCGCCGACCGCCTGAGTCGGCCATTCAACCCCCAGACTGACAGGCCAACTTTTACGCGGGCTCTACCGCGGTATTTTTCAGCGCGTTTAGCTTGTCGCGATGCCCCCAGAACTGCCGTAAATTGCTACGGCAAAACTCGGCAACCGCTTCGGCATCTCGAGTCTCCTGCGGTTGTCGTAAAACACCCTCGGGAAATCGTCCCATGCCCGCCAGCAAGCTATACCAACTTGCGCGTGAATAGATCAGTTCACTGCCCTGATTCAACAGAAAATTGTCCACGTTGCCGCCGGAATCCCAACACTCCAGCAGCGCGGACAAACGCTCTGGCACCTGCATCTCTTCTCTCGCCGCACGCCAGTAGGGAGTATCTGCGCGGGTATTAATCCGATAGTGCCCTGCTACATAGTCCAGCACGCCATCGAACAGTGCGTTGATCTGTCGGTTAAAGCCGTCGCGGCTGTCCGCTCCTGACTGGTCGGGCACGCCCACTTCAGAGCATTGCAGAAAACGTTCGATGGTAAATTGCACTAACATCAAGGCCGTCGCTTCCAGCGGTTCGATAAAGCCCTGCGATAAACCGACCGCCAGTACATTCCCCTGCCAGTGCTCCTCAACCCGTCCTACTCGCATGTTCAGATGTCGCACGGTCTCGGCATCGTTCAGGTGCAGCCGCTGGCGTAATTCCTGCTCGGCTTCGTCTGGGGAAACAAATTGCGTGCTGTAGACATAGCCATGGCCGGTACGGGACTGCAGTGGAATCGACCACATCCACCCACTGGAAAGCCCCTCTGACACGGTCTCCGAGGGTAGCGGCGCTTCGGCACTGGTCTTTCTTTGCACAGCCACGGCCGCGTTGTTGAAGAGCGTTTTGCGGTATTCCCGAAATTGATAGCCAGGTGCATCGGCGATCAATAACGAACGGAACCCGGAGCAGTCGATAAACAAGTCGGCCACCATCTTGCCGCTCCGCTCCCCGTGTATTGCCAGAACAGTGTCGCCTTCACGCTCGACGCGCACCACAGTATCGACACAATGCTCCACCCCCTGCTCGATGGCCCTGCCGCGCAGGAATTGCCCCAACAATCCGGCGTCAAAGTGATAGCCGTAATCCAGCTCAAAGGGCAAAGGTCGCTTGGGGATGGGCGCTCGACAGTCAGACGACAGGTAGGGCGCATGAAAAAAGTGGTCAGGCAGGGCCGCTATCGATTCACCACGTCGACGCAATTCAGCCTGCTGAAAAAATACCTGCCCCACTTCACGATCCAATGGTGAGAAAAATGGATGATAGTAGGATTCATAGCCAGGCACAGTAGACCAGTTAGGAAAGCGAATCCCACATTTATAGGTCGCGTTACAGGCCGGCATCCATTCTGACTCGGGGATATTGAGTTTTTTGAAAAACCCCTTCAGATAAGGTGTGCTCCCCTCGCCCACACCGATAGTACCTATCGTATCGGACTCTACCAATGTGATAGAAACCGGCTGCCCATGCCAGTGCTTTGCCATCAGATTTGCCGCCATCCAGCCGGCGGTGCCACCACCAACAATCACAATCGAAAAAGGGGTACCCATTGTTACACTCCGGGGGCAAAGCGGCTCACCATCGCGAGGCAAATCACCGTATAATTCTGTTCAATATTTTTTTGATTACAACACCGATTTTGGCTGTGGACAACAGCCGTGGAGCAGGCTGTGACAACAATAAAAAGTATTATCATTGTCGGCGGTGGTACCGCCGGCTGGCTCGCCGCAGCGTCCCTTGCGAAACAGCTCAATGTGGTCGATGACCCGGAAATCAGCATTACTCTGATTGAATCTCCCGATACGCCAACCATTGGTGTAGGCGAAGGGACCTGGCCCACCATACGCAACACCTTGAAGAGGATTGGTATCGACGAAACCGACTTTATTCGCGAATGCGATGCATCCTTTAAACAAGGCACCAAGTTTGTAAACTGGCATGCATCACCGGATGATGGTATCGACCGTGCGTACTTCCACTCCTTTGAGCTGCCCCACAAGCAATGGCGCACATCGCCCGGCCCCTACTGGCAATATCTGGCAGAGGAATTGAAACAACCCTATGCCGAGGCAATTTCCCCGCAACCCTCGGCCTGCCTGGGCAACTTCGCCCCCAAGACCATGACAACGCCGGCGTATGAGGGCATTTTAAATTATGCCTACCACCTGAATGCCGGCAAGTTCACCAAAATGCTGGCTCGCTTTGCAACGCAAAAGCTCGGCGTGACGCATGTGCGAGCGCATATCGAGCACGTCAATCTCGATCAGGAAGGGTTCATCCATTCCGTGACCACGCGGGAATCCGGTGAAATCGCCGGCGACTTCTTTATCGACTGCAGCGGCTTTGCCTCACTGCTGCTTGGAAAGACTTTTGATATTCCCCTTCGTTCCGTCAAGGACACGCTGTTCGTCAATCGTGCGGTCGCTATTCAAATGCCCTACGCGGAAAACGACACACCCATCGCCAGTCCGACAATATCCACCGCGCAGACGGCGGGTTGGATCTGGGATATCGGGCTGCAGAGCCGCAGGGGCACCGGCCATGTGTATAGTGACGACTTTACTACCCCCGACGAAGCAGAGGCTCGCCTGCGTGCCTATCTGGGGCCGGACTCAGAATCCCTGGATGCCAAACATATCCGCATGCAGCTCGGCTACCGGGAGAAGGTCTTCCACAAGAATTGTGTCGGCATGGGGCTGGCAGCAGCCTTTCTGGAGCCATTGGAAGCCAGCGCGATTTTCCTGATCGAAGCCTCCTGCAATATGCTGGGCGAGCTATTTCCGAACACACGGGAAATGATGAGCCTGCTGGAGAAAAAGTACAACGCGTCGTTTCTCAGCCGCTGGCACAGCGTAGTGGATTTCATCAAGCTGCATTACCTGCTTTCCAAACGACAGGATTCCGAGTTCTGGATCGAGAATTCACGCCCGGAATCTGTTCCGGATACTCTTCAAGAAAACCTGCAATGGTGGCAGCACCATCCGCCATCGCGTTTCGAAATGAGTAATGCGCTGGAACCCTTCGTGCGGGAGAGCTATGAGTTCATCCTCTATGGCATGGGACTGCATCATCAGTATCCACTGAATCCAGCCAGGCTGCCGCATCTGGACTATGCCCGGGAAAACTTTGCCCGCATCGCACAAATGCGTCGAGAGACACCTCAACATCTCATCACGAACCGCACTCTGCTAAACCAGCTCAAAGAACATCGCTTCCAAACAATTTAGTGGACGATTAAATCCATGCACAAAAAAAACCGGCAAAAGCCGGTTTTTTTTGTGCTCGCCGATCCCCCAGACAGGTGACCGGCTCGCGATCCGCAATCAGAACTTTACGGAAGTGTTGACGAACCAACGGGTACCGCCATCGTTGATCAGCTGGAAAATACCATCCCAGGAGTCCTGGGAGTTCTTGGTACGATACAACTCACCAGTCAGGTTGATACCTTGCAGGCTCACCGTCACGTTGTCAGTAACGTCTGCGGAGAAAGCGACATCAACAGAAGTAAACTCCTCTGTTTCCGAGGCGGTGCCAATACGTACACCATTGAAGAATTCACCGCGATGGTTCGCCATCAGACGCGCACTGTAACGGTCATTTTCCCAGTAGGCAGTGGCGTTCCACATGGTATCGGAGTTACCCGGCAGATTCAGGCCCGCAACACCTTCGTTATCCACAACTTCCGCATCGGTGTAGGTATAGTTAGCGCTCACGCCAAAGCCGTAGGCGATATCCGTTTGTACCTGCAGCTCAATACCCTGCAGCTCCGCTTCACCACCATTACGAGTACGGGAAATCTCGATGTCCGCAACAAACTCCTGCCCGGTGTTCTCATCAATAATTGGCAGCGTCTCAATTTCAGAGAAGGAGAACAGGAAGGACTCGATATCTTTACGGAAGTAGGTTGCACTGGCCAGCGCGCCCTCTGCAAAGTACCACTCAACGCCGAGGTCGAGCTGGGTCGCCAGCCACGGTTCGAGGTAAGGGTTACCAGCAGAGCCCGTGCGGGTCGTGCTGTTGTAGCTAAAGGTATTCCGCAAGTCCTGGTAGTTCGGCAGAGACATCACACGAGCCGCTGCACCACGCACCAGCAAATCATCGTTGATGTTATACACCACGTTCAGGCTGGGCAGCACTTCGTTGTAGTCATTGGTTGTTGGCACGTTCAGGACATCAACACCATTGGCTACCTGGTTGGCAATGGAGTTCAGGTCATAGTCAACGTAGCGAATGCCGAAGTTACCGCTGAACTTGTCATACTCGAACTCCGCCATGGCATAAACCGCCAGCTTGTCTTCTTCAATCTTGTAGAAGTCACTGAGGCTTTCACGCTGCATGGTGTTGCCCGGCGTTACACGGGAAGACAGGCCACGAATGCCATCCAGGTCCAGCGTCGGCAGGCAAGTCAGTGTGGAAGACTTGGCCGTCTCCTCATACTGGCCGCAGCCGGTATTCACCGGCAGGTCGGCATAAGTCGCGTCACTGGCCAGATTCGCAGGAATTTCAGCGGTGAAGTTGTACAGATGGCGTTCGTTCGCACGGTCCTGATATTTCAGGCCAGTCTTTACTGACGTGATCACGCCAGCAATATCGACGGGAACCGTCAGATCAAACTGCGCATAAGTCTCCTCATCGGAGTCCATGATGTGCGGATTATTCTCACGAATCGCCAGCGGATAGTTGCCCGGGTTGGAAGGATCAAATCCATCAAACTCAACACCCAGTTTATTACCTGTCAGGTCCAGGGTCAGTACTTCGTCCCCGGTCAGGCCCGTGGCACCGATGTTGCTGGCATTCATCTGGCCAGAGTAACCGATCACGATGATGTCACCTTCGGCCTCGGTGTGACCAATCTGCGCATGTGCTTCAAACGCATCGGTGCTGTAGGTCGCATCGATATCGAACGCTTGCGCTTCCGGGTTGGTATTGCGGAAATAGGAATCCGGGCCGAACCACCAGTCGTCACCACTAACGCCTTCAACGTCACCAAGGGTAGAGTCGTGTTTCAGGACACCGACACCCGCCGGGAAGTCCTTGGTGGCCGTCACATTGTTCAGCTCATTCACACGCCCGGGAATCACCAGATAATTGGAATTCACGTTGTCTGCAGAGAGCGCAAAGTTCAGGTAGTTGGCAACGATATCCAGCTCTTCGGTGGGACGCCACTGCGCGGCCAGGTTATATGCGGTACGCTCACGCTCCTGCTGGAAAATCGCATGACCGGCACCCCAGGTTGCATGGGTGAAGTCACCGGAGCCATCGGCATCCTTCGCTTCCACATTGGTGCCGTAGTAGTTTTCCATGGCATCGTAAGTGGTGAAGCGCTCCTGATGGGACGCGCTGAATAGCACACCGAATTTTTCATCTTCGGATTTCCAGCTGTAAAGGCCGGAATATGCCGGATCCCAACGCTCAGCGTTTTCCGAGTACTGGTACTCCATGGAACCACGGGCCGTGCCGCTATCCAGATCAAGCGGGCGCGCGGTTTTAATATTGATGGTGCCACCGATGGAACCATCCGGCAGATCGGCACGGGGAGACTTGTAAACCTCCAGAGAAGAAACCAGCTCAGCCGCCAGCATATCAGAGCGGAAACCGCGGGTCGGACGATAGCCTTCAAACCACTGTGCGGTGGAAATGGACTGGCCGTTGAGGTAAGTCAGGCTGAGAGATGGGTCCAGGCCGCGAATGCTAACGCCGTCCGCCTCGCCAAATCGACGCTCGATCCCGACACCAGGGATCCGCATCAACGCATCGCCGATATTTTTATCCGGGAACTTACCGATATCTTCCGCACTGATGCTATCCATGACATTGGTCGCGAATCGCTTGGTATCGATACTGCGTTCCAGAGCTGCACGGAAACCAACCACGGAAACTTCTTCCAGCTCGGCGCGTTCCTGATCACTCTTCTTTTTCAGCTCATCTTCCTGAGCCATTGCCAGCGGTGCGCTGACACCAGCAAGCGCCAGAGCGATACCACTCGCCAGCAAGCTCTTACGAAATTCATTCGATGACATAGTCAATCTCACCCTTATAGTTATCTTGAGCGCCGCAGAGGCTCTCTGTTACCGGGAGAATCCAACTCGCGTTTGACATCGCTGTCATTTTGGCGCGGAGTCTCACGGCTCCTTTCCGTTGCGCACACACCCCAACGCACCGACAGCCCACACCCTACCGAATAAATTCTTCACTTTCTACAGTTTTAGAATAATTTATTATGCATATAGCTTGTGATAAGCCGCTGGAGCGCCGCCTGTGAATAAGACAAACGCCAAAATGGCCGCAAATGATCAAAAATTCTACAACCCCATTACGAAACGAGCCGGTGGCGCCAGACTGGAGAGCAAGGTGGACATGAAACGCTGGCGCCGACAGGGATCGGCGCCCAGGGTGAGATTTCTTGAGGTCAGTGACCTGGCACGGTGAGGACCACCTTGCCGACGGAGTCTCCGGTTCGCAGGCACTCTATCGCCTGATGGGCTTGCTCGAAATCAAACTGGTGGCCCACGTGCGGGGCGGGCAACCCAAGTCCGGAGCACCCCTTCAGCAGCGCGTCGAACATTGCCTGCTCCTGCCATAACCAGATGAGGTTGAAAGCCAATACGGAACGATTGCTGCTGATCATCTCCATGGCATCGTATCGGGGGCGGGTCAGGTGCAACCAGGCCGCTTTAATCCAGTTGGGACGATCTCCGGGGGTAAACTGCGCTGCGCCGAAGACCACAAGACGTCCGGTGGGGGCGAGCGCTTCGAAAGACGCTTGCTGTACTTTGCCACCAATGCCATCGAGTACGGCGTGTAACGGACGCCCGCGCAACTGTTGCTGCAGTTGCGCATCGAAATGCTCGCCGCGAACAATCACCTCCTCGAATCCTTGCTCGGCCAAAAACTGCGCTTTACTGGCTGAGCGCACCGTACCAATCGGTGTGGCGCCCATTTGCCGCAACATTTTCATCGCCTGCAAGCCCACGCCACCGGCGGCACTCTGAATCAGGGCCACTTGCCCGGGCTTTACTGCACCCAGGTCGGTCAGTGCATAGTAGGCGGTCAGGCTTTGCACAGGGAAAGCAGCGCCCTCGGCAAAAGACCAATCCTCGGGTAGTTTTTGACAATGCTGTGGCGGCACATCGACGGTGTCTGCGTATCCGCCAAAACGAATACAACCGTAAACCCGATCGCCTACCTGCAGGTCGGTTTGCGCCGAGGCACCGAGCGCTGAGACCGTGCCAGAGAATTCCAGCCCCGGGATAAAAGTCCCTTCCGGCGTGGCTGAGTAAAGACCCGTGAGCGCGAAGATATCCGCAAAATTAAGGCCCACCGCCGCCACTTGAATCCGGATTTTATCCGTGGCGAGTGCTTCCAGTGGTTCCTCGACCAAAGCCAGATGACTGATTGCACCAGCTTTTGGCGTACGCCAGACTTTTCGGGTTTCGCTCATTGAGGGCATCCTTGGATCGATATTGACGCCATTTTCCCATAGCGCACCACAAAGTACAGATGGAGCACCGCCCCATGAAAAAAGCCCGCACTCCTGCGGGCTTTTTTATCACGCCACAAAGACGAGCCGTTTACTGCTGGGCGTCCAGCACTGCCAGCAGCTGCTCGACACTCGGGCGGGTTTTATAGTCGTCAGCGACATGGGACCACAACACCTTACCCGTGGCGTCCACCAGGAAAATGCCAGGAGCGGCAATTTTGTGATGATCACGTCCGGACCAGTCCTCGAGCACGATGCCATAGTCCCGGTAGCGTTTCGCTGTCGCTTCATCAATCTGGATCACCACGCCAAAGGCCTCGTGGGCCTGCAGGTCCGGATCCGACAGTACCGGGAATGGGATTTCATAGGTCGCCTGCGCCATGGCGCTGGCATCAGGCTTATCGGCACTGATCACGACCGGCGTTACACCGCGCTTCCTGAATTCCGGAAACGCTTCGGTGAGCTGGCGGATCTGGACATTGCAGTACGGGCACCACCCGCCACGATAAAACACTACCAGCACAGGTGCCTGTTCCAGTACTCTCACGCTCTCAACCGGCTCTCCAGTATGCGCTTTGGCCTTGAACTCAGGCAGCTGTTCCCCGGCTTTCAATCCCTGGGACACGGTTCCCAGAGCGGCCTGCTCAGTGACTTCCAGATCAGGCTGCATGGTGGGTAATTTGATATCCTGGGCAGCAACATTGGCAATCAGGCCCAATCCCAGGCAGGCAGCACCGAGTGCTGACAACAGGCGAAGTGACATAGTGCGATTCCTTGATTCAGTGAATGTTGACCGGACTGCTCGTGAGCGCATTCGCTACGCGCGGCAGTTCCAGCCAGGGTCCAAGCCTTAGTCGTACAAGATGGCAATTTCTTACAGCCCCAAACCCTCAGGGTTGCAGCGCCAGAGGCGCACTGCGACGCAGGGTCAGTATGGCCATCAGCTGGGCCAACAAAGCGCATGCGGCCACACCGATAACCAGGGTAAACGGCGCCCCGTCAAAGAAGAAACTGATCACCAGGGTACCCACCGCACCCAGAATCATCTGCAGCGCCCCTCCGAATGAAGCGGCCGTCCCCGCAATATCCCCATGATCATCCAGGGACATCACCATGGCGGTGGGCAGAGCCAACCCGAGACAGCTATTACTGACCAGTAACATAGCCACGAGTACAAAAAAGCTATCAAAACCACTGCCAAACACCACCAGCATAGCGAGCCCGTTCAATGCAAAGAGCAGCACGCAAAGACGGATCACCCGCATCGGTCCAATACGTGCACCCAGGGTCGCCGCGAACTGACTGGCGCAGAAGAAGCCGAGCGCATTCAGGGCGAAAGCCAGGCTGAACTGGTTTGTCGACAAGCCATAATGCTCGATATACAGAAATGGCGAGGCGGACAGGAACATAAAGAAGGTGGCAGTCCCCAGACCACTGATCAACACCAGCCCCATAAAACTACGATCAGCCAACAGCACCGAAAATGCCTGCTTTAGCTCGCCAACAGACAGTGGTACCCGGTCTTCCGTTTTCAGGGTTTCCGGTAGACCCCGCCAGGCCAGCAATAGACACAACACTGCAGCAACGGCCACGGCATAGAACACCGATCGCCAACCCCAGGGCCCGGTCATGGCGCCGCCCGCCAGCGGTGCAAGCATCGGTGAAATTGAAATAATCAGAAGGACAGTGGTTGTCAGTCGCGTGGCCTGATTACCGGTATAGCGATCCCGGATGATTGCCCGGGGTATCGACATAACAGCGGCACCACCAACGCCCTGAAAGAATCGACAGACAATCAGCCACTCGATGGTGGGCGCCAATGCGCTACCGATCGAGGCAACCAGGAACAGCAGTAAACCGAAATACAGCGGCGGCTTACGGCCAAACATATCTGCCGCCGGACCGTAAAACAGCTGCGACACACCAAAAGCGATAAAGAAGGCCGTCAGCGTATGTTGCACGGCCTCCACCGGCGCCGCGAGGTCCCGGCCAATATCCGGCAAGGCGGGCAAATACATGTCGATCGCGAAGGGCCCCACACAGCTCAGCAACCCGAGAATCAGTGCCATGCGGAGAAAATCAGACTGCTGCGTCATAAGGTACTTCTGATCAATCGTGAATTCCTGGCAACCGGCCCGACAAACAATCGCTACCCAAGTTGCATTTGGCGCCACCGTGAAGAGTTTCACGCCAAGCCTTTAACGGCTACCCACTCGCTCTGAATGTGGACGCAGCCAAAACACAAAAAAACAGTCCGATCTGTTTGTTATCGTATTTTGCCTTTGTTATGGTAAACCAGAGAGGGGGCCAGCGTACCGGCACCCCGCAAGACTGAACGGATTCAAAGCGGTCTACCCAATATAACTACAATAGCCGTCCGGCTCAAAGGGATGATAATGAAGAGATACTTCGCACCACTCAGCGGTATCCTGCTTACCCATCTTGCGGTACCTGCACTTGCTCAAGAAAGCCTTTCCGAACCCGACCTGAGCATCGAACACATCACTGTCACAGCCAACAAGCGCGAGCAAGACATCCAGGAAGTGCCGATGTCTGTCACCGCCTTTGACAGTAACTTCTTTAAAGACTCGGGTGAAACCGATTTTTACGCGCTGGAGCAATACACACCGAGCCTGAAAATACAGTCCGGTCCCGACTCGCGTACAACATCCATTCGCATTCGCGGAATCGGCTCCGCGGGATCCAACGCGGGTATCGATCCCAGTGTCGGGGTGTTTGTCGATGGTGTCTATCAGGGCCGCGCCGGCATGAATATCAGCGATCTGGTCGATATTGAGCGCGTCGAGGTTTTACGGGGACCCCAGGGCACCCTGTACGGCAAGAATACCGCGGCCGGTGCGATCAACATTATTACTTCCAAGCCATCCTCTGAGTTTGAGGCAGAGGCCGACGTAGAATTTGCCAATAATAATCGGCAAGAGCTGAGATCCATGATCAACCTGCCACTGGGCGACTCCGGCAACGCCATGCGTATGAGTGCGTTCGTCATCAATGGTGACCACTTGTACAACAATACGTTTACGGGTGAGGGCCTCAACAATGCCGACAAGTGGGGCTTGAAAACACGCGTGCTGTTTAACCTGGCAAACAGCGAATTACTCCTGAATGCCGACTACTCGAAGGAAAGCACGGATTGTTGCGCTCTGGCGGTGATCGATTACAACGGCGTATCGCCCATCATGATTGGCACGCCCATGACCAATGTGCCTTCCGCGATGCTGCCGGGCCTGCCGTATACCGCGCTGGAAACCGCCCCAGGCAGCATTGGTTCGCCGCCCACCGCAGATCCTTTCGGGGACGACTACTGGCTCAATGACGAGCTGGCCAACAACGTGGAAGTTGGTGGTGTATCTGCAGAGTGGAATATGGAGGTAGCGGACTCCCATCGCGTTACCTTTATCAACGCCGCGCGAACCTACTCATCCAATAGTAGCTACGACGGTGACTTCACGGCCTATGACGCCGCTTCCGCAGCCACAACCGATGTAGAGCTCAATCAGCTTTCTACTGAGCTTCGCATCGCCTCATTGGGAACCGAGACGCTGTCTTACCAGGTTGGCCTGTACGGCTATTACTCTACCTTCGAGACCGAGGGCAGCCTGGGAATGAACGAGACAATCCTGCTCAATTCCCCGGCACTTTCACCCGGATTGCCGCCGCTGTCGGCCATCCTCGGGAGTCGCTCGCAAAATATCGATATCAACGAGTACACCACCAGCAGTCTTGCCATGTTTGGACAGGTAGAATGGAATATCAGCGAGGCACTCAGCGCAACCTTTGGCTTGCGGGTAACGCAGGAAGAAAAGGCACGTACCGGTTCACAACGCACACTGCGCACCCCACTGCCGGGACTTCCCCCCGAGTCACTGCCGCCCTTCCAGTTTCTGCCTTTTGACCTGGCTCCGATTGCAGGGGCGGATGTCGACTTTGACCAGAAGCGCTCAGACAGCAATGTTTCCCCGTCATTCAACTTGCGCTACTTCGTCAGCGAAGATGTCATGACCTATGCCAGTGTGAGTAAAGGCTTCAAATCTGGCGGCTTCGACCAGCGGCGTGTCCCGGTCGTAAACTTCGGCGCGATCAATGGAGGCAATGATGCGGCTGGCGAATTCGACGAGGAAGAAGCAACCAGCTACGAACTCGGCTGGCGAAGCGCCCTTCTGGATAACCGCCTGATTGTGAACGGCACACTCTATTTCGTCGATTATGAGGATTTTCAGGCACAAGCCTTCGACGGCGCCAGTACCACAGTCACCAATGCCGGCGCCCTGGAAAGCTATGGCTCTGAGTTCGACATCTTATTCGCGGCCAGCGAGCAATTTACGCTCGGCAGCGCAATCGGCTACAACAAGGCTGAGTACAAGACATTTGACAATGGACAGTGTACGGCGATGGACTCCCTGTTCTGGTCGCTGGCCAACCCGTCCGCGCCCTGCGTAACGGACCTGGCCGGAAAAACTCTGGACAATGCTCCCGAGTGGACCTTCAGTTCCTACGCCCAGTACGAGCAGCAGCTGTCTTCCAACCTGCTCGGGATTGCGCGCCTCGAACATAATTATGTGGACGCCCACTATCTCGATCAGGACCTCGACACCAATCTTTACAATGAAGCGATCGACTTGATCAACCTGCGTTTCACCCTGACCAACCTGAACCGGGACTGGGAAGTGGTAGCATGGGGAAAAAACCTGCTGGATGAAGAGTACTTCCTGATGGGTATCGACATTCCCACCATTGGTGGCTATGCCGGCGTTGTTGCTCCTCGGTCGACTTATGGTCTGACCCTGCGTCGAAGCTTCAACTAACCCGAGTCGTCGGCCCCGCCCTTGTGGCGGGGTGCACCAACGACTGCCGGCGTGGCGCCACAGGCAAGCACCGCAAGGTGCCCGGTACTTTCGACCTCGCACCAGGCTTTGGATCCGCAGGTCCCCCTTGCGAATACTGAATGGAGAATTCCATGACCATTGAAGCAATCACCAGGGAAGCCGTTCGAGCGCCGACCGTCACAGGCAATTTTGAGGCCCAGGAAAAAGAGTACGACTACTGGGTATCCGATATTGAGGGCCAGGTACCCAGTGACCTCACCGGCACATTCTTCCGCAACGGGCCAGGCCGGCTCAAGCTGGGGGGCGAAGAGTTTGGACACTGGTTTGATGGCGATGGCATGATCGCCCGCACAACCTTCACCAACGGCAAGGTACATTTTTCCAACCGGTTTATCCGCACCCCAAAATATGTGGATGAGACCGCAGCCGGCAAACCCCTCTATCGCGGATTCGGTGGTGCGCCCAAAGGTAACTTCTTCAAGCGTTTTGCGCCGCCCGCCAATCCTGCCAACACGGGACTGATATTACATGGGGGCAAATTTCTGGCCCTGAATGAGGGCGGTCGGCCTTTCGCCGTTGACCCCGCCACACTCGACACCGAAGGGGAGTTCACCTACGGCGATAACCTGGGCAAGATGAATATGTTCAGCGCCCATGGAAAAATAAACCCCAAAACCGGCTACTACTACAACTTCGGCTTGTGCTTCGACTTCAGCCTGCGCGGTATTAAACCTGGATTCGAAATGTACAAAATCGACCCAACAGGACAGTTGGTTGATCGCGCCCGCTTCACGATGGACCACATGCCGTTGTTGCACGACTTCGCCCTTACGGAAAATTATGCCATCTTTATTCAGTCGTCCGTTTCGATGCAGGGCAACCTGTTGATGACCATGCTGAAGAACGAGTCGTTTGCTGATCTGATGCGCTATGACAATCGCCTCACCAATAAAATCATCATCGTCGATGTACACAATCTAAAGCTGGTCGACACAGTTGAAATAGATCCTATCGCCTGCCTGCATTTTGGTAACGCCTATGAGAAAAATGGGGAAATCCATTTTGACCTGATGGAAACCAAGGAGACTGGGTTCGGCACGCCGGATCACAAGATTGAGCCACTGCAGCTGTTTTCCGAAGACGTTAATTTCCGATCCGGCGCGGCGCGCTATAAACGATGCGTCATCGATTTAAAGCGCCGACGCTTTCAGGCGGAATACATTGACGACGCCCTGGAGGGGGAATTCCCCCAGTGGGACTGGACACGAACCACGTCAGAAAACCGGTATGCCATCTCTACGGGCTATACCGAGGACGGTCCGCAAACCTACTTCAATGCCATACAAAAGATTGACCGTAAAACCGGAAAGGTCGAGACCCATGATTTTGGCAGCTACCGGTTTACCGGGGAGCCGCTCATGGTCGCCAAGCCAGATACCGATGCGGAAGATGAATTTTACTGCCTCAGTTATGTGTACAACGGCAATACCGACAAATCTGAGGTGGTTGTGGTAGACAGCCGACGTTTTGACGAGCCCCTGGCAACGATCAAGCTCGACTTCCATATTCCCCAGGGCTTCCATGGCATGTATAGCCCGAAGGTCTTTTTGTAGGCAACTGGTCTACATCCATAGACCACCTCCCGGCACCGAATCTGGGTTTGGGATTGAGTTCGCGGCCTTCAGCGGGTAATTTAGGCAGCCCTGCCAGTGTTATTGGCAGTGACTACCGATTCATTCCGCCAGAAAGTTTGCTGTAACATCATGAGCCATTCGTCCGAGCAGAAATCCCAGGCTAGCGTCACCTGCCCTACCTGCAAAAAGCCCATCGAGTGGAGTGACCGCTTCCCCTTCCGCCCTTTTTGCAGCGAGCGCTGCAAGCTGATCGACCTGGGCGAGTGGGCCAGCGAAGGCCATCGGATCCCCGGTGAGCCAGTCTACGATGATGTGTTGAGTGAAGACCTGGACCCGAATCAGACCAGGCATTGAGCCCCTATCGATGCCTTTTCGCGGCGTCCGCTCAGCCGGCCTGAGCGCCTTCGCCCGCCGCCAGGATTGCCGTCAGTATCGCGCGGTTAGCCTCGGGGAATGTGTATTCACCCAGTTCGGCAATCGGTACCCAGCGGGTTTCCTGCCCTTCTACCCCTCGCGGTATGCCGGAAAACTCGGTCACCCACCAGGTATCCAGTAGAACCCGTTTATCCGGATAGTCGTGTCGAATCTCGATCAGCGGCGCCTGGTCAATTACATCAATGTCCAGCTCTTCATGTAATTCGCGCGCCAGCGCCTGGGGGAGGGTCTCACCGGGTTCCACCTTCCCTCCCGGAAACTCCCACAGTCCGCCCATGTGCAAATGATCGGGACGTCGGGCAATGAGGATTTGCGCCGCCTCCGGATGGCATATGACTCCAACCGCAACGTGTACGACTTTTTTGTTCGCCTGCTTATCCATGAGGGTCATGGATACTTCTCCCGGTTTATTGATTGCGCTTGTACGGATAGAGCTCAGGTTCGATATTCCGCATTGATGGTCACGTAGTCGTGGGAGAAATCGCAGGTCCAGATATGTTCTGCGACTGCACCACGACCGAGGTCGACAGTGATCGCAAACGCCTCTTTGGAAAACACTTTTTCTCCGGCTTCCTCCGTGTAATCCGATGCGCGCCCGCCGGCTTCAACCACCTGAACATCATCCAGGTAGACATTCACCTGGCTCACGTCCAGATCGTCCACGCCCGCATTGCCAATGGCCATCACCAGACGCCCCCAATTGGGGTCGGATGCGTACAGGGCGGTTTTCACCAGCGGCGACTCCCCCACCTCAAACGCCACTCTTAGCGCCTCTTCAGAACTGGCCGCCCCCCGCACGTTGACGGTCACGAACTTGGTCGCCCCCTCTCCATCGCGCACAATCGCCTGAGCCAGTTCGATGTGCACAGCTTCGATCGCGGCCTTGAGCAGCTGATAGCTGTCTTCGTCAGGGTTGTCCAGATCAGGGCCGGTTTTCCCGGTGGCTATCAAAACGCAGGCATCATTCGTCGAGGTATCACCGTCCACACTAATGCGATTGAAAGACGCGGCCACCGATTCCTTTACCAAGCGATCCACCAGATGCTGAGGTACCCGCGCATCCGTCGCCACATAGGCGAGCATCGTGGCCATGTTGGGCTGGATCATTCCGGCCCCCTTTGCAATGCCCGCAACCGTGATTGTTTGGCCTCCGAGTTCCAGCGTGCGCTCGGCAACCTTGGGGCGCGTATCAGTAGTCATAATGGCCTTGGCCGCTGCCAGCCAGCCAGTCTCAGCCAAGCGATCAACCGCCAATGGCATCGCCGCTTCGATGCGCTCGTAGGGCAGATGCTCACCAATGACACCGGTACTGAAGGGCAAGACCTGCTGCTCGGCGACGCCGAGTGCGCTCGCCGCAGCCGCGCAACAGGCACGCGCGGCAACGATACCTTTCTCGCCGGTGGCCGCATTCGCATTGCCCGCATTAATCAGCAGCGCGCGAACTGGCGCCGCGGCAAGATTCTGCCTGGCCAACGTAACAGGAGCCGCGCAAAACGCATTCTGGGTAAACGTCGCGGAAACCGCCGCCCCTTCGTCCAGAGCGATCAACAACAGGTCGTCTCGCTGCCAATCCTTGATTCGGGCTGGCACGCTGGAGAGACGCACACCGGGTACACACAGGGAAGAGAAATCAGGCATTGTGCTGCGGCGATTGCCGCTCCTTAGGTTTCGAAAAGCGGGTGTAAAAGGCGCAGCCCGGATGGCTCGGGCAGACAACGCCCCCACCAAAGGCAGGGGCGTCATATTGGGATTTATGGCGCAGACGCAGAAGAGGTCAGTTTGCCGTGGCAATTCTTGTACTTTTTGCCACTGCCGCAAGGACACGGCTCGTTGCGACCCACCTTGGGACCGCGTCGCTGCGGTTCCGCTGGTGCGGGCTCACCTTCGGCTTCGGGCATGGCGGAAGCTTGCGCATGCTGCAGCTCGAGCTGCTGACGACGCTGGGCTTCCAGGCGCTGGCGCTCCATTTCCTCAATTTGCTCACGGGTCATCGGCTCCACATGCGCCAGCATACGGATCACGTCATGCTTGAGACTATCCAGCAGGCTCTGGAACAAGTGGAAAGACTCGCGTTTGAACTCCTGTTTCGGGTTCTTGTTCGCGTAAGCGCGCAGTCCGATACCGGCACGCAGGTGATCCATGCTCGATAGATGTTCTTTCCACAACTGGTCCAGAACCTGCAACATGACCTGGCGCTCGATGTTCGCCATCATGTTGGCGTCGCCAGTACTCTCGCCAATACGAACAACTTTCGCGTCGTAGGCATCCTGGGCGGCAGTGACGATTTTTTCCCGCAAGCTTTCTTCATGCAGGGTGCTGTCTTCCTCGAGCCACTGCTGAAGCGGCAACTCCAGGGCAATCTCGCTCGCCAACTGTTTCTCAAGCCCGGGGATATCCCACTGCTCTTCAACACTTTGCGGGGGAACGAACGCAGAAATCATACCGTTTACTACGTCATCGCGAATGGCGGTAACGGTGTCGGTGATGTCTTCGGCTTCGAGCAGCTCATTGCGCTGGCCGTAAATCACCTGACGCTGGTCGTTGGCCACATCATCATATTCCAGCAGCTGCTTACGAATATCGAAGTTGCGACCCTCGACGCGGCGCTGCGCTTTCTCGATGGCGTTGGACACCATGCGGTGCTCGATGGCTTCGCCGCGCTCCATGCCCAGCATTTGCATGAAATTCTTGACCCGATCAGAGGCAAAAATTCGCATCAGGCTGTCTTCGAGAGACAGGTAGAATCGGGTTACCCCGGGATCACCCTGACGACCGGCGCGACCACGCAGCTGGTTATCGATACGGCGGGATTCGTGGCGCTCGGTACCGATAATGTGCAGGCCACCCGCTTCAATCACGGTGTCATGGCGCTGCTGCCAATCCGCCTTGATCTGCTCGATCTCGGCTTCGGTGGGCGCTTCACCTTTCTTTTCGTGCAGCGCATTGATCTCTGCTTCCCAGTTGCCGCCAAGCACGATATCGGTACCTCGACCGGCCATATTGGTGGCAATGGTCACGGTGCCGGGACGGCCGGCCTGAGCAATAATCTGGGCTTCTTTCTCGTGGTATTTGGCATTCAGCACCTGGTGCTTGATATTCGCCTTGGCCAGGAGTTTGGACATCTCTTCCGACGTTTCGATAGAAGCGGTACCTACGAGAATCGGCGCCTGCTTGTCACGGCAGTACTTGATGTCTTCGATGATGGCTTCCATCTTCTCGTCTTTGGTGAGATAGACGAGGTCATTCAGGTCCTGACGCTGGATCTCCCGGTTGGTGGGAATCACCACGACGTCGAGACCATAGATCTGGCGGAACTCGAATGCTTCGGTGTCCGCTGTACCGGTCATACCAGACAGTGTCGGATAGAAACGGAACAGGTTCTGGAAGGTGGTGGAGGCCAGGGTCTGGCTCTCGCTCTGGATCTGTACACCCTCTTTCGCTTCGAGCGCCTGGTGCAGGCCTTCGGACAGGCGACGGCCCGGCATGGTCCGGCCTGTATGCTCATCGATCAGCACCACCTGGCCGTTCTGGACGATGTAATCCACATCCCGGTTAAACAGCACATGCGCACGCAGGGCGGCGTGAACATGGTGGAGCAACCCTAGGTTGGACGGCGCGTAGAGAGAATCCTCGTTCTTGAGGAAACCGTTGCGTGACAGCAACTCCTCGACCAGCTGATGCCCTTCTTCGTTGAGTTCCACCTGACGGGTTTTCTCGTCCACCGTGTAATGGCCTTCTGCGCCCTCTTCCGCACGCTCCAGGCGCGGGACGAGCTTATTCATCGCCATATAAAGTTCAGAGGAGTTTTCCGCTGCACCGGAGATAATCAGCGGGGTGCGCGCCTCATCGATCAGGATGGAGTCCACCTCATCGACAATGGCAAAGTGCTGTGGACGCTGGGTACGGTCTTCCTTGCGCAGGACCATATTGTCGCGCAGGTAGTCAAAACCAAACTCGTTGTTGGTACCGTAGGTAATATCGGCCTGATAGGCGTCTTTTTTGTCATCCGGGTGCTGCTGGGACACGATAACCCCCACGCTCAGCCCCAGGAACTCATATACCGGACGCATCCAGTTGGCGTCGCGACTGGCCAGATAGTCGTTGACCGTCACAATATGAACGCCCTTGCCTTCGAGGGCATTCAGGTAGGCCGGCAGGGTCGCAACCAGGGTTTTACCTTCACCGGTGCGCATTTCGGCAATGCGGCCCTCGTGCAGGGTCATGCCGCCAATCAACTGAACGTCAAAATGACGCAGGCCGAGGGTACGCTTACCGGCTTCTCGAACCGCAGCAAAGGCCTCCGGGAGCAGCTGGTTGAGGGTCTCCCCCTGTGCCAGGCGCTGTTTGAACTCATCCGTTTTGGCCTTCAGGGCCGCATCATCTAGCTGGCTATAGTCTTCTTCGAGCGCATTGATCTTCGCCACAGCGCGGCGCATGCGCTTCAGTTCGCGGTCGTTTTTCGATCCAAAGACCGCTTTTATCAGTTTGCCAATCATTATTCAGGAACCACTCAATCAATATGCAGTGCCGGCCAGTCAGGCCGGGGGCTACGTGCAACCCCGTACCGGGATTCAGTAAGGGGTGCAAGTAAACAGGAAGGCGCCAGCGCTGGCAACTCCCTCGGAGGCCAGAGCTCGGCAGTATGAAAGGATAGTTGTTATCTGCCTGTGCGGCGGATGTATGAAGCGGGGTCTACTGCCCGATTATGCTTGTAGACTTCAAAATGCACATGAGGACCGGTCGAACGACCACTGGACCCCATCTCTGCGATCACCTGGCCGCGCTTGACCACGTCACCGACTTTGACCTTGAGCTTGCTGTTGTGACCGTAGCGGGTCTTGTACCCGTTACCGTGGTTGATTTCCACCAGCTGGCCGTAGCCGTAGCGATCATCTGCCCAGGTCACGACGCCAGCGGCCACCGACACAACATCGGAGCCCATCTTGCCGGCAAAATCGACACCTTTATGCCAGGAACGGCGCCCGCTGAACGGGTCGGTGCGATAGCCATAACGAGAAGACATCCAGCCGCGGGAGATGGGGCGCCCCGCAATAAACTGGGCATCGGCAAGCTCTCGCTTCGCCAGCAACCCTTCGAGGGTCTCAAGCTGCATCTGGCGATCTTCCACCTGATGGGACAGCCCTTCGATGGCCTCCAAAAGATCCGGCGCCTGATAAGGCAATTCTGCCGCACCCGCGATACCGGGGTCTTCCGGACCACCCAGGGCGGGGGAACTACCAAACTGGAATTCGCCTTCGTCGAGATTCGCGACACTGGTGAGACGCTCGCCCAGCGCATCCAGGCGGGTCAGACGGGCCTGCATTTCCGCAAGCTTTACGGTCATGGCCGCAAGTTTCTCGCGCGCCTGTTTATCCGCCTCGTCGATCTGCTCCTGCTGTTTACGCAGCGCCTTTCCCCAGGCCTTGGCAGTACGGGAGTCGATGACGTCAGAATCTGAGCCAGTGATAGAGGTGCCGGCAAGGAATGCGCCAACTGGCATACCGATGAGGCACAGCCCCAGCAATGCACGGCTGAGTCCGCCAAAACGGAAACTGCGGGTTGTGGCCCCGCGCTCACTGATGAGAATAATTTTCATATCAGGCGTGTCTGGATCGCAATACGTTATAGGTTTTACTTGTGATCACGCTGGTCGCGGAACGTCCGCGTGCATGCACCCCTGCATGCTGCTATACGAAACAGTGCCACCACAAATGGCATCAATGTCATGACGACTGTTTCCACGCCTTCCAATGGCTACCGGCTGGCCAAGTATTCCGGTGCACTGCATCCACAGTACCACTGACCAACCATCAAAACTGTGCACCGGCACATAAATGCCCCTGGCACACAGTAAAAAGCCGGCAATTTCCATGCCGGCTTTGCAAAATTTGTCTAATCAGACTGCCAGGATTGGCTTCACGTAGGAGATCGGTGCTTCTTCCTGCTCTCCCTCAAACGTGACCATTTCCCAGGCATCTTCCTGCGCCATCAGTGTACGCAGGGACTTGTTGTTCAAAGCATGACCAGATTTGAACGCCTTGAACTCACCGATCACGCTGGTACCCAGCAGGTACAGGTCACCGATGGCATCGAGAATCTTGTGCTTAACGAACTCATCCTCGTAGCGCAGGCCGCCTTCGTTAAGGATGCGATACTGGTCGATCACAATCGCGTTATCGACGCTACCACCTTGCACCAGGCCTTTGGAGCGCAGGTACTCAATTTCGTGCATAAAGCCGAAAGTACGCGCACGGCTCACTTCTTTTACGAAGGAGGTGCTGGAGAAATCCACAGAAGACGACAGGTTGCGTCCCTGGAATACCGGATGGTCAAAATCAATGGTGAAGGACACCTTGAAGCCGTTAAACGGCAGGAAGCTCGCGACCTTGTCGCCTTCTTCCACGGTGACCGGACGCTTGATGCGCAGGAACTTCTTCGGCGCAGACTGCTCCTGAATACCCGCAGACTGGATCAGGAATACAAACGGGCCAGCGCTTCCGTCCATGATCGGGACTTCCTGAGCGCTCAGCTCGACAATCGCGTTGTCGATACCCAGTCCCGCCATCGCGGACAGCAGGTGCTCGACGGTTGCCACACGCACATCGCCTTTAACCAGCGTGGTGGACAACAGGGTGTCACCGACGTTCTCTGCACGCGCCTCGATCTCGACTACCGGGTCGAGGTCTACGCGACGGAACACAATGCCACTATCAACCGGAGCCGGTTTCAGGGTCAGCACTACCTTTTTACCGGTGTGCAGGCCCACGCCCGTGGCGCGAATAGCATTTTTGAGAGTACGCTGCTTGATCATGTATCGGTTTTTTCCCGTTAAGTAAACGGCACTTGTGCCAAAGCGAGCCGGCAAGGATAGCAAAAAAATAACGCCAAAACTACAGCTGGGGCAGCAGTCACAGCATTTTCCCGGGCTGGTTAGTCAGCCCTAACTATCAGAATAGTCCAGTGATCGCGGGGCGACGACCGGGACGCCATAAGACGCCTTGCTTACCCACGGGCGAACCGAATGCAGCGATCCCACCGGGCCCCTGCCCGGCCCGAGGGCCGGGCGGACATGAGCAGGGGGCCCTGCGGGATCACTTTCCCGCTAGTCTGCCTGGCGGCGCAGGAAGGCCGGAATATCGAGGTATTCCATATCATCGGCCATTCCCAGGGAGGCAGCCGTGCGCTTCGGACGCTCCGTCTCCAGTGAGCGAGCTTCCGGTGCTTCCCGAGTCGGCGTCGGGGCCGGCGCCGGCGGGACTTCGCGTGCGTCCTTGCGCAGGGTATTGTCGACGACCTTTTTCGGTCGCGCCGCCTGCTCCGCTACGTCACCGAGACCGGCCGCGACAACGGTTACCCGCATTTCGTCACCCAGCTTGTCGTCCACCGCAGTGCCAATCACTACCGTGGCATCATCAGAAGCAATCTCCTGCACAATCTCTGCCACTTCGGAGTACTCACCCAGTGTCAGTTCCTGGCAGCCAGCCTCCTCACTTCCGGTGATGATATTCACCAGAATACCGCGGGCACCCTGCAGGTTGACGTTATCCAGCAGCGGACTGCGAACAGCTTTCTCAGCCGCTTCACGCGCGCGGTTCTCGCCAACGGCAGCACCAGAGCCCATCATGGCCATACCCATCTCGGACATCACGGTACGTACATCGGCGAAGTCTACGTTCATGATTCCCGGGCGGATCATCAGGTCCGCAATGCCCTGAACCGCACCCAGCAATACGTTGTCGGCTTCCTTATAGGCGGCCTTCATGGTGATCTTGCCACCCAATACTTCGATCAGGCGATCATTGGGGATCGTAATCAGGGAGTCGACCTTGTCGCGGAGCTCCAGAATACCCTCTTCCGCCACCACCGAACGCTTCTTGCCTTCGAGCTTGAACGGGCGGGTAACCACCGCGACCGTCAGGATGCCGAGATCCTTGGCAATCTCCGCGACGATCGGCGCTCCACCGGTGCCAGTACCGCCACCCATGCCCGCAGTGATGAACACCATATCGGCACCCTGCAAAACTTCGGCGATACGATCGCGATCTTCCAGAGCGGACTGACGACCAACATCCGGGTTGGCGCCAGCGCCGAGACCACGGGTAATGGTGTTACCCAACTGAAGGATGGTGCGCGCCTCTACATCTTTCAGCGCCTGTGCATCGGTGTTGGCGCAGATGAAATCCACACCGTCCACTTCACTCGCGATCATGTGCTTGACGGCATTACCCCCACCGCCGCCGACACCGATCACTTTGATTACAGGCTTATCCTGTACGCTATCAACGAGTTCGAACATTACTGTTCCCCTTTTTTGCTCATGTCAATTTTTGTTTTCGATCCCTAGTACAGCTGGTCGCCTCCGCGACCCGCCGCTATTTTTTACAGGTTGCCGCGGAACCAGTGTTTGACCTTGTCCCACCACTGATTGTCATTGCTCGCTGGACGCTTGCCCCCACGCTGAGTGTCTTCCTGCTGCATGGCATGCATCAACAGACCAACACCGGTGGAATAGATCGGATTGCTCACAATATCGGTCAGACCCGATACCCCCTGCGGCACCGCGAGACGCACTGGCATATGGAAAATTTCTTCCGCGAGTTCGACCGCGCCTTCCATCTTCGAGGAGCCTCCGGTCAACACAACGCCAGCCGCACAAAGATCCTCAAATCCGCTGCGGCGCAGCTCCGCCTGTACCAGCGTAAACAGCTCGTCGTAACGCGGCTCAACCACCTCTGCCAGTGCCTGACGGGAAAGATCGCGCGGCGCACGGTCACCCACACTCGGCACCTTGATGGTCTCGCCTTCGCGCGCCAGCTTTGCCAGAGCGCAGGCATACTTGATCTTCAGCTCTTCCGCATGAGGCGTCGGTGTGCGCAGTGCCATCGCAATATCATTCGTGACCTGATCCCCGGCGATTGGAATTACTCCGGTATGGCGAATCGAACCACCGGTAAAAACCGCGATATCTGTAGTCCCTCCGCCGATATCTACCATGCAGACCCCGAGCTCTTTCTCGTCGTCTGTCAGTACCGCGTAGCTGGAAGCCAACTGTTCGAGGATGATGTCCTCCACTTCGAGGCCACAGCGACGGATACATTTCTCAATATTCTGTGCCGCATTCACTGCGCCGCTGACGAGATGTACTTTCGCCTCCAGGCGCACGCCAGACATTCCCAGCGGCTCCTTCACGCCTTCCTGGTTATCGATGAGATATTCCTGTGGCAGGGTGTGCAGAATTTTCTGGTCAGCAGGGATGGCTACCGCGCGCGCCGCATCGATGACCCGATCCAGGTCTTGCTGGGTCACTTCGCGATCCTTGATCGCCACGATGCCGTGGGAGTTCAAGCTGCGAATATGACTACCGGCAATGCCTGCATAGACCGAGTGAATCTCGCATCCCGCCATCAATTCAGCTTCCTCAACTGCTCGCTGAATCGACTGCACAGTGGACTCGATATTCACCACCACACCGCGCTTCATGCCGGTGGACTTATGGGATCCAATGCCGACGATGTTCAACCCACCCTCGGCGTCGACTTCGCCAACAATGGCCACCACCTTGGATGTCCCGATATCCAGGCCAACAATCATTCGGTTGTCGGATGCTTGCGTCATTTTTGTACCAACCTTGCTTAACTTTCTTCCAGTCCGCATTGGGAATAACGGACCAGATTCCAGCTATCGCTTTTACTGTTATCTCTTTGGCTGACAAATCTGCCAGCTCTATTTTGCTTCTTCGTTTTCCTTCCAGCGTACAGCCAATGCATTGCTGTACCGTGCGTCAACCCGGGCAACCTTGCCCAGATGTGGAGCCAAGACCCCCCGGCTCAAATTCAGGAAGCGGTTTACCCGCTCCAACAACTCGTCATGCCCCAGGTGAAGCTCAATCCCTGACACCAGTTCCAGATGCCACCCCGCCAGATCGTCGAAGGAAAGTCTTCGCACCTCCATATCCCGCGACGTCAGCAGCCTTGCCAGAGCCTGGTACTGCGTCATGATCCGCTCTACCAGTTCGTCGTCTCCCGCAAGCTCCGGCAGCCTGCCAGCCTGCAAGCCCGGCGGTCGTGGCAACAGCTCGCCGCTTGCAACCAGCAAACGCTCCCCGCCCCACACCGCCAGAGGACGCGCCTCCTCGACGGTAACCTCAACACCTCTGGGCCAGCGGCGACTGACGCTCGCCGCCGTGATCCAGGGATGCGCGAGCAATGCCGATCGCATCCCCTGAATGTCCAGGCCGAAAAAACCTCCGCCCAGAAACGGCAACATCAGGTTCTCGAGTTCCTCCTGCGAAACCGCTGCAAAAGGCGCCTGCACCTTGACCTGATCCAGCGCATCCACCCTGGCCAGCGCCTCTACCGGCGCACGCTGCCATAACCAGATCGCACCAAAAGCCAGACCGCCAACCGTCGAGGTCATAAGCAGTACCAGCGCCAACGTACGCAGTAAGCCACTGCTTTCTGCAGGCTCGGCCCTGCGCTTCGCGCTGGCACCACGGGCGACGCTCTGGTTGCGCTTGCCCGATTTCTTTTTCTTACCGGAAACCGGCGTTTTACCCGCTTTCTTTTCCTTCACGGCCACTGGATCACTGTTCGCTATCACCGAGACGCCAGGCAGCAAGCTGTTGCGCCAGCGCACCCACATTGCCCGCCCCCTGGGTCAACACGATATCGCCCGGCTCGACCAGGTCGGCCACCAACGGCGGAACCTGCTCCACCGTTTCTACAAAAATCGGATCCACCTGGCCGCGATTGCGCAAACTGCGCGCCAGGGTTCGACCGTCCGCCCCGGGTATAGGGGCTTCACCCGCACTGTACACATCCAGCAAGATGAGTTTGTCGACCTGCGACAACACTTGTACAAAGTCCTCGAACAAATCCCGCGTGCGGGTGTATCGATGCGGCTGATAGATCATCACCAGTCGACGATCAGGCCAGCCGTCGCGCACCGTCTGGATGGTTGCCGCCACTTCCCGTGGGTGGTGCCCATAATCATCCACCAGCATCACTTTCTCAGCGTCGGACTCGTCACTCACCGAGTAACTTCCAAAAATCTGGAAGCGTCGCCCTACCCCCTGGAAACCAGCGAGGCCCGCTTTAATGGCCTCGTCTCCAATCCCCTCATCCGTCGCCACGGCAATTGCCGCAGTGGCATTGAGTACGTTATGGATGCCAGGCGTGTTCACCGTGACATCCAACACACTGCCATCTGGCCGGTGCACACTGAAGTGACTGCACAGCGGCTCCTGTTTCACATCCAAAATCCGGAAGTCATTGCCTTCCTCGAAACCGTAGGTTGCGACCGGACGCGAAAACTTCGGAATCACTTCCTGCACATGCACGTCATCACCGCATACCACTGCCAGGCCATAAAACGGCAGGTTATGGACGAAATCGACAAAGATCTGTTTTACCTTCTCGAAATCGCCTCCGTAGGTTTCCATGTGATCAGCGTCGATATTGGTGATCACAGTCACCATCGGTTGCAGATGAATAAACGAGGCATCGCTCTCGTCGGCTTCTGCAATCAGGTAGCGACTCTCACCCAACGCCGCATTGGTTCCCGCAGCGTTGACCAGCCCACCAATCACAAAAGTGGGGTCTTTCTTGTCCGCCGCAAAGATCGAGGAGATCAAGCTGGTCGTAGTCGTCTTGCCATGGGTACCCGCCACCGCAATGCCGTAGCGATACCGCATCAGCTCGCCGAGCATTTCTGCCCTGCGCACAACCGGGATACGGTTTTCCCGTGCTGCGGTCAGCTCCGGGTTATCCCCGTAAATCGCCGACGAGTTCACCACCACATCCACTCCGCGGATATTATCGGCGGTGTGCCCAATAAAAATTTTCACACCCAGGTCCCGTAAGCGCTTGGTCACCCGCGACTCTTTGAGGTCGGAGCCGGACACTTCATATCCCTGGTTGTGCAGGACTTCAGCGATGCCACTCATGCCAGCGCCGCCAATACCAATAAAGTGGATACGGCGAATACGACGCATGGTCGGCACACTAAATACGTCTGCTACCATTTCTTTTTTTATCGTCATACCCAATACCACCTCATCGCTTATTCACTTCTTCAGCGCAAACCTGCAATACCCGTGTGGTTGCATCTGTGGTCGCAACTGCACGTGCGGCTTCCGCCATCGCCAGTAATTTGTCTGGCTGTCCAAACAGGTCCGCCAACGTTGCGGCCAAAGCTTCCGGCGTCAACGTGTCCTGCGGAAACACCTGTGCGCCGCCCGCCGACTGCAGCCATTCGGCGTTCTTTGTCTGGTGATCATCAATCGCAAATGGGAATGGCACCATCAGGGCCCCCACGCCAGCAGCTGCGACCTCAGATACGGTCAACGCACCCGCGCGACATACAAGCAGATCAGCCTGCCCATAAGCCAATGCCATATCGCCGATAAACGGCACCACTTCTGCTTCAATGCCAGCCTGCTTATAGGCAGCCTGCGCCAGCTCCAGGTGCCGCTGGCCAGCCTGATGCACAATCTGCGGCCGAAGCTGCTCGGGCAGCGCAGCGACGGCGCGTGGCACCAGCTCATTAATCGCTACCGCTCCGAGACTGCCGCCGAGCACCAGAAGGCGCAGCGGACGCGTAGCGCCAATCCTTTCAGCGGGATCCGGCAATTGGGCAATCTCTTCACGGACCGGATTACCGACCTGTTCAGCACGGGGCAAACCACTGCGAAAGGCTTCGAGAACACGATCGGCGATCTTTGCCAACAGGCGATTGGTTGTCCCGGCGACGGCATTTTGCTCATGGATAATCAACGGCACGCGGGCCAGCTTTGCAGCGACACCGCCAGGGCCCGTCGCAAAACCACCAAAGCCCAGCACGCCATCGGGCCGCACCTTGCTAATCACACTGCGCGCTTGCCAGACTGCCTGACTGATCTGCAAGGGGGCTTTCAACAGCGCCAGCTTGCCTTTTCCGCGAATGCCTTCCACGGTAATAAAGTTGAGCGGAATGCCCGCTTCCGGGATCAGCTGCGCTTCGATACCACGCGCAGTACCGAGCCACTCAACCTCCGCACCGGCGGCAATCAGGGCCCGCGCAACGGCCAGAGCCGGAAACACATGCCCCCCGGTACCGCCGGCCATCACCAAAAACTTCTTGCCTGCGAAGGCCTGCTCGTCAGACATCATCACGCGGCCTCCTCTTTCGGTCCGTCGCCCAGCTGGCTCGGATTAAAAATGGGTAACTTCTTAACGCGTGACTTGCCACTCTCGGAGCGACCGCTTTTGCGCGAATCTGCACTCTGCATCTCAATTTGCACACGTAACGCCAGGGCGAACAGGCCACAACACACCACCAGGCTACTGCCACCTGAACTGACAAACGGCAACGTCAACCCTTTGGTCGGGAGCAGCCCCGATGCCACACCCATATTCACGAAGGCCTGGCCAGCAAATAGCACGGCGATACCGAAAACCAGCAGTGCCGCAAAAAATTCCTGACGCGAAAGCGCCAAGCGCACCAGTCGCAACAATGCCCAGCTAAGCGCGACAAACAGTCCGATCACCAACAATCCGCCGACCATGCCCCACTCTTCGGAAAGAATCGCGAAAATAAAGTCTGTATGCGCTTCCGGGAGATAAAACAGCTTCTGCACGCTGTTCCCCAGGCCCACGCCAAACCATTCTCCACGACCAAACGCGATAAGCGATTGGGTCAACTGGTAGCCACTCGCAAACTGATCCCCCCAGGGATCGAGAAACGTTGTCAGCCGCTGTAAACGGTATGGACTCAAAAGTGCCATGAGCGCCAATGCGCTCGCGGCCAGCCCGACGAGCGTGAAGGTATGCGGCAATCGCGCACCAGCCAGGAAAACCATCGCCAGCACGGTGCCGGAAATCACCACAACAGACCCGAAATCCGGCTGCGCAAGTAACAGCAGCGCGACTGATCCCAGGATGAATACCGGGATCATGAAACTACTCCAATGACGCAGCTCGCGATTACGCCGGGTCAGAAAGCTGGCAAAAAACACCAGCAAACAAAACTTCGCCACTTCCGCCGGCTGCACCGTGATCGGTCCGAACACCAGCCAACGGCGACTGCCATTCACTTCTCGGCCAATTCCCGGCACGAGGACCACCAGCAGCAGCAACGTGGCAAACAGCAACAAGGGCCAGGACAGACGTGACCACACCGATAGCGGAATCTGGCTGACCACCAGCGCCACGATCGCGCCGAGCACCAAGAACACCAGGTGACGCTTGAGGAAATACCACGGGTCTCCATAAAGGTCGGCAGCGTAGGCAATCGAAGCAGAAGCCACCATCACGACGCCGATGCTGGCGAGCGCCAGCACGCAGAATGGCAACACCCAATTGGCATCAAACTGTTGCGACAGTGCCGGGGTATGCTTTTCGCTCATTGCGCACCCCCGACTTGTGATGCCTGCGTCTGCAGCTCGGCTACCGCCTTGCAAAAATCTTCGCCGCGCGCTTCAAAGTTACGATACATATCAAAGCTCGCGCAGGCGGGAGACAACAGGACGTAATCGCCTGGCCGCGCCATGGCCTTCGCTGAGGCTACGGCCTCTGTCATCGTCTCTGCGCGTGCGACAGGCGTTTCGCCCCCGAACACAGAGGCGACCTTGTCACCATCAACACCAATGGCAACCAGACCACGCAGGGCATTTGCCGACTTTGCAAGGGGTGAGAAATCTGCGCCTTTCCCGTCACCTCCAGCGATCAGGACAATTTTCCGCTGCGCATCTGCCAACCCCTCAAGGGCGGCACCGGTGGCCCCGACATTGGTCCCCTTCGAATCGTTCACAAAGGTGACTCTATCGATATCCGCGACACGCTCACAGCGATGCGAGAGCCCATTAAATTCCCGCAGGGCTGCGAGCATTGATGCCATCGGCAGACCCACTGCATTCCCCAGCGCCAACGCAGCCAGGGCGTTGGCAACATTGTGCCGACCGACCATGCCGAGCTCTGACACCGGTAGCAAAGCCTCCGTACCCTGCGCCAGCATGGCCTGACCACCAATCTGCACAAGACCAAACTGTCGCAGGTCCGGCCGATCCAGGCCGAAACTCCACTCAATATGCTCCCGTGCAAGCGGGCCCCGGGTCAGGGGATCCGCACGGTTAATGACAAACTGCTGGGCGTGGCGGTAGACACGCTGCTTGGCGCGATGGTAATCCGCCATCCCGGCATAGCGGTCCATATGATCCGCACTCATATTGAGGATGGTTGCCACCGTTGGCGCCAGAGTGAAAGTGGTCTCCAGCTGGAAACTGGAAAGCTCCAGCACATATAGTTCCGGCAATGCCTTGGTGAGCATGTCGAGTACAGGGATGCCAATATTGCCGCCGACCTGGACATCGACACCGGCGCGCTGCGCCATCTCACCAACCAGTGTTGTTACGGTGCTTTTGCCATTGGAGCCGGTGATCGCAACAATCTTTGGTGGCACTTCCAGCCCGTTGAGCTGCCGCGCAAACAATTCGATATCACCCACAATCGGGATCCCGGCTTCCGCCGCGGCGCGCAGCGCCGGCTCGCTCAGGGCAACTCCCGGACTGAGGATGATTTCACTGGCCGCCAGCAAGGTCTCCGGATTCAGTTCGCCGGTCTCGACCGCGACCTCAGGAAAGTCCTTCCGGAACGTTTCCAGTGCGGGAGGGGCTTCACGACTGTCGACCACAACGGGGACAGAACCTTCGCGCAGCAGGAAGCGCACTACCGATATCCCGGTAGCGCCCATGCCGACAACGACTTTTCTTTCCGATGTTGCGATCAGGGTCATTTATTCAGCCATCAACGCAGTTTCAAGGTGGCGAGGCCCAACAGGACCAGTACCACGGTAATAATCCAGAAGCGCACGATCACCCGCGGCTCCGGCCAGCCTTTCAATTCAAAGTGATGATGCAGGGGCGCCATGCGAAAAATGCGCTTTCCAGTCAGCTTGAAGGAGGCCACCTGCAAGATCACCGAAACGGTCTCCATCACGAAGACGCCGCCCATAATGAACAGTACGATCTCATGGCGGGTGATGACCGCGATAATGCCGAGCGCTGCCCCCAGCGCCAGTGCGCCCACGTCCCCCATGAAGACTTGTGCGGGGTAGGTGTTAAACCAGAGGAAGCCCAGTCCGGCGCCACCCAGTGCTGCACAGAATACGGCAAGCTCCCCGGCCCCATTGATGGAAGGAATATGCAGGTAAGTGGCAAACTCCACGTGCCCCACCAGATAGGCGATGACACCCAGCGCCGCACCCACCAGCACTGTGGGCATAATTGCCAGACCATCGAGACCATCGGTCAGATTCACCGCGTTACTGGTGCCGACGATCACGAAATACGTCAGCACGATAAAGAACACCGGGCCGAGATCAAACACGACATCCTTGAAGAAAGGCACAAAAAACTGGGTCTCTGCCGGACTGGTGGCACTCATATAGAGATACACTGCAGCGCCCAACCCGGCGATCGACTGCCAGAAGTATTTCCAGCGCGCGATTAGCCCACGTGGATTTTTCTCCACCACTTTCTTGTAATCATCGACAAAGCCTACCGCACCAAAAATAAAGGTTACGATCAGGGTGACCCACACGTAGCGATTGGAAAGGTCGGACCAAAGCAATGCCGAGGAAAAAATCGAGGCAAGGATCAACGTACCCCCCATGGTCGGGGTGCCTGACTTGCTCAAGTGCGTCTGCGGGCCATCATCCCGAACCGCCTGCCCCACCTGCAGCTGATTCAGCCAGGTGATCATGCGCGGCCCAACCAGCAGCGAAATGCCAAGTGCAGTCAATGCGCCCAGAATCGCGCGTACGGTCAGGTAGTTGAACACCGAAAAGGTGCTCACATGCTGTTGTAGTAATTCAGCCAGCCAAAGTAGCATTAGCCATTCCCCTCATTGATTCCCGACGCTTCCAGCGCCTGCGCCACCAACTCCATCCGTGCGCTGCGGGAACCTTTGACCAGCACGGTCGTGCCGATCTGCATTTCATGATCCAGCGCGGCAATCAATTGCTCGCGCTCTGTATAGTTGTGTAAGGTCCGATCCTGGCCTTTGGCAAAGGCCACACTCGCGGCCATACCCAGCGGGCCTGCCGTAAAGAGCTGGTCGACGCCCTTCTCCAATGCCAACTCACCCATTTCACGATGCATTTTTTCTGCATCAGGACCGAGCTCAGCCATATCCCCCAACACCAAAACCTTGCGACCCTCACGCTGGGAAAGCAGCTCGATCGCCGCGGCCACCGACCCGGGGTTGGCGTTATAGCTGTCATCGATAATCGTTGCGCCGCGACGCCCTGCTATTACCTGAAGACGCCCGGCAACGCCAACGGCTGCACAGAGGCCTGCTGCAATCTCAGCCGCGGGAATTCCAGCGGCAAATGCACATCCGGACGCAACCAGCGCGTTGTGCACGTTATGCTCACCCAGCAGGCGCAACTGCACTGGATGTGCAATTCCTTCTATCACCAGGTCAAAAGCCGGACATCCATGCTGATTAACCGAAATATTGGTTGCACTGATATCGCAATCGCTACCCAAACCCACCCGGGACACATTGATGCCCTCGGGCATATTCTCAAGCCAGTACTCCGCGTAGTTATCATCCGCATTCACTACCGCGCAGCCACCCGGCTCGAGGCTGGTGTAGATTTGGCCCTTGGCTGCAGCGATGCCATCGACCGAACCGAAACCCTCTACATGCGCCGGTCGCACATTGTTGACTGCCGTCACTTTCGGCTTGCCGATACCACACAAATATCCGATATCGTTCGGTCCGTTGGCGCCCATCTCCAGGATCAGCACATCATGACGCGACTCCAGTCCGAACAGCGTCATAGGCACGCCAAACTGGTTGTTGAGATTGCCCTGAGTCACACAGGGCGTATGTCGCTGGGAAAAAATCGCTGACAGCAAACCTTTGACAGTGGTTTTGCCACAGGAGCCAGTGATGCCAATCACAGGACCTTCAAACTGCTCGCGACACAAAAGACCAATCTGCCCGAGCGCTACCGTAGTGTCCGGTACCACCCACTGGGGCATGCTGCTCCCCTCGACAGGACGCTGCACCACCAGACCCAGCACTTTACCCTCGAGCTCTCCGGCAAAGTCATGGGCATCGAAGCTCTCGCCGACCAGAGCAACGAACAGCGCGTCTTCGTCCAACTTGCGCGTATCGGTACACACACGGTCAAAGGTCACCAAGCCATTCAAAAGCTCGCCGCCGAAACGTTCATACAGCGCCTGCAGATTTAACGGGCTGATCACTTGTCATCCTCCCTGTCCGCATCATCTCTGGCCCGCAACGCCTGCTGTGCATGCTCGCGATCACAGAAATGCAGTTTTTCATTACCAATGATCTGGTAATCCTCGTGCCCCTTGCCGGCAATCAGGACAATATCGCCGGGCTCGGCAGAGGTAACCGCGCGATGAATCGCCACCGCACGATCGGGCTCTACCTCGATGGTACTGGCCGCACCCTCGAGCACGTCGTCAATGATTTTCTGGGGATCTTCGCTGCGCGGATTGTCACTGGTGACAATGGCATGGTCCGCCATTTCAGAAGCGATGCGCCCCATTGGCGCACGCTTGCCGGTATCGCGATCACCACCACAACCAAACACGCACCAGAGGTTGCCGCGGCAATAGGGACGTGCCGCCGCCAGCGCTGCACGCAATGCTTCGGGGGTGTGCGCGTAGTCAACCAGCACGCCCACTTCCTCGCTGACCTCGCCCACTCTCTCCATCCGCCCGGGCACCGCGCGAATCTCGGGAAAGACCTCGAGAATACGCTCAAGTGGCATGCCTGCCGCAGCCACCGCTGCAACTACTGCCAGCGCGTTGTAGATGTTGAAATCACCAATCAAGGGGGCATTCAGCTCCCCGCTACCCCAGGGCGTATTCAGCTGAACGGTAAATCCGGTTTCATGGCGACGCAGGTCGTTGACGTGCAGGTCCCCGGATTGCAATCCGTAGGTGATCACTCGCAATCCGCGCAGGCGGCACCGCTCCGCCAATTGCGCACCAAATGGATCATCGATATTAATGACGCCGCGCTTTAGTTTCGGCAGCCCAAACAGCTTTTCCTTGGCCGCACCGTAAGCCGCCATGTTGCCGTGATAGTCGAGATGGTCGCGCGACAAGTTGGTGAAGATCGCGGTGTCGAAGACCAGTCCGTGCACTCGCCCCTGGGCAAGCGCATGAGACGAAACTTCCATCGCGCCAGCGCGCGCACCTTCAGCGAAAAATTCGGCATAGTCTGCCTGCAGTCGCACCGGGTCGGCCGTGGTCAGGCCGGTATCCTGAAGAGTGACATCCCCACCTTTCCAGATGCCGTTGCCGATGGTGCCCATCACCGAAGCACTGCCAAAATGGTGCGCCAGCAACTGCGTGGCCAGATAGGCACACGTGGACTTACCATTGGTACCGGTCACACCCACCAGATACATGGACTCGGTGGGGTGGCCATAAAAGCGCGCCGCGATTTCGCCAACTCTTTTGGCAAGCCCGGGCACCGCCACTACTGCCACACCCTTGCGGGTTTCAGTAGACAGCTTGTCGCTATCTGCCAACACCGCAGCCGCACCATTCTCAATGGCGGTATCGATGAATTCGCGTCCATCTACCACAGTGCCACGCAGCGCCATAAACATGTCGCCCGCGACCAGCTTGCGACTATCGAGACACACGCCGGAAACCTCAACGTCAGGAATACCGGCATAGCCCGGTACCAACTGCTGAATGGAAACTTTGCGCTGACTCACGATTTGCTACCTCTCTCGCTCAACTGCACAGCCAACTGCTGATCAGCAGGCGCAATATTTTCCGGCGGCACCTGCAACAGACGCATGGCACCACTCATCACCGCACCGAACACCGGTGCCGCTACCTCACCGCCGTAGTACTTGGCACGACGGGGATCATCAACCACAACCACCGCGGCCAGCCGCGGGCGATCAGCAGGGATAAAGCCCGCAAATACCGAGCGGTAGCGGTTATCCACATACCCTTCGCTGCCGACCTTATGCACGGTGCCGGTTTTTCCAGCGACGCGATAACCCTCTACCCCAGCGCGTTTACCAGTACCCTTGCTGCCAATGACGGTCTCCAGCATATCGGTGACCTGACCCGCCAGCGGCGCCTCCACGACCCGTTCGGGCGCAGCGCGTTTACTACCATCCAAAACGAGGGAAACCGGGCGCTTGAGCCCGGCATTGGCGAGTACACTGTAGGCCTGCGCCAACTGAACACCGTTAACTGTTAAACCGTAGCCGAAGGCAAAGTTGGCTAGTTCGATCGGGTGCCATCGACTGCGGCTGGGAAGAATCCCCGCCGCTTCACCGGGGAAGCCGCTACCCACCGCCTCTCCGAGGCCAAGTCGATAAAACAGTTCGCGCAAGGAATCTGGCTCCAGATCCATCGCCACCTTGGTGATACCCACCTGGCTCGATTTGGTAATCACGCTGGTCAAATCCAGCTGACCGTAATTCACCGGATCCACCAACGTTTTACCCGGCAAACGGATATAGCCCGGACTGGTGCTAATCGGGGTGTTTGGCTGATAGAGACCGCTCTCGAGGGCGGCCAGCGCAGTCAGCGGCTTCACGGTTGAACCCGGCTCAAACTGATCGATCAAGGCACGGTTCCGCATTGCCGCCGCGCCAACCCCGGCGCGATTATTCGGGTTGAACGAAGGCTGATTGGCCATCGCCAGTACTTCACCGGTATGCGTATCCAGGATCACCATAAAGCCGGAGGCCGCTTCATTTTCTGCCACGGCGCGCTTCAGCTCACGGTAGGCGAGGTATTGCAGGCGCATATCGATGGTGAGTTTCAGGTCCCTTCCCGGGCGCGCCTCGCGCTGTGTCGCGAGATCCTGCACCGTACGACCCTTCAGGTCCTTCACCACCTGTTGCTGCCCCGGCTCTCCGGTCAACCAGTCGTTGTAGGCGAGCTCGAGCCCTTCCTGGCCCCGGTCATCGATATTGGTGAAGCCAAGCAATTGCGCGACAACTTCACCCGCGGGATAGAAGCGACGATATTCCTTCTTGCTGTAGACCCCGGCAACATCCAACGCCAGCACCTGGCCAGCCTGCTCAGGGGTCTGATGACGGCGCAGGTACATAAACTCTTTATTGCGGTATTTTTCCAACCGCTGAGCGAGTTTCTTCGGTGAGGTTTCGAGTGCAGACGCAAGGGAGCGCAATTCACCCGCAGAGGCCTGCTTGAGCAATTGAGGATTCGCCCACAAGCTATGCACCGGCGTACTGACCGCCAACAGCTCGCCGTTACGATCAACAATGGCGCCGCGATACGCGGCTATTTCTTCGGTACGGATGGTGCGTGCGCGTCCCTGATCCTGCAGAAACTGGTAGCCGCGCTCCGTTTCAGGCAAGACCTGCAAACGCGCCAGGTGAAACACGAGGGCAAAAGCGAGCAGGCACAGCAGCACTGCCACCAGCGCAAAGCGCCAGCGGGCAATCCCCAACTGTGTCGGCTGCTTCTTTACAGCACCCATCCCATTGTCCCTGTACGTTTTCGTTGTAGTAAAAATTTACTCGGCAGAAACGAGCACCCGCTCTTTGGCGGTTGGAGCTCGCATCTTCAAATCTTCATGCGCAACCTGCTCGATCCGGCTGTAGGCCGACCAGGCACCACGCTCGAGCAAAAGCCTTTCCTGTTCGAAGCGCAGCTCATCTCGTGCTTTCTGGGCACCGACCAATTCGGCGGTCAATGCACGATTGCGCTGGGTCGTGTAGACCACACCCAGCGCTGAAGCGAGCGCCCCCAGCCAGAGCATCGAAACAGCCAACCACTGACGTGCACTCATCCCAGTTTCTCTGCCACGCGCATCACCGCGCTGCGGGAGCGCACGTTTTCCCCGACTTCCTGCGCCTCCGCCTTGACGGCCTTACCCAGCGCCCGCAAAGGCTTGTGAATTTCACGCTCCATCACCGGCAAACCCTTGGGTAATTTCGGACCGCGCTCTTTATCGCGGATCCAGCGCTTCACCATCCGGTCTTCCAAAGAGTGAAAGCTGATGATGACCAACCTGCCACCAACAGCGAGCAACTCCAGCGCCTGCTCCAGGGCTTTCTCCAGATCAGCCAGTTCAGCATTGATGTGAATCCTGATGGCCTGGAATACCCGGGTGGCAGGGTGCTTTCCCTTTTCCCACGCGGGATTCGCCGCTTTTACCACTTCCGCAAGATCCAGAGTGCGCACAAAGGGTTCATCCACCCTGCGCCGGGCAATGGCCGCTGCCATTCGCCGGGCAAACCGCTCCTCGCCATAATCCCGGAAGACCTGCGCCATCTCTTCTTCACTGGCGCTGTTCACCCAATCCGCCGCGTTGATACCGCGCGAGGTATCCATCCTCATGTCCAGCGGCCCATCCTGCATAAAGCTGAATCCGCGCTCAGCCTGATCCAACTGAGGGGAAGAAACCCCCAGGTCCAGCAGAACACCCGTCACACGGCCTTTTTCTGTCGCGGCGGCCTCGCCCATATCGGCAAAGGAACCGTGCCATATCTGAAAACGCGACTCGTCGCCAAAACGTTCTTTGGCAAACGCAATCGCCTGCGGATCTTTATCGATCCCCATCAATCGGCCGTTTTCACTCAGCTTTTCGAGAATGGCCGCGCTGTGACCACCACGACCAAAAGTGCCGTCGATATAAAAGCCACCGGGATCCGTTACCAGGGCGTCCACGGCTTCGCTTAACAACACACTGCGATGCAATTCCTGAGACACCCGGGTCATCTCCAATCAAAACACTGTTAAAGGGAAAGCGACGCCATTTCCTCCGGCATTTCGCCATCTTCATCACTACTGTCGAGCCAATCCATCCAACGATCTTCGCTCCACAGCTCGAGCTTTTTACCTTGCCCAACCAACATCAATTTCTTCTCCAACCCTGCGTACTCGCGCAGCGTCGGCGGGATCAGCACCCGGCCATTTCCATCGACCTGCAATTCACAGGCATAACCGATGAGTAATCGCTGGGCTCGACGCGCCTTTTTATTAAAGTTGGATAACCCTTCGATCTTGGGCAGGACCTCCTGCCACTGGGGTTCCGGGTAGACCAGCAGGCAGCGCTCTTCCGTATGCGCAGTAACAACCAGGCGCCCACTGCAATCTTCCAGCAGCGAGTCTCTTACTCGCGCCGGAATCGCCAGACGCCCCTTGGCGTCCATATTGATTGCGTGGCTACCTAGATACACGATCGTCCCAATTCGATGCGCAATGCTTTTTGCGCCAAACCTGATGATTTATTGCACGATTTTCAACGGAGCGGTGTAAATACCCACTCACTTCATCAAATAAACCACCAAACCCCACAAAATTCCACTTTTTTCCACCGCCGACACTATAAATCTGGACTGCGCAAAGTCAAGGAAATAGGCAGGGCATTTCAGGAGAAAAGTGAGTAACCACGGGGGCTGCAGGAAGGGAGCACATTAGTGCCTGAAGAAAAGCTGATTACAATTGCACCAATAAGCAAACACTTACTTATTAATCCTAAGGTTTTACTTTAAGTTTTTCTGCCACCCCCTTCACACACAATAAAGTTAGCACCCACTAACTGAATTTTTCCCAATCCGGTCACCAGCATCGAACGACACCCCAGATCGGCGAACTGCCGGGCTGGATGCGGCCGGCTGGCGCGAAAAGCAACAAAGGAAAATAGTGCTTCCGCAGCACTCGAGGCATACTGAGCGCCAGCCAACCCCCGGGTCCACCGCGAATCAGGACAGCTCGCATGAAAAAATGCCTTCAGATCATCGTTTTCTTCTTGGCCACTGGACTCGCCTCAGGCGTAACCGCCGCGGACAAGGGCGGAGAGGTATTTCAACCTTTGTCCGATACGACCGCATCGGTGAACGCCACACTCGATGCCGCGCGACAGGCCAACAAGCGCGCTCTCATCGTTATGGGGGCAAACTGGTGCCATGACAGCCGTGCCCTGGCCTCACAATTCCAAAGCCCAAAAATCGCCGAGCAGATCGCCCGCGATTTCGAACTCCTGTTTGTGGATGTGGCCTACCTGAATAGCAATTTCGACGTGAATCAGCGTTTTGGCCTGCCCGTGATCTTCGGCACCCCTACCCTGCTGGCCATTGACCCCGAGAGCCAACAGCTTCTCAACCGGGACAATCTGTATATCTGGGCGAACGCCGCCAACATGAAGAGTGAGGAGATTATCGAGCAGCTGGCGGCCCTGCCCCCACATCCGGTCGCCGAATCCACGGACAACCCCGCATTGCTGGCCGCCATGGAGAAGCTGGACCAGTTTGAACGGGCCCAGGCCAAGCGTATCTATGCCGGCTTCGCCGTTGTCGGCCCGATGCTCGCCGCTTACAAGAAAGGCGAGACCCCAGAGCACTTTGACCACTACTGGAACCAGTTACGCGATATGCGTGCCCAGCTTCCGCGTGATCTGGAGCGACTTCGCCGGGAGGTTCGCGAGAAGGCAGCACAAGGTGAGAAAGACATTCAGCTAGAGCTGCCGGTGTACGCAGCATTTGACTGGGAAAAAACCAAGCAGGAATGAGCGATCACAAGGCACGCCAAACTTGCCTGCCAAGAGGAGAACCCAAGTTACGTGCCGGCCGGATTCAGGGGTCGTCCTCTGACCCCAGAACTTCCGCGTCGGCAGCATCCACTGGCTTTCCGGTAACAAACAGCACACTCACAATCACACCCGCCAACGCCAGATAGGCATTCACCGTAAATGCCCGATCGATACCAGATGTCAGATCAGACGACATGGCCACGATCGTTGTATTCATGCCCAGTCCGATCGCACCTCCGGCAATCTGAAACATATAAAGGATGGCGCCGGCCAGACTCGCCCGACTGGGGTCTACTACGGTAATCGCGGCCGTCGTGATCGAGGAGTAGAAAATCCCAATGCCCGCGCCCAACACCATCATGCCTGGTACTAACGCACTGTAGCCGGTGTCCTTGTGCAGATGCGACAACATATACATACCGATCGCCAGACAAGCCGCGCCCACTGTGACGATAGTTTTTGCCCCGAGTTTTTCATACAGGTAGCCGGACACAAAAGAGACGAGGCAAAAAGTCACCATCATCGGCAGCAATCCGGCCCCCGCGCGCATCGCCGAGTAGCCCAGCACCTTGGTGAAAAATTGTGGCAGATACAGCAGTGCGGCAAAGAAAACCACCGACATCAGCAGCGTGGTGAGACCCGCCGCAAAAAACTTTCGATTCTCCGCGACATCTTTGGGGATGAGTGCGCCAAAGCCGACGCGTCGCTCATTCCATACAAAGCCGATCATAAACACCAGAAACCCGCCCAATAGCGCAGCAATAATCGGGCTCTTGAAGCCGAGATCAACCACAAGGTCCAACGCCAGTAGCAGGCCGAAAAGACTCAGGGAAAGACAAGTCACCCCCACATAATCAATACGCTCTTTACGATTCTCCGGCTTGTCATTTTCAACCACCCTCCAGCACACAAACATTGCCAGCGCCGCGATGGGTAAGTTGAGGAAGAAAATCCAACGCCAGCTCAACAGGTCGGTGAGTACACCACCCAGTAGCGGACCTACCGAGTTGCCAAAGCCCGCCACGGCCATGATCAGCCCTCCGGCGAGACCGGCCCGGTCGTCCGGCATGATGGCGTAAGTCATGCCCAGAATCGACGGCCACATCATCGCCGCGCCAATACCCATCAATGCCCGGCAGGCCAGCAGCATGTTCATATCGACAGCCAGCCCGCCGAGCACCGAAAAGACCACGAAGATGGTCGTGCCGATAAAAAATATGCGCCGCCGGCCAAACATGTCTGCGAGCCGTCCACCGGACACAATCAGGATGCCAAATACCAGCGAATAGCCATTGATGACCCACTGGGTAGTGGTGATATCAGATTGAAATTCTTTCTCCATGGCAGGCAAGGCCACCGAAAAAGCGGTGAAATCATTGGCGACCAGGAAAATCGCAAAGGTGAGCGCCAACAGGCCCAGATACTGGGCTTCGGTTAACGGGATTTTTTTTGCCGCCATTGGAGTTCCCTGAAATGAGCCGGGGGGACCAGCAGATCTACTGTCGATCTCTCAGTCTGGCTCAATCTGGAAAACTTGCGGGGACACCGACAGCGATGGTTTTACCCACCGGCAAGGCCTGGGCGTCAGCAGCCAAGAGCGAGGCGCATCGACCAGAAATACCGATCGACGCACAGGTGAATGCGACGACGGTGAGTGTTAAGCGGAATTCGTTTTCTCGTGGAGCGCAGCGGAGTGGGCAAACAGGGTCCCAATATCAAGATGCGCTTCGAGACAGTCGGCCAATCGCTCGAGCTCCTGTTCACGCAATAGGTCGCGGTCGATCGGCTGTGCATTTTCCAATCCCGCCCAGCGCAGTACCGCCACACAGGCTTGCGGTGAGTCGAGTATTCCGTGGAGGTAAGTGGCGGCGACCTGGCCATCTACGCTGAAATACCCGTCTGAACGCCCGTCTTCCAGTGTGACCAGTGTGCGGACAGCGTCGGTTGCACGGGTTTCCCCACAATGAATCTCATATCCCGCAACGGCCACCATTTCCTTACCAGCGCTTCCATCAGGGAAAGCACTGGAGAGCACCCCCTGTACATTGTGCAAATGCTTCTCCGCGTGCAATTCGGTAGCCAACGGCAACAATCCGAGACCAGTAGAGACGCCTGGCTTACCTTCGACCCCCATCGGGTCCGCGACCGTCTCACCCAGCATTTGCAGGCCGCCACAAATACCCAGCACCTTGCCACCAAAACGCAAGTGGCGCTGGATGGACTGCTCCCAGCCCTGCTCGCGCAACCAGTCGAGGTCAGTACGAACGCTCTTGGAGCCCGGTAAAATTATCAGGTCGGCCGGCGGTATTTTCTGGTGCGGGCCTATCAGCTGCAAATCCACCTGGGGATGCAGTCGCAATGCATCGAAGTCGGTGTGGTTCGATATCCGCGGATATACCGGCACCACCACCTTCAGGCGCTCACCAGAATCCAACAGAGACTGCTCGACGGCAATCGCGTCTTCCGCATCGAGCTGCAGGTTATGCAGGTAGGGCAATACACCGAGCACAGGCTTACCGGTACGTTCTTCTAACCAGTCGAGTCCGGGCTGCAGCAGGCTGATATCTCCGCGAAACCGGTTGATCACAAACCCGCGCACACGCGCCTGCTCGGACGGAGACAATAATTCGAGCGTTCCGACGAGATGCGCGAACACCCCACCGCGGTCAATGTCCGCCACAATAACCACGGGCACATCGGCGGCTTCGGCAAAGCCCATATTGGCGATATCGCGGTCGCGCAGATTGATCTCGGCAGGACTGCCGGCGCCCTCCACCAGCAATACCTCGTATTGATCCTGAAGCCTGCGCCAGGACTCCATGACCGCCGCCATGGCGGTGGTTTTGTACTGGTGGTAATCCCGCGCATCCATTTCATGCCGGGCAACACCGTGAATAATGATTTGTGCCGCAGTATCGGTATTAGGCTTTAGCAGCACTGGATTCATATCCGTATGCGACACAATGCCAGCAGCCTGCGCCTGCAGGGCCTGGGCCCGGCCAATTTCGCCACCATCGGATGTTACTGCGCTATTGAGGGCCATGTTCTGCGGTTTGAAGGGAGCAACCCTGACACCACGGCGTGCCAGCAAACGACACAGGCCCGCCACCAAAACCGTTTTACCGGCATCGGATGTGGTGCCCTGCACCATCAGTGCTGTGGCTGCCTCATTTGGCGGGATTACAGGAGCCATCACAAACGTTTAGTAATCCACACCGCGGCGTGCCTTGATACCCGCCTTGAACGCATGCTTGATATCTTTCACTTCCGATACCGTATCCATCACTGCCTGCAGCTCACTGCCGCCACCGCGGCCTGTGACTACGACGCTCTGCTCTCGCGGACGGTTGGCTATGGCCTCAAGCACCATTGGCCTGGAGAGGTAATCGTAGCCGAGCATATAGGTCAACTCGTCCAACACCACCAGGTCAATCTCGGGATTTTCCAGCATCGGCGCAGCCAGTGCCCAGGTGCGCTCGGCAGCGGCAATATCGCCGGTGCGATCCTGGGTATTCCAGGTAAACCCGGTGCCCATCTGGTGAAACTCGACCTGCGGACAATGATCGCGCAAATACAGCTCTTCACCGGATAACTGCACTCCTTTAATGAACTGCACCACGCCGACCTTCTGGCCGTACCCCAGCGCACGTATCACCATGCCAAACGCCGAGCTGGTTTTACCCTTGCCATTGCCGGTGATCAGAACAGCCACACCCCGCTCTTCACTCGCGGCAGCAATATTGGCATCCACCTTTTCCTTCTGTTTGACCATCGCGGCCTTGTGACGCTCATCCTTGCGTTGTGTTTCGTCAGACTTTTGCGTCACAGGCACACTCCTTCAGGTTAGATGCAGATCAACAGTTAGAACTGGTAACGGACGCCGGCATAGGCTGCCGTATCCGGGGCGTAATAGGTGGGCACCTCTTCGAATGCCTCACCCAGCAGGTTCTCCACCCTGGCAAACAACTGCAGGTTATCACGCAGATCGTAGCTGCCATTGATATCCAGCACTTGATAGTCGTCCAGCGCGGTACCGTCAGTATCCACTGCATCAAACGAGCCACGCAGGTGGGCACCGACTCGCCACTGTGCCTGCATCCACACCACACCGATATTGGCGAGGTGCTCAGGACGGCGGGCACGCGGGCCATCTTCGCGGGTCTTCGCATCGTTGTAGGTGTAGTTGGCAGTCAACGACAGACTGTCACTCACCGGCAGCTCTGCGGTCAGTTCAACGCCGGTGGACTCACTGCGCCCACTGCTCTGCAGGTAACCGGTATAAGCCACCAGGTCGTAAAAGATCTCGTTATCGATCACCTGGTCAAAATACGTAGCTTCCAGGTAGAGGCCACTGTCCAGCGCCAGCGCCGCGCCGAGATCATAGCCCTTGCTTTGCTCTTCCTTCAGATCGGTGGTGAGCGCCTCACCCCAGGCGTACGGGCCTGCATTGTAAGCTTCCTCATACAAACTGGGGGCACGGAAGCCGGTACCGTAACTGCTCTTCAGTTTCCATTCGCCGCCGGCAACGGGAATGCGATACGCCGCACTGACCCGGAAAGTGCTGTACTGGCCAAAGTCATCGTTGTCATCCTGACGAGCCCCCAGGGTAACGAACAGATTGCCGGTGCCCGCCTGCACCTCGGCAAAGCCGGCTAACTGATCCCGCTCGCGTCCACCACTCCCATCATCGAACGACTCGGTCAATGACTCAGCGCCATACACAAAACGCAAGGTATTGGTGGCGCTTTCCAGTGCGTTGAAATCACCCACATAGGTCCAGCGGGTTTGTTCGCCTTCACTGCCAAAGGTTGGGGAGCTCTCGGTGTAAGCCTGTCGATCCGTCTGGTTATCGGCCACACTCAAACGATGCTGCCAGGCACCGCTGCCGTACTCTGCCGACAAGCGCCAGATACGCTGGTCGAAGTCGCTGCGACATTCATTGCTGGGAGAGAACGCCGCGGTGTAGCACCCATCGTAATCACTGCTGGACTGCACATCGCGACCCACCCATTCAAAGCGCAACTTGTCGCCGGCCTGCCAGCCCAGCTTGGTGTGCAGGCTGGTGTTGCGGTAGCCATCGTCGTCCGCTGCAACGCTATCGGTTGAGCGTGCGTTATAGCCATCCGTCTCGACGTCGCTAGCCAGCACGACCCAGTCTACCGGTCCGCTGGTACCGCTCAGGTTGCTGCCGAGTTGACGGGTCCCGAACTGTCCGCCTTCCGCATGTAGCTGTCCGGCAAAGCGCTCTGCGGCAGAAGCGGTCGTCAGGCTAACCACACCGCCGGCATCCGCGCCGTACATCAACCCCTGGGGGCCACGCAGGATTTCAGCGCGGGCGATGCCGCTGCTCAGCAGGTGCTCGAAGCGTGGGGCGGCCTGCGGCCCGGAAGTATCGTCGAGAGAAATCCCATCGAGATAGGCGCGGGTGCGGAAGCCATCTTCGCCGCGGATACGCAACGCCGACGTCGCACCCAGTCCGCCGTTGCTACTGATCGCAACACCAGGCTGGCTGCGCAGCACTTCCTGAATGGTGGTAAAGCCACGGGCCTCGATCTCTTCCGCAGTTATGACGGACACAGAAGTGGCCACGTAACGCAGGGGCATCTCTATTCGGGAGGAAGTGACAACAATCTGTTCCAGCTTGTTGCCAGATTCGGTTTCAGGTTGCGCAAGGGCAACCGGTGCACAGGCCAACGCCAGTGCGGTCAGGGGGAATTGAATACGCATTGTAATCCTCAATTGCCGAAGTAATGGCGACTGAGGGAGGGGATCAGGGAACGCGGCACACCGCCGAACCGCTCGGAGCACCGGGCAACCTTACATGAAGCCCTCCGCTCCATCGTTGCGTGTTCCAGGCAGGTATCGGGCTCGCAGGAATCTGCATACCGTTGCGGGGGCAGCGTAGGCTTGGCGCGGCTCCGAAGTCGGGCCGGCGTACCTCACTTCCCTTTTAACCTACCCAGCGCTCGAAGCGCGGCAGGCACCTGGGACGGGCGGGGACTCTAAGGAGTCAGTAGTGACTTGTCAAACTGACCAGTCAAAAATGCACAAGGGCGCTGTATAGCGCCCTTGTTTAGAAAATGATGAGCTGGCCTGTAAGCCGGGTTCTGTCGAGGACAATCATTCATCTGGGATGCCTGTCACCAGACACCTCAAGCGACCTACCCGCCCTCAGTGCGGGTCACACCTGTAGAGGGCCTATTTGGTCTTGCTCCGAACGGGGTTTACCGTGCCGCGGACTGTTACCAGCCGCGCGGTGCGCTCTTACCGCACCCTTTCACCCTTACCTGTGCTGCCCCAGACCGAAATCCAGGGAAGCCATCGGCGGTCTACTCTCTGCTGCACTTTCCGTAGGCTCGCGCCCCCCAGGCGTTACCTGGCGTTCCACCCTATGGAGCCCGGACTTTCCTCCATCTCCCCGAAAGGAAACAGCGATTGCCCGGCCAGCTCGGCGGCAAGCCTAATGACCTGCCCCGGGGAATGCAAGGCATCCCAGCCCCAGATTCAATACGCTATTTTTTGGTATTTCAGTGACCGCCCAGTGTCACTTCTGCTCCAGACCCCAGTTGTAGAGGACTTTCTTGTTCACGCCAGTGATCTCTGCGGCAATCGCGGCGGCGCGTTTTGGCGGTAACTCTGCCATCAGCAGGCGCATGATCCTCTCGGCCTCACTATCCAGTGCCCCGGCAGGGCGCGGATCTGCCCCCCGCACCATCAGTACAATTTCGCCGCGCTGCTGGTTACTGTCGGCACGGACCCATTCTGACAGCTCGCCCAGCGGCGCCATGTGGATGGTCTCGAAGGCTTTGGTCAGCTCCCTGGCGATGGCCGCCTCACGGGCGGCACCGAAGACCTCTGCCATAGCGGTGAGGGTATCGGCCACACGGTGTGGGGCCTCGTAGAACACCAGGGTGCGGGTCTCGCCGGCAAGATCCTGCAGGGCCCGCTCACGTGCACCGGCCTTGGAGGGCAGGAACCCTTCAAAGGAAAAGCGATCAGAAGGCAAACCCGCCGCACTTAATGCCGCCACAAAGGCACAGGCCCCGGGCACCGGCACCACCCTGAAACCGCGTGACCGGGCTTCCCGGACCAGTCGATAACCCGGATCGGAGATCAGTGGTGTGCCCGCATCGGAGATGAGCGCGACCGTCTGCCCGGCTTCGAGCCGTTCGAGGATACGGGCCGTGCGCTGGTCGTCTGAGTGGTCATGGTAGGCAATCAGCGGCGTATCGATGCTGAAATGGGAAAAAAGGCGCTGACTGTGACGCGTGTCTTCTGCCGCGACCACATCGGCGCATTGTAGAACTTCGATCGCTCGCGGTACCATATCGGCCAGATTTCCGATGGGTGTTGCGACCACGTAAAGCGCCGGATCCGGCCCCATAGCGCACTCCAGATATCAGTTTTCGGGAGAAATGTATGCTCGCCTCTGTTCGGCGCTCAAAAACGGTAGCCCTGCGACTTGCCACTGGCCTGCTGGCCATCAGCATCGCCGGGTGCCAGCCCCCCGCTTCCAAACCGGGCGCCCAGCTGCCCGCCAGTCCGGTCGCGGCGCAGTCCGCGGACCGCGGCACCGCGATGGCCATGCTGCAAAGCGCGACTGCCCTGCCCTCGCCGGAGCGGGACCAGAGACAACTCGAGGCGGCCGCCATTCTATACGGACTGGGCGATAATGCGACCGCCAAGACAGCCATTACCGGCGTATCTCCCGAGCAACTGAGCGATATTCAGTATGCGCGCTATGCACAAGTCTATGGCAGCCTGCTGGTCGCCGAAGACGAATTCTTCCAGGCCCTGGACCTGGCCACCGACGAACGCATCGAGGGCAGCTGGCTGCAGCTGGGTGACGATACCGCGCTGCCACTGCGCGAGCTGCGCGCCGACCTCTGGGGCCTGTTGGGCGATCTCGACAGTGCCATTCAGGAGCGCAAGGTCATTTCAAGCCTGGCTGTAAACGAGTCTGCGGTGAATGCGAATAACGATGGCCTGTGGCAGTTGCTGACCCAGCTACCGTCTGGCGAGCTGCAGCTGCGCGCCGATGAAACCGCCGATTCAACCATGCGCGGCTGGTATGAACTGGCCATGGTGGGGCGCAACACCCAGAGTGACCTCAGCTCACAGCTGACCGACCTGGCGCGCTGGCGCCAGGCCTGGCCAAACCACACCGCCGGTATGAACCCCCCGCAGGCCCTGCGTCTGCTGGAACAGCTGGCGACGCAGCGCGCAGACAGCGTTGCTTTATTGCTGCCGCTTTCCGGCCCGCTGGGGTCCGCCGGCCGCGCCATCCACGATGGCTTTATGGCCGCCTACTACACGTCATTGCAGGCGGGTGCTCCGACGCCACGTGTGCAGGTGTTCGACACCGCCGGCGACCAGTCTTTCGAGGAGATTTACCAGGCCGCAGTGGACGGTGGAGCCCAGATGATTGTGGGCCCCCTGGACAAGTCGAAAGTCGCAAACCTGCTCGCCACCGAAAAACTGCCTGTCCCAACCCTCGCACTGAACTACGGAGATCAGGGCCGACTGACCAATGATCTGGTGCAATTCGGCCTCGCGGTCGAAGATGAAGCCCGCCAGGTCGCTCGCTACGCCTACCGCCAGGGCCATCGCCAGGCGATGGTGATTGCCGCAAACACGGGCTGGGGCCAGCGCGGTGCGGAGGCTTTCCAGGAAGAGTGGGAACAGCTTGGCGGTAAGGTCAGCAAAAAACAGACCTTCCAGGACCGCAGTAATTTCTCGCAGTTGATGAGTGAGGCTCTGCTGATTTCTGACAGCAAGGCCCGCGAGGCCACGCTGCGCCGCAAGATCGCCTCCTCACTGGAATTCACCCCCCGCCGTCGCGGCGATGTGGATATGGTGTTCCTGCTGGCCAAGCCGCAACAGGCCCGCCAGATCAACCCGATGATGACCTACTTCTACGCCGCTGACCTGCCCGTCTTTGCCGCCTCACATATCTTCGAGGGACGGATTAACCCGCGCCGGGACGGGGATCTGAACGGGGTTCGCTTTACAGCATTGCCATGGCTGTTCGAGCGCAGCAACGAAACCAAGGTAGCGATCGAAAAAATGGCGGCACCGAGTGCGGCCTTCAGCCGCCTCTACGCCCTGGGCGCCGACGCTTTCCGCCTGTATCCGCGCTTGCCCATGCTGCGCCAGTTTCCGCAGCAAAAGGTCTATGGCCTGACCGGCGCCCTGAGCCTCAGCCCCGATGGCCGCATCATCCGCGAGCAGATCTGGGCGCAGATCGAGCAGGGCACTCCGCGCCCGGTCACCAGCGTGCCGGCTCCAGCGATCGTTTCGCAGGAACGCCCGGCAGGCGCCGTCGAGCAGGCGCTCTAGGGCCTGCTGTGGCGGTCACGGGAGAGACCGGCCAGAAGATGGAGCAAGCCGCAGCCGACTACCTGCAGGCAGTCGGCTGCCAACTTCTCGAACGCAACTACCGTAGCCGTTTTGGCGAGATCGATCTGATCGTCCAACACGGGGATGTGCTGGTATTTGTCGAGGTCCGCTACCGTCGCAACAGCCAATTTGGCGGTGCCGGTGCTTCCGTGGATTTCCGCAAGCAACGAAAGCTGCAGCGTACGGCCGAGACTTACCTCCTGCAGCGCAAGCTGGACTGTCCGTGTCGCTTTGACGTGATCGCCATTGATGGCACCCCGGACAATATCACCTGGATTCGCGACGCCTTCTGCTGACCTGTTTGCTCAGGCACTGAGTACGACTTACGTCGGGACATTGGCGCCGCAACAATACATAATGACGGAAAATCGACTTTGTTCATTCTGCCTCTCCCACCGCAGATGAACGCCAATGGAACAAAGGATTCATGGAGCAACGTGTAGTTACCCTGTTTCACCGCAGCCTCGAAGCCACCATGAACGCCGGTGAGATTCTGGCCCCCCTGATTGCCGAAGCCAGTGAAATGGTGGTGCACTCCCTGCTGGGTGAAAACAAGTTACTCCTGTGTGGCAATGGCGTCAGCGGTGCTCTCGCCCAGAGTTTTTGCGCCCAACTGGTGGGCGGTTTTGAACGAGAGCGACCCGGGCTGCCCGCCATCGCCATCAATGGTGATGCCGTTTCGCTCAGCACCGTTGCACGCAATCACGGCCGGGCCGAGTCATTTGCGCGCTCTGTGCGTGCACTCGGGCAACCGGGAGACCTGCTGGTAATTGTCTCCAACGACGGCAACGACTCCAATCTGGTGCAGGCAATGCGCGCTGCGCGAGATCGCGATATGGGCATCCTGGCACTCACCGGTGGAGACGGTGGTGATTGCGCAGCCCTGCTCGATACCCACGATATTGAACTCCGTGTGCCATCTGAAGTCGCAGCAGAGGTGCACCAGGTCCATATGCTGACCATTTTTTGTCTTTGCGACCTGATAGACAGCAGTCTGTTTGGCGGTTACGAGGAATAACTGATGAAAACAAGCCAACTGAAAACGCGCTGGGCAATCAGCGCCCTGTTTACAGCGGTCTTCGCTCTTTCTGGCTGTGCCACAGTCATGGAAGCTACATCTGACGGCCCGATTCAACAGGACCCCGGCAAGCGCAGCTTTGGTACTTATATCGATGATCAGAAAATCGAGACAGTCACCAAGGTAAATATCAATAAGGCGCACCCCGACCTGAAGGCGGCCAATATCAATGTCAACGTGTTTAACGGTGTTGTGCTGCTAACCGGGCAGGTCACCGACAATGATCTGCGCCTGCTCGCAGGTCGCACTGCCCAAAACGTGTTGAATGTGCGCCAGGTGTACAACGAAATTCAGGTGCGTGGCAATGTCACCCTGCTGGCGAGCAGCAGTGATGCCTGGTTGAGCACGAAAGTACGTACGACCCTGATGGCCAACAAAGAGATCGACAGCGGTCGAATCAATGTGGTGACGGAAAATGGTGTGGTCTACCTGATGGGCCTGCTGACCCGCGGAGAGGCAGAGCGTGCAGCGGATGCCACGCGCAGCATCGGCGGAGTTCAGAAAGTGGTCAAGGCTGTCGAGTACATCGACTGAAGCTGACATCGCCCTTTCTCATGGCATAAAAAAACGGAGGCATTGCCTCCGTTTTTTATTCAGCAGTTGCCACAGCTGGGCATCGGCACTACGCCAGTTCCAGCGCCACCGCGGTAGCCTCGCCGCCACCAATACACAGGCTGGCCACGCCTTTTTTCAGGCCGCGACGCTGCAAGGCGCCGAGCAGGGTAACGATAATCCGGGCTCCGCTGGCGCCCAGCGGATGCCCCAACGCGCAGGCCCCACCATTGACGTTGACCTTCTCGTGCGGCAGACCCAGCTCGCGCATCGCTGCCATCGTGACCACCGCGAACGCCTCATTGATCTCGAACAGATCTACATCGTCCACGCTCCAGCCGGTACGCTCGAGCAGCTTCTGCATCGCGCCTACCGGGGCCGTAGTAAACCACTCCGGCTCATGCGCGAACTGGGTCTGCCCGCGCAAAAACGCCAACGGCTCGAGACCGCGGGCCTTCGCTTCACTTTCGCGCATCAGAACCAGCGCCGCCGCGCCATCAGAGATGGAGCTGGCGTTGGCCGCGGTAACGGTACCGTCTTTGCGAAAAGCGGGTTTGAGCTGGGGAATCTTGTCAGGGCGCGCACTGCCGGGCCCTTCGTCGGTATCCACCACCTGATCACCGCGACGGCTCGAGATAGTGACCGGGGCAATCTCACGGGCAAAAGCGCCCTCCTCAATGGCCTTGCTGGCACGCGCCAGTGATTCCAGGGCAAAGTTATCCTGCTCTTCGCGGGTGAAGGCGTACTTGTCGGCCGTGCATTCAGCGAAGTTGCCCATCAGCTGGCCGTCGTAGGCATTTTCCAGGCCATCAGTGAACATATGGTCGAGGGTCTTGCCGTGTCCCAGACGCATGCCACTGCGGGCTTTTGGCAGCATATACGGTGCGTTGCTCATGCTCTCCATACCGCCGGCGACCACCACATCGACGTCGCCCGCAAGGAGCGCATCCCTCGCCATCATCATGGTCTTCATACCTGACCCGCAGACCTTATTGACGGTCGCGGTCGGCGTACCCAAGGGCACCCCTGCGCCAATCGCAGCCTGTCTTGCCGGCGCCTGGCCAACACCGGCGGGCAATACGCACCCCATCAGCACTTCATTGACATCCTCAGCGGAAACACCGGCGTCTTCCAGTGCTGCACGAATCGCCACCGCGCCCAGGTCCGGAGCAGGCATAGACGAAAGTGCTCCCTGCATCGCCCCCATTGGGGTACGGGCCATACCAACAATCACCACTGGATCTTTCACATCGCTCATTCTCGGTGCTCCACTATCAGTTACCTGGCTACCTCGGGTGGGGGCCAGTACAAATTTGGGGCTCATTATAATAATCCTCCGGCGGCAACTTCCATCCCCCCTTGGTCGTGGGAATGCGGAGCGATATTCCGGTGATAATTTTTATTTGATGATGACGTGCTACTATCCAAGGCATGGAAATCAACAATAAGCATCGGAACAGGAGTATCGAATGGAAGTCTCCAGCATCATTTGGCTGATCGCCATTGCCGCAGCGTTGTTCTACGTCGTAGGCATCTACAACAAGCTCGTCTCTCTGAAGAATCGCTATGAGAACGCGTTTGCACAAATTGAGGTACAACTAAAACGCCGTTACGACCTGATCCCCAATCTGGTGGAAACTGCCCGAGGCTACCTGAAACATGAACGGGAAACTCTGGAGTCCGTCATTTCAGCACGTAATTCGGCACTCAGTGGACTGCGCAATGCCGCGGCGAATCCGGGAAATGCGGGTGCCATTGAAGATTTGGGCAAGGCCGAGGGACTGCTGAGCAGCGCGCTGGGTCGCCTCAATGTCGTCATGGAGGCTTATCCGGATCTGAAAGCCAACCAGAATATGATGCAGCTGACCGAAGAGCTGACCAGCACAGAAAACAAGGTGGCCTTTGCCCGCCAGGCGTTCAATGACTCGGTGATGGCGTACAACATTTACAAGCAGAGCTTCCCGCCGGTCTTCTTTGCCGGGTTCTTTGGTCACCGGGACCACGGCAAGCTGCTCGAATTCGCAGATTCCGAAATTATCCAGTCTGCGCCTCGCGTAGAGTTTTAAATGAACTTTTTCGAGTATCAGGACAAGGCCCGCCGAAACAGTGCGGCGCTGGTAGGACTCTTCGCTTTCGCCATCTGCCTGCTCGTTATCGTCACTGTGCTGCTGGCCGGATTGTTGACGGCCTACTCGTCAGGACAGCCCTTTGACGTTGCCGCCATTGGCACACTGCTGGGCTGGGACACCATCGCCACGATCGCCGGCGCCATCGTCGGTACGATCGCGCTGGGCAGCCTTTACAAGCTCAACCAGCTGTCTGCAGGCGGCCGTGTCGTCGCCGAGTCTCTCGGTGGGCGCAAAATCAACCTGTCACCCCAGAGTGCCGCAGAAGAACGCGCTCTCAACGTGGTGGAGGAAATGGCAATTGCCTCGGGTACGCCGGTACCCGATGTGTATCTGATCGAAGACGACGCCATCAATGCTTTTGCCGCAGGCTACCACTCCAGCGATGCCGTTGTCGGGCTGACTCGCGGCGCGGTCGAGCACCTGACGCGCGACGAGCTGCAAGGGGTTGTCGCACATGAGTTCAGCCATATATTCAACGGCGACATGCGCCTCAATATCCGCATTGTCGGCCTCCTCCATGGCATCCTGATTATCGGCATGATCGGCTACTGGCTGCTGCGCGGCAGCCAGTTCAGCAGTGGACGAGATAACCGCGGCAGGGCCGCTCTGCTCGGCATCGGCGGCGGGCTGATGGTATTGGGCTATACCGGTACATTTTTTGGCAACCTGATCAAGTCTGCCGTTAGCCGTCAACGGGAGTATCTGGCGGATGCCTCGGCCGTGCAGTTCACCCGTGATCAATCCGGGATCGCCGGGGCACTCAAGAAGATCGGCGGCCACGCCTACGGCTCCTCGTTTCATGCGCCCCAGGCATCCGAATTCAGCCACATGTACTTCGCTAGCGGCCTGCGCAAGTCATTCACCAATCTGTTTGCCACACATCCACCACTCGATCAGCGCATCCGCCGACTGGATCCGGATTGGAACGGCTATTTCCCCACCCCCGAGCGCCTGTCCACAGCGCAGCCCGGCATGGCGCACGCTGCCGCAGAGCAGGTCATAGGTATCGTTGGCGGCTCTACCCTGGACGATGTGATAGCGCACGTGGACAACAGTATCGCCAGTCCAGACAGGAAACACATCGCTTGTGGACGCAAGCTACTGACCGCCGTACCCGCCCCCCTGAGGGAGGCCGCGCACGATCCGTTTTCTGCCCGCGCAATCGTCTATAGCCTGCTGCTCGATGCCAGCAAAAGCCAGCGACTCGCACAACGTGAGCTCCTCCAGGCGAATGCCCACCCGGGTGTCATTCGAGAGATGACGAGACTTGAACCTCATTTCGCGGGGATGCCACGAGCGGCACGACTGGCACTCATCGATCTTTGTGTGCCCGCGCTGAAATCCCTGGCGACACAGCAATATCAGGTGTTCAAACGCAACCTCATCAAACTGCTGCGCTGTAGTGGCACAGTGGAGATCTGGGAATGGTCTTTGTATCGGGTTCTCATGCACGCGCTGGAGCCCCGGGACCACCGCCAGGTCAATGCTTACCGCAAGAGCGCGCGAGATAGTGCGATTGCCTTATTGTTGGCCGCCATGGCCTATGCCGGCAACCGGGAATATCTGGCAGCGAATCAAGCGTTTGAAGCCGGTCTGGCAAAAGCCAATCTAGGCAAAGTCCCCCTACCCTCGCAGACTGAAGTCACCCTGCCGAGGATGGACAAGGCGACAGCCGTCGCCGCGTCCCTGCAGCCTCTACAGAAACCCGCGCTGCTGAAGGCGATGGCAGCAACCATGGCACATGATGGCGTCATCGAGGCAGAGGAGCTTGAGCTCCTGCGTGCAATCGCTGACTGCCTCGACTGCCCGATGCCACCAATTCCATCGGGCACTGCTGCCAGTGGCACCAGCGTCGGGGAGCCGGAGGCTGACGCCGTGACCGGCTGATGGCGACAGAAAGCCACACGCGCGATACAAAAAAGGCCGGCTATTTAGCCGGCCTTTTTTGTATCGCAAAACGGGTTTGCGTTATTAACTCTGGTATACCGGCCCTATGCCCATACTCCAGAGAATCACCGAACCAATCCTGACGGTCACCAATAACACGAGACCAACGGTCACCACCGATACGGCGTACATAAAAGCGCGCTCTTTGTTCATATTCATCAGGATCGGAATCCCTTCGAACACGAGATAAATCGAGTAACACGCCGCCAGCATCGTCACTGCCGCGTTCAACCAGAGATTCGGATACAGCCCGATAAAGCCCACCAGGAAAATTGGCGTGGTGACAAAAACTGCCAGCGCGGTCCCTTCGTAATGGCGCGTGTCGTCATCCCCTTCGACCTTGTAGGTCTTCGCCATCCAGTTGATAAATTCACCGAATAAATAGACGCCAATAAGTAGTGATACGTAGGTGACGACTGCCAGTGCGCCGGCACTGGTGGGGGTCAATTTGGCTACATTATCGCCGACTGCGAAGCCCACTCGCGTGACACCAAAATACAGGCTCAGCGTGGGGATCAGCGCCAGAAACGGCACGTGGCTGAGAAACACCTGAGCGAAAGAGTGTTTGTCAGCACGGATGGCTTCCCACTCCTTGTCAGGGTTAGTCAGGATTCCGAGGGTATGACTCAAAATTCGCACGCGATATCTCCCTTCACTGTACTGCTAGCAGTATCGGGGGCAACGCGCTCAATAACCAATGCCAAACCGAAATAAGACGCCAAATTTTGCGTCTAAATTGATCTTAGCCCGCGCTGACGACGCGATTTCGCCCTGCACGCTTGGCCTGGTACAACGCTTTGTCTGCCGCTGCGAGCACTCCCGGCGCATTCTTACGGGCGGATGAGCGCTGCGCGATACCCACGCTGACGGTGACCCCGACAGACTGCTTGCGCTTGCCTGCACCGCGCAACGCCCTGCCGGATCGCTGCGTGTCGCGCAGCGTCAGTGGTCCGGAGGCGATGTCGCGGCGCAAGCGCTCCATCGCCTCGGGCAAACGGTCCGCTCTGCGCCCACTCGCGACCACGACAAATTCTTCTCCGCCGTATCGAAAAGCCCGCGCGCCGGCACTAACCGCAACACGATGAATTCTGGCCGCCACCATGCGCAGCGCCTGGTCGCCCACAGGATGCCCATACCGGTCGTTGAGCCGTTTGAAGTGATCGATGTCGACAACCGCCATCGAAAATCGCCTTCCGAGTGTCAGCAAATGTCGACTGTATGCCCGCCTGGAAGGGATCCCCGTCAACTCATCAATAAACGCGAGATCGTAAGCCGCGCTTAACCCGAGCATAAATAGCAACCCACCCAGGATATTCGCGGTCAGTAGCGCAGACAGGTGGCCAAAAGCAAACCCCAGCAGCAGTACGCAACAGCCCAACAAGCCAGCACTGATGACATCACTGCGACTCCACGCAATATGCGCAGACCACAAAACGCCCAGCCCCATGAGCAGCTCGTCCAGCCGAACGGACCAATCTTCAGTCAGGCTCAGCGATCCAAGCGGAGGTAAGTTCACATACACCGCAGGCCCAGCCCAATGCTGCTCTCCCCAAGCCAGCAGCCCGAAAGCACCGCATATGAACAGCACAGTCAATGCGCCAGCTCCGGTGAACAGACTTCGATCAGCCGTGGTATTGACGGCGGCAATCATCACCAGCGCGAGCGCGCTACCAAATGACTGATACCACTCGAGGTTGGGTGGAGAAAGATAGGTCAGCAATCCAAAACCTGCTGCCACTGCCACCGCGGTCAGGGCAATACGACTGGCTTTGAAGTACAGCCCAAGGCACAGTGCGGCCAACAATGACAGCGCCGCGAAACTGTCACTACCGGGAAAAGGCGCGCGGACCAACCCCAGGCTCATCTCAGCCGCGATCAAACAGGCCAGCAACGGCAGCAAAAAATTTCTCAACCAGGGGGGAATTGCGCGCATACCGGGGAGTGCTTGCAACTAGGCGCAATCGGCCAGAAAGGAACAACAGGAGACAACACTCCCCGGACAGGGCGTCACGCGCACGCCCGGGGAGAGGTCACTATTTAACGACACGTAGCGAGGGTTTTTTCGCAGATTTCTTACCGAGACTGATCGGCGGAGTGGGGTCTGGTGGCTCGGGAGTTTCCTCTGCCTCAAAAACCATTCCCTGACCATTTTCACGCGCATAAATACCCACAACGGCGCCAACAGGAACCTGGATATCCGTCGGCACGCCACCGAAGCGGGCGTTGAAGCGGATGGCATAGTTATCCATCTGCAATCCCACAACGGCTGACTCAGAAATATTCAGCACGATCTGGCCATCTTCATTGACATGCTGCTGGGGCACCAGCACACCCGGCAAATGAGTATCCACCAGAATATAGGGCGTGCAGCGATTGTCGCTGATCCACTCGTAGAACGCCCTTAACAGGTAGGGGCGACTGGAAGTCATGGCCGGCTTAGTCAACGGTCACCTCAACGCATTTCGCGTTCGTACTCGGTCAAACTCTGCTGGAAGGCTTCGCGAGTAAACAGGCGATCCATGTAATCCAGCAGCGGCTTGGCTTGTTTGGTTTTCGGCAGGCTGATCTCGAACTGCTCCAAGCGCCACAACAACGGCGCCATACAGCAATCTACCAGCGAGAACTCTTCGTTAAAGAAGTAAGGCAAATCCGTAAACATTGGCGCAATGCCGACGAAACTGTCACGCAGATCCTTGCGTGCTGCCGCCACGTCTTTACCGCCTGCAAGAATCTTGTCGACCAGCGGACACCAGTCGCGCTCGATACGATGCATGATCTGGCGGCTCTGCGCGCGAGCTACCGGGTACACCGGCAGAAGCGGCGGATGCGGGAAACGCTCATCCAGATACTCCATCATGACCTTGGTTTCAAACAGCACCAGATCACGGTCCACCAGAGTTGGCAGGGAATTGTAGGGGTTGAGGTCGGCAAGCTCCGCGGGCTTGTCATCCGGGTCGACGTCAATGATTTCTACGGAAACACCTTTCTCCGCCAGTACGATCCGCACACGGTGACTCAGGTGACTACGACCATCGGAGAAGAAGGTCATTGAGGAGCGCTTGTTCGTCGGCACACCCATGTGAAACTACCTCAAACTAGTTGCCAGCATTGCGCCAGCCATCAATTCAGAAAAAGTAATGGGCGGCAGAGAAACCCCACCGCCCATCTCGATATTGCCCGAAGGGCGCGGTCACCTGAGGCGACCAAACCCTCGATCAGTGATGAATATCTTTCCAGTATTCGCGGTTCAGCAACCACGCGAACAGGAAGAACACCACAATAAAGGCGAGAACATAGAAGCCCAGACGCTTGCGCTCCAGAGCCATTGGCTCTGCGATATATTCCATGAAGTTGACCAGGTCAAAGACCGCCTGATCGAACTCGGCTTCGTTCATCGAACCTTTAACGTCACCAACCTGCAGGCTGCCACAGTCGGCATCCATAATCGGGTTGCCCAGCTCATCACGTACCACCTGTCCGTGCTCACGCTTCGGACCGGGCGCACATTCTGGCAGCCCCTGCAGCTCCATCAATACGTGCGGCATGCCGACGTTCGGGAACACTTTGTTGTTGACGCCTACCGGACGGGAATCGTCACGGTAAAAGCTGCGCAGGTAAGTGTAGAGCCATTCTGGGGAACGGGAGCGCGCAACCAGGGTCAGATCGGGCGGCGCTGCGCCAAACCAAACCTTGGAATCGTCCGGGCGCATGGAAATTTCCATCAGATTGCCGATTTTGGCGTCGCCCAATACCAGGTGCTCGGTCATCAGCTCTGGCGGAATCTCCAGATCAGTCGCGACTCGCTCCCAACGGGAGAAGTTCGCACTGTGACAACCCATGCAATAGTTGACGAAGTACTTGGCGCCGCGTTGCAGGGAAGCCTTGTCTTCCAGGTCGATGTTGATGTGATCGAGCTCAACATCAACTTCGGCACCGACCGCCTTGATCGGCAGGAAGGTCAGCAGACCGACAACCACCAGACCACCAAACAGGAATCCAAACGTCTTACCACCGGACGGGCTGGTGACACGCTCGGGTACCGGATACACAGTGTCACGGCTGGTCAGCCACGGCACAGCGGCGAAGAACGCGGCAAATACCAGGCTCATGATGCCTACTGCGGTACTGGCAGACCAATTTTCAACCGCCATCCACAGGAACAGTACGCCAAACACGGCACTGACGATCCAGGACAGCAGGCCTTTACGCTCTTGCGGATTGGTCCAGATCGGCATGGTGAAGAAGTAAGCGAAGTAGAACAGCGTGCCTACCTGCGCCAGGAAGTTGCGTGCAGGGGTCGGGGACTTCACACCCAGGTAACCCAGGATGATGAACATCGCTGCAAACACCATCAACAGAGCCTTGGGCATCCAACCTTTGTAGCGAATGGAACGCACCGGACTCTTGTCCAGCCACGGCAGCACAAACAGAATCGCAATCGCGGCACCCATCGCCACCAGACCAAGGAATTTCGCGGTCAGCGGACCGATATCCATGGTGACCGCACGCAGGATCGCGTAGAACGGCGTGAAGTACCAGACCGGCGCAATATGCGGCGGGGTCTTCAGCGGGTTCGCCTCTTCAAAGTTGGCGTACTCCAGGAAGAATCCACCCATTTCCGGGAAGAAGAACACCACGACACAGAAGATAAACAGGAACACCGCGATGCCGACCAGATCGTGCACGGTGTAGTACGGGTGGAAGGGCACACCGTCACGCGGGATACCATTCTCGTCCTTGTTCTTCTTGATCTCGATGCCGTCGGGGTTGTTAGAGCCCACTTCGTGCAGCGCAAGAATGTGCAGGACAACAAGCAATACCAGCACCAGCGGCAAAGCAATGACGTGCAGGGAGAAGAAGCGCGTCAGGGTAATGCCCGAGATCAGGTAGTCACCACGAATCCACTGTACCAGGTCCTCGCCGACCACCGGGATCGCACCGAACAGGGATACAATCACCTGGGCACCCCAGTAGGACATCTGGCCCCATGGCAGTACATAGCCCATAAAGGCCTCAGCCATCAGCACCAGGTAGATACACATACCGAAGATCCACACCAGCTCACGCGGCGGCTTGTAGGAGCCATACATCAGGCCACGGAACATGTGCAGGTAGACCACCACGAAGAAAGCGGAGGCGCCGGTGGAATGCAGGTAGCGAATCAGCCAGCCCATCTCGACGTCGCGCATGATGTACTCGACGGAGGCGAATGCGGCCTCAGCGGACGGGGTGTAGCTCATGACCAGCCAGATACCGGTCAGCAGCTGGTTAACCAGCACGATCATCGACAGCACGCCGAAGAAGTACCAGAGGTTAAAGTTCTTGGGCGCGTAATACTTGCCCATGTGGGTATCCCAGGCGCGATAGATCGGCAGGCGATGATCGACCCAGTCCCCCAATGCTGTCAGCCACTTCATGCTCTGCCCTCCTGGTCAACACCGATCACGATCACATCGTCACTCTCATAGGAGTAAGGCGGGACCTCGAGGTTCAGGGGAGCGGGAACGCCCTGGAACACGCGTCCAGCCAGGTCAAACTTGGAACCATGGCAGGGGCAGAAGAAGCCACCCAGCCAGTCCGCACCACCCAGGTCAGTGGCACCGACCTCCGGACGATACATCGGCGCACAACCCAGGTGCGTACAAAGTCCGACCAGGACCAGCAACTGCGGCTTGATCGCGCGATTCTGCGGGTTTACGTAATCGGGCTGGGATGACTCCTCGGAGTTGGGGTCGCGCAGCATTGGCGCCGTCTTCTCGAGGTTTTGCAGCACTTCTTCCGTGCGACGCACAACGTACACCGGCTTGCCACGCCACTCTACGGTGACCATCTGGCCCGGTTCCAGCTTGCCCACGTTGTACTTGACCGGAGCACCGGCGGCCTTGGCCTTGGCACTCGGATTCCAGGATTTTACAAAAGGTACGGCAACACCGACTGCCCCGGCACCACCTACCACAGTCGTGGCGGCAGTGAGGAAGCGGCGGCGACCTACGTTTACACCGTCATCACTCATGACGTTTTTCTCCCATCACAGCGAGGTACTCGCTGGCCCAAACCCAAAAAAGCTGTTTGCTACGGGCTATTAATCAAATCCAGCACGACGGCTTGGCCGGCCGGATTAACCCCAAAAATCAAGCGGATACAAATCCGCGCAATGTTAAAGAAAATGCCATTTTGATACAAGGCGGTCACAGGCCCTATCCGGGGGTGTACCGCGGGAATACCACGCAAAACGGCGACAAAGTAACCAGAAGTGGCGAATAGGGGCAGCGGCGAGCCACAGGGCCAGCGCAAACTGCAGAAAGAAAAAACCCGGCCTGAAGCCGGGTTTGGAAAAGATTAACGCTTGGAGAACTGCGGCTTCTTACGCGCTTTGCGCAGACCGACTTTCTTCCGCTCCACCGCACGGGCGTCGCGAGTAACGTAACCTTCAGCACGCAGCGGCTGGCGCAGCGCTTCGTCATACTGCATCAGGGCGCGGGTCAGGCCGTGACGGATCGCACCCGCCTGACCAAACGAACCACCACCTTTAACAGTGACATTGATGTCGAATTTCTCGACCAGGTCGACCTTCTCCAGCGGCTGGCGCACGATCATGCGAGCAACCTGGCGACCGAAGTATTCGTCCAGAGAACGACCGTTTACAGTGATCTTGCCTTCGCCCGGCACGAGGAATACTCGAGCGGTGGAGGTCTTACGACGGCCTGTTCCGTAATATTGTGTAGTTGCCATGAGAATGCTTCCCCTTAGATCGACAGTTCAATCGGCTGCTGCGCCGCATGAGGATGTTCGCTGCCGCTGTATACCTTCAGCTTCTTGAACATTGCACGACCCAGCGGACCTTTGGGCAGCATGCCCTTGACCGCGCTCTGGATAGTGCGCTCTGGAGCTTTCTCAATCAGCTTTTCAAAGCTGATGGACTTCAGACCACCAGGGTAGCCAGAGTGGCTGTGGTAGATCTTGTCCTTGGCCTTATTGCCGGTCACGCGGACCTTCTCAGCATTGATTACGATGATGTAATCGCCAGTGTCCACGTGGGGCGTGTATTCAGGCTTGTGCTTGCCGCGCAGACGGGTAGCGATCTCGGCGGAAATCCGTCCGAGAGTCTTGTCCGCAGCGTCGACAATGTACCAGTCGCGGGTTACCGCTTCTGGCTTGGCACTGTATGTCTTCATGTTATAAACACCTGTTTGAGGCCCCCGGAATTAGGAGCCGTCCCACGAAAAGAGCGCGAATACTACATAAGCGCTGGTGGCATTTCAAGGATTATCTGGACAGTTTTTAACCTCACCCAATAACCCCAAAATCCACGCTCTGCGCGCCCTCCATGCTGGGCCTGGTCACACTACTCGGGCCGGTGCGGTCGCGCCAGATACTCCCTCGACTGCATCTCCAGAAGGCGACTCACAGTACGCTGAAACTCAAAATGCAGTCTTGCACCATTATAGAGGTCCTCTGCGGGGGCCTCCGCGGAGATAACCAGCTTGACGCAACGGTCATAGAATTCGTCTACCAGATTGATAAAGCGACGCGCCTGGTTATCCATCCGACCATCAAAACAGGGCACATCCGCCAGCAACACGGTGTGGTACTCGCGCGCCAGCTCGATATAGTCGTTCTGCGACCGGGGGCCATCACAAAGCTCGGCAAAGCTGAACCAGGCAACGTCATCTGCCTCTTTGAGGGCTGTGATCGTTCGACCCTCGATATCCAGCGCCACCTGCTCATGGATCTCGCAGCCTTCCACCATCAAACTGCGGAAACTGCGCTCCAGGCTCGCATTCGCCTCGGCATCCAATGGACTGTGATACAGCTCGGCAGATTCGAGCGCACGCAACCGATAGTCAGTCCCCCCATCGACGTTGAGCACCTTGGTATGCTTTTTCAGCAGATCGATGGCCGGCAGGAAGCGGGCGCGCTGCAAACCATCCCGATAGAGCCCATCTGGCTGGATATTAGACGTCGCTACCAGGGTGACCCCCCGGCGAAACAGGCCATCGAGCAGATTGGCCAGGATCATGGCATCAGTGATATCGGAGACAAAAAACTCGTCAAAACACAGGACCCGCGCGCGTTTGGCAACCCGCGCAGCCACCTCTTCCAGCGGGTTCTTCTCTCCCGCCAGCGATTTCAGCTGCCGATGCACGTCACGCATAAAGCGATGAAAGTGCGTCCGCTGCTTCTCAGGAAAAGGCAGCGACTCATAAAACGCATCCATCAGGTAGGTCTTGCCGCGCCCTACCCCACCCCAGAAATACAAGCCACACTCCGGGGCCGGCGTGCCACCGAACCAGCGTCGCACGCGCTCGCCTAACCCGACCCGTTCATCGGCCTGCTGCAGACGCAGATAGAGGTCGTGCAGCTCTTCCACCGCGGCCGCCTGCGCGGAATCGGCAACAAAATCGGGACGCTGCAGGTCTCGCTGATAGCGCTCCCTGGGCGACAGGGGGTGTTTGGACGAAAGAGACATACTCAATTAGAGGAGAACTCAATTTGGGGTAAAGGTGACAAGGGGCGCCACTTTACCAAATATCGCCAGAAGGCGCAGCGTGACTGGCTCGCCACTTTTCTACCGCTGGCCGCGGAATCGCGTATACTGGACCCCTTCGATCGTGGCTGCGACCACAGACAAGTTGAGGAGATAGTTGTTTTGCACTCTACATCGGTACTGATTCTGGTAGGCCTCGCCGGCCTGGCTGTAGGCGCCCTCCTGGCATTCATCGCCAGCCGCTCTCGAACTGGCGAAGATCGCACAGAAGAACTCGAGCAGCGCCTGCATGAAGCGAATGACAAGCTCGAAGATTTTCAGCAGCAGGTCAATCAGCACTTTGACCAGACTTCACAGCTCGTTCACAACCTGACGGAGAGCTATAAAGAGGTTCACGAGTACCTGTCGAACAGCGCAATCCGGCTATCCAGCCACGACATTGGCCGGCAAATGCTGGAGGCCGGCAGCAACCAACTGGGCAAGAGCGAACCCAACCTGAAACCGGTAGAGCCTCCCCGGGATTGGGCGCCCAAAGAGCCAGGAGCCAAAGGTACCCTGGCGGAAGATTTCGGTCTCGACAAAGAAACCGCGGAAAAACCGGAAGGCACTGCCGGCCGCTAGAGCTACCCCATCCCCAAATAAAAAAGGACAGGAAAATCCTGCCCTTTTTTTTATGGTGTTAGCGCGCTTCGAATCGGGCCACCCGAATGCCAAAACGCGCCGTCACCCACTGCCTTTTGCTTACAGAGACTGATAGTAATCCATCAGGATCTGAGCCACTTCAGGACGAGAGAACTCCGGAGGCGGCGCAATACCATCTCCCAGCATTTCGCGCACCTTGGTACCGGACAGCAGGATAAAGTCCTCTTTGCTGTGATCCGGCACGTCGCGCATCATGACCACCTTGTTCAGCTTCTTCGAGTAGGCGGTGTGGTCCGCACGGAAGATTTCAATCTCCAGCGCACCTTCCGGCACTTTGTCGTCGAAGATAGTCTGCGCGTCGAACGCACCGTAGTAGTCACCAACGCCAGCGTGATCACGCCCAACGATCAGGTGGCTGCAGCCACAGTTCTGGCGGAATACCGCGTGCAACACGGCTTCGCGCGGCCCGGCATACAACATGTCAAAACCATAGCCGGTCACCATCACGGTGTTGGCCGGGAAGTACAGCTCTACCATTTTGCGAATCGCCGCATCGCGCACCGGTGCGGGGATATCTCCCGGCTTCAGCTGACCCAGCAACATGTGGATCAGAACACCATCCGCATCCACGCCGTCGAGCGCCATCTTGCACAGTTCTTCGTGAGCACGGTGCATAGGGTTGCGGGTCTGGAACGCAACAACCTTGTTCCAACCGCGCTCGGTGAATTCGTTACGAATTTCTACCGCTGTACGGAAGGTATCGGGGAAATCTGTCTGGAAGTAGCTGAAGTTGAGTACTTCAATCGGGCCGGAGATCAACTTGCGTCCGGAGGACTTGAAGGTAGCCACACCCGGGTGCTTTTCATCCAGGGTGCCGTAGACCTGCTCCACTACCGCATTGACCTGCTCGTCGGAAATCGTCTCGATGGCCTCGATATCCATAATGGCCAGGACGGGGTTGCCCTCGACATTGGGATCACGCAGGGCAATTCGGCTGGCGCCCTCAATCGCACTGGTATCTTCCACCATATTGACCACCGGAACCGGCCAGAACAGGCCATCCGCAGTACGCAGGCTATCTGCGACACTCAGCACGTCCGCCAGATTCATGTAACCGTGCAGCGGGTTGAAGTAGCCCGCTCCCAGCATCACGGCGTTCGCCGCGGCGGCAGAACTGACCACAATCGACGGAAGAGTCTCCGCCTCATGCATCAGCGCGTGATGCCTCTCACTGTCATATACGAAACGGGGCTGTAATTCGACACTGCCATGTGGACGCACTAGCGACATAGAACTCTCCATTTGAATGATCAAAACGCGGGGAAGAAAATTTTGAGCGGAACATTATACGTGCCAGACCTACATTCCCAAAATGCGGTAAGGGGTGGACTTTAGCGGGAACCATGCCTTTGGCCGTATACTGTGGGGAAATAAGGAGGCGAGTGTGTCCCTGAACCGAATATTCCATGATTGGGTGGCCCCGGCGCTGGTCGGACTCGTGGTTGCCGCCCTGCTGCTTTTTGCCCTGCCACAGCTGCGAGACGGCGAGGCCCCAGCGCCCTACTCCGGTGGACCGGCCTCATACGCCGAGGCGGTCAACCTGGCAGGACCTGCCGTAGTAAACATTTATACCCGCACCGCAGTTCCACAACGGCGCAACCCTCTCTTTAATGATCCGACTTTTCGTCGGCTGCTGGAAAGTATGAATCTGCCGCAGCCGCAAAAAGAGAGAATGGAGTCCAACCTCGGTTCCGGCGTGATCGTCAATAGCGACGGCTACATTTTGACCAACCACCATGTCATTGATCAGGCCCGCGCAATCACCGTGCTGCTCGCTGACGGGCGCGAAGCCCAGGCACAAATTGTTGGTACAGACCCGAGTTTCGATCTGGCCGTACTGAAAATTGAATTGTCCGAGCTCACCGCCATTGAAGTCGGCGAACCAGAGCTCGCCAGAGTGGGCGACGTCGTCCTGGCGATTGGCAATCCCTTTGGGGTCGGTCAGACAGTGACTCAAGGGATTATCAGCGCCACCGGCCGCTACCTGCACAACGCGGGCGTCGGCAGTGCACTGCAGAACTTTCTGCAGACAGACGCAGCCATCAACCCAGGGAACTCCGGTGGTGCATTGGTTGATGCACGCGGAAGGTTACTGGGCATCAATACCACTGTGGTCAACCAAAGCGGTTATTCCGGGGGAATCAGCTTCGCCATCCCCTCCAACATTGCCCTGAAGATCATGCAGGATCTGATCGAATATGGGCGAGTGGTGCCTGGATGGCTGGGCATTGAATCGGATCCCAATGTCGCCAGAGCGTTTGGACTGTCTTCTTCGCAAGGCGTGCCGGTGACCGGCATCTACAAAGACGGCCCGGCACATCAGGCGGGACTGCGACCTGGCGATATCATTACCCATATCGATGGGCAGCCGATCACTGACGGGCGGCGGGGAGAGGCCACGATGGCAACACTCCGCCCCGGAGATCGCGTTTCGATCACCTACTTGCGCAACGGTGAACAAAGCACGGTGACAGCGACAGCGTCAGAACCTCCCAAGGAACAACATCAGACCTGAGCCCGCTATCACCAGCATGACTAGAACAACAAGCAACCATTGAGGCATCCATCATGAGGCAACTCCTCATTGCATTGATAGCAGTTTTTTCACTGCAGGCCACCGCAGAAGATCATGAAGGTATGGACTTCCAGCAACTGCGCGTTTTGATCGAGCAGTTTCTGGCGGGCGCCGACCAACGCGCACAACACGAGCGGATCTGGGCAGAAGATCTGATTTATACCAGCTCAGCGGGCAAGCGCTTCGGCAAGGCGGACATTCTTTCCGGCATGCCCGCCACTCCGCAAGAGCCCAGCAGCGTGCGCTACAGTGCCGAACAAATGGACATTCGCCTGTTCGACGGTACTGCAGTCGCCGCTTTTATGCTGGTCGCGAAGAGTGATGATGAGAATGTGCAGGATATGCGTTTTTTCAATACCGGCACTTTTGTCAAACGGGACGGGGAGTGGCGAGCGGTCGCCTGGCAGGCGACACGCATCCCTGCAGAAGACTAAGCGTCTTCCAGCACAGTCACCGGGTCAGGACTTGACCCGGTATTCTGCCGAGCGTGCGTGGGCATCAAGCCCTTCACCTCGAGCCAGAACACTGGCGATTTTTCCCAGGGCACTCGCGCCAGTGGCAGAACAATGAATGATGGAGCTGCGCTTCTGGAAATCATACACCCCTAACGGAGAAGAGAAACGCGCAGTACCACTGGTCGGCAACACATGGTTCGGTCCCGCACAGTAATCGCCGAGGGCTTCCGCGGTATATCGCCCCATGAAAATGGCACCGGCATGGCGCACCTCTGACAGGTATTGCTCGGGATCCTCAACAGACAGCTCGAGATGTTCCGGCGCGATGCGATTCGACACCGCGATGGCCTGCTCAATGGAATCCACTTTCACAACAGCACCGCGGTCCGCCAGCGAGATGGCGGCAATATCACGCCGCGGCAATTCAGCCAGTAGCCGGTCAAGCGCGTCAACCACAGCGTCGATAAAAGCCGCGTCGGGACACAACAAGATCGACTGAGCCTGCTCATCATGCTCAGCCTGCGACAACAGATCCATGGCAACCCAATCCGGATCTGTACCACCATCACAAATCACCAGGATCTCAGACGGCCCGGCAATCATGTCGATGGCAACCCTGCCAAACACCGCCCGCTTGGCTGCAGCGACATAAATGTTTCCGGGACCCACAATCTTGTCGACCCTGGCAATGGTCTCCGTTCCGTAGGCGAGCGCTGCCACGGCTTGCGCACCACCAACCGTAAACACCTGGTCAACCCCGGCAATGGCCGCAGCCGCGAGCACCAGATCATTCAGTTCTCCGTCCGGTGCGGGCACCACCATAGAGACAACATCCACACCGGCAACCCTGGCCGGAATGGCATTCATCAGCACTGACGACGGGTAACTGGCTTTCCCACCGGGCACATAGATTCCGACACGCTCCATCGGCGAGACCTTTTGCCCGAGCACAGTGCCGTCTTGCTCCGTGTACTGCCAGGAATCCTGCAGTTGATGCTCGTGATAGATTTTCACCCGATCAGCAGCCGCTTCGAGCGCCGCACGCTCTGCCGCTGGTATTCGCTCCAGCGCGGCATGGAGTTCCGCTGCCTGCAGGACAAAATCGCTTGCCTGCCGCAAATTGCGCCGATCAAAACGGTTGGTGTATTCGATGACCGCGGCGTCCCCATTACTGCGGACTGCGCTGAGAATTTCATCCACGGTCTGCTCAACCCCCGAGTCAGCCACAGCTTCCCAGGCTAGCAGCTCCTCGAGCTGGCGATCAAAGTCCGGACCGGAGGCATCCAGCCGGCGCACAGTTTCCTTACTCATCAGACCCATTCACACTCTCAGTCACCGGCCACCGCAGTGGCAAGACGCTCGATCAACGCGTTGATCGGCGTATATTTCATTTTCATGGAGGCCTTGTTGACGATTAACCGGCTGCTGATATCGGCGATCTCTTCACGCGCCTCAAGGCCGTTCGCCAACAACGTATTGCCCGTATCCACAATATCGACAATTTCATCGGCAAGCTCCATCAGCGGGGCCAGCTCCATCGCACCATACAACTTGATGATATCCACCTGACGCCCCTTGGCGGCGTAGTGACGACGGGCACTTTCTACGAACTTGGTCGCCACCCGGATGCGTCCCGGGGGCAATTCGGCCCCTTTGATACCGGCAGTCATGAGTCGACAGCGTGCGATACCGAGATCGAGCGGTTCATACAAGCCGTCTGTGCGATGCTCCAGCAGGTTGTCCTTGCCGGCCACGCCCAGATCTGCCGCACCATGCTGCACATAAGTCGGCACATCGGAACCACGTAAAATCAGCAGGCGCACATCCTTCTGATTGGTTTCGAAGATCAACTTGCGGCTTTTGGAGATATCTTCGCGAGGCTCGAGCCCTGCCGCTGCCAGCAACGGCAAGGTTTCCTTGAGAATCCGCCCCTTGGTCAACGCAATCGTTATCTGCATTGTGTTCGCTTTATTTTCCTGAGTGTCAGTCTACTAGCGGGGATGCACCTATCCAGCGCGCTCTATAAATCAATGGAATCCGGGCACCGAGCTCCGATCACTCTCTCGGCACCCCGGCAATCATGAGCACGCGTGTCAGCCGGGAACGCGTCGGATAGCCACTCCCAACTGCTGGAGTTTTTCTTCGATACATTCGTAGCCGCGGTCAATATGGTAAATACGATCCACGACCGTGGTGCCCTCTGCCACCATGCCCGCAATGACCAGGCTCGCCGATGCCCGCAGGTCAGACGCCATGACCGGCGCACCTTTCAGCCGCTCAACACCAGTCACGATCGCGGTATTCCCCTCGAGCTGAATATCTGCGCCCATGCGATTGAGCTCGTGGACCTGGATAAGCCGATTTTCAAAAATCGTCTCCGTCACGGTCCCCTTACCCTCTGCGACGGCATTCATGGCCATGAACTGGGACTGCATGTCGGTGGGGAAGGCCGGATAAGGCGCAGTCCTGAAACTGACCGCCTTGGGGCGATTGCCCTTCATGTCCAGCTCAATCCAGTTGTCACCGGTACTCAGGTGCGCGCCTGCTTCTTCAAACTTGAGCAGCACCGCATCGAGGATATCTGCCCGGGTCTCGGTCAGGCGTACCTTACCGCGCGCCGCCGCGGCAGCCGCCAGAAACGTGCCGGTCTCGATGCGATCAGGCATGACGGAAAAGGCACACGGAGAGAGCCGCGAGACACCATGAACGCGCATGGTATCGGTACCAACCCCCTCGATCTGGGCCCCCATCGCAATCAGGAACTCGGCCAGGTCGACGATTTCGGGTTCGCGTGCAGCGTTGTGCAACACGGTGGTACCCTCGGCCAAAACCGCGGCCATCAGCAGGTTTTCCGTGCCGCCTACCGTCACCTTCTCCATGACGATATTTGCGCCCTTCAAGCGGCCATTGGAGCGAGCCCGGATGAAACCTTCATCAATTTCAATTTCGGCGCCCATCGCCTCCAGCCCTTTCAGGTGGATATCCACCGGACGGCTACCGATCGAACAACCTCCCGGGAATGAGACGTTGGCAACCCCGTGCCGGGCCAGTAGCGGACCGAGCACCAGAATCGATGCGCGCATGGTTTTCACCAGCTCATAGGGCGCGGTGAGTTCATTGACCGAGCGAGGATCAATCTCGACCCCCAGCTTCTCATCAATCGTCACCTCGCAACCCATGCAGCGCAGCAGGGTGATCATCGTGGTGATATCGTTCAGGTGAGGCAAATTGCGGATATGTACGGGCCCGTCGGCCAGCAACGCCGCGGCAAGAATCGGCAGCGCGGCATTTTTCGCACCGGAAATACGCAGGTTGCCGGAAATTGGCCGGCCGCCCTCGATAATCAGCTTATCCATTTCTTCGTTGACCCTACTCGCTTGCTTCGGCGGGCGTCAGCGTCTGCATCTGAACCGCGTGCAAGGTACCGTCCGCAATCTTGTCTCCAAGCGCTCCGTAAACCAGCTGCTGTTTTTTAAGCCGGCTCAACCCTTCAAACGCAGGGCTTACGACGGTGACCAGCAGGTGACTACCTTCAAAGGCGACTTCTACCTGGCTATCGGGGATATGCCCTTCAATGAGGGATGTAATTTCTTCAGGTTGCATATTCGGGAAAATCGTTGGAATTGAAAATTCGGAGGTAAGGACAGACGTGGGACTGGTACATGAGCACCAGTCCACGGTGGATTGACGTCTTATCCTACTTTGTTGGCCACACGCTCTGCTGCGGACCAGTTATCAATTACTTTATCGATATTGCCATGGGTCGCCATGGCCTGATCAAACTGGCTGCGGAAAGTCTTGCCGAGATTGACGCCATTCAGGATCACGTTGATCAACTTCCATTGACCCGCCTTGTTGCGCACCAGGGTGTACGACACCTTGGTCAACCCTTCCTTGCTGCGCACTTCCTGCAGCACATTCACCCGGTTCCCCTTCGGCATGCTGCCGGGGTTCACCACACGGACATTCATATCGCCAAAGGTCGCGACACCGCGGGCAAAGGTCGATACCAGGTCGCGGCGGAAAGCACTCGCGAAGCGCGCACGCTGAGCGGCAGAGGACTGTTTCACGTGACGCCCCATAACGCCTCTGGCAATGAAATTGAAGTCCACTACCGGGGCGAGAACGCTATCCACCGCGCTGTAATAACGCTGCGGATCGGAATTCATATACTGGGAATTTGCGCGAATCACCCCCAGAAGCTTCTGGGATACACCCTCTATGAGGGTATAGGGATTCTGGGAGGCACTACTGAACGGCGACCACAGCGCCAGCAGCAGCGCGACGAGCGCCAGGGGGAATTTTTGCAGCGGGTTGCCGCGGGTCAAAAAAGCCGAAAAGTTCACTGATCTCTCCCATTCGCGAATCTATCCTTGGACGCCCCTACACGAACAACACCCCTTGGCATGTCGTGTCGGCATTAATTTGAGAAGCTTCCCGCTCTCGGTACCGGTCGTCCCCAACTTCCACACACTGGTCCAGCTGACAGCAGCGGCGGCAAACTATACCATGACCGCGCTTAAAAGAGGGGCCCAACGCCAAACAACGCGACAATTCGGCTGGGTAGCGCTTACCGCGGTCACCAGACGGGAGCAATCGCGCGATTCATCCTCTATATATGAGGTTAGCATGTCGCAGGCGTTCCACTGCCGGGGTCCCTTTATCGCCCAAAGTGGCGTTTTTTTAGCCTTAGGGCTGACAACAATGAACAAAATCACCGAACGACAGAGAGAAAGTATGAATCAGGACCCGATTCTCGAGGCGGGGCAGCGCACTGTGCGAATGGAAGCACAGGCGGTCAACTCCCTTGAGCAACGCATTAACGGGGACTTCAAGCGTGCCTGCGAGCTCATCCTGGAAGGCCAGGGCCGCACCATTGTCACTGGCATGGGCAAATCCGGCCATATCGGCAATAAAATCGCCGCAACCCTCGCCAGCACCGGCACCCCCAGCTTCTTCGTACATCCTGGCGAAGCCAGCCATGGCGACCTGGGCATGATTACCCGGGAAGATGTAGTCATTGCGATTTCCTATTCCGGTAGCTCCGCAGAGGTACTCACCCTGCTGCCCCTATTGAAGCGTCTTGGTGTCCCACTGATCACAATGACTGGCAAGCCAGACTCGCCGCTGGCGCAGTCCGCGGATGTCAATCTGGACATTTCCGTGGACACCGAGGCCTGCCCCCTCAACCTGGCGCCCACTTCATCCACCACCGCCACGCTCGTCATGGGCGACGCCCTGGCAGTCGCCCTGCTGGAGAAACGCGGTTTTACGGCGGAAGACTTCGCATTTTCACATCCTGGTGGCGCACTGGGACGCCGCCTGCTGCTGCGCGTGTCGGACGTTATGCACGCCGGTGAGGAACTGCCCCAGGTCGCCCCATCCACCCGTCTTTCACAAGCGCTATTGGAAATGACCAGCAAAGGCTTCGGTATGACCACGGTCGTCGACAAAGATGGCACCCTGATGGGTGTATTCACCGACGGCGATTTGCGCCGCGTCATTGACCAGGGGTTTGAACTGGATCAAGCCACCATGGAGCAAGTCATGAGCCGGCGACCGAAAACGGTTTCTGGCGATACGCTAGCGGCAGAATCCCTGCGTATCATGGAGGACAACAAGATTACCGCGCTGGTTGTCGAGGACAACGAGCACCATCCGATTGGCCTTTTGCATATGCACGATATACTGCGCGCCGGCGTTATCTGACCCACAGGGAAACAAAGCAGTGAGTTCTACCGAAATTTCACCAAAAGAGCTGCATGCGCGCCTCGCCAAGATCCGCTGGCTGGTGCTGGACGTCGACGGCGTCCTCACCGATGGCCGCCTGTATTTTGACAACAGCGGCAACGAGCTGAAGACCTTCAACACGCTGGACGGCCATGGCATCAAAATGCTGCAAAAGTCCGGGGTGGGTGTTGCGATTATCACCGGTCGCCGCAGCAGTGTGGTTGAGCGCCGCGCGCATGACCTGGGGATTCGCAAGCTGATCCAGGGGCGGGAGGACAAATTCGCCGCCCTCGAAGAAATCTTCGCCGAAGACGGCTGCCGGCTTGAGGACATCGCGTATGTCGGCGACGACTATCCTGATCTGCTCGTCATGACCCGGGTGGGCTGCCCCATTTCCGTTCCCAATGCGGCTCCCCCTGTGCGTGAGCGCGCCGTGTGGGTGACCGACGCGCGTGGTGGTGAGGGGGCCGTACGGGAAGTTTGCGACCGCATCATGCAGGCCCAGGGCACATTTGATGCTGCACTGGCCCCCTATATCGGAAACAACTGATGCGCACCTGGTTACCGCTGTTTATTATCGTCGGCCTTGTCACTGCAGCCATCTGGTTCACGGATAGCCAGCCGGGAGAGCTGCTCGGCAAGCGCCCCACCCCAAAACAGCAGGACCAGGCCGCCGACCTCGTGATTCGCGGCGCAAAAACCCGACACTTCAACCTCGAGGGCAAGCAAGCCTATCGGGTGGATGCAGAAGCCATCAGCTTCTACCAGTTCGGGCGTAGGGACCGCGCAGACCTGACCATGCCCAGAATCGTCTTCTTTCAGGAAGACCAACCAAAATGGCTCACGGTTTCGCAGACCGGGGTGGCGCACAACAATGGGCAGAGAGTGGTGCTGAGTGGCGAAGTAAACATTACAGAACTACCAGAACCCGGTGGGATCCAACTGAACACACCGGCAATCACGATCTTCCCCCACCGGGAATTCGCGCAGACCGACAAAGTTGTTAACATTGTCACCGGCTCCAACCGCACACAGGGCAAGGGCCTTCGCGCGGACCTTAAAAAAGAGCGGGTGGAGATTCTCTCCCAGGTAACGAGCACTTATGAAACAGACTAAGTTCCTGCTCCCATTGGCCGTGATCGCCACGCTGATGACAACGGCCGCCATCGCGCTGCCGACAGACCGCCAGCAACCGGTCAAGGTTCAGGCACAAAAGCTCCAGGCGAGCCGCAACACCAACACGTCGGTGTACATTGGTAACGTGGTCATTACCCAAGGCTCCCTGCAAATCCGCGCAGACCGGGTGGAAGTTCACGGCAACGACCAGGGTGAAATCAGCCGGGTCATTGCGACCGGCAAACCCGCCCATTTCCAGCAATCCGTCGAGCAGACCCAGGCACCGATCAAGGCACGGGCAAAGCGTATTGAGTTCAAAATCAACGCAGACAAGCTGCTGCTAACCGGGGATGCCCATGTCGACCGCGATGGCAACACCCTGAGCGCGCAGCGCATTGACTACGACCTGGCCAGCGAGCAAATCCAGGCACAGGGCCAGTCCGGGGAAAACCGGGTGGAAATGATCTGGAAGCCCGAAGCCAATGCAACCCCACAGAACGAACCGCAGCAGCCGCAAAACGATCAGGGCAATGTCAAAGGACAGGACCCCCAGCAAGCGACACAGGAAGACTCGTAGCCGCGGGCTGTAAACGGCCTGGCTCCCGGACTTGCCATGGGCCACCAAAGATAATTTCGGCCGAGCAACCAATCCCCGGTTGTCGGCACTGCAGGACCACAATATGCCGACGCTGAAAGCGTTACATCTCGCCAAACAGTACAAAAAGCGCAAGGTCGTACAAGATGTCTCTGTCTGCGTCAGCAGTGGGCAGGTCGTGGGACTGCTAGGCCCAAATGGTGCCGGCAAAACCACGTGCTTCTATATGATTGCCGGTCTGGTACGCGCCGATGCCGGCCAGGTTCTCATCGATAGCGAGGACATGACCCACCTGTCCATGCACGGACGGGCGCGCAAAGGTATCGGTTACCTGCCCCAGGAGGCCTCGGTATTTCGACGCCTGTCAGTGCGGGACAACATTCTGGCCATCCTACAAACCCGCAAAGACCTGAACCGGGCGCAGCGCCAACAGCAGGCTGATGCGCTGCTGGAAGAATTCAATATTACCCATATCGCCGACAGTCCCGGCATGGCCCTCTCCGGTGGCGAACGTCGTCGCGTGGAAATCGCACGCGCACTGGCCACCGATCCCGCATTTGTTTTGCTCGATGAACCCTTTGCCGGAGTGGACCCGATCTCGGTAAACGATATCAAGCAGATTATTCGCCACCTGCGCGACCGCAATATTGGCGTGCTGATTACAGACCACAACGTGCGCGAAACGCTGGATATCTGTGAAACGGCCTATATCGTCAGTGAGGGGCATATTATCGCCGCAGGCACCCCTGAAGAGGTGCTGGCAAACCAGCAAGTACGTGAGGTCTACCTGGGACACGAATTCACGATCTGACCGGCGCAGTAGTTTGTCCTAGCGAACCCCGCCAACGTAATCTACTGGACTAAGATCCGCCGGCTCCGCGCACGCCCATCATTTTCGGCATACTTATTGCTTGTAATCGCGATTGCAGAAGGTTAGTCTGCGGCGTCATGGATAAACAGAAGATTCTTTCGCCGCAGTAACTTACCGACACCCATGAAGCAGTCTCTCCAGCTAAAACTCGGCACGCAGCTCACGATGACGCCGCAGCTGCAGCAGGCCATTCGTCTGCTCCAGCTTTCGACGTTGGACCTGCAGCAAGAGGTGCAGTCGGCCCTGGACAGCAACCCCATGCTGGAAGTCGAGGCGGAAGAGCACGCGGAAGCGCACACTGAAGATCCGCAACCTCTGGAAGCTCAACAACCCACAGCAGCCGCTGAAACAGAGTCAGAGCAGCTGGCGGAGGGAGACTGGAACAAGGATATCCCCGAAGACCTGCCGGTAGACACACACTGGGACGATATCTACAGCGGCGGCAGTAGCGCCGGGCCAATGGAAGACAGCACGCTGGAGCTGCGCAATGCCGCTCCCGACAATCTCAATGACCACCTCCTCTGGCAACTCAACCTGACACCACTGACCGAACAGGACAAACGCATCGCCGAAGCGCTGATTGACGATATCAACCCCAGGGGGTTCCTGGAGTCGCCAATCGCGGAAATCGCGGAATCTCTCGGTGCGGAAACCGATGAAGTCATCGCCGTCCTGAAGGCCATCCAGCAATTCGAGCCGGCTGGTTGCGGCGCCCGCGACTTACGTGAGTGCCTGCTACTGCAACTTGCGCAACTGCCGTTGGATACACTCTGGCTGGAGCAGGCGCGCGCGGTCGTCGGAGAGCACCTGGACCTGCTCGGCAAACGGGACTTCCGTCAACTCAGCAGACGCACACGCCTCAGCGAGTCCGAGCTCGGCGAAGTGATGCGCCTGATCCAGACACTCAACCCGCACCCCGGCGAGAGCTTCGGTGATGAAGACCCGCAGTATGTGGTACCGGATGTGATCGTCAGCCGCCGACAGGACCGCTGGCAGGTAGAACTGAATCCGGAAACCACGCCCCGCCTGCGCATCAACAGTGGCTACGCGGCCCTGATCAAGCGCGCCGACACCTCGGCAGATAACAACTTCCTGAGAGACCACCTGCAGGAAGCGCGTTGGTTTCTGAAAAGCCTGCAGAGCCGCAATGAAACCCTGCTCAAAGTGGCCTCCAGTATCGTGGAGAAACAACAGGGCTTTTTTGAGCATGGCCCGGAAGCCATGAAGCCCATGGTACTGGCCGATATCGCAGAAACCATTGGCATGCACGAGTCGACCATCTCTCGCGTGACCACTCAAAAGTATATGTTCACGCCCCGCGGCGTATTCGAGCTGAAGTATTTCTTCTCCAGCCACGTGAGTACCGACTCCGGTGAAGATGCATCGTCCACTGCAATTCGCGCGATGATCCGCAAGCTCATCGATGCAGAGCAGCCACGCAAGCCCCTGTCCGACAACAAGATCACCCAGGAACTGGATAAGCAGGGCATCAAAGTCGCGCGCAGAACCGTCGCGAAATATCGCGAATCCATGGGTATCCCCTCCTCCAGCGAGCGCAAACGCCTCGTTTAAGAACAAGCTGACTGAAACAACAAGGTCAGTCGCCAATTACAGGCAGAATAACCCTCTTTTCCTGCAACCAAACCCCAATCCTTGAGTGTATCCTTCCATTCTGACCCACTTCCTAGTAGGGTTGCCGCCCTGACGGAGTGGGCTCCATGACTTTTACGTCATAAGACGCGCTCACAAAGGAGACTTCTATGCAGATCAACATCAGTGGCGATAACCTGCATGTGACCCCATCCATCCGCGATTACTGTGAATCCAAGTTGGATAAACTCTCCCGTCATAACGACGTGGCCACACGAACAGAAGTGGTGCTCTCCGTCGATAAACTGATTCAGAAGGCCGAGGCCACGGTGCATGTGAACGGTCGCGACATCTTTGCTGACTCCGAGTCTGACGATATGTATGCCGCCATTGATTCACTCACAGACAAGCTCGATCGCCAGCTGCTGAAGCACAAAGAAAAGCTGCGAAATTACCGGTAAACCATGACATTGGAAGATTTACTCACTCCCCGCCTTTGCCTGAGTCGTGTGGCGGGGAGCAGCAAGAAGAAGCTGCTGCTGAATATTGCCCAGACAATCGCAGAACAGAAGCCGCATCTGGATCCGGATACCATCTTCCAGCAAATGATTGCCCGCGAACGTCTGGGTTCCACCGGCATTGGTGACGGGGTGGCCATCCCTCACTGCCGCCTGCCTGGCTGTCAGGAACCTATCGGTGTGCTGTGCACGACAGAGCCTGCAGTAGATTTTGACGCCATTGATCGCCAGCCTGTCGACCTGCTGTTTGCGCTACTGGTACCCGAAGACGCAGAGCAAGATCACCTGGACACGCTCGCGCAGATTGCCGCCCTGTTCAGCGACAGTCGCGTTCGGGAGAAGTTACGCCAGGCCGACAGCGGCGACGCCCTCTACGCACATGCGATCGACAGCGCCTCCGCCGCATAATCCTGCCTGACCGCGTCAGCGGATCTTGTTGCGCATGCGCTGCCGCACTCGCCCCACCGAGGCACCAGCGCGATCGATCGAAACGCTACTCGCACCCCCTCCCCACCACCACTTTCATAGAGTCAGGATTGTGCCCAGCCGCGCAATCGAACATCATTGGACCCACGCTTCTGCAAACGGATAGTCAACGGTATGCGCCTGGTAATTATTAGTGGCCGCTCAGGCTCGGGAAAGAGTTCTGCACTGCAGCTGCTGGAAGATGTCGGCTTTAACTGTATCGATAACTTGCCGGCCAGCCTGCTTCCCGAGCTGGTACGCCGGGTGCAGCAGCAACCGCAGGTAGACGACACCCGGCTTGCACTTGGCATTGATGCCCGCAATCTCTGGGAGGATGTTCAACAAGCCCCCCAGGTCATCGAAGACCTGCGGGCGAGCGGCGTACCCTGTGACGTGGTGTATCTGGATGCACGTTCCCCGGTACTGGTGCAGCGGTTCAGCGAAACCCGCCGTAAACACCCGCTCAGTGACAACCGCACCCACCTGCTCGAAGCGCTCAACCAGGAGAAAGAACTGCTCGCCCCACTGGCTGGTATTGCAGACCTGGTGATTGACACCTCCAGCCTCAGCCTGCACCAGCTGCGCGAACAGGTGAAAACGCGTGTGGTAGGCGCGGACACCCACAGCATGGCCATCCTCTTCCAGTCTTTCGGGTTCAAGCATGGTGTTCCCGTGGATGCCGACCTGGTGTTTGATCTGCGCTGTTTGCCCAACCCCTATTGGGTCCCGGAACTCAGGGATAAGACCGGCCTTGATCCGGAGATTGCCGAATACCTGCAGGGACACGAGGAAACACAGGAAATGGAGCAGGACATTACCCGGTTCCTCCGTCGCTGGTTGCCGTCGTACCAGGACAGCAATCGCAGTTACACCTGCGTCGCCATCGGTTGCACGGGCGGCCGCCACCGCTCGGTCTACATGGTGGAGCAACTGGCCAAGACATTCTCTGCCGAGTTTGACAATATACAGGTTCGACATCGGGAGCAGCGCTGAGCCGCCGAACGGATCAAAAACGACATCAAAACCGTTGATGGCCACTGGTCGACAACCCACCAGGCTGCGCCCACGCAGGATCGCCAACTATGCAGAAAAGCCGTCTAACCATCATCAACAAGCTGGGCCTGCACGCACGTGCGGCGAGCAAGTTTGCCCAGACATCCGCACGTTTCTCTGCGGAGATTACCGTGCATTGCCAGGGCAAGGCCGTGGATGGAAAGAGTGTGATGGCTCTGATGCTGCTCGCCGCAGGCAAAGGCTCCGACCTCGAAGTCGAAGCCGCAGGCAATGATGAAGATGCAGCGGTGGAGGCGATCTGTGCGCTGGTCGCTGACCGCTTCGGCGAGGCAGAATAATTCGCGCCGCCTCACTATGGCGGTGCCGTCTCGGAAGTCATAAAATCCCTCCCCAATCTAGGGCAGCAACGCCCGTTCCAGTCGCGCAGTCGGGGAAACATCTTGTCCAGCACACCCACGGCAGAAATCGAATTCCGCGCCCAGAATCGCCTCAAGGAGCTGTTTGCCGCCCTAGATAGCGGCACGGGTCGCGACGTGCGCCGCATGCTGAGCACTCTGTCACCGCAGAGCATTGCCCAGCTGCTGGAGAGCTGCCCGCCACATATCCGCCAGGTACTCTGGAAACTCATCGATCTCGAGTCGGAAGGCGAGGTACTCCAAGAGTTGTCCGACGACGTGCAGTCGCAAATTCTGGAAATGATGGACACCGAAGAAATGGTGACTGTCATGGAGGGGCTGGACGCAGACGACGTCGCCGACATCCTCCAGCAGCTGCCCGGACGCGTCATGTCAGAAGTCCTGTCGGCGATGAGCGAGGCAGATCGACAGCGCGTCGAGAGCGTGCTCGCGTACGATGAAGAGACCGCCGGCGGCCTGATGGACACGGATACGATTTCCGTGCGGCCGGACCTGACCCTCGACGTGGTGCTGCGCTATTTGCGCCGCCACGATCAGCTCCCCCCTCCACCGACAACCTGTTTGTCGTCAACCGTCGGGACCAGTATATCGGCCTGCTGCCGCTGTCGCGCCTGCTGACATCTGACCCGTCGACGACGGTCCGTGAAATCATGAGCACCGATGTGGATCCGATTCCGGCGGATTTCCCGGACACCGATGTCGCGCGGCTGTTTACCAAGTACGACTGGGTCAGCGCACCGGTTGTCGACGAACACAACCACCTGCTCGGCCGCATCACCATCGATGACGTCGTGGACGTGATCCGCGAGGACGCCGATCATTCCCTGATGAGCCTCGCCGGCCTCGATGAAGAGGAAGACACCTTTGCGACAGTGCGCCGCACCGTGCCGCGCCGCGCTATCTGGCTGGGTATCAACCTGCTCACGGCGCTACTGGCGTCAGCCGTCATCAACCTGTTTCAGGACACCATCGACCGCGTCGTGGCGCTGGCGGTGCTGATGCCAATCGTCGCAAGCATGGGCGGCGTGGCCGGCAGCCAGACCCTGACGGTGGTCATTCGGGGCATGGCCCTTGGGCAAATTGGACGCAGCAACCTGAACTGGCTGCTCAATCGAGAACTCGGCGCGGGCGCGCTCAACGCGCTGTTGTGGGCCAGCGTCATGGGGGCGATTGCCGCACTCTGGTTCGGCGATACGCGTATCGCACTGATTATCGTGGCGGCCATGATCATTAACCTCATCACGGCCGCGGCAGCCGGTGCCATACTGCCGGTAGTCCTGCGGGCAATGCGCATCGATCCCGCCCTGGCCGGAGGCGTCGCCTTGACCACAGTCACGGACGTGGTCGGGTTTTTCTCCTTCCTCGGGCTCGCCACCCTGTTCTACGCGTAGCGGTTGAACAGCAAGGGCGGCCTTACCAAGCCTGTTGGCTAACAATGAAAGAAGTTATGCAAGATCACGAAGAATTTGACGAATTTGATGGGGAAGAGCCGAAGAGCAAAACCCAGATTAAGCAGGAAATGCACGAGCTGCAGGAGCTGGGAAAGCAGCTGACCCTGCTGAGTAAGGCGCAGCTGGGAGAAGTACCGCTGGATGATGACATGCGCGAAGCCATCGATACGCTGCACCGCATCAAATCCAACGAAGCGCGCCGCAGACAAATGCAGTATATCGGCAAGTTGATGCGCGGCGCCGATGCCGAAGCAATCTCAACGGTCCTGGCGCGCTTCAAGGATCGGGATCAGCAGCATCTGCGTTTCGACCGCATGGCGGAAGAGTGGCGGACCCGACTGTTGGAGGGCGGCAAACAAGCGCAGAGCGAGTTCTTTGATCGCTATCCGGGCGCCGATCACCAGCAACTGCGTCAGCTGGTACGCGATGCCTGCCGGGAGATCGAGCGCGGAAAGCCGCCCACGCACCAACGCAAGCTGTTCCGCTTTCTCAGGGACTTCTTCATGGTGGATGCCGAAGAGAGCTAAGCCCCGAGACTTGCAGATACAAAAAAGGAGAGCACTTGCTCTCCTTTTTTATTGAGTCACGCCGGCGGCGCTAGTCGTGCGCCTGCGCGCTGGTTTCCGCCTGCCACTGGAACAGGTTCATTTCGATAAAGAAGAAAGCCACCAGCCACAGGAAGGCATCCCAGAAATCCAGGAAGCTGCCATTGATGCCCCAGTAAACCGCACACAACAACAAGGTGAAATACAGTACCGCCTTGATCATCTGGGAGTAGCGCATGACCGCACCAGACAATTCATGGCGCAACTGTAACCAGACATCAAATGCCAGAATTGCAACGACCAGCAACCAGGCACTGGCATTGATCACGTCCGTCCAGGCCAGCCATTTAATTTCACCCCAGGTCTCTGCACTACCAATAATCTGGACATCGGATAACTTGAGGCCGTCAGAGCCCAGCTCAGCACAATTCTGTGCCGTTAGCGCGACATAATCGTCCTGACCAAGCGCAAGTTGCCAGCCGCCGCTTGCTGCCAGGTCACAGGCAGACTGGGCGACCGGGGCGAGGTCGGTGAGGTACAGCATTTCGGCAATATACCCATACACCGAATAGGCAATCACGAGGTAGCAAAATGCAGAGACGCCGTTTAGCGCCCATTTGACCCAGCCGCGAATGCGCTCGTCGTCCAGGACATAGGTCTCCAGCTCGAAAACCAGAAGCAACAATACCCATGCCAGGGTATCGATGGAGTCGTTATAGGCCTCGATGATACGGCCAAGCTGGATACCGTCCGCAAAGATAGCCCCGGCAGCCGCATGATTCTCTACAAAAAATGCGTAAACGTTATAGGCGAGCAGCAAGTACACCGTGTACTTGAACACGCGGAAAAGCAAATAGCGGTTGTCAGGCAAGCTAACGGCAGCCACGTCGGACATATCTCCAGACCTCTGGTTCTTGTTTTTCTTCAAGACGACAGCTAATGCGCCGCGCCAGGGGCAAATATTGAATAATTATTCAATTTTTTCAAGACCCACGGGTCTACTCTGCGGCTTTCGGCACAAAGTCCAGAGCCAGTGAATTCAGGCAGTAGCGCAATCCGGTCGGCGCGGGCCCGTCTTTGAATACGTGGCCCAGATGCTCCCCGCACCGCGACAGGACTTCTGTCCGGCGCATGCCCCAACTGAAGTCCTCTTTGAGCACCACATTTTCCGGATGAGCGACTTCCCAGAAACTGGGCCAGCCGGTACCCGACTTGTACTTGTGTTCCGAGCTGAATACCGGCAAGCGGCATCCAGCGGTCACATACGTCCCCTGAGCCTTGTTATCCAGCCATTTGCCAGTAAACGCCCGCTCGGTATCTTTCTCCCACAGAACTTCATATTGCTGAGGAGACAGTATCTGCTTCCATACCGACTTTGGAATGGTCTCGAGGCTTTTCCCAGACTGGATGATGGCACGAGCCTCCGTCTCGGACATCGTGTTTGCGCCCGGCCCGTCCGCTTCGATACAGGCAGGCAATGCCAGCACCGCCACCATTACCGCGATCAGCTTGCTTCTCACAACCACCCCCTCGCACTTAGCTAAAAACCCTGTCCGCAAAATCTTAGACAGCCTGCTGTAGTAAAGAATTCCCCTTCACCGCTCTGGTGAAGACGCTCAAGGTGATAAGGTTCCCGCTCCCTGGGCCAAATTTCTTTCCAGTTGCCCTTGCTGCTCCGCCTCATTGCCCTCTCGCTCCGCGCCCTGCCCGTCAAACAGCTTGTCGAAACGCATCTCGGGTTCGCTCCAGCCTCCTTTGATGCGGTAGCTGACGCTGGCAACTCGATTGACCTGTTTTTTAAACGCTTTACTGATGATGTATACGCCCGCTGCCGCGGGCAGACCACCGGCGACGGCTGCGATCAGGGCGAGGTTATTCCCCACCGGCAGAGTCGCCACCAGCGTCAGGTTGAGATCCTCCCGTTTGAGATTCACTCGCCCAGCCATCTGCAGTTCGCTGGTCGGGCCTTCTACCTGAATGGGTACCGCGATCAGAAGATTGCCGTCCCCTTCAAATACTACTTCCCCGCGCACGTTATCGAAGGCCATGCCACTCTGGTACAAGTCAGAGAAATCCAAGCGCAAGCGACGTGCCCAGGTGTCAAAATTGAACAGGGAGAGGAGGCGCAGGAGTGCCGAACCGGCATTATCGCTCGCGCGCAAGAAGCGACCGTTGCGCACATCAATTTCAATTTCACCGGCCAGTTTTTCCGCGGCCATCGACGCGGGAGAGCCCTGCCAGCGCAACGCGGTATCAAAGCTTGCGTAGCGGCTTTCAATTGCCGGCTCTTGCCCCCAGGCACGCTGGACATCCGCCAGATCGGTGGATTCCAATCGTCCGATAAACTGCGACGACTCCTCGCCATCCTCACCACGAATCCACATCAACTGGGCTCCGAGCCGGCCTTCGCCCGTACCCCGCCCTTCAATCGCAACCCCGCGGAACGCACCGCGGATATCACTCACCACCAGTCGCGTCGCAGAGGGTCGCAAACGGAATGACCAGCGCCCGAGGGATTCATCACCAAGCTGGACGCTTTCCGCAGAAAAATCCACCAGCGGCAGCTCGGAAAAATCAAAGCCCGCCAGGGGATCAGCCCCCGTCTCGGCATCCACTTCCGCCGCTTCTGCAGCGTCTTGATTCTCCCCTTCGTCATTCGCCGCGGCCGCGGGCAGGCGCAGATGCGCGAGATTCAGCTGCATCGGGGTTTCTGCATTTAACACACCATCAAGCGTGCCGGCTGCCACCTCGCTGTCAAAAACCAGCTGCCACTCTGCACCCAGCCCCCGACCGTTCACATCAATATGCTCGATTTCAAACTCGCCCAGCACCAACCGATCCGTGCTGAGGTCGAGTAAAATCGGCATTGGGTTTTGGTCGCTACTCGCCCCGCTATCGGTGCCTTCCGCAGAAGTGGAGTAAATCTCGAGCTTTTCTCGCCACTGATCAAAGTCCACGCTCGACAGATCGCCGGTCACCGCAATGCCGCGCTCATCAGGCAACGCCGGTTCCGCATTGAGGGCAATCGCTCCACGCTCTACGGTATCTCCGGACTTCCAGAAGCGCGCACTCAAGTGCTCGCCATAATCAAGGTGGTAGAGGGCACCATCCTTTCCAATCGGCACCCTCAGCACAAAGTTCTCAGCCTCATCCGTCGCTTTACCCAACGGCGACGGCAAAGTGACCTGCACCCCCACCAGATCTGACTTCAACTCCAATACCGCGGCGTAGGGCATATCCTTCGCCTTGGCGGGAATCGTCACCAGCGCCTGGTAGTTAAATGCACCGTGCAGCCACTGCAATTCGGGACGTTCGCTCCAGCGTCCCACTGCAGCGGCGGTACTCTCTCCCCGGATCACCACCTGGGTATCACGCAACTCGCCCTGCCCCAGGTGTTGCAACTCCGCCTGCAGCGGTTTGTCCCAGAGCTTTCCGACGAACCGACTGCCCGTCAGGCCTGTTTCACTGTCAAACAGCACCCGGCCCCCCAAGTGGTCGAATTCCAGCTTGGCTTGCGCCATTTGCAGATGCGCATTGGCGAGGTTCAGGTCCACACGTTGATGCGGTGTTTGCGGAGAACCTCCCAGTGGCATCGACAGCGCCATTGAGCCGTCGAGATCCCCGGTTAGCGTCCAGTCATCAAAGGCGGATCCCAGCTGCTTGCGTAACGGAGACGTGCGCAGCAGGCGTAGCCCGTCAGCGGCCGGGCCCGCCAGAGCGGCTTCGACGCCGAGCAGGGTGCCCACCCCGGAAACATCCGGTGTGACGGTTACCAATAAGTCACTCGCATCAATATTCCACAGGCGCGCATGCTCCGCCGTCACCTTCACGTGTCGATCGCTGACCAGCAGGCGCGCATCGAGCTGCTCGGCCAGCGGCCAGTCAGCGGCATAATCGAGCCGCCCCTGTTCCAGATCGATGGCGAGCTGTACGGTTTGACGATGAGGATTACCGCCCAGCGCCAGTAGCGCGGGATCTTTTCCATCACGATAGCTGTAGCCCCGATACACAAAACCGGCTGCTTTGACTTGCCCGGGATTGCGCGTACCGAGGCTTCGTCCAAGCCACTCCCGCAATTGATCACTCACGGTCGTTGGTACCAGACTCGACTGAACCGAGACGGGCGCATCCCGCAGCCCCATCGACAATGTCAGCGCCGCCGGGCGACTGTGGGCCACAAATGGCAACTCCAGCAGAAACTGGCCGCGCAGCCCACCCAGATGGCCGTCGAGATCAAGTGGCCCTGAAAAAACCTGTACCGAATTGGCCGTGCGATCGACGGCCCAGGCGACGGTGCCACGCCCCTGGCTGAACGTAAAAGGAGCCTGATACAGCTTGGGGAAGTGCATCGCGAACCCTTCGCCCGCGTCCAGCTGGACCTCACCGTTGCCGCCCTTCACTCGAAGAAATCCGTCGAGCGCGGAGACCGCCGGCGCACCGCGATGCGCTTGCGCCTGAACATTGTGCAAATTGGCCGACAAACCGACCACGCCCGCGCCGTCACGTCGAAAACGAATGTTTTGCAGTTCACCGGTGGGCTGCAGTGCGGACAGCCACGTAGCCGCTTTACCGGGCAACAAATCCATCCGACCCACGACCTGCCCCCACACCCCGAGATCAAACCGATCAACCGCCAGTGACACCCCTTCTGTAGGACTGCCACTGGCCTGGATATTCAGGGGGGGCATCGGCAGGTCACGCCAGTGGAAATAGATATCCTGTAGCGTCAGCCGCCAATCTCCGCCGGGCAGCCAGTGTCCGGAGATATCGCCGGCAAGCGCTTGCAAGGGCTCGAGCGCCTCTCCCTGCTGCTCCCCTGCCGCAGCAGGGACCTCGGTATTCTCCGCCGCAGCCACCTCGGTCGATTCCGACTCTGGCGCTGACTCGACGTGGGCCAGATTGAGGTGTCCGCGCAGCTGATATCCCTGCTCGCTGTCACTATCCAGCCAGAGGCTGCCTCGCGCGAGTTTACGTCCTAACCAGTGGTACCGGTCCGGCAAAGGGGTTAACTGGTGAATCAGTGCGACGGTGTCTTCGGCAACCAGCAATTCGCTCAGCTGCAGGTATCCGGACAGGGAGAAGTTTTCCCGGTCGCGCGGATCGCCCTTTCCCTCGAGTATCAAGCGCAAGGTTTCCGAGTTAGCGCGAAGGGAAGGCTCCTCTCCGGGACTTGCAATAAAGGCCCGCGCACTCAGGCGATGGAAGTCGCCACTGTTTTCGAGCAGGATTTGCGGCAGGGTCACTTGCGCCTGCTGGCCGCCGGCAAGGCTCAGTGTGATATTGGCGTTGCGTACCTGGACTTTTGGACCGAGCAGGAAGATACGTGCCGGGTCATTCAGGCTCACCGGAGAGGCGGCGGTGCCCGCGACATCTTTCGCTACCGGAAATCCTTCGATTCGCCAGTGCCCCTCTGCACTGCGGGACAGCTGGGCCTGAAAGCCATCCACCTGCAGGTTTTTCCATACCAGCTCGCGATGCCAGAGACTGGCAAGCAAGTCCAGGTGGAACAGCCCATAGCCCATACTGGCCTGCCCCTGGTCGCCGAGCCGCACGCCGTCGAGCTGCAGCGCCACTTCCAGCGCTTGCCAGCGCAGGGATATCCCGTCCATCTCCACCGGTGCACCCAGCTGGGCGGACAACCAGGCAGCGATCTGCGGCCGGTAGCGTTCGACTTGCGGAGACAACATTCGGCCAGTCTGCACCAGGATCGCGAGCGCAATCACCAGTGTTACCGCGAGCAGCCAGAATTTACGCGCAAGCCAGCGCAACCACAGCATCAGCCAATTCCTCCGGGAACTGGCCGCCGGGGCGCGACGGACCGCAAGCTGCTCATGGGTAACTCACACCAGAACAATGTCGTACTGCTCCTGGTTATAGATAGGCTCCACCTGAAACTGGATGGGACGCCCGACAAACTCTTCCAAGTCCGCTACGTTGGCTGATTCCTCGTCCAGTAGCAAGTCAATCACGACCTGACTGGCGAGCACCATGATTTTCTCGCTGTCGTAGGCCCGGGCCTCACGAATAATTTCGCGGAACACTTCAAAGCAGACCGTTTCCGCACTCTTCAGGGTGCCGCGCCCACTGCACACTGGACAGGGTTCACACAGGATCTGTCCGAGGGACTCCCGGGTGCGCTTTCTGGTCATTTCCACCAGGCCAAGCTCGGAAACACCGGTAATACTGCTCTTGGCATGGTCGCGCTCAAGGGCCTTTTCCAAAGTACGCAGCACCTGGCGCTGGTGCTCAGGATCCTTCATGTCGATAAAGTCGATGATGATGATCCCGCCGAGGTTGCGCAGACGCAGTTGACGCGCAATGGCCGTCGCCGCCTCCAGATTGGTCTTGAAAATCGTTTCTTCCAGATTGCGATGACCGACAAATGCCCCGGTGTTCACATCAATGGTGCTCATCGCCTCGGTCTGCTCGACCAGCAGATAGCCACCCGATTTCAGGGTCACTTTGTTCTCCAGCGCCTTGCGAATCTCTTCCTCTACCCCGTACAGATCAAACAGGGGTCGTTCGCCCGGATAGTGTTCCAGGCGGCCGGCGATTTCCGGCGCATATTTGCCGGCAAATTCCGCCGCCCGACCATGCGCTTCGCGCGAGTCGATACGTATTTTTTCCGTATGCGGCCTGGCGAGATCCCGCAGCGCACGCATAAATAGGGGCAGATCCTCATAGACAACGGAAGGGACCGGCCGCGTACGGATGCGCTGCTCCAGCTCACCCCAGAGTTTGTATAGAAACGGGATATCCCGTAACAGCTCTTCTTCGCTGCCACCCTCGGCGACGGTCCGCAGAATAAATCCGCCGTCTCCGGACTGCCCTTCATCGGCCAACTTCGCGGCCGCCTGCTCCACTAACTCGCGCAGGCGCTCGCGCTCCCCCTCATCTTCGATCCGGTTGGACACGCCGATGTGGCGGGTCTGGGGCATATAAACCAGATAGCGAGCGGATACCGAGAGATGGGTCGTGAGCCGGGCGCCCTTACTGCTGATCGGGTCTTTCACCACTTGCACCACGAGCGACTGCCCCTCCCGGACCAGGGCGCGAATATCTGCTACTTCTGCCTCGCGCGCCTCCATGCCATCCTCATCGAGCGGCGCAATATCTGATGCGTGGATAAATCCGGCTCGCTCCAGCCCAATATCCACAAATGCCGCCTGCATGCCGGGCAGCACGCGGACGACTTTTCCCTTGTAAATATTGCCAACGATACCGCGCCGGGCACTGCGCTCCAGGTAGACTTCCTGCAATACACCATTTTCAACCAGAGCCACCCGGGTTTCGGTGGGAGCCACGTTGATCAATAATTCTTCGCTCACGCATCGCCTCCTGCGAGCCAATAGGGAATTTCCGCGGTTTCGAGCATGGGCACCAGCGCCTCCAGCGGCAAGCCGACCACATTGGTATAACTGCCATCGACAGAGACCACGAGGGCCGCGCCCAAACCCTGAATGCCGTAACCTCCGGCTTTGTCACAGGGCTCTCCGGTCTCCCAGTAGCGCGCGATCATCCCATCACTGAGAGTCCGAAAGCGCACCCGGGTTTCGACAACCGCAGAGAATCGTCGCGCGTTGCCACAAAGACAGATCGCGGTATAGACAGAATGCTGCGCACCGGAGAGCAAGTGCATCATCTCGGAGAACTCGGCAAAATCCGCAGGCTTCTCCAGAATCCGGTCCGCGGCCACCACCACGGTATCGGCACCCAGCGACCAGCTGGTCTCAGGAAACAGCGCCAGACCGGCCTGGGCTTTGCTGTCCGCAAGGCGTGATACGTACTCCGTCGGGGCTTCTGCAGGACGCAACAACTCCTCCACATCAGTGGGAGCCTGTCGGAAGCGCACTCCGAGCTGAGTTAGCAGCTCCGCCCGGCGGGGTGAGCCGGAAGCGAGCAGCAGGCGTGACGAGGTTAGTTGGGGTCGCACGGCTCTCGTTATTCTTGCGGGTTAAGTGGGGTCTGGCGAAAAGCGCAGTATACCGCGACTGGTTGAAAATTGATCAGACGCCAGTCATAAAACACGAATTTTCTTCTTTTTTACGCTCACTGACCAGAGAGGACGCCCAAGTCACCTGACCGGCGAGACGCCCCGACAGGCCGCTGTGGATAACCGTTCAATGCACCTGCAGCCTCACCGCCGTGCGATCCAGCCAGGGAGCCACCCAGGGCCAGACCAGGGCGCTGGTCAGAGCCGGCCAGAGAAATGTCAGGCCAGGTACGGGCTTGCCGGCCAAACCGTGCACCCAGTTCCCTACAACCTGATGAATACCAATGAGGATAAATACCCACATGAGTCGCTGCGCGGGATTAAAGGCCCGCGTTCTCTGGTAGGTCAGCAGGCAGAAGTAGGCCACCACGGCGAGCGCCAGCGCGTGGGTTCCCAGCGGCGCGCCAACCACGAGATCCTCAACAAGCCCCACCAGCCACGCAAAACCGACGCCCAGATGCTGAGGCATCCGGTTAATCCAGAAAATGACCATCAGGGCGACAAAGGCCGGGCGGAACCACAGCCACAGGTGCGGCAGCGGCATCACCGCCAGCATAAGCGCCACCACCAGGGTGAGGGCGATGAACCAGCGATTATGGGGTTCCAACGGTGTCATCCCCTTCCGCGATCACCGCGAGCACGAAGCGACTGCGATTCATCAGCCCCCGTGGCTGCACATCGGCCTCCGCAAAAGCCTGTCCCGGATCGCGATGCACGGAAATCACCTCGCCCACCGGGTATCCTGCGGGGAAACGCCCCCCAAGGCCCGAGCTCAATAAAAGATCGCCCTCACGGATATCACTGGTATTGGCAAGATGGCGCAGTTTGAGCCGATAGAGGTCACCGGTGCCCTCGGCCACCGCGCGCACGCTGTTCCGCAGGACCTGCACCGGCAGCGCATGACTCGAATCGGTGATCAACAGGACACGGCTGGAACTGTCGCCAGCCTCGATCACCTGCCCGAGTAGACCGCTGGCATCCATGATCGGCGTGCCGGGCACCACACCATCATCGCGACCCTTATCGATTAACAGGATATGTTGCAGGGGATCAGGAGAGACGCCAATAACCTGGGCCACCAGGACCCGCTCATCGAGGTTGTCGGCTGAATTCATCAGCTCTTTCAGCTGGGTATTTTCCGCCTTCACGGCAGCCAGCAGCTGGCTGCGCTGTTCCAGCAGGAGTACCTGCCGCTTCAGCCGGCTGTTTTCTTCGAGTAGCTCCTCGCGCGAGCGAAAATTCTCATCCGCCCAGTCACCCACCCGCTCCGGCGTACCGGTCAGCCAATAGAACGGGGTGACCAGCGCCGACGCGCGCTCGCGCAGAGGTTGCAGCCAATCGGTGTAGAGACTGATAGCGATCAGCACCGCCGCCAGTAAGCCCAGCACCAAAATGCGGGATTCGGGCGACGGGCCACGAGTGAATAGCGGTTTGACGGGCGACCCCCACTAACTGGCCTGGTTTTTCTTATCGGTACTTCTGAGCCCTGGGAGGATCAGCTGGAGACGAGATACAGACGACTCTTGTCCATCATATCCAGAGCTTTACCGCCGCCACGGGCAACGCAGGTCAGCGGATCATCGGCGACGATCACCGGCAGCCCGGATTCTTCCATCAGCAGACGGTCAAGATCACGCAACAGGGCACCACCTCCGGTGAGCACCATGCCGCGCTCGGCGATATCCGAGGCCAGTTCAGGCGGAGACTGTTCCAGCGCACTCTTTACCGCCTGCACAATGCCAGTCAGGGGTTCCTGCAGGGCCTCCAGAATTTCGTCGGAGTTCAGGGTAAAACTGCGGGGTACCCCTTCGGCCAGGTTGCGACCGCGCACATCGATTTCCCGCACTTCACTGCCGGCATAGGCGCAGCCGATTTCTTCTTTGATACGCTCGGCAGTGGCATCACCAATCACGCTACCGTAGTTACGGCGCACATAATTAACGATCGCCTCGTCAAAGCGGTCGCCGCCGATACGCACCGAGTCGGAGTACACCACCCCGTTCAACGAGATAATGGCAATCTCGGTCGTGCCACCACCGATATCCACCACCATAGAACCACTGGCTTCTTCAACCTTGAGCCCCGCGCCGATGGCCGCTGCCATCGGTTCTTCGATCAACCAGACTTCCCGGGCACCTGCGCCCATCGCGGATTCGCGGATGGCGCGACGCTCAACCTCGGTGGATTGGCAGGGGACACAAACCAGAACCCGCGGGCTCGGACGCATCCAGCTGTGCTCGTGGACCTTCTTGATGAAATGCTGCAGCATCTTCTCTGTGACCTGAAAGTCGGCAATGACGCCATCTTTCAGTGGGCGAATCGCAGTAATGTTACCGGGGGTACGGCCCAGCATACGCTTTGCCTCGACCCCTACCGCCTCAACAATCTTCTGGCCGTTGTAATGGCGAATAGCGACCACGGAAGGCTCGTCCAGCACGATGCCGCGATCGCGGACGTAGATCAGGGTGTTGGCCGTTCCCAGGTCAATCGACAGATCGCTGGAGAAAACGCCGCGTAATTTTTTCAATCCAAACATCGAATATGGTTACCTTGTAATGCTGTGGCCCACCCAAGCAGGCAAGCCAGCCGGGCCCCTTTGTTGGCAACCAAGCCTATCGGACCCGCAACGGAATTTCTGAGCTACCCGGCGCACTTTTCAACAATCTTACTCAGCGGGTATAACCTTCCCCACTGCGGAGGCACCTCAGACAGGTGGCGCCGTACACTCCGCGTACAGAATCGGCAAACTCTAACAATGGCGGGGTGTCAGGGCAAGGTTAAATAAAGACGGTTGATCCAGCAGCCAGCAAGGGATTCAAGCTTCCTCGCGCAATGTCGGCAACGGATTCGTGAGAATTTCCGCCTTTCGTGCTAAATTTGTCCGCCTTCTATACCCCCCGAGCCAGACTCCCGGTTCGGAGCGTGATAAAGAGACATCAATCCCTTCTAAATAGCTGGAGCCACAATTGTCATGGCAGTGGATGCGCAGACGGTAGAAAAGCTGGCGGAGCTGGCCCGCATCGCCATTTCCCAGGAAACGATCGACGAAGTCAGCCAGAGCCTGGGTGAAGTCCTACAGCTGGTAGACCAGCTGCAAGCGGTCAATACCGACGGTGTGCCCCCGATGGCGCACCCGCTGGATGAGGTACAGGTGCTGCGTGCAGACGCGGTGACCGAAAGCGATCAGCGCGAGGCTTTCCAGGCCCTTGCCCCACAAACCGAGGAAGGTTTGTACCTGGTGCCCAAGGTCATCGACTGACTCACCGCGGGATCACCCCCAAGTTTCGCCGCCCCAAAATAGACTATCGGGTTAGCTATGCACGATTTAACCATTGCCGAAATCATTCGCGGCTTGCGTGAACGGACGTTCTCCAGCACGGAGATTACCGGCCATTTCCTCGAGCGCATTCATCGCCTCGACAGCCAATACAACAGCTTTATCAGCGTCACCGACGAGCAGGCCCTTACTGCAGCCGCCGAGGCCGATCGCCGGCTGGCGCAAGGCGACGCCCCCGCGTTGTGTGGTGTACCGATCGCGCACAAGGACATCTTTTGCACCAACGGCATCAAGACCAGTTGCGGATCGAAGATGCTCGACAATTTCATCCCCCCATACGACGCGCACGTGGTGACGCAATTTAACACTGCCGGCGCCGTTTCCCTGGGCAAAACGAATATGGACGAGTTCGCCATGGGCTCATCCAATGAAAGCAGCTATTACGGCCCCGTGCGGAACCCGTGGGACACCGCCCGCGTCCCGGGCGGCTCGTCTGGCGGCTCGGCTGCCGCAGTGGCAGCCCGACTGGCACCGGGTGCAACCGCAACCGATACAGGCGGCTCTATCCGCCAACCTGCGGCCCTGACCAATACCACGGGCCTGAAACCCACGTATGGGCGGGTATCTCGCTGGGGCATGATTGCGTTTGCCTCCAGCCTCGATCAGGGCGGTCCCATCGCGCGTACCGCAGAAGATGTTGCGCTGCTGCTGAATGTCATGGCCGGCCACGACCACCGGGATTCCACCAGCCTGAATCGCCCGGTAGAAGATTTTACTGCGACCCTGAACGACAGTATTGCCGGGTTGAAGATCGGTGTCCCCAAGGAATACTTTGGCGAAGGTCTGAACGCGGAGGCTGCGGCCCGTGTGCAGGATGCGCTGAAAACCTATGAAAAGCTGGGTGCGGAACTGGTAGAGATCAGCCTGCCCCACACCCACCTTGCGGTACCCGCCTATTACGTGATCGCTCCCGCGGAAGCCTCAGCCAACCTGTCCCGGTTTGATGGCGTTCGCTACGGCCATCGCTGCGAAAACCCCAGCGACTTGCGCGACCTGTATATGCGCTCCCGCGGAGAAGGGTTTGGCGAGGAAGTGAAGCGTCGCATCCTGGTGGGCAGCTACGCACTGTCTGCCGGTTATTACGATGCCTACTACAACAAGGCACAGCAGGTTCGCCGTCTGATCAAACAGGACTTTGTACAGGCATTTGAACAGGTGGATGTAATTATGGGGCCAACCGCACCCTCGCCCGCCTTCGCCCTGGGGGCGAAACAGGCCGATCCGGTGGCCATGTACCTCGAAGACATTTACACCATCGCCGTCAACCTGGCTGGTTTACCCGGCATGTCAATGCCATGCGGTACTGCCGAGGGGTTGCCGGTGGGTCTGCAAATCATCGGCAATTACCTCGACGAAGCACGCATGCTGAATGTCGCGCACCAATACCAGCAGGCCACCGACTGGCACCAGACCTGCACGCCGGCCACTGATGGAGCGGGAGAATAATCGTGGAATGGGAAATCGTTATCGGACTGGAAGTGCACGTCCAGCTCTCCACCAAGTCCAAGCTGTTCTCCGGAGCCAGCACCGCCTTTGGTGCCGCACCCAATACCCAGGCCTGCGCCGTTGACCTGGCCATGCCGGGCACCTTGCCGGTACCCAACGAAAAGGCGTTCCGCTCTGCCGTTTTATTCGGCCTGGCCATGAATGCCGCCATTGGCAAGCGCTCTGTGTTTGAGCGCAAAAACTACTTCTACCCGGACCTACCCAAGGGTTACCAGACCACTCAGCTCGACGAGCCTATCGTGGGCGCAGGCGTGGTGGATATCCACCTGGAGGACGGCAGCAGTAAAGCCGTGCGCCTGCACCATGCCCACCTGGAAGAGGACGCCGGGAAATCTCTGCACGAAGACTTCCACGGCATGTCCGGCATCGATCTCAACCGTGCCGGCACACCGCTGATTGAAATCGTCTCTGAACCGGATATGCGCAGTGCCGCCGAAGCCGTCGCCTACCTGAAAAAAATACACAGCATCGTGACCTATCTGGATATTTCCGATGGCGACATGTCTCAGGGATCCCTCCGCTGTGACGCCAACGTTTCAGTTCGCCTGAAAGGTGAGGAGCAACTGGGTACGCGTACAGAGATCAAAAACATCAACTCATTCCGTTTCGTGGAACGTGCCATCAAGGTGGAAGCCCAGCGCCAGATCGACTTGATCGAAGATGGCGGCAGCGTCACCCAGGAAACACGCCTGTATGACGCCGACAAGAACGAGACACGCTCCATGCGCAGCAAAGAAGTCGCGAACGACTATCGCTACTTCCCCTGTCCGGATCTGCTGCCGGTGGTATTAAGCGATGACTATGTCGACTCACTGCGTGAAACCCTACCGGAATTACCCGATGCCAAGAGTCAGCGGTTCACCAGTGACTACGGCCTTTCCGCTTACGATGCCGACCAGCTCACCCAGGAACGTGCGATTGCCGACTACTTCGAAGCAGTAGCGCAAGCCAGTGGCGAAGCCAAGCTGGCAGCCAACTGGATTATGGGAGAGCTGGCAGCACTGCTGAATCGTGAAGAAGTCCCTATCAGTGCTTCCCCGGTTGCTGCCGAGGATCTTGCCGGACTGATCGCCCGCATCAAGGACGGCACGATTTCCTCAAAGATTGCCAAACAGGTATTTGAAGCCATGGCCGCAGGTGAGGGGAACGCGGATTCCGTTATCGAGAAACGGGGCCTGAAACAGGTTTCAGATACTGGTGCAATCGAAAAACTGGTCGATGATGTGATCGCCAACAACGCTGCACAGGTGGAAAATTACCGCAATGCAGATGAAGCGAAACGCCCCAAGATGATGGGCTTCTTTGTCGGCCAGATCATGAAGGCCTCCAAGGGGCAAGCCAATCCACAAATGATCAATAAAATACTGAAAGAGAAGCTTGACGCATTGCTCTGATCGCACACGGCGGGCAGCGCTTGCTGCTCAGCCTAAAGCATGATCAGGATCTATAAGGAATTCTCACTATGAACATGAAGAAAGACAAACAGAAGGTACTGGGCGAGCACTTTGACGAAGAGCGCATCGCTGGTTTTCTCGAAGGTCAGGCGCCCGATGGCATGCCTCTGGACTACTATCTGCTGGAACGCGCTTACCGCGGCATGAAGGCGGAAAACTTTGCCACTTTTTTACAGCTCTTTACCAAAGCAGGCCACGATATCAATTGCACAGGCCCCGATGGTAAGAATCTGCTCACGCGGATGCAGGAACACCGTCAGAGTGAAGAGTACATCGCCGCGATGCGCGCATCCGGGGCACAGTAAACCCCGCAGGCGCATATCGGAGAGGAAGCACAGCCATGACCTCAAACCCCGTCCACGGCACCGACGCGTTGATCCAGGGCGCGCAGATACTGACACGGCGAGAGTTACGCCCGTTTGTTATTGTGCCCCTGCTGATTAATCTGGTGTTGTTTATCGCCCTCAGCATCCTGATGCTGTCGCAGATTGGCGGGCTGGCAGAGTATCTCGGCAGCCTGATCACCCACTCTGAGGTGAATACCGACAACATGTCCTGGTGGGAAGCTGTGCTGGCCAAAGGTGCAGCCTGGGCAGCCAGCGTCTTCGGATGGCTCACATGGCTGATCGCCATCGCTGTGGTGCTACTGTTCCTGTTCGTATACGGCTATGCGTTTGGCATTATCACCAATATCATTGCCGCCCCGTTCAATGGCATTCTTGCTGAAAAGGTTGAGGAGCTTCTGACCGGCAAAGCCCCTCCCGCTGAGCCCCTGGCCAGCATGGTGTGGCGCACCATCGGCAGGGAGCTGCGCAAGCTCCTCTACTTCATCGGCTGGGGACTGGTAATTTTCTTCGTCGCCCTGATCACCAGCTGGACGGTGTTCATCCCCGCCGCACTCACCGCACTGTGGGGTGCCTGGTGCATGGCGATCCAGTACGTGGACTATCCGATCGACAACCACCAGCGTCCTTTCTATGAATTGAAAGACGTGCTGTTACGCCGCAAGCTGACCAGCCTCGGCTTTGGCGGTACGGTAATGATGGCGAAGATGGTTCCGATCCTGAACATCTTTGTGATGCCCGCTGCGGTTGCCGGCGGCACTATCCTCTGGGTCAAGCGCCTGCGGCAAGATGGCGACCCCGGGGAGCCTCTGCTGGAACAGGACAGGCTGCCCGATTCACTCAAAAAATAACGCTCAGGGCACGCAGTCGCCTGGAAAACTGTGGCCGCTACCTTTGCGGGCGGCCCGACTATCTCCCTGCCCTTCACCTGGCCAATGGCAGACAGCTCCGCCCGCCGGCTTCCTCGAGCGCCGCGCGGGCCGCTCGCTATACCGATCACCACTTGCCGTTGCGCGCCCAGCTAGAATTTACTGCGCCGCCTCGCGGCATTCACCACGCACCTCGCCGCCGCCAGCGTGCAGGGTACGCTCCAGTTCAAAATAACCTTCGCGGCAAAAACCCGTCTGCGCCAGCTTCTCCTGTAAAGATCGGTCAAACAGTCGCGCCAAATTGTTATTGGCACGGCTGCGCTGACGCTGCACGTCGCGCGGGGACTGGGGCATACGACTGCGCTGACGATCTGCGGAAGTCACCGGACGCGGCACATCGGGACGCGCCATCTCCAGGCGATAGGTAAAACGCTTGGTGCCATCGGCCGCAACCTGCGTATCAAAACGCTCCTGCAAGCCGGGAATCGGGACGGCCTCATTACTGGAGCAGCCCGCTACCAGCGAAAAGATGCCGACACCACACAGTACCGGCAATACTCGCCCAAGCCATCTCACTATGCTGATCATGGAGCGCCCACCTCACTCAACGGGTTATTAAAATTTTCCTGTCCGCCAAACCATAAGCTTCAGCCGGATACGGCTTACTTGAAGACCACAGTGCGATTACCGTGAATGAACACTCGCTCCTGTAACACGAGGTGCAACGCCCTGCTCAACACGGACTTTTCCACATCACGACCCGCGGCGGCCATGTCGCTTGCCGAGTAGGCATGATCGACATGAATAACATCCTGCTCGATAATCGGCCCCTCATCCAGATCATCCGTCACAAAGTGCGCAGTCGCGCCGATGATCTTCACTCCGCGGTCATGGGCCTGTTGATAAGGACGCGCGCCAATAAACGCAGGCAAGAAAGAGTGATGGATATTGATAATCCGGCCGCGATAGTGTGCAACGAAGGCCGGTGTCAGCACGCGCATGTATTTGGCAAGCACCAGATAATCCGGCGCGTAGCCATCTACCAGCTGCATGACCTGCTCTTCGTGCTGCTCGCGTTCGAGACCCTCGGCTGACAGACCGTGGAAGGGAATATCGAATTTCTCAACCAGCGCACCCAGATCGGGATGGTTGCCGATTACTGCGGCAATCTCCACATCGAGCGCGCCCGCGTAACACTTCATCAGAATGTCGCCGAGGCAATGTGGCTCACGGGTGACCATCAACACCAGCCGCTTGCGATCGCTGCTGACCAGGCGACGCTCGGCGCCCTCGGGTAGCGCCATATCGAGATCTTCCAGCAAGGTCGTATCGTTGAAGATCCCCTCCAACGCGGTTCGCATAAAGAAACGCCCCTGCTGGCGGTCGACAAATTCGTCGTTTTTGATGATATTCAGCTGGTGCTTGCTACAAATATTGGTGATCTTGGCGATCAACCCTTTGTCATCCGCACAGTCCGTTAGCAGTATCTTCTTTTCCATGCCCAAAATTCAGTCCATCTCTCGGGAGATCTGACTATACACTATGGCGATTACCGGATTCACATAACAACCCCTTGAACAGGGCCAGGCACCCAGGATTTCCATGGACAAGACGCTTTTCACACAACATCTGGCGGAACTGACCGCCCGCTACGACGCCATTCTGGAAAAGACAGGCTTTGATACCCTGCAGGTCTTTAGCGGTCGCCCCAAGATCCAGTTCCTGGATGACAATTACTATCCGTTCCGCTGCAACCCACAGTTCAAGGCACTGGTCCCGGTTACTGACAATCCACATAGCTGGGTGATCTTCCGCAGGGGACAAAAACCTCAACTGCTGTTTTACCGACCCGTGGACTTCTGGCACTACGTGCCACCTGCACCCCAGACGTTCTGGAGCGATAGCTACGACATAGAGTTACTGAGCAAACCGGAAGACGCACGTGCATTCCTCACCGCGGAGGGCGCAGCCTTCATCGGTGAAACGGACGGCCTCGACGACTGGGCTCTGGGTGCGCGCAATCCAGAACATTTATTGGCAGAACTGCACTGGGCACGCGCTTACAAGACCCCCTATGAAATGGCCTGCCTGCGAGAGGCCAACCATATCGCCGTCAGGGCACACCGCGCGGCGGAACAGGCATTCCGTGATGGTGCCAGCGAATTCGAGATTAACCTTGCCTACCTGCAGGCCGCCGGCCAGGGTGAGGGCCAAATGCCCTATGGCAACATTGTCGCCCTGAATGAGCACGGCGCTATTCTGCACTACACCCACCTGAACACCCGACGACTGCCCGAGCCTGAGCGCCACAGCTTCCTGATTGACGCGGGCGCAGACTGCAATGGCTATTGCGCAGACATCACGCGCACTTACGCGTATCGCGAAGGAGAGTTTGCCGAGCTGGTAGCGGCAATGGATGAGAAGGAGCTGGAGCTGGTCGCGGGACTGCAGGCCGGCACGTCCTATGTAGAGCTGCACCGACAGTGCCACCTGAAAATCGGACAACTGCTGAGCCAGTTCGGGGTGATTAAGACTTCAGCCGAGAACGCCATGGAATCCGGCCTGACGGGCACCTTTATGCCCCACGGCCTCGGACACTTCCTCGGCCTGCAGGTACACGACGTGGGCGGACACCAGAGCGCACCAGAGGGCGGCACCACGCCACCACCGGCGAATTATCCTTTCCTGCGTACCACCCGCAATGTGGAGGCTGGCCAGGTGTTTACGATTGAGCCGGGGCTCTACTTTATTGATAGCCTGCTGGCCGACCTTAAAAACGGCCCACTGGCCAGCGAAGTGCACTGGGATAAAGTCGAACAGCTGCGTCCGTTCGGTGGCGTGCGCATCGAGGACAATGTAATCGTGCACGCGGACCGCAACGAGAACATGACTCGAGACAGTTACGCAGCGGTTTGATAAACGCTCCAGAGATGACGGGCTTCCACTGCCCATGGCGGTGCAATGGAGCGCCGCTTGATCGGCAGGGGCCGGGCGCTGAAGAAGAGAGCTCTGCTTGGCAAGGGGAAATACCTTTCCCCTTGCGCACTATTCCGGACTAGTCCTCGAAGCGAGGCTTACGCGGTTTGCCTGAATTAGGCTTTCCCTTTTTGGGACCACCTTTTCCACGCGGCTTGCCACTACTGTCCTGGCCGCCCCGACCTTTATCGCCCTTGAATTTCTTGCGCGGCGGTCGGGAATCACTTTCCCCTTCGACAAACTTGGAAATATTCATCGGCTTGCCAGAAACCCGCACTTTTTTCAGGTGCTGGAATACCTCTTTAGGCATGCCTTCAGGCAGGTCCACCGTGGTGTACTCGGGGTAAATCTCGATACGGCCGATATAGTTGCTGTCGAGCTGCACTTCATTGGCAATAGCGCCGACAATATTGCCCGGACGCACACCGGCTTCACGCCCGATTTCGATACGGAAGCGCTCCATACCTTCGTCGGGCGGCGGCATTTTCTTGTCTTTGTCATAACCGCGTTGTTTGCGCGCACGAGGGGAATCGTCCTCATCGCGATGGCGTTTTTCCCGCGTTTTTACCGGTCTCTCTTCCAGCAATAGTGGCTGGTCACCCTGGGCCATAGCAGCCAACGCCGCGGCAACGTCCAGCGGATCGACCTCGTTTTCCGCAAGATACTGCTCAACGAGCTGGCGGTATGGAGCCAGATCGACACTGCCCTCGCGGGTGGTCGTAATTCGCTCACGAAAACGCTGCATACGCGCGTCGTTGACCTGCGCTGCGCTGGGCAGCTGCAGTTGTTCGATCGGCTTTTTCGTCGCCTTCTCAATAATACGCAGCATACGTCGCTCACGCGGCGCCACGAACAAAATGGCATCACCTTCGCGCCCCGCGCGACCGGTACGACCGATCCGGTGAATATACGCCTCGGTGTCGTAAGGAATATCGTAATTGATGACATGGCTGATGCGCGCCACATCAAGACCCCGCGCAGCAACATCGGTTGCAACAACGATATCGAGCTTGCCCTTCTTGAGCTTGTCGATCACGCCTTCACGCAGGTTCTGCGCCATGTCACCGTTGAGCGCCGCACTGGCAAAGCCCCGTGCCGCCAGCTTATCGGCCAGTTCCACTGTGCTGTTTTTGGTACGCACGAAAATAATCGTCGCATCCACCGGCTCGGCTTCGAGAATACGGGTCAGCGCATCCATCTTGTGCAGCCCACCCACTGGCCAGTAGCGTTGGCGAATGGTGTCAGCGGTCTCAGTCTTGACCTTAATCTTGACCTCTACCGGGTCCTGCAGGTGTTCGCGGGCAATATAGGCTATTTCTTTGGGCATGGTGGCAGAGAAAAGCGCAATCTGGCGCTCGTCCGGAATTTGCTCCAGTACCCACTTCACGTCATCGATAAAGCCCATGCGCAGCATTTCATCCGCTTCGTCGAGTACCAGGGTCTTCAGGCTGGAGAGGTCCAGTGTGCCCTTGCGCATATGATCCATCACACGGCCAGGTGTACCCACCACAAGCTGCACGCCACGTTTCAATTGCTGGATCTGGCCACGATAGTCCGCACCACCGTAGATAGGTGCCACATGGAAGCCCTTCAGGTTCTGCGCATAGGACTGGCAGGCTTCTGCCACCTGAATCGCCAGCTCGCGGGTTGGCGCCAGCACCAACGCCTGCGGACGACGGCTCTTCAGGTCCAGCTGTGCCAGCATCGGCAAGGCGAAAGCGGCAGTCTTGCCGGTACCTGTCTGGGCCTGGCCCAGCACATCGTGCCCGTCCATCAGCGACGGAATGGTCTGGGCCTGGATCGGTGACGGAGTCTCGTAACCGAGTTTTTCAACCGCGCTGAGAATAGAAGCGGGTAGGTTCAGCCCGGCAAAGCCGGTGCTAGGGGAGGTTTCACTCATTTCGGAATTCACTTGGATCTATCAAGGGGGGCTTGCCGTAGCCATGTCACCGATGGGGTAAACATAGCGCACACCGCACATTGCTGGGCTGGCGAAGAAGCCCAGTAATAGCACCCGCTATCTCAAGCTCATTCAACACAGTACAGAAACCCTGGCAAGGGGCCTGTTACCCAATAAGACTCTTGTCTCACACTGGCCAGTTTCTGGCCGGGGACAAAAGGCCGCGCAGTCTATCAGGTTCCCCAGCCACTGACAGCCTATTTTTTCACCAACCCATGAACGGCCAGTCAGGTCAATGCGTAAGCGCAGACTGCCATTGCTCAAAGAGCATGCGCTTACTTTAGATGGAGCTGGAGGAGGCTCTCGGCAAGGGATTGATCCTCTGCGTACGCTGCACTTCATGCGCCACAGAGGAAATTCGCAACAAAAAAGGCCCCGTCAGGGGCCTTTTGTCGAACCTATCAGTATCTCCACCGAGGGAGACTGGCATCGCTTACGCGTCTTCCAGCACCGGCTGCTTGAAGGTTCCGAGGTAGTCGAGCAGTTGCTCACCGACTTCCTTGTGCTGAAGGCCGTAGACAATCTGCGCCTTCATATAACCGAGCTTGTTACCGCAATCGTGGCTGCGCCCCATAATCTGGTAGGCATCCACTGGCTGCTTCTCCAGCAACGTATCGATCGTGTCGGTCAACTGGATTTCCCCACCTGCACCCGGGCGTGTTTCGTCCAGCAGATCCCAGATTTCCGCCGGCAGCACGTAGCGACCGACGACGGCCATATTTGACGGGGCAGCGTCGACGCTGGGCTTCTCAACCATCCCGTCAATTTTGGCGACACCGCCCTCATGCAGTTCCGCGCCGAGGCAGTCAACAACACCGTATTTGTTCACTTCTTCCCAGGGCACAGGCTCTACCATAATCTGGCTGTGGCCGGTGGTCTCAAAGTTGTTCACCATGGCCGCCAGGTTGTGATAGCGCAGATCGGCGCGATACTCATCGACCAGCACGTCAGGCAGCAATACTGCAAACGGCTGATCCCCAACAACCGGGCGCGCGCAGGCAATCGCATGTCCGAGGCCCTTTGCCTGGGCCTGACGCACCGAGATCACGGTCACGTCTTCGGGAACAATCGAGCGCACATCATCCAGAATCTGGCGCTTCAATCGATTCTCAAGCTGAGCTTCGAGTTCGAATGAGGTATCGAAGTGGTTGGTAATGGCATTCTTACTGGCGTGCGTCACCAGCACGATTTCCTTGATGCCAGCCGCAACGGCCTCGTTTACCACATATTGAATCAGCGGTTTATCGACAATCGGCAACATTTCCTTGGGAATGGCTTTGGTCGCCGGCAGCATACGAGTCCCCAGACCCGCTACCGGAATCACCGCTTTTTTTACTGAACGCATTCTCAGCTCCTGTTATTACTTTTTGACTTCCGTTTCTAGATCGAATGTGCCTCGACACTGAGGCAATAGCCCGAAATCAGTCCGTTTCAGTACTAATGCAGAAATGATGCCAAATTTTTGTGACGCATTTAACAGTTTATTAAGACAAAACTGTAACAGTTGGCGCACAAATACAGCATCAACCTCAAATCAGGGCTGTGTTTCCCGGATATTGGTTGCGACAGACACCTTGGCAATATGACGGCGCGCTTCAACCACCGGCAACAATCGGAGGCAGCTCGCGCTGATCGCATACCCCATCAGCTTGAAAAAGCTCCCATCCAACTGGGTGGTTTCATACAGGTACTGACGAAATCGCTTAAACAGCGGCATATCGACGGTTTCCGGCGAACGCCAGAAATCGGACAACTCGCCCTGATGGGTAAGCCCCGGAATATCGTAAATGGCCCGCCCCATCAGCTTGGTTGGTGCCCGGTGCAGCAAAGCGGAAATCCCCACGGTACTGTTGATGGTCACCACACCCTTGGTGTGATCCAGCAAAGTCGGCAGGTGCTGGTCGTGGCAGTAGATCACCCGGCCAGCCACGCCTTTCTGGCGCGCCAGGACCTTGATCAATTCGCCGTAATGGCAAAAACCGCGATCCATCGGATGGTGCTTGATCACCAGGTAGTCGTCCAGATCGGCATTCCGCGCGAATGAGGAGACCACCTGATCAATGGAGTTTTCAATGGTCAGCAGATCAGAGTGGGTACGCAGCTGGAAATCATCGCGGGTCTGAAGCGGAAACAGGAAAAAGCGACCGGATAAATCGCCGGTCAACTGCTCTACGACCGCACGCTGGGTCAACTTGTACAGCCACTTTCGATAGAAACTCTTAATCCAGCAAACACCCTCGCCCAGCCAATCGCGATTACGATGATGCAGATAGTTGGGGAATTGGTCTCGCGCAAAGCGGGCTGCCAGATAATAGCGGCATGCATACTTGGTACGCTGCCAGAATGTCTGTCCCACCGTGACTGACGGAGCCCGTCCTTTCGGTTGATAAGACTCAATTGCGGATACGGACCAATCCGTGAGGGAGTTGCCGTTCACACCATGCCACTCGAAGGTGACAAAGTCAGGGCGGAGGTAGCCCTCTTCAAACACGCCAAATGCCACACCCAAAGCGTCGCACACTTTACGCGCTTCCCGGTGGTAATAGCGGCAGTCGCCGTACACCAGCACGACGTCTACGCCGTGCTCCTGCAGATAAGTGCGGAAAAAGACCGGCCAGTCCGCCGGCTTGCCTCTGAAGTCAACCTGATGGTCGGCCCAGCCAAAGTGGCGATCTCCGCCGTTAAAGGCAATTTTGTGGGTTTCCACGCCATGTCGCGATAAATTTCGCGCCAATTTGGCAAAAAAAGGCCCTAGCGGTCCCTGCAAAAAGACGACCGAAGACAAAGTCCCCCCAAACCGGCTAAAAAGCCGAAACATCTACCGCACTCTTCTGGACGCAGTATTACTCGTCCGGAAAAGCCCCTGAGTCCTGCCCCCGCAGAACCCCCCAATGCGCAACGATAAAGGCGTTACGCGAAAAGCCTTACAAATATCCTGCCAATAAACGGCAAGCAAAGACCTGCCTAGTAAAACGCGAACGGATCACCGTCGGTTTACACGACAAGACAAAAAAGGTGGCGCGCATTCTACCTATTTAGTCAGGAAATGTCCGCCCGCTGTAATCCGGCGTAATTCACCGACACAAGCGTACACTTTTTGATCAAAAAGCAACTTGCACCGCACCATGGGATCGATGCCTACTCTGGCACTTAAATATTGCAATAGATGTACCAGATGACAGCTCGAAGGAAGCACAAGATTAACCTTCGCGAGAAAAGCTCCCGGAATAGCTGCGCTGTTCGCCCGCCGCTTCGCGAGGGCCATCCATGCGCTCGAGCACTTTGCTCCACACGCGCTCGAACAGCTTGCCCGTTGATGCAGGCCAGAATGTGAACAACGGATTGAAGGGATTGTCACGGGCCTGCATCCAGATGGTCATCCGGTTTGAGGGCTGTCCCGCCTCACCTCGCCGATGGAAACCGTAAACGTTGCCAATCAGCAAAGTATTCGCCGGGACACAAAACTTACGCGGAGAGAAGCCCATTGCCTCGAGTTCCGCATCGGAAACCCGGAAAGAACCGTCCCAGTATCGGCCCGGAGCGCGCGCTTCACCGCGCTTGCAGGCTTCCAGGCTCTGCACATATTCCCACTTGAGCCGCCTCCAGGTCAGCCGGTGTGATCCGGGCACATTAATATGCGGGCCATTCCCCTCATCAACCGGATCAATAAATAACCAGCCTTTCACGCAAGGGTGAAACGTATCGGCATGCATATCGCGCTGGGGGTCGGGGCGCGGCGTTACATTGGCGTGGTTGCACAGATTTTCGATATAGAAAAGCGGGGGACGATTCTTTGAGGAGCAGTACCGCATCAGTCGGTTCAGCGTTTGGTTTTCCGCGAATGCACGCATTTCAGGCATCGATGCCCTGATATCGTGCGTCATGAAGGCGCGCTGCGTCAAAGTGGTGCCTTCAACCGTCTCACGAATCGGGCCCTGATATTGCTTGAGTTCAGATGCCAATCGGGTAAATTGCTCTGCCGGTAAGAAATTACGCTTGAGCACGAACCCATCCCGCAGGAAATCCCGACGGTCTTGCGCAGGCACCAGCGGAGACAATAACAGTAACCGCACGCGAAAAAGGAGCTGAGCCAGTACAACTCGCAGCACGTGCAAACCACACAGGTTTAACCAGTAATTACCGATAATTCGGTTATTTTTAAAGCTCTTGCCCCACGAGAACAACTCCAGCACCCACTTCAGCAGCCGAACTGGCCATTGCCACAACCGGTTGACCACACGCCTGACCATCTTCATCCAACATCTCTCTATACTGCGATTTGCCCCAGAACTTCCTTCAGGGCTGGAGCCTGCCGAGGCTCCGAACATTGCAAAACTTAACGGCGCAAGAACCTATTCCGCCATAGGCGATATACCAGCTGACCTACACTCGCTCGCGACCCAGACTGCCGCTGCTGTTCGAGGATATCGATCGCGGTCTCAACATTGATCAGATCCCCGGACTGAGGATCCCGATAGCGTGGATACAGAATCAGCACACCGGCAACCAGTTCATCCAGGGATAACGCTCTACCGCGCCGGGCGTTGACATCCCAAGCACTCGGAGTATCAATCGCATCACTGTCGAGTAAACAGTCCCGGGTCAGCCCCCAACCCGCATAAAACGGAATGCCATAGGTGACCACAGAAAGGCCACGCAACAACGCCTCAAAGCCGGTTAATGAACAGAGCGTATGCACCTCGTCCACCTGCGCGAGCAGCGCCGGCATTGAAACATCCGTAACCAGGTAATCGTAGGGCGCCTGACCACCGCTACCATCCGCGCTATCAAACCTGCTTTGCGATAGCTCCCCAAGCCTTGCCCCCGCGAGGACATCAGGATGAGGTTTGTAAACCACATAGGCATCCGGGTTTGCAGCGCGCACCGCCTCAAGCAGCTCCAGGTTTGATTGATACTTTGGCGAGCCGCACAGAATAGAGGCATCGGTCTCTACCTGTCCCGGCACCAGCAACACCCGCTGCCCTTCTGCCGGCGCAAGTGCCGCAGCACGATCGTGCCCGACGTTATATTTACTCATCCCGGCCGCGACCAGACGCAAACGCAACCGCCGCGCACGAGCCACCAAGGCCTGGCTAAATCTCTGCGATTTCAGCAGATACTCGAGATCACTGGGACCGCTTGCATCGTAGTAAATACCACGGCTATCCAGAACCAATGACAAGGGGGCGACGAGATCAGCACCCAGCCCCACAGAACGCAGGAAGCCATCTTCCAGCCGCGATACCGATAAATGGCGTGCACGGCACGCTTCGACGAACTCATGATGTGGTCCGCTTGCCCAGACAGCCACTCGAGCGCCGGACGCTACCCGATCCAATGCCGTAACGCGAGCGGGAATACAGTACACTTGTTCCGCGCGTCCGATGAATTGCGGTACGAACTGGCGTTTCCATGGTGAAAAGCCGGCAGCCACCCAGCGCTCCCCAACTTTGGGGCGCCGATCGCGTTGCTCCGCCAGCAGCATGATTGTGTCTTCCAGATCGCAGCGCTCACCGGTATACGGATTCACATATCGTGCATATCGCAAATACGCTGCGCAGAATACCTCCTCCAAAAGACGATTTCTTCCACGGCGCTCACAGAAAACCCGGTCTTCCGTTAGCCCCCACCCCGCATAAAAAGGCAAGCCAAAGCAATGGACGCGCTTGTTCGCGAGCAGCGCCTCAAACCCCAGCTGGCTGGTGACAACGTATACGTCTTCTACTGCATCCAACACCGCCCACGGAGAAATATCGTCCGACAGCACCCGACAGCCACGTGCGAGGGCATGATCGAGCAAATGACCTCGTTTCTTCCCCGCGATGACATCCGGATGAACTTTGACGCAGACCTCCGCCCCGGGGTTTTCGTCAATGGCCGCATCGAGCATACGCAGGAACGCGCCGGCGTCAGCGCCGCCAAAGGCTATGGAGGCATCACCCCACGTCTGGTCTACCACCAACACACGGCGATGCGGGGGCCACTCCAACGGATAATCCGGAGCGTGGTTGTATTTACTCAGCCGGTGGCCTACCAGTTGCGCCATGCAACTCCGAGCACGCTCGAGCTCAACTGCAGAAAACTCGGCCTCCGCTATCAGGGATTCCAAGTCGCTCGGCCTGGACGCGTCGTAGTAGATACCTGTGTAGTCCACCACCAGGCTGTGCAACTTCGCACCCTCAACGCCCAACCCGAGCGAGCGGAGAAATCCGTCCTCGATGCTGACAAACGGCAAGCCTCGTCGCTTCGCAATTCGACGTGGTCGCTCAGTAGTAGGCTTGCGTCCCCACCCCAATAGACTCGTCGACTCGGAGGGGGGCCGCCAATAAAAACGCTTTACCGGTGCTTCCAGCAATACCTGCAAGTGCGGGATACGCGCAATACCGGCCGCGCAGTAGGCCATTAACGACATGCGTCAACCGCCTCATGCAAAAGTCGCTGTCGCATTGCTGCGTTCTGCGCAAGATCGACGATCGTCTCGACCCAGGTGTTCTGGTCCATCGGCAGCAGCATGCCATTCTTCTCATGTTGCACGATGGAGCTGTATACGTCCCCCGTTGCGTAAATACCAACTGCACCAGCTCGGGTGATGTCCAGAAACTTGGTATGAGAACGGGCGGCATTGAATGCACAGGGCAACAGGGGGGCCAGGCCAATATGACGGTCACCACTCAAGACGAACTGTCGATAACTATCCCACGACATGGGATGCACGACTTGCGTTCGCGGCAATCGCTTGAACATTCGGTTAACTTTGTCGTCGCCAATAATTTCAAAGGCAAGATGACTCACACGCGCCAACGCATTTTCTACCACAGGGTACAACCAGCGGATGTCGTCCGAATGGGAGGCCGAGCCATGATAGAAGAGTTTTACCGTTGGCGTCGCAGGCTCGAGCTGCTGGGGAGCTAACAAGGTCGGAGACCACTGGTGATACTTGTGTTGCAGGTATGGAGTCGACACCAGCAATTGAGCCCCCATACGACGCAGCCACCCCTGATGACGAAAGGACAACTGCCACAGTTTATACTGATATTTCAGCGGTGTACTGGAATGCGCTGTGCGATCAAACAGGTCATCGTCCATAAAGAACTGGATGGAGCTCAAACGGGCCTTCTGGTTCGTTACCAGTGTGCGCCATCTTCGCGGGATATAGCGCACAAATATGACATGCGCCGACTCGAGCGATGAGGCCTCGGGCAGCTCATCAAATCCCACTTTGATCGGCTCAAGTCCTGACGTGCGCAAGTACGGCAGAACAAAATAATCTGTGGAAGGGTTCAAACGCTCTTCGACCACAAAACAACGCCCTGACGGGACGGGTCCTCCCCCGAATTTACTGCTTGTCATGACTAATTACCGACTCTGCATCGTGGTATCAGGAGAAAGGGAAGACCAACGGCAGCAACAACAAGACCGTTGCAGAGTAGGCGATCGTCAGCGGCAATCCAGCACGGAAGAAATCCCGTAGGTGGTACCCCCCAAGGTTCTGCACCATCAGGTTGGTCTGATAACCAAAGGGCGTCAGGAAGCTGGCACTCGCCCCATAAGCCACTGCCATCACAAATGGCTCCCAACGGACTCCGAAACTTTCAGAAAGGCTCCAGGCAAGAGGGAACACTAGGGCCGCAGCTGCGTTGTTAGTCATCAACTCTGTCAAAACCAGCGTCAATAGGAAGATGCCAATCATTGCGATATAAGGGCCGGAATCTTGCACGCTGCTTCTTAAGCCATAGGCTAACTGATCAGCCAATCCCGTTTGAGTAAATGCCTCCGCCAACACCAAGGCGCTGGCAATAATTAGCCAAATCTGAAAAGGAAAACGACGCTGGACCTCTGTTGTCGACAAAATATTGGTCAAAATCATACTGCCAAGTAATACGATTAGGCCCTTGAGAAGTGAAAAAAAACCAAGCGCAGCGCCAGTGATTACCACCGCAAAACCCAAGCCTACAAGCCAGCTATCTCTCTTCGATAATTGCCGGCGAACTTCACTTCCGCTAATGACATAGAAGTTTTTATCGATATTACGGTGGTGCCTAAAGTCTGGCCCAACGGCCAGTAATAAAGCATCACCAGCACGGAGTTCTATCTCACCGAGCTTTCCAGAAAGACGCTCACCTCCTCGGCGCATGGCAACAACTGCCGCATCAAAGCGAGTACGAAACTGAATGCTCTTTAGCGTCTCCCCGACAATACCAGAATTCGGGGTCACCACGACTTCTGTCAAATTCGCCGTTAATGTTGGATCCTCCTGCGCAAACTGCCGTAAACCGTCAATATCCTGAAGGCGCCCAACATCACTAACGTCACCACTGAAAATGAGCTTATCACCGGCCCGAACAATTTCAGTAGGAGACACAGGACTAATAACACTACCTTCACGAAAAATTTCGACCAAGTAGAGTGTTTCCAAGCGGCGTAGCTGATTCGCCTCCACTGAACGGCCATCAAGAGCCGATCCGTCTTCAACTTCAGCCTCAATTAAATATTCTGCTATAGCTGACTCTTCTTGTGTGCCATCAGGGAGATATTGACTTGTTAAGAAAATCACTATCAGTCCAACACATAGGGCCGCAATGCCCACAGGAAGGAATGCGAAGAAATCCAACCCCTCTAATCCCCTATCCAGTACGAAGCTATTCACAATAAGGTTAGTGGATGTGCCTATTAGTGTGAGAGTTCCACCCAATATTGCCGCGTAAGAAAGAGGTAACAGCAACTTTGCCGGAGCATGTCGCCGTTGAGACTTAATAGTCGATGCTAGAGCTGCAACAACAGCGGTATTGTTTAAGAAAGCGGAACTGACAGCTGTGGCTGCTGTAAGGCGGATTAGGCTCATTTTTAACGACCCTTGCAGAAGTCCCTCTGAAATGGCCTTCAACCAGCGCGCTTTCTCCAGCCCTACTGAGACCAGCATAAGAACAATAAGAGTAACCAGACCAGGGTTGACCGCTTTATGCAATACATCTGATTCCGAAACGACCCCCATCAAAAAGCACGCAGTGGCAGCGCCAGCAAATACCAACGAAGGTCTCAGACGAGTGAATATAAGTGTCAGTACAACACCTATAAACAGTAGCGCCACCAGCAATTGAACAAAATTCATACAATACGCTATCGAAGAAGTCGATCTCTACACAGAAAACAGGAAATCTTCCCAGCATGCCAAAGATTACAGCGCTCTTGGAGCATTGAAATGCAAGAAGAGAAGGATATATGCGTGTACCCGGGGACATCTAAGATACCAAGAATACAGAGCTTTCCAAATTCTCACCAGACTGAATATCCCAGACATGAAGAAATGAAGATCCGAAAGAGGGGCTACAAGTGCAACCAAGCGCTTCCGTTGAAGATCATGCATGCACCCTCAAATCCCCACATCAGACTATGAGTCTAGGGACTTGAAACCACTAAAGCGACCTGTTGCATACCTCTACGACTAGACAACCAATGCGAAGCGCATAGAAAACTGCCACTGCATTGCCACCTCAGCCGAGGTGATCATCAACAGCTGGGCTCAGACATGAACAAAGCACAACAAACCCATAATCTGTTCAATTCCCTTCCGAGAAAGGCCTTCGATTATATTCTTCAGGATCTACCCAGATGGAGTCACAACACGAGAAAACAGGAATCTGAAGCATTTCAAAAACTATGGGATAGCAGGCAGGAATTCAGGAGCCTCATCCGATACCGCATCGGCATTTGCCAGCAAAAATTTGACTGCCCGCTGAACGTCATAGCCGAAGTCGAAAAAATTGCAGGGAATGCAAGTTGGCTGTACGTAACGAATATGTTCATTTCATGTTCCGATATTGGGCCAGGTTTATATATAGAACACGGCTTTTCCAGTATTATTTACGCAATAAAAATTGGTAAAAACTTCTGGTTTAATCAAAATGTTACGGTTGGTAGTGGCAAGCATGGGAATCCCACTATCGGAGATGACGTTCGCCTTGGAGCAAACAGTGTCGTAATCGGTGGTTTCCATGTCACAAATAACGTTCAGGTTGGTGCAGGTGCGGTACTAAACTTTGAAGTGCCAGAGGGAAGCACAGTGGTTGCACAAAAGCCTCGAGTTTTACCACCCAAAAAATAGGCAAAAATAGCAATACCAATCACCTGGCGATGGTTAGTATTGCTATTCACCCCGTACTTATCATGCACTTTAATTGCGAAGCACTTATCGTTAACACTATCAAGCTAACGAGAAATCCTCATGAATAAGCGTCAAGTTAGGATTATAGGCCGGGTCTGAATTTAAAGCCGCCCCCCACTTGCGTTTCATATAGGTCGCTTCGGCATCTGCTCTACGACGCTTCGCCGTCGTATCGTCAGCACCCCTGGAAACTGACTCGTGGTGGTAGAGCTCTGCGTAAGGCGTCCAAAGGTTCCTATAGCCTGCTGCACGAACTTTTAGACAAAAATCTACATCGTTAAACGAAACCGAAAGGTTATCTTCGTCTAAACCACCAACCTCAGAGAATACATCCCGACGTACGAGCAAGCAGGCAGCGGTTACCGCAGAAAGGTTTTGCACAAGGTGCAAGCGCGAAAAGTATCCATAATCGTGACGACTGAAATACTTGTGTGCATGACCCGCTACGCCACCAATTCCAAGTATTACCCCGGCGTGCTGAATTGAGTCATCAGGGTAGTACAGTTTTGCACCGACACAACCGATTTCTTCCCTCAGGACATGCGTGACCATCTCGGACAACCACTCGCCATTAATTGGTTCGATATCATTATTGATTAGGGCGATAATATCTCCCCTGGCTTTTGACGCCCCAAAGTTGTTAATTGCCGAGTAATTGAATGGGTGATCCCAGCGAAATACCTCAACACGAGAATCCGCCGTTACGGAACGCAAGTACTCTAACGTCTTGGGGCAAGAACTCTGGTTGTCGAGAATCAAGACCTCGAAATTGGTATATTCCGTTCTTTGCAGAATCGCATCAACACACGGCTGAAGAATGTCAACTCCATCTCGAGTCGGGATTAACAAACTAACCAACGGGGGAGTATCTGGCAAATGGCGCTTCACACGATACGTATTTGGGAGGCTTCCTAACTCGACCGTAGCGCTGACACCGATACTATCAACGCATTCCTGCACGGCACGCAAGCCAGCATCCGACGTATAGGTTTTCCCGCTGGCTTCAAGCGCTGTCGAGCCCTCCATAGCGCGCCAATGATACAAAATCAATGGCACTCTAGCGACAGCCTCAGCTGTCAAATAAGGCAAACAACGAAGGAGCAAATCATGATCTTGACTCCCTTCGAACCCTACTCGAAATCCTCCAACCTTCCGGACAAGCTCTGCAGAAAAAACCGAAAAATGACAAATATAATTCTGAGACAGTAAAAGGTCTGGATTCCAGCCTGGTTTGAAATGCGGGTCAAACCTCACACCGAGTTCATCTACTTTATCTTCATCAGTATAAACAAACTGCAACGCAGAATTATTCGTAAAACGTGCCATAACGCGCTCAAGAGCGTACGGAGAAAGCACGTCGTCATGATCCAAAAGAGCAATATAATCACCAGCTGCTACGGATAAAGCAGTATTACTGGCAGCCGAAATATGGCCATTTTTCTCTCGGAAGACCACTTTAATCCTGGCGTCAGAAGCGGCGCTTTCTTGTAGAAATTCACTCAACCCCGGTACGGTAGAACTATCATCCGCTATACAGAGCTCCCAATTCTCGTAAGTTTGATTTCGAACGGAGTCTATACACTCCTGAAGAAAGCGAATATTTGAGTTATAGGTCGGCACTATAATCGAGACTAGAGGGCGAATAGCATCGCCAACAGGATACGCCACACCATCAGAACCGAATTGAGATTGCTCTTCATGATCAATCCAGTGCTGATAATCCCTGCTCTGTCGGCGCCGAACAAAAGTTTCATTATAGTAAACCAGAGAAATATCTCTCAAATCCTCTCCAGATTTTCGAGCCTCCTCTACCAACCGCTTCTTAACTACAGCTTTGGAGCATCCCCGCAAACTGTCATGCATACTTGCCAAACGTTGATACAAACGATCCATAGCAAATGGCTGGGCCAGACCAACAAAGCGAAAGTGCTCAACAGAGAAAAAGCCTTTAGATTCGATAGGGTCAAATCTCAAAGAGCAGATCTTCTTAGGCAAGTAAACGAGCCTTTTAGTAACCCTGTTACACTTTACCGGCAAGTAGGCAGACTCGGCTTCGTTAAAACCATTACCGGAATCAAAATAAATTCGTGCGTCCGCAGAGGGACAACTGTGCCTGATGAGCAGCTCAAGCATATACCAACCAGATTTTAAGGTAACACCATCCAACCCAAACTGTGGATCGTCTGATGTTGACTCCCACAAATACTCAGACCCCGGAGCCGTACCAACCACATTACTACCAGGAATCAATCTACTGGTGAGATCGGGATAAAAATAATTGCCTAATGCTTTAATCATCTACTTCACATACTAGAAAGTTAACTGAGTTGGACGCGCTAAATTTTTCTCGCAAGTAACTGCCCCGTGCCAGGAACGGCAACGCACACTGACTGGCCTTTTGTATAAGAGTCTACTTTCGTTGAAAACCCTACGTACCCTCCACGAGGAGCATTGACTTGCCGTAGATCAGTGGAGAACTCTGTAGCAGTTAAAATACCGGCCTGTTGACCATCAACCAAAATCTCAACGGTAACAGCCTCCAATGAATTTCGACTAAATGCCCATCCCAGTACCGTGCCGTCGCCCTTAACTTCGAACTCGCCATGCACATAAGACTGCCCACACGAATTTAACCGGAGCCGCCACTTCAGCTGTTCCACAGCCTCAAGATACAACTTTTCATCACGCCAGTTTAGTTCAAGCAGCTCTTTGGCGGTACTAGAGTCCCAGGATACGGAGGATGTAGACTGGTTTTTCTTAAGATATGGAATTCGTGCGGAGTACTCAGAGTTAAACAACATCACCGATTCTTTATACATTTCGGTAATACCAACGAACCCCATCGCAGCCCAAGGCACACCGCTGAGAATTCTGGTTTGTCTGTTTACATTCTCGGGTTTTCGAAAAAAATCAGCAAATGTGCCCTGAAAGCTATGAAGCTCACAAGCGTGTCGATACTCAGAGAATACCCTAGCGGTGGGTTCACGTAAGAAAGTAATCGCTGAATCTACGCCAAATAGAGGGACATATCTGGCTGCCTGAAAATGGCCAGTCAAAAATCTACACCCTCGAGACTGCAGAGCTTCTCGAAAAGCCCAAAAATCTGGTTTTGCATAGACCAACGAACGAACCACCTCGGCAGTCGCCCGCGCGTCTGAGCCGTAGTCACGGCATACTCGAGAGGCACCAAACTGCTTCTCAGCCCCGACTCTGAAGCTAGTTCCTGCTGTTTTTGGAATATGTACAAATAGCAGTGGACGCGTCTTCTTAGACCTAAAAAACATCTAAAGCTCTAGTTACCACTTTGCACAGAAAAATTTACCTTACATTCGGTCAACGACCCGTAGATAAACACTTCAACCTGATCGTCTTCTGTCAGCTCACGCTCATACTTAAACCAGAAGCCACAGCGAAGGCTCTTCGAAAGGCCTTTGCGAAGAACATCGGGACGCTCCCTATTCGCAGCAACTACAAACTCATTTCCATTGACCATAATTTTCGCGTGCAAAACTTCAGTACATTCAGAGGTAAGCCAACCGGAGACAATATTGCCGGCCACATCAGCATATCCGGTGCCAAATGACATAAACGGAGTTTCTGACACAAGACGATGCTTCAACTCTGAAATCCGAGCCTGTACATCGGGGACAAAATTAGCGAGACTAACGTCTTTCACACTGTTTAAATCATGACCGCGGAAGTAGCCTTCCCCTTTTCTTCTCTTCGCACTTCCCGCTCCAGAACCTTTACGATCTTTCTTGACAATATGTTCTTGCTTGGACTTGACCACGTAGTGATTAATCCGCAGCCCAGGATAAGACACCGATGTCGTCTTTGGCCCAAAAGCCGCACCACCTTCAAACGATGCAGCTGTCATATCCGGCATCACATACTGGCCGGATTCCAGTTCGCACTCATGAATATTCATACGGGCTACAAACGATGGTTTCAAGATCGTCTTGATGTGCCGATTAAAGTCGTGATGCTGCTCCGAACATTGTGTAAACCGCTCGATTACCAGACGTGCATCCTGCAAGACCAATCCTGAGGACCCGAAATTCCTCCAGTTTAGCGCCATTGCTGCTGCTTCAGGCGAGCAAAAAAAGTCGGACAAGTTGTCCTTGAATGAGTGCTCGTTAGTGGTAACGATAAACTCATCAGCATCGATAAAGGCCAACAAGTCTACCTCTTGACCATAGCGTTGCAGAATTCGGTTATAAGCGCCGGCCTGGGGCCCCTGATCTCCAACCCGCGGATGATGTACGCGAGTAATAACGCCAAGAGAGTCAAGTGCCTCAAGTAGCTCGGAAGAATTATCATCGCTAACATTATCCGCTATGAAGAAGCGGTCAACACCCAGCAGTTGATGGTACGCTATCCACTCGAGAATATACTCAAACTCATTTTTGAAAATCGCCGCTATACCAACACAAGGAGACGACATACTACTTTCCCAACCTACATTACTTAGCGACATTTAGACAAATACTTAACGGATGACTTAGTCAGACCCGAACAGATCTCTTGTATAGACCTTATCCGCCACATCACGAATTTCATCGACCATTCTATTTGCAACTACGACATCGGAAATCCGCTTAAACTCTTCGAGATCACTAATTACCCGAGAATGAAAGAACTCGCTCTCCTGGAGCACAGGCTCGTAAACAACAACTTCAACACCCTTAGCCTTGATACGCTTCATCACTCCCTGAATAGATGATGCCCTAAAGTTGTCGGAACCAGACTTCATGATTAGTCGATAAATTCCGACGACTCGAGGCTTCTTTGCAAGGATTGAGTTTGCGACAAAGTCCTTCCTAGTTGTGTTGGCTGCGACAATAGCACCAATCAGGTTGTTTGGAACATCGGCATAGTTGGCCAACAATTGCTTTGTATCCTTCGGGAGGCAGTATCCTCCGTACCCAAAAGATGGATTGTTGTAGTGCGCCCCTATTCGTGCGTCTAAGCCAACACCATCAATAATGTGACGACTATTTAATCCGTGCGACTCGGCGTATGTATCCAACTCATTAAAATACGCAACGCGCATAGCCAGATAAGTATTCGCAAACAACTTAATAGCTTCGGCCTCAGATGAGCCAACAAACAATACCGGAACATCTGAGTCGACAGCGCCTTCCACCAACAGGTCTGCAAATTGCTTCGCCCGATCAGAATCATCGCCTACAACAATTCTCGAAGGATACAGATTGTCGTATAACGCCCTGCCTTCCCGAAGAAACTCAGGAGAGAAAATAATGTCACGACCGTAATCAGCTCTAACTTTCTCAGTAAAACCAACAGGAATAGTTGATTTGATCACAATGAGTGCATCGGGATTCACTGAACGCACATCCCGAATAACCGACTCAACTGAGCGAGTATTAAAGAAATTAGTATCAGGATCATAATCAGTCGGAGTGGCCACAACGACAAAATCAGCATCCACGTACGCATCCTTCCAGGAAGTCGTAGCAGTCAGATTCAACTGCTTCTCGCGCAGGAAACACTCAACCTCAGCATCTTCAATAGGAGAAACGCGATCATTGATAAGACGCACCTTCTCCTTATCGATGTCTACAGCAACCACTTCGCTTTTCTGGGATAGCAGTACCGCCATTGACATGCCGACGTACCCAGTTCCCGCAACTACAATTTTCATAAACAAACTCGGACCTAGCTAACCCTCTATTCGCAAGAGAATTATTCGTTCAATAAGTAAACACCTATGGTGCGTGCAGGCTTCAACAATCCACTCAAGAGCCAAGCAAAGCCAATCTCCTCGAGAGCTAACAAACACCCTCTTCAGTTCACAGCTTTTCGAAGCACTCTTCATCTAAATTAACAGTCGCTGCATATACAGCATCTTTATCACCGGCAAAACGAAGGACCTTACTTTCATTAAGAGGCCCCTCAGAAGTGAGATATACACTTTTGAGCTCTTTGACATTCTCTTTCCCGAGCATTGCGACACTATAACCAGATTCATGAAGCATGCCGATATCATATGCGCGGGGCACAACAGGCGCTAATGTTTTGACATTCATTTCACCAAGATACTGCGATAAACTTTCCGGGCCTCGCGAAAAGCTTCTGACACCCGACACGTGAGTCCAAATTTCTTTCGTCGTTATAAAACAGGTAGAAGGGACAAAATCAAGATCAATATACGAGGCACTAACATCCTGTCGTGCAGCGAACCTCACCGCTTTCTCTCGTACGCTACTGGTAAGCTCCGAGTTTCTGCTATTGAAGAAAACGGATTCACAGGTAGCAAACCAGTATCCGTAACGTGAAACGTTATGCTCCAAGTGGTAGTTTGCCCAGGATAGAGCGTCTTGCGACACTAGGCAGTCGTCCTCTAGAAATAGAAAGCCTTCATAATTTTGACAGACAAAATCGAGCAGTCTTCTACAGCTAGGGGCCGTTCCCTTATTCGCTGGGTTTGTAATTAGCTCCACGAATCCAAAACATGCAGACAACCTTGGCAACCATTCAGCAATAACCCGCCGCACCTGATCCACTTCAACTGCATACTGCTCTGGCTTCTTAGACTGTTCTGCACTATCTTGCAAAATAACAAGCCCATATAATGCGGTATCGTCACATTTAACAAGTGTTTCAAACAAACCTGCAAGCGTATCGCTCTTATTGAAGCATTGAATTGCTACTGCGTATTTCGGCCGTAACTTGTCTTCTTTTATTACCTTTCTGGTGTCGTTGACAGCTTCAGCCAACGCATATTTACGCAACTTAACCGCTTCATCAACGAATATAGTTTTCGCAACCTCTTTGTTCTCTCCGCTTTCGTTCTCTACGTATTCCTGCAGCCCCAAAAACGCTTCTTCTATCTGCCCTAGGGAAAGCATCGCTTTAAACTCCAAGACTTTCCCCCAGCTATTCGAGGGCGCCAGGGCAAGCCCCAACTGAACAACTTCAAGCGCATCTCCATCACGACTCAAATTGAGCAACGCATTCCCACGGAAAAATAGAACAGATGGACGTACGTCGTTTCGCCCCACAAAGTCATTAGTCTTTGCTACCAATTCATCCCATGAAGAACTCTGTGTCATTTGATTCAATTCAGAATCAGATATCTCGAGACTTACTTGATTGTCAGCCATTCGACTCACCATTTAGCCTAATAATTTAGCGTGAAGAGTAAATTCCCACACTTGAAAAAATTTCTTTGAACCGCTGCTTTCCGCCATCGAAAGAAAACTGCTCTTTAGCTAGAACTTTTCCGGTTTCAGCATATTGTGACCAGAGTTTCTCATCGTCGTATAGGCGTACTATTGCATCAACCCAAGCCTGGGGACCTTCAACAATAGAAGCACTAACTGAATTAGAAACCCCTGTACCTTCTGCTGCCACCTCGGTAAGCACCATCGGAGTTCCGTACGCCATGGCTTCCAGCACTTTACCCTTTATGCCCGCTCCAGATAGTAGCGGAGCTACAAACACACGATGCGCATGAAAAACATCGTCCAACGTCTCTGCAAATCCAACCATACGGACATTCTCAGCTTCGTAGGACCTGAACTGCTCCGGCATATTACTACCGTATACATGCAAGCAAATATCCGGTCGAGTCTGCTGTAGAAGTGGCATAACCTGTTTTACAAGGAACTCCACCGCCTCAACATTAGGTGTATGGTTGTAACCACCGAGGAATGAAATGCCCACTCTTTCCGAGAAACCCGGCCCCTCGGGCTTATCACCTAAAACCCAGGGCGTGAGGTGCAACTTGTCGGCCTCGAGAATGTGCGAAGTAATCACCGCATGTTCGGTCGAGTTATAGCAAAGTACCGCATCCGCATTTCGGCAAACCTGCAACTCCCGCTCACGGGTTTCAAGCGCCCGCTGCACGAGCTCCTCATCACGCCCATGCTTCAGAGCGCCTCTCATCTCCCTCAAAAAATGCAGATCGGCGTTATTGAAGACAATTTTCGCATTCGAGTTTTCACGAATCGCTTGGATATATTTTTCCGCGACTTCGTACCGCGTGATATACACGGCATCAAATTCCAGAAGGCGGCGCTCCAGCACATTGAACACCGTTGTGTAGAACGGCGCATAAAGCACCTCGACACCCATTCTCTGCAGCTCTGTCGTGTACTTGCCGAAGTGCGCCATGTTTTCCGGAACAAAGGTGACCTTGAAACCAAGAGAAAGCATCAACTTGATTTCTTGAACCGCAGCATAGCTGCCAGCATCTTTGTTTGGCATGGGGCTCGCGTAGTCGATCACCAAAATCCTTTGGTCGACATTACGATCCTTTTGGCCTGCCAGCGCTTCATAGCTGGGCTCGCCGTTATGCCGGAATTCGCTAAACCACTTACTCCGGAACTTCCGCTCGTTAGTAACTTGGTATCTCTTTAGCCCCTTATTAACATCTGTGCCGTGACTTTTACCCTCAAAATGAATAACAGTAGAGTGTGGTACAAATACTGTCTTGTAGCCTCTTTCACGGACCTTGAATGCAAGGTCTGTATCCTCGTAGTAACACGGTGCGAATTCATCGCTGAAGCGACCCACTTCTTCCCAAAGTGACTTGCGGATACACATTGCCGCTCCAGTCAAGTAGTCTACCTCTCGGGCGTAGGAGTACTCAGGCGCATAGGGGTTTGCGTCGCGGCCAACATTCCAAGGCTCACCATTGCCCCATACGACCCCCCCAGCCTCCTGAAGAGAGCCATCTGAGTGAAGCAGCTTCGAACCTGTCATACCTACATCTTTGTCCTGATCCAGCTTCGCTACCAGTTCATCAAGCCAGAATGAAGTTACTTCGGTATCGTTGTTCAGGAATACAACGTACTCACCACGACAAACTTGGCTTGCACGGTTGCAGCTTCGCAAAAAACGCAGATTCTCTTCGTTACGAGAAACAACCAAATTGCCTATAATTTGCTCAGCTCGCGCTGTCTCATCGTTTGAACAATCGTCAGCCAAAATCACTTCATAGCTGACTTTGTTAAAGGCCAATGCGATAGATGCTATGCAGTGGTAAGTTAAAGGGAATTTATTATACGCAGGCACTACGACCGAAACTCGGGGTGCATCACACTTTGGCAAAGCGAACTTCGGGAAGTTTTTCCTATTCTCATATCCCTCTACAACCACCTTGTGCACAGTCAACAGGTCAGCCGGTGAAATTTTCGACGCTCCCGCAACTTGCGCTTCCAGTTGATAGTTCAGGGATTCATACCTATGACCTGCCTCGCTTGGACGGGACATGAAGCCCGGCTCTCGATAGCTCTCTTTAAGATACTGCCAGGGCGTCTGCACCGGATGAACAACAAAATAGCCCATACCTAGCACATCAGGGCTACCCTGGACGCCCAACTTGTAAAGCCTGCTCTTACCATCCTGATACTGGGTTGGCACCGGCAGGGCAACTTCACAGCGAATTTCCGGAGAGCTCACCTCCCGAGTTATGACTTTTTCGTCTTCGTGATACAGCGTGATAGTACGGTGCCCGATGGGCCGTTGACTGGTCAGCATAACGATTAGGTGACTGCCCCGGACCCTAACAATTTCAGCGAAAATCCCCACCTGCTCAAACTCTACTTCCAGCTCGGCATGCTTCACCGGCTCGAGTGTGTCACCACGAATCACCTTCAATGCAACTTTACCGGCATTACCCAAAATGGGCTCGAGCGGAAGATTAAATCCGTGCTCACCACGATTAACACCAGCAGATTTAAGGTCTTCGCGATACTGATTCGCCATGCCACTAGCGACTACATGATCCCCCACGAGCACCTGAACTGGCAGCGCGCCATCCTCACCCTCAACGGCCGCCCAGCCAGAAATCATGCCAGCGTCTATTCGATCGATCCTCCCCACGGGTTCGACCTCACCTGCAACACTTTCCCGGTTTTCTACCGGACGACTTTCAGGCAATGATTCTCCCGCACCAACGCTTTCATTCCGAAGTTCGTCTTCAGCCAATTCCACACTCGATCTGTCCAACATTTCTACGCCCCATAATCAAAATCTGCTATTGCCCGCACCACCCCTCAGGTGCGGCCATATTTATCTTCAAACCGGACTATATCGTCCTCACCCAAGTAGGTTCCCGTTTGGACCTCAATCATCTCCAGAGGAATTTTCCCCGGATTCTCCAATGAGTGGACCTGACCGATTGGAATGTATGTCGACTCATTCTCACTCACAAAGAACTCGCTATCCCCATTCCTTACCCGGGCAGTACCAGACACAACAATCCAGTGTTCGGCCCGATGATGGTGCATCTGGACAGACAGTTTCGCGCCAGGGTTGACGGTGATCCGCTTTACCTGATCCCGATCGCCAAAATCGATCGAGTCGTATTTCCCCCATGGCCGTACAACCTCACGACCATGCACATACTCTTTGCGCCCTTCTCCCTTCAATTTTTCGACAACTTTCTTGACATCCTGCATTCGGGATTTATCTGCAACTAGAATTGCATCCTTTGTGCGCACAAGAACTACATTCTTCAAGCCGATTGTCGCCACCAACTTGTCTCCGGCGTCGATGTAACAATCTTCACTGTGCTCAGAGATGACATCACCTCGGAAAACATTTCCGTTTGCATCTTTCTCCGAGACGCTCCAGAGACTTTCCCAGCACCCAAGATCACTCCAACGCGCCGACAAAGGCACAACCTCTGCATTAGCGGTTTTTTCCATAACCGCATAATCCACAGAGTCGTCCGGGCACTTAGCAAACTCTTCAGCATCGGGGCGTATAAACAACATATCCGTCGAAGCCGACCCCATGGCACGCTCACAAGCCACGAAAATGTCTTCGCGATGCGCGCGTAACTCCTCTAAATAGCTCTCTGCAGAGAACATAAACATCCCGCTATTCCACAGGTATTGCCCACTTTCGAGGTATTTTTGGGCAGTAGACGAATCTGGCTTCTCTACAAACTCATTGATCTTCGAGACTTCCTCTACAGATCCAGCCTTGATATAGCCGTAGCCAGTATGGGGACGGGAAGGCACAACACCAAACGCCACCAAGGCCCCAGCTGCAGAACGTTCAAAGCCCTTGAGGACAGCTTGGTTAAAATATTCTTCACCCTGGATCAGGTGATCTGCGGCAAGCACCAACAAAGAATCAGATGCATCACATGCAAGAGCTGCCAAGGCAATCGCGGGCGCAGTATTCTTACCCTCAGGCTCCAGAATAATCTGGCCATGATCTACACCAGCTTTTCGCATCTCTTCGGCACACAAAAACCTGTGATCTTCGTTACAGATAACGATGGGAGGCGCCGTGTCCAGGTCTTTGAGCCGAAGTAAAGTATCGACCAGCATCGAGTTATCAGACGCCAGACTCAGAAATTGCTTTGGCATCATTTTACGGGACGCCGGCCACAAACGACTGCCGGTACCGCCGGCCATAATTACGGGTTGTATCTTGGGCATTGCTACGTCCTACTTCTTATACTGCTTTTCGATCCAATCCTGGTAGCTACCATCCATTACGGCCTTCCACCAATCTTCATTCACCAGGAACCAGTCAATGGTGTCCTGAATACCCTGCTCAAACGAATGGCTGGGCTGGTATCCCAACTCACTATTCGATTTCGCTGGGTCTATGGCGTAACGCCTGTCATGCCCAGCTCTGTCGTTAACATAGGTGATCAAACCTGCCGAATTTCCAGTAGCAGCTCGCGATGCATTCGGGAACCGGGCAGCAAGAGAAGAATCCTGTTTGAAGGCTGAATCCATCAACTCGCAAATTTTCTTTACGATGTCGATATTTGCCCATTCATTAATACCACCGATGTTGTAACACTCACCAAGGCGTCCCTTTTTGATTACTAAATCAATGCCACGAGCGTGATCTTCCACATACAGCCAGTCCCGAATCTGCTGACCATCGCCATAGATCGGCAAAGGCTTGTCATGGAGGATATTGGTAATTACCAGAGGGATTAGCTTTTCGGGGAAATGATAGGGACCGTAATTATTGGAACAATTACTGGTCGTTACATTAAGTCCGTAGGTATGGTGGTACGCACGCACCAAATGATCAGACGCTGCCTTGCTCGCAGAATAGGGACTGTTTGGCTCGTAAGCTTTGGTTTCTGCAAATGCCGGATCATCAGCTTCTAACGTGCCGTATACCTCATCCGTAGACACATGATGGAAGCGGTGAGAATCTTTATTCAAACCCTCTTCCAGCCAAATCTTCTTGGCAGCCTTTAGCAGACTATGGGTGCCGATAATGTTTGTTTCGATAAACGCATCCGGGCCGGTAATTGATCGATCAACATGACTTTCCGCCGCGAAGTGCACCAAGGTATCAATCTGATGTTCCTTCAAAAGAGTTTCAACGAGACCTGTGTCACAGATATCCCCGTGACAAAAGGTAAAATTACTGTTAGAAGCTACAAGATCTAGATTGGATTTGTTGCCGGCGTATGTGAGTGCATCCAGTACCACAACCTTATCTTGTGGGTATGTCTCCATCCAGTAATGAACGAAGTTGGCACCAATAAAGCCCGCGCCCCCAGTTACCAAAAGATTACTCATTGTTTTTCCCTATTAATTTTTCTCTCTTCCGCTCGACGTCGGAAGCCTATTAGTCCCGTTACTGGCCATTGCTTCCAGTATCCAAATGCGGTTTTCAGCTCTCGTTGAGTATTTGCACTTATCAAGCAGAGCCCGACAACCCCTTAGTTTTTAGCGTTTTCCGCAATACTTCTCGCCAGTGCTGAAAGTCAATTTGCAACTCGTCTGCCAGGCGGGCCTTGTCCAACACACTATATGCAGGTCGCTTTGCAGGTGTCGGGTAATCAGATGTCGAAATGGGGTTGATATTGACGCTCTTTTCAGGCTCCAACACACCCAACGCTTTGCCCTCTTCGTAGATCGCCACAGCAAAATCGTACCAGCTGGCTACTCCAGCATCAGTGCAATGATAGATACCCTTTGCATCTGAAGATTTTGCCAATCCGTAAAGTACGGCTGCCAAAGTGGTTGTGGAGGTTGGTGTGCCGATTTGATCCGCAACAACACTTAGATTCTCACGCTCGCCCATCAGGCGCAGCATGGTGTTTGCAAAGTTATTACCATGCGCAGCGTAAACCCAGGCTGTACGCACGATAACAGCACCAGCTGATGCAGCCAAAACGGCCTGCTCTCCCTCTGCCTTACTTTCGCCATAGACACCTAGCGGAGCGATAGGATCGTCAGTTTTGTAAGGCGTCGACTGGCTACCATCAAACACAAAATCAGTGGAAACGTGAATGAAACGCGCACCAATTGCTTCACAGGCCGCTGCAAGCACACCAGGACCTTTAGCATTGATGGAAAATGCCAATTCAGCCTCTGATTCAGCCTTATCCACAGCTGTATACGCAGCAGCGTTGATCACCACATCGGGAGACACCTTGGCAAACATTTCCTGGACAACTTGTGCGTCGGTAATGTCCAACTCTTCTCGAGAAAACGAGAACAGCTCTACATTTTCAGGACAGCGCTTTTGTAGCTCGCGACCTAACTGGCCATTTTTTCCGGTGATAAATACTTTCATCTATAAATAGTTTCTTGCTGTAACCACAAGTACGCTCGTACTTGTCAAAAAACCAGCGATCTGGGGCTTCATCAATAGTTCTCGCCTCCTCAAGCGGAGGCCATTCTATTCAGCAGACAATTCGCCACGCATCTCTATTAATCAAAAGTCTCAGCATCAGCCAAGAACTTCCCTTCCGCATCTTTCTGCGAAAGCTGAGGAGGCTCCCCACCAACGAGCGGCCAATCGATATCCAGCAGGGGATCGTCCCAGCGCAAAGAATGCTCGTATTGCGGCGCATAGTAGTCTGTGCATTTATACACAAACTCCGCAGAATCACTCGTGACGTAAAAGCCATGGGCAAAACCTTCCGGAACCCAAAGCTGACGCTTGTTTTCTTCCGAGAGAAAAACCCCAACCCACTGCCCGAATGTTGGGGAGCTCCGCCGCATATCTACCGCGACGTCATACACCTCTCCCCGTGTAACACGAACAAGCTTGCCCTGCGTCTGCTGAGTTTGATAGTGCAAACCCCGCAAAATCCCTTGGGATGACTTGCTATGGTTGTCCTGAACAAAAACTCGTTCCGCGCATTCTCGATTGAAAGTATCCTGACGATACGACTCAAAGAAAAAACCTCGCTCGTCGCCGAACACTTTTGGCTCGATAATTTTTACGTCAGAAATAGATGTCTCAACAATGTTCATCAAATGAACCTATTCGTTTAATTCCACAACCCCTAAAGAGGACTTCCAAAGTTACAATCGGCTAGTTATCGGCTAAACGCGTGGTCACTTTTCGACTCTTGCAGGAGTTGCATCAGGTAAACACCGTAACCGCTCTTAATCAGCGGCTGCGCCTGCGCCTCTAATTCGTCTGCAGAAATAAACCCTTTCCGAAATGCTACTTCTTCGGGACACGCAACTTTAAGGCCTTGCCTGCGTTCGATGGTCTGAACGAACTGGGCTGCCTCGAGCAAATTATCATGGGTTCCTGTATCGAGCCATGCGGAGCCGCGCCCCATCAGCTCGACGTTTAGGGACCCCTGATCAAGGTACATACGATTGAGGTCAGTAATTTCTAACTCACCACGCGGACTCGGCTTGATCTCCTTTGCCAGATCACATACCGAACTATCATAGAAATAGAGCCCTGTGACTGCGTAGTTAGATTTGGGCTCGGAGGGTTTCTCTTCAATGCTGATTACTTTTCCAGCACTGTCAAACTCAGCAACACCGTAAGCCCTTGGGTCGGCCACATGATACCCAAAGACGGTAGCACCAGAGGTACGGGAGTCTGCATTGCGGAGAACTTCATTAAAGTGTTCCGCATAGAAGATATTGTCTCCAAGAACCAGGGCGCTTGGGTTATTCCCAACATGCTCTTGACCAATAATAAATGCCTGCGCCAGCCCGTCGGGTGAAGGCTGCACAGCGTAAGAAAGATTAATTCCCCACTGGCTTCCGTCGCCAAGCAGGTTTTGAAATAGCACTTGCTCTTGAGGGGTTGTAATAACCAGAATGTCGCGAATACCCGCCAACATCAATGTAGTCAAAGGGTAGTAAATCATTGGCTTGTCGTACACCGGCATCAGCTGTTTGCTAACGCCTTTCGTAAGCGGGTACAAACGAGTACCGGAACCACCCGCCAAGATTATGCCCTTTCGGTTTGTCGAATTATCCACAATGCCCCCAATTTCTAAAATTCTTAAAATGATTTACCAAGACAGTATCAACTGTCCCGCTCAGGTCTTGTCTGGTCTGGTCTGGTCTGGTCTGATCAGAATCCCGCAACCTGCATACTAGAAAGACAGCACTGCCGCGGTACCCACAGCGATACGATAGAGGATCTCGGTAATGTCTTTAGTTACTTGCAATTCGCTTGCCTTAATTTCAGGCATTACCATAATTTCGTCGCCGGGACGCAATCTACCTTTCGGGCGCTTACCAAAATCACCATCATCGATACGACTGATTGTCCCATCCAAATGCAAGACGATAAGCTCCTTACGATTGGCATTATTGGCAAAGCCCCCGGCCAGCTCGATGTAATCATCAAGAGTTCGCTTTTCGTTAAATACCAATGAGGTTGGGAATACCACCTCACCAACTACTGAGATAGTCGACATCTTCAGGGGCACCACTAACTCATCGCCATCCTCCAACAACATTTCAGCGGCGTTTGGAGTATTCGATAGCACAACCTGTCCACGCGGCTTCGCCTTGCGTGCCTGGGCAATAAAGTTTTGGATCATTGTCGCCGTATCACGCTGTGTCGTCTTCTCCGACTCAGTAACGGGCTGCCTTGTCAGCACCTCCATCTGCAGTGCATCGAGTGAACGATCAAGCGCGATGCGCTGCTTTTCCGCCACACTTTCCCGATAGAGCTGCACAGCTGAAGGATCCGAGCTCTCGCGATACTGCAAGTCTTTAAGCAGATCGCCTAAAGTAGCACCGTAGGGCAGCACAAATGTGGTAGGGCTATCAGTTTCGCCTTTCACGTGCACCGAGATCGACTCCACGTCACTATCTTTTACCAACTCTACTTTTGCACCTGGGTGCAGCGGCTCCAGCAATGCCAAATCAAGCGGTAGGTACTTTGCCTGCTGCTTTGCGTCGATCACCTGGGTAATTCGGGCAAAGTTTGCCTGAGGATCTGGCTTCGTAATGAGCAACATCTCACCAAGTTGCGTCGTCGGCCCAACAAATTCCATTTGCGCAGACTGCTGAACGGCTCCCTCCAAAGTAACGGTACCTTTGCGCGGACCAACAACGATTGCATCGCCATTGTGAAGCTGCAATGCAGGCATGGTGCCGTCTGTCAGAAACTGGTACAGGTTAACCAATTGAATGACGTCATCGCCGCGCAGAACCCGGACATCAATAAAGCTGCCGCTATCATGGGATATACCACCGGCACTATCCAGGTAGTACAAGACGGAATCGGAAGAAAATCCTGAGTAAAGCCCTGGCTTCCGAACATGCCCGGTAACAAATACTTTTACTGGCTGACTGGCCTCTAGGTTGGCATAAGCTCGCACGTTACTTTTAAAGACCCGCTTTACGTGCCGCAAAACAAAATCATTAAGGTCGCCATTGCGCACGCCTCCAACCCTTACAGGACCAACTTCCGGAATAAAGATATTTCCCTGCGGGTCAACTACGAGGGAGGCCGAGAAACTATAGGCGCCCCACAACTGGAGATTTACCCGGTCACCCACAGTAATCCGGTAAGAGGGGTTGAAGCCGGTAAAAGGCTGATCCTTAAAGGCACCTCGAAACAGGCTCCCACCAAAGACGGGTACCCTGCTATTTTCTTCTTCTGCGAGCTCGCTATCTACGGTTTGCGTCTCCAGCGCCTGAGCACCAACGCCAACCAAGAGGGTGGCACAGACAAATGCCGCTATTAATTTATCTATCATCACTTTTGCTAGTTGCATTTGAACATTACGCCGTATGACTCTATTCATGTAAGTTCGGGCCACTCTGCTCATACTCTGTGGTCCCGGATACTAGAAACGAGCATTTTCCCGATGCCGTATAACATTAAAAGGATCACTGCAAGGCTCGCGAGGTTATATAGCTTGCTGGGGTATTCCGCCTCTTCAGCTTGAGAAGGCTGACTTACCACCATCAAGTGCTTCAGGTTATTTGTGGCTTCAATTCGGGCAGTCTCCAGAGATGTCAGCGCCGCCTGATACGTATCCATCGCGAACCTGAGGTTCAGTTCCAAGTTCTGAAAGTTTGCCCCAAGTGAGTTCAGGCGCTGCTGACCATCATTTTCCTCGACACCCACCAAGCGAACTCGCTCGGCCTGCACCTGCTGCTCCAAAGCAGAGATCTCAGACTGCAGGGAAACAACTTGGGAAGCGTCAGCATTCAAATAGGTGCGCGCCGCCGTAAGTTTTGCACGCTGCTCTGAGGCCCTTGCCTCCAGGCCCTGTATGATCGTACTAATCCCTTTCGTTAGCTCCTCAGGGCTGACGATCTCGTTACGGTTTTGGAAATCCAGAATATCTTGCTTGGCACCGCGTAATTTGTCTTGAGCCAGCTCCAATTCACTTCGAACAAACGCGACTTTCTTTTCCGCGAGCTGATTGCTTACTTCATTCACAAACGCTTCGGATTTGGAAATAATCACCTCAACGGTTTGCTTCGCGTACTCCGGCTCAAAAGCTTCCACCGCGATTGTTACAATACCTGTCTTCTCATCGAAACTGACGCGAACCCGCTCTCGATAATATTCCAGATAGCTTTCCTGGGAGGCGTCAGGGTTCAAGCGAGAAAACCAGTCATACCGCTCACTTTTGTAGTATTCAGATAGACTCAGCTCCTCGTCCAGATACAGAGCCATATCCAGCGAGTGGACAAAATTCACCACCAGATATGCGTCCTGGCTTTCCCCTGTCGCACCGGGAGTCAGAAACCCCAAGGCAGCTGGCATTACCTGATCAGACCCACTGTCTTTAACAATCAACTGTGTACTACTTACATACCGGTCAGATACGAGAAAAACGTAATACAGAGTAACAAGTGCCAATGGCAACCCGACAAAGAGACCGACACCCAACCACGGACGAAGCGACGTCTTAATGCTTTTTAATCTGAAAACATTAAGGGCCCTACGCAGCAGCGTATATAAATGCGGCTTTCGCTCTAGTGTTGTTGAAACTTCTTTGTTTTCCATAGCTATTTAGTCGCTTCGACCCCACCAACGCTAGCGAGTCGCCTTCTTTTGCTGTTTGGCTCCTGATTGATACGAAGTAATCGCATCCTCAAGGTCTTCATATATCTTCAACTGCCCACCATCCAGAAAAAGACCGACATCACAGTTTCTTCTCAAGATATCCATGGAGTGAGCCACGATAATAAAATTTGAAACCTTTCTTTTTTCTGCAATTACCGCCTGGCACTTGTGCTTAAAGTGCGCATCGCCAACCGACATGACCTCGTCTACAAGATACACGTCAAAATCGACCGCAATACTTAACCCAAATGCCAACCTCGATCGCATACCTGACGAGTACGACTTAACCGGCGAATCAAAATACGACCCAATTTCTGCAAATTCCTGCACCCGGTCCAGAACCTTTCGGCGTGCTGCGGACCAAATTCCGTGTATCCCACAGATAAATTCACAGTTTTCCCTTCCAGTCATACTGCCCTGAAAGCCACTGGACAATCCCATAGGCCAAGAGATTCTCTGATCGGTAACAACTCGGCCGCTGTCTGGATAGTCAATTCCACCCATTATTCTGAGGAGAGTTGATTTACCCGCGCCGTTTCTCCCAAGTATTCCGATATTTTTACCTTCAGGAAAGGATGCCGAAACATCCCGGAATAGGACCTTCCTCCCCCCCGGTGTTCTAAAAGACTTGGTGAGATTTCTGAGCTCTATCATTGACTCCGCACCAAATCCTGCCACTGGCTGCGATAAACCAACAACCCAAACGACAACATAGCGACAGCGCAAAAGGCAAGATATTCCAAGCTTGCGTAGTTCGCCTTATAAGGCAGAAAGAGCCCCTCTCGAGTTAGTTCCACGACATGGAGTAAGGGGTTCCAAATCAAATACGGATGATATTCCTTAGGAATCTGCTCTAGCGAAAAGAACACTCCAGACATGAAGTACAGCGGGCGTTGGATCATTGGCCCAAATTTACCAGCCTCCGGGTATTTAGCACCAACAACGCAAATTGCAAGGCTGACACCGAAGCAAAAGCAGAGATAAAGAAAGCTAACTACAACCAACAACAAAAAGTCGTTGAAGGGAGCAGCTACGCCAAACCATGCCAATATGGAAAGAAGCGCAACAACGCTAAAAATGTAAATGAAAAATTCCAACACTACACGGGCGAGAACAGCGTCAAATGGCCGCAACTGCCGGTAATTGAATAACCCCTTATTAGACTCTACAGCCGCAAGTGATTTCGAGAAGCAATGGGAAAAAAACAAAAAGGGGGCTATGCCGCCCAGCATGAACAACATAGTGTGCAAACCGGGATACAGCTCACGGCCAATTAGACTAATCAAGTAGGCAAATAATAAGATATGCATCGCTGGCTCGAGCAGCACCCACGCATAGCCCAAGCGCCACCTGCCGAAACGGGTCTTCATCTCACGAACAAGTAAAGCGCGAATGACATCGAGCTGAATCTGCCAGGGAGTTCGGTTGGCCAGAGCTTTCATACAACTATTTCTTTTGGCTCTTCTTCTGAATACGTGGCCAGCGTCGCCTCGCAAATTCAAAGTCGCTCTCGCAACCCCTTTCAAGCCCCCTCAATAGAATCATTAAATGAAGGGAGTTCTAATTCTCGTCAACACCACAAACGAGACTGCTCGACCATTAAGTCCGCTTTTGCGGCGATTTTGAAGGGCGGATTCTACCTCATCAATGCACCTACATCACCATGTAGTTAAATTACGCGCCATTACATTTTCACTCAGCTCGCCGAAAGTAGTGACCCTGTATGCAAGAATGGGACCATCGCCCAAATAAAAACTCGCGGCACGAAAACCAAAAAACCCCCGCACCTTGCGATGCGGGGGTTTCATATTTGGTGGAGCTAAGCGGGATCGAACCGCTGACCTCAACACTGCCAGTGTTGCGCTCTCCCAGCTGAGCTATAGCCCCAAATTGATGTGCTTTCTCTCGAAAGCGGGGCGCATTTTAACAGTGCAGGCTCCGCTGTCAACAAGAAAAAACCACTTTTTTATCAACTAGTTACGGACCGGGACGTCAGCCAGAATCAACCTCTCACCCAAGCACACCACCGACGATGTCCGCCCATACTCGCACTACCAAGGTGCGCCTGCACTATTCTTGATCCGTTCGCCACCACTAGCCGACAACGCCAAGAGACCCAAACGGGCATGGCCGAACATGGACATCGAGCAAATGGGCCGCAGCGCGCATATACCAGTCGAGCTGGAGGCTTGCCGCGCGAGATCAACCCAGACCCGCGTACTCTTTCTCCCAGCGCTTGAGCACCTTCTTGCCCGCGCCACCCAGCAGATCGACCGCCTGGCGCAGCCTTGCCCTGGTGAGGTCCGGGCCCAACAGGACCATAGCGTCCATGACCGAAAACGATGCTGTGGTTCCGCTGACCGCAACAAATAGCGGCGCATTGAAATCCTTGAGCTTGATCTCCATCGCGGTGGCCAGGGACTTTACGGTCTGGAAGATACTGTCACGATCCCAGGTGCGTAGCGCCTCGAGCCGCCAGAGGGCGAATTGCAGCAGCTTTTTCTGGTCATCCAGTTCCAATTTGTTCGCACTGAAGTCCGCTTCGGTCAGCCCCAGCTGGTTTGCCGCGAGGAAAGCGGTCAGGGGCGCGAAATCACCGAAGGTTTCCATGCGTTCGCGGGCATGGGGGAGCACCTTGAGCAGATTGTCCCGATTCAACAGCCAGTCCTGCAGGCGATCTGCCAACTGTTCGTTTTCGAGCTCGCGAATCCACAGGCCATTCAGCCAGGACAGCTTCTCGACGTCGAACACCGGCCCACCAAGTGATACCCGCTGGATATCGAAGTGTTCGAGCATCTCGTCGAGAGAAAACTTCTCCCGCTCATCGGGCATGGACCAGCCCATACGCCCCAGGTAGTTCAGCAGCGCCTCGGGCATAAAGCCGGCGCGCTGGTAATAAAGGATAGAAGTCGGGTTCTTGCGCTTGGACAGCTTGGTCTTGTCCGGGTTACGCAGCAGCGGCAGGTGGCACAGCACCGGCATCTCCCAACCAAAGTATTCGTACAGCAGCTGGTGCTTGGGCGCCGAGTTGATCCACTCTTCACCACGCAATACATGGGTAATCTCCATCAGGTGATCATCCACTACATTCGCCAGGTGGTAGGTGGGCATACCATCGGACTTGAGCAAAATTTGAGCATCAACCTGAGCCCAGTCAATCTCAATTGACCCGCGCAGCAGGTCCTCCACCACACAAGTACCGCTTTCGGGCACATTCATACGCACCACGTAGGGTGCGCCGGCGGCCTTGCGCTGCTCGACTTCGGCTTCCGGCAATGCGAGATCACTGGGCTTCAGGGCAGTACGCCCCGCATCACGCAGCTGCTCGCGCAGCTGGTCGAGCTCTTCTGAGGTGCGATAGCAGTGGAAGGCATGCCCCTTATCGACCAACTCGTCACAGTACTTCTTATAGGTGTCGCCGCGCTCACTCTGGCGATAGGGCCCGTGTGGCCCGCCCACGTCTGGACCCTCGGCCCACTCCAACCCGAGCCAGCGCAAACTATCCAGGATGGCCTGCTCTGACTCGGGCGTGCTGCGCTGCTGATCCGTATCCTCGATACGCAACACAAACTGCCCGCCCTGGGCACGCGCAAAGCACTGGTTGAACAGGGCAATGTAGGCCGTGCCTACGTGGGGATCGCCGGTGGGAGACGGCGCGATACGAGTTCTTACTGTCATGGAAAGCCTGATGCAGGTTCAGATTGGGATCATTGCCCGCTTCACGGGCAATGCGTAGAAAGCGCGGCATTATATCCCCGCTTGGGCCCACCCCCAACAGGCTCTAGAAATGTAACAAAATTGTTACAAATGATTACAAAAGTACCAATTAGGAGAAAAACCAACCCAAAAAGCGTGACATGATTCACAAAAAGGGTATCATCTTCGTCATGTACCGAGCGTGGGAAAACAGTACGATATCCCCATCGCCGAATGGGCAGGGCCCAGGGAACGCTTCGGTTGAAACTGTAAATAGTAAATACAACAACCTGTTACTTGGGGAAGCACTATGAAATTTGCTCTTCGCAGCCTGATTCTGGCGGGAGCCACCGCCGTAGCGATGAATTCTTTCGCTGCTGACGACAACGCATCCAGCGTCATCACCCTGTCACTGACCCCGGCCATCGAAATTGCCCAGGTCGACGACGTCACCATCACCGACCCTGCGACCGGCACCAATGCCACCGGCAGCGACGAGTTCTGTGTTGGTGGTATCGGCTTCGGCACTTTCAGCATCAAGTTTGAAAGTAACGACGGCGTCAATGACACGGCGTTCAGCCTGACGGACGGCACCACCACCATTCCGTACAGCGTCGGTTTCGACAACAGCCTTGCTGGTACCTACACCGACGTAACCGAAGGTACTGACATTACCGGCCTGCCCCGTAATGCGGCCTCCTGTAGCGGTACCGACAATGCGCGTTTCGAGGTCACTATCGACAACGCTGACTGGGAAAACGCAACCGTTCTGGACGGTACCAGCTACACCGATACCCTGCTGATCACCGTTACTTCCGAGTAATAACAGCACGCCGGGCACCCGTGCCCGGCTCTGCCACCAGCGCACTATGATGAAAAGCTATGCGGGGCGGCTTGCGCTGGCCGTCAGCCTCGCACAAGCCCCCCTTTCCAATACCGCCCTGGCTGCTGCCGCGTTTCTGCTGGAGACGGCGGCGCCCGAAGGCTTTGCCGAACTGACGGAACCGCAGCAGGTCGTTGCTGACCTCTATTTTGGTAACCGTGCGCTCGGCGCTGCGCAGGTTATTACCACACCGGAATCCATTCGCTTTCAGGATCCCGAGGCGGTACTGGCGCAGCTCCCTCAAACTCTCTCTGCTGATACCGTATTGCAACGGCTGCGGGAGAATCTTGATCGCAATGCACACCGGGTCTGTCACGACAGGAAAACCCAAAATTGTGGCTTCTTGATTCCAAACGACGTCGCGGTCATTTATGACGAGAGTCGATATCGTGTCGACATCTTCTTTTCGCCCGAGCTGCTCCCGCAACAGGCAGCCATTGACAACCCCTATCTGCCGGATTCCAGTAGCGATTTCGCCATCGTGCAGAACCTGACCGGTGCCTGGTCGGGAGTGGACTCGAATGGTGCAGGCGGCAATGTGGCATTCAACTCGGCCACCCTGTTGGGCAATACCATTTTCAGCTTTGGCGAGAGTGCGGTGCACGCCCAGTGGAGTGCGACAGACGCGCAGGGCACCAGCCTCCAGACCCTGCATTGGACCCGCGACTACCAAGGCAAGTCGACCTCATTAGGGCTGTTACAACCAGCCGGTGGATTCAGCTATTTCGCACCCAATCAGTCTTTGTACGGGATTGAGTACCGCAGCTCTCTACGCACTCGGACAGACATTAGCCAGCAACAGGGCGCGCCGGTAGAAGTCAATATGCCGGTTCGCGGCCGTATAGAAATCTACCGGGATGGCAGGCTCATCCATAGCGAGCTGCTGGAGGCCGGGAATCGCCTGTTGAATACGTCCTCTTTCCCGGGGGGCGCGTACGACATTGAGATTCGCACCTTTGACGAGGCCGGTCGCGCGCTGGAGCAATTTACCCAGTTTTTTGCCAAAGATGCCTTGTTGCCGCCCCCGGGCGAGTGGCGATGGAGCCTGCTCGCGGGTAAACCGGCCATCCAGGGAATCGACACCAGCATCCCCGAATCCTTCGACGACAGCCTGATTCAAGCTTCTCTCGCGCGTCGTCTTTCTGACAGTACAGGGCTTTTCGCCACAAGCGCAGCGACTGAAAACCAGCAAATGCTGGAGCTTGGAACACGCTGGATTGGGCCTACTTTCGAGGTAGCCCCAAGCGTTGTCCGCGATTCCGATGGGCGTAACGGGTACCGGTTGCAAGCCATCCTCAGAACCCCACTGTTAACCGCCAGCCTTTCTGAGCTTCGCCTGGATAGCACTTCCTCTCCAGGACAACTGCCCGGCCTGAGTAATTATCAATTGCTCGCCAGCGGCTATTTTCAACGCAACGTTTCTTTATTGGGACGGGCGCTGGGTGGTCAACTTTCACTCAGGTATAGCGAGAGAGATCGCCCACAAGTACTCGCATCAGGCGAATTCGACCTGGACGACGTATTCACCGGCGCTCAACGCCTGACAACGCTCGAATACCGCCGCGGATTCCTGCAAAACGCCCACTGGCTCGGTGATTTCACCCTTACCTATAGCGATGCTGACGGGGATCCTTACGCCAGCCTGGGAATACAGCTGCGTCACAAGAAAGACCGCTGGAACAACACCGCAAATTTCCGCGCGGAGCAACGCCCAGACTCCGACAGCGATATTCGGGCAGGATTGCGCACTCGGTGGAATGACCTGGATCGCTGGGCAGCAGATTTTGAGCAACAGGTCGCAGTGGAATTCACCCCTGACGATGCCTTCCTCGAGAGTCGATCACATCTGGCTGGACGTCGCGGTTACGTGAACTCCACGATCAGCTATGTTGATACGCTGGATACCAGTGCGGTCAACTATGTAGGCGCGTTCAGCACCAATTTGATCAGCAATGGGAGCCGCTTCGCTTGGGGCGGCGAGCGAACTTTGGAAAGCGCCGTGATCGTGGATATCCAGGGTAGCGACGATCAGCAATTCGAAATTCTTGTCGATGGCAATCGGCATGGATACGCCAATGGCGGAGAGCGATCGGTGATCAATCTCCCCGCATTTGAGAGTTACGACATTTCACTTCGACCTATCGACGACGGGTTTTATAATTTTCAGGAAAAGCGCAATACCGTTACCCTTTATCCGGGTAACGTTACAGCTACCGATTACGAGATTCGGACTCTCGTGCTGGTATTGGGCCGTATCATGCGAGAAGGCAAGCCGCTGGCAAATACAAAAATATCGATTGGTGAATTCTCCGCGGTGACGGACGACATGGGAGTCTTTCAGATGGAAATGTATGGCGATCCAAAAACCATGCGTTCTCCCGATGTCATTTGGGGGGACTGCCGCGTCCCTCTCCCGGCACAATCCTCTGGTAAAGACTGGTTGAATTTGGGTGTAGTGGATCTCTCGACTGCCCGTTGCCCAGAGCAGCTCGCATTAAGGAACAAAAATGCAGAGTCTTAACCGCTGGGTAACGCTAACTTTCGTAGCGCTTTTGTCGATCAGCGTATGGACTCCGGCCATAGCGCAGACTTGCACCGGAAGTGGACAGTTCCGTATCTGTAATCTGGAAGGTACCCACACGTTTGATATCGATACGGCCCAGAAAGAATTGAATCTGGAAACCCGCAGCCGCACCCAGGGCCAAACCGTCCTGCCTTTTACTGTATCCGTCGCACCACTGGTAGGCAGCACTTTCACCCTGTATTCAACTACCGGTGAGCCCCTCAACGTCTCGCTAACCTTTTCACAGGACAGCGGGCCCACAGCCTCGCTCACCCCCAGCGTGGAAGCGGGCTTTTTCGATGGCAGCCGTCAGGATGCTCCTGCCAGACTTGGTATTGCAATCCCTGACGGGCAATCGTTATCTGCCACGAGCTATTCTGGGACGTTTGAAATGACCCTGGTGCAATACATCTTTATTTTTCCGCTTCGCACGATTACCGCCGAATTTACGCTGGAAGTGACAGTTCAGCCAAATATCGTCATCCGTAATCTGGGCGACATGGACCTTACCAATAATGGAGTATCGATAGGTCAGGCCATTCAGGGAACAGAAGATTTCTGCGTAGGAGGCAAAGGATTTGACCGTTACGTGGTCAACTTGCGCAGCACCAATGGGAGTACAGGCGGCTCCGGAGCCACACCCTTTGAACTGGCTGGCGCTGCAGAGCGGTTACCCTATTCCGTCACTTTTACCGATGACCTGGGAAGTTCGGGCGGATCGATTCCCGGGGCCGGGGGAGATGTGTCCGGATCCTTCCTACGGACTTCGGATGAAAGCTGCCTCTCCGACAATGCCCGAATCACCGTGAGCGTTGCGGCAAATGACTGGATCAGCGCACAAGAGCCAACTTATACTGATACTCTGACCGTTACCGTAACAAGTCAGTAGATAGTCCCCGATCAAAGGGGCAACCGGATCCTTTCGCTTTCCCGGCCGCGCAATAATATGGCCAACTCTCCGCCTTGCAGATCCTCTTCGATATCCAGCGCCCCTCCCGCGTACAGTCGTCCGACCAGCTCCAGCTTGCGGCAATCGTCTGCGGTTACGCAATGCTGAACCTCAACGACTTCTACATTGATGTTGCCGCTGTTACGCAGGCGGACCTGCCCGTTGTCACGCTCCACCTCAACGCGGTAAGCACCACCCTCAGGCTGCACAAACACCAGCGCCTGGTACGCGACAAGAATCTTTAGCGCCGTGCGATCGGATTTAATTTCGCCCACGACGGGTTTGAACGTAACCCGGTAGACTTTTTCCTGCTCGAGATCGCGCTCCAGTGACATCAGGCGAAAACGCTTGCGCTCTCCACTCGCGAGCACTGCGCGGGAAGGGTTGACCAGCAGCTTGAACTCCTTCGGATCCACAACTCGCACTCTTTGCTCGTCAGGCATGCCCGGGTTATCGACCCGATAAATTTCGGTTTGCAGGTACAGGGTTTCCTCGTCAGGATTCGAAACCACGATGTCGTCACGGGAATTCGGGGCATCATCCAGATAGACAATAATTTTGTCGACCGACATGGCCGCCTGCAACGAACCAGGCATCACTGCACCGACCAGCAGCGCCGCAACCGGGAGCAGCGATGTAAGAGAACGGACAAAAGCGGAGCGTAAGGGCATGGCGAACATTCAATATCAAAAACAGGTTCCAGTGTACGCGGAACAGGCCTATCTGCGCCACACCGGTACCTCACTCAAACGCTACCAGGACAACGCCTTAAAGCACTGCGCAAAGAATGTCGGTCTGGCAAGACACCGTCAGAGGGCTTCAATAATGACCAGAGATCCATTGGACATTGGCGTCTTCATGTTGTTCCACGGGATGCAGGACGCCCCCTGTGTGCTGGACAACACCGTATGGGCCTGGCCACTGTCCGTCTCGGTAGCGCTCACAACCCATCGATATTGGTTGGCCGGAATCCGGAACGCGCAGAGACGACGTTGCTGGGCCGTTGACGCTGGCAGCAGCGCCACCCGGGGAGGCAGGTTCAGCGTAATGCGCGCAACCGCAGATGCGCTCGCGTTGTCAGCAGCCTGCGCCCAGCTGGGCATGCCCGTGAGCAGAGCACAGCCAATCGCCATGCCAATGGCGACGGCGATGCTTAACACGCCACCAGATCGAAGTATTCGTCCCTGAACCACTGCTAAACCTCTACTACGGTTTTCGGGGGAATACCTTCAGTTTAGAAAGCATTTAGCCATCGCAGTCGATAGCCTTGATACGTGCTCAGAAACCGGCGCACGATTCCCATTCGCCATCCTTGCAACCCGCCGCCCAGCGACTATTTTTCCTCTTAGAACCGCACGATGAGACACCCCGCCAATGGGTCGACTGAAGTGCCAATCGGACGCCATGCCCGCTGCGTCCAGGGGCGAGCCACCCGCCCATTTGAAGCCAAATATTCATCAGGTTTTTGACCATGCTGATAGCCCAGAGAGGCGATACCACCCAGCAGCCCGCCAATACCATTGCCGCCTTTGAAGCTGCCCATGGCCTGGGTGCGTGTGCGATCCATACAGAAGTCCACTTCAGCGCCAATGGCACGCCGTGGTGCCTGCAGAGCCTTGGTAACACTTCCCCGGAGCAAACTTGCCCGCGGGATATCAGCGGCCTGCGCGACCTCGAGCTGCGCAAGTTACCCATCAATTCGATGGAGGACGTGGTCGACTGGGCGAGCCGGCACCGACATCTGGAGTGGTTTATCGAAGTTGGCGACGACTGTTTGAACCGTCACGGCTTGCAGGATGTCGTGGAGGCTTATGCCGGCATGACGTGCCGCGACTGCGACGCGTTTGCCCTGCTGTCCAGTGACATGCGCTGTCTGCGTATGGCGCGCAGCCTGGGTTGCCACCGAGTCGCGCTGAAGGTTGGCAGTATCGCGGAATGCCTGTCCGTCAATGTATTGACCCTGGCCCCCGATTATTTATTTATCGATGCGGCCAACGTCGATTGTGAGGAGCTGCCTCCCGGACCCTGGCAGTGGGTCGTCTACACGGTCTCCTCTACTGATGAGGCGGTCCAGTGGCGGCGGAGAGGCGCCCATCATCTCCTCACCGACAATCTCCCCCTGCTGATGCGCTGCCGGGAAGCCAGCGATGTCTACGGATTTTGATCTGCTGGTCATCGGTGCCGGCATACAGGGCGCCGGCGTCGCCGAAGCCTTTGCCGAAGCCGGATTCCGCGTTGCTGTGCTCGAGCAAAGTAGTGTCGGCGCAGCCACCTCCAGTCGATCGTCGAAGCTGATTCACGGCGGCCTCCGTTATCTAGAAAGCGGTCAGTTCCAGTTGGTGCGCGAGTGTCTGCAGGAGCGGCGCTGGCTGCTCACGCACAAGCCTCAGCTGGTGCGAATGGTGCCGTTTTACCTGCCCATCTATAGCCATGGCACCCGTCCGGCCTGGAAGGTCCGGCTGGGCCTGACGCTCTACGCCATGCTGGCGGGCGCCAGCAGCCGATTCAATCGGTTTCGCAGTATTCCCGAACGTCACTGGGACAGCCTCTCCGGGCTGGAGACCAACGGCCTGCGAGCGGTCTTTCGCTATTATGATGCGCAAACAGATGACACCGCGCTCACCCGTGATGTGATCGGCGCGGCCATGCAACATGGCGCGCAATTACTTTGCCCGGCGAGCCTGGTCGGAGCCCAGCGCGTCGGCGAGCAACTACTGGTCGATTATGTGGCCGATGGCCAACTGCACACCCTGCACGTCAATGCCCTGGTGAATTGCAGCGGCCCCTGGGTGGAGGGCACCAATGCGCTGTGCACCCCTCCGGCCGTACTGCCCCCTCTCGATCTGGTTGCCGGCACCCACATCGAATTGCCCATCAGCCTCGGGGACAAAATCTTCTATGTTGAAGCCGACGACGGACGGGCCGTATTCGTGATGCCCTGGAAGGGCCACACCCTGGTCGGCACCACGGAAAGGAAGTACCAGGGGGAGCCACAAGATGTCATGCCCACCATCGAGGAAGAACGCTACCTCCTGCGAACGCTCCATCAGCATTTCCCACAGACCCGATCACTGCGCCCGCAGGATATCAGTGACAGCTGGGCGGGCCTGCGGGTGCTGCCCCGCGCTCAGGGCAGCGCCTTCTCGCGCCCCCGCGAGACCATGATCTGCACTGACGACGATCTCTGCCCGCGCGTTGTCGCGGTCGCCGGCGGTAAACTCACCAGTTATCGCGCTACCGCGCGCAAAGTCCTGCAGCGCCTGAAGCCGATACTGGAAGGCGGCAACCCCTCGCGCCTGCGGGATAAAACGCCTGCCAACCGCAAAAGCGCGCGGGAACAGGAGCAAAACCTCTAAGGGGAACCAACCAGCCATTGGCGCTCGGTTTCAGTCGCTGGGCTTTCCCCTATAATGGCGCGCATTAATCGATTACTGCCTGCAGGTTTTCCCGCTTTTATGCCCAACACGTCCGCCCAGCCCATCTCCCATCGATTCTGTACCGCGCCGCTTTTGGACTGGAGTGACCGCCACTGCCGCTACATGTGGCGCCTGTTGAGCCAACACGCAGTGCTCTACTCCGAGATGGTCACCACTGGCGCCATCTTGCATGGAGACCAGCAACGACACCTCCAGTTCGACCCATCCGAAGGCCCGGTAGCCCTGCAATTGGGAGGGAGTGATCCCGCCCAGCTGGCACAGTGCGCAAAAATCGCCGAGGAATGGGGATACGATGAGATCAACCTGAACTGCGGCTGTCCCAGCGACCGGGTCCAGTCAGGCCGGTTTGGCGCCTGCCTGATGGCAGAGCCGGAACTGGTCGCCGACTGCCTGTCAGCGATGCGCGCGGCCGTAGACATACCGGTGACGGTGAAGCATCGCATCGGTATCGATGATATGGAGGAGTACAGCGGTCTTACGCGTTTTGTGGAAGCACAGGCTGCAGTGGGTATCGAAACGTTTATCGTCCACGCGCGCAAAGCCTGGCTGCAGGGGCTGAGCCCCAAAGAGAACCGAGAGATTCCGCCACTCAAGGTGGAAATGGTTTATCAGCTGAAGAAAGACTATCCGCAGCTGGAAGTTGTCTTGAATGGTGGGATCAATACGCTGGAGGAATGCCAGCAGCATCTGGAGCACGTAGACGGGGTCATGCTCGGCCGTGCGGCCTACCAGACGCCGATGATCCTGGCACAAGTCGATAGCCAGTTATTCGACGATGCCCAGGCAACAGTGCCCATCAGCGCAACAACGGTCGTGGAGCGTATGCTGCCGTATATCGCACGGGAACTAGACGCCGGTCAGCGCCTCAACCATATCACCCGGCATATGCTCGGATTATTTCAGGGGGTTCCCGGCGCCCGTCGGTTCCGGCGTCACCTGAGCGAAAGCGCCCACAAGCGCGGTTCCGGCGTAGAAGTCGTTGAGCAAGCGCTTGCAATGATGCAGGATGCAGCTTGAGTCCAACGCACGGACCAACGCGGAAACAGCAGGTTGATGATCGCCTGCGGATCAACGGAATCATCAGGTAACAATAAGGGACGTTATGAGCAAGCTGGAACAACTCAGGGAACGCAGCCAGGTCGTGGCAGACACCGGGGAAATTGAGGCCATCCGCCGCTATCGCCCGCACGACGCGACGACCAACCCCTCCCTGCTCTACAAGGCGGCCCAGCTTCCGGAGTATCGCGAGCATCTTGAATCCTCCCTTGCCTGGGCATCACGCCAGCAGGGACAGCTGGAAAAGCTTGCCGCCATGAAGCTCGCCGTCACCATCGGCGGGGAAATTCTGCAGTTGATCCCGGGCGTGGTTTCCACAGAAGTCGATGCACGCCTGTCATTCGATACCGAGGCGACTCTGGCGTACGCGCGAAACCTGATTGCGCTGTACGAGGAGGCCGGCATTGCGCGCGAGCGCGTTCTGATCAAGATCGCCTCCACCTGGGAAGGCATCAAGGCGGCGGAGATTCTGGAGCGCGAAGGAATCGCCTGTAACCTCACCTTGCTGTTCAGCTTCTGCCAGGCCGTCGCCTGCGCTGAGGCCGGCGCGACACTGATCTCTCCTTTCGTTGGGCGCATTCTGGACTGGTACAAAGCCAGCACCGGTCGTGATCACTACTCTGCCGAAGAGGATCCGGGGGTGGCTTCGGTGCGCAGCATCTACCATTACTACAAGGAACGGGAATACCCCACGGTGGTGATGGGAGCCAGCTTCCGAAATACCGGTGAAATCGAAGCGCTGGCGGGCTGCGACCGCCTCACCATCAGCCCCGCGCTGCTCGAAGAACTGGAAGCCGATAAAGGCACGCTGGCAGCTGGACTCCAGCTACCGACGGAAACCAAGCCAAGGCCTGCGGAGCCCCTGTCAGAGGCCACATTCCGGTTCCAGCTCAACCAGGACGCGATGGCCACAGAAAAGCTGGCGGAAGGAATTCGTAACTTTATTCTCGACCAGGAACGCCTCGAGACCCTGCTCACTCAATAACGCTGGGCCACCACGGAGACAAGGATGCTCGCTCAACTCCGAAAATTGTTTGACCAGATCGGCGCCGGTGATGATATCGAGGTCCGCGACGAGCGCGACGTCCGCATGATCAGCGCGGCGCTGATGGCCGAGGTCGCCACTGTCGACCAAAATCTGGATGAACGGGAGCGAGCCACGCTCGAGCGATTACTCTGCGAGCATTATGCCCTGGATGCAGAATCCAGCCGGGAGATGGTCGCTGAGGCTCTCGACAACCGCGAGCATACGACTTCGCTGTACGAATTCACCCAGGCCGTCAACGCGCAGTTCAATGAAGCGCAGAAATATCAGCTGGTGCGCCAGATGTGGCAGGTCGCCTTTTCCGATGGTGTGGTCGACGCCTTTGAGGAACATCTGATCCGCCGGGTTTCAGACCTGATCTATTTGCCGCACGGCCTCTTCACCAGAGCGCGTGCCGAGGCCCGCGACCTGCACCGCGGTTAGCACACACTAATCTTCGAGTCGAAACGTCGAAGGGGCAACCCACAGTTGCCCCTACCCTCCTGACTGACATCCACCCTGCGCACACCACTCTCCCTTCCCAACGGGGAACGCCAAATTGTCGAAGTGATCAGGCTGTTAAGGCGGAAGAACGTTTTTGGTGGGGGAGGATGAACGTTCAGTGCATGCGTTTGGGATGATCCGGAGTGGCTTCGCACTCGCGCTCGAGGGTGTGGACGAGATCGCGGAAGGTCTCTGCGTTGTGCTCATTCAGGCTCATCAGTACGCGATGGGCTTCGAGCACTTTCTCACGCGCGGCACATTCGTCGGGGGTACTACAGTTGAGCGGCGTGGGCTCTTCGGAATAATTGCGCTGCTGGTCACTGATTTCCATCAGCGAATCAAAGCCCATCGCGTCGAGCAGGTGGCGGATACCCGCATCCCCACTCAGCGCCAGAGGTTTTTGGCAGCCCTGTTCCAGCGCCCGCAGCGCCACTTTGGCCATCAGGCCGAGCGTAGTGCTATCCAGCCCTTCGGCGGAATGCAGGTCAAAGACCACATCGTTGAAATCGCCATTTTCAAACATCTGGTCAATGAAACTATCGAAAGAAGTACACAGGTTGAGGCGAACATCCCCCACCAGCTTGATGACGTAGACCCCATGATGGGCGGCCACCATAATTTGCCCGGACTGCATATCGACCTCAGACCACCTCAACAGCGCTGCGTCACAGTGCGACAGGTGGCGATTGTTTACCCAAACACAGCAAGCTTATCGTCAACAATCTGACATAAACCTGCCACTTTCGTGCATTAATCGAGCGGAGCTTACTCCTGCCTCCAGAGGCTGACAAGAAGATTCGAACACATTGCCAGACTGCCCGGTCAACCCGAAAGCTCGCTCCTCCCCTGTCCGACCGTGAGGATGGTCACATCGTCGGGAGGCGCCTGGGTGGTGTCCATTTGCAATCCCTGGCACAGGGACTCCAGCTCGCCACTACTTTGCTCAATGAGCTGCAATAAACGTGCCTCACGTTCCAATAAGTCGCCTTCCAGTAGTTCAAGGACACCATCAGAGCAGGCAACCAGCCGCCAGTCCGTCGGCAGCGAAGCATGCAATACCTGCCAGTTTCCCGCCTGGAAAAGCCCCAGCGGGCGCCCCTTGCCGGGCAGCCAGTCGACACCCTCCGCCGTCACCAGTGCGGGCATTGGCACCTGCCCCGCGACCGCGTAGTGCAGCTGGCGCGCCCGGGTATCAACCACCCCAACAAACATACTCGCGTGCTTATCCAGACCCGAACCCAGCAATTCACTGTTCACCAAGCGCAGGATATCCAGCAGGTCATCATCCAACCCTTCCAGATGGCTGAACAGAGGGCGCTCTCTCAACAAGTGATTAATACTGTGCTTGATCAGTGCCGTCACCAGCGCCGAGGACACACCATGTCCGGACACATCGACCAGGTAGAACGCCACAAATCGTTCAGCAAAAAGACCGTAGTCAACAAAGTCGCCGCTCAGGTACAGGGAGGGCAACAGGCGGTAGGCAGCGGTGATATCCGCGGGATATTGGTAAGGGGTACGAGGTAGCAAGTGCTGCTGGAGCAATCGCCCGGCCTGATGGTCGCGCTGCAACAGCTCGATATGTTCGCGCAATTCCTGATTGCGCTCTTCCAGCTGCTCGCGATACTCGCGGTTTTCTCGCGCCAGCGCGTTCGCCTCGGTAATCCGCTTTACAGCGTGCTCGACGACGGCGACATCCTCAAGCGGCTTGAGCAGGTAATCGTTGGCCCCCAGGCGTAGCGCCTGCACCACGTCGGTCACCTCACTGTTGGAGGCCAGTACCACCACCGCCGTGTGATCGCACAGATTTTTTATTTTGCGCAGTACTTCCAGGCCACCCATATCGGGCAGATGCAAGTCAGTAATTACTAACTCGAACTCACCGGGAACAAAACAGGAAATACCCTCCAGTCCGGTTTCGGCCACAACAACGTCGTAGCCCAGGCGCACCAGGCACTTTCGGACGAAGTCACGCGAAGGACGATCGGGTTCGATCAATAAAAGGTTTAGACGTCGAGCCATAGACAACAAGAGTGCCCTAGCTCGACCAAATCGTCAAAATGCGAAGGGATCACTGTCTTCCGGTGTTGCGCTTCCGGAAGCGTCTTCGCCATCGGAGGTTTCTCCAGAGGAACTGTCAGCGCCATCCGCGCTGTCTTCGTCCGTGGAAGACTGTCCATCACGGATCAGGAAATCCCGACGCTGCAGATACGCATCACGAATCAGCACATAGCGATCCGTCTTGCTGTCGAGCAACAGGGCTTCCGTTTGCAACAGGCCCGCGCGCGTCTGTACCAAATCCAGTGCGATCAGAGAGTAGAGCGTCGGGTCGTGATCGATATAGGCCATCGGGTTGGTGTAAAAATCGACCACTTCGCCGGGAATACCGCGCACGGTGGACGGCCCGACAAAGGGAATCACCACATAAGGACCTGAGGGCACACCCCAAACGGCGAGCGTCTGGCCGAAATCCTCGCCATCATCTGACTCCAGGCCAACGTACTGAGCCACGTCGAACAGCCCGACCAGGCCGACTGTACTATTAATCAGGAAACGACCAGCGCCATTTCCGGCAGAACCCCACTTCCACTGCAGAACACTGTTAATGGTATTGGTGACTTCATTCAGGTTACTGAAGAAGTTGCTGACACCCGTCTGCATAAAAATCGGGGTGATCTGCCGATAGCTGACCGCTGCCGGGCGCAACACCCAGCGATCCGCAGCATCATTGAAGCCAAAGACTTTGCGATTGAACCCTTCCCAGGGATCGCGCTCAGCCATCGATTCAGTGGCGCCAAATTCTTCAGCCGGATCAAAGCCGTACTCATCTTCGAGGCTATCTGACCCGTCATTCTGACCACTGCCATCGGCGCCCTCCCCTTCGGCAAAGGGGTCGTTCGGCGTTTCCGAGCCGGTCGACTCGCCTCCGGCTTCTTCACCAGAAGCGGGCGCCAACTCTTCCAGGGCCTCGGAGGTACCGCCTGCGAAAGGGTCTTCCTGCGCAATCGCAGCCGTTCCCATTGCGATGAGCAACAGGGAAAGGGCTATTCGTTTGGTGCGTCCCAGCAAAAGCGTATTCCTCATGACTTGCGGAGCGGGTATTGGCCGCAGATTCTAGCGCCGTCCCGTGCCGCGAGCCAGAGCACGCGGCGTCCCTAACAATGAAATATTTCGAACGAATCTTTCGTAATTCTAGCGCTTCCGACTATGAGCGCTGTAACCCGGCCAAAATATCCAGTCTCAACAGCTTGGTAATCAGGTCCTGGCCAAACTCCGTCAACGCCGCAGGATCCGGATGTTGCATCTCTTCTGCAAGCGCCTGCAGCAACTCGTAACCACTGCAATTGCCTTCCTGCGCCAGCTGCAGCAGCCGTGCAGTGGCGGCATTGGCTTCCATAAACCCGACCTCGTCTGCCCGATTGCGGTAGACAAACAGAAAGGACGGAGTTTCCGGCGCCTCTCGGGGCTGAAACTGGGGACCAATCTGATGCACCGGAAAACGATAACAGAGACTCCATACCAGCGGAGACACAACCGGGGTACACGCCATTACATCCCCTTCCAGCTGCGCAAGCGTTTGCACCTCTTGTGGGAAATCGGCCGGATTCACATCCAGGGCCAGTTCCACCCACTCATAGTGCGCCAGCTCCAGCAGAAAGGGCGGGTCCTCCGGGTCTGGCCGGTATTCATCCTGCAGATACTTCAGGAATTCCTCACTGATTTCCAGAAAGTAAGGACTGTGACACAGATGCCCGCGCACAAATCCACGGACCATGTTATGCCATCGTGCGTCTGGCGTGATGCTGCGCAATACCGGAAAGGCGCCATCGATAAAGGATTCAATATTGTTGTAAATAAGATCCCGGTAGATACCCATGCGGCGGTCTTCGATGTGCTCAGGCGGCGATACATGCGCAGGGTCACGCAAATGGCGCGTAAAACCTTTTTGCAGCGCTCGAAAATCCGCTTTCCCGGTGCCGGACGATTTATCGGTGTGCGCGGACATCGACCACCTCCTGTTCCGCCCTGCGCTGCACGCCGCGAATATGCTCCACTTCACCAAGTAGCTCAGGCAGAGGCGGGATGTTGAAGTCCCGTTCCAGCAATGTCGGCATGGGGCCAAAGTGCGTGTACGCCGTCTCGAGCAGCTCCCACACCGGGTCAATGACAGATGCGCCGTGGGTGTCGACCTTCAGATCCTCTGCCTCATCATAATGCCCGGCGATGTGAACATAGCGAATCCTCTCGCCCGGTAGCCCCCGCAGGAATTCCTTCGGATCGTAGCGGTGGTTGATAGCATTCACGTAAATATTGTTAACGTCGAGCAACAGGTCGCAGTCCGCTTCTTCCAGCACGGCATTGATGAACTCCAGTTCCGTCATCTCGCGGGTTGGTGTCGCGTAGTAGGACACGTTTTCCATCGCCATGCGACAGCCCAGAACATCCTGCACAGTGCGGATCCGCGCCGCCACATACTTTACCGCCTCCTCCGTGAACGGAATCGGCAACAGATCGTACAAGTGCCCCTCATCAGAACAATAACTGAGGTGTTCACTGTAACAACGGATACCATGGGTTCTGATAAAGTCCCGTATAGCCCGGACCAGATCCAGGTCCAGCGGTGCAGGAGAGCCAATCGACAGCGAAAGGCCATGGGTAACAAACGGGAAACGTTCGGTATAGCTACGGAACCAGTGCCCTAAACGGCCACCCACATTAATCCAGTTCTCCGGTGCCACCTCGAGAAAGTCCACCGCGCGATCGGACAGGTCCTCGCCCATCATCGAACGTCGCAACCCGAGCCCGACACCCTGTACAGGATACTGCTGAGTGGAAACCGCACTTTTCATCATTCGTCCTCACTACACCGGATCAGCTTGTCGACGCGACAGTGATCCATCCCACATAAGAAAAAGGGCCGGCTGAACCGACCCCCTTCCTCAAGCGTGGTGATCAGGCACCACACTTACCTTCACCACATTTACCTTCTTTTTTCTTGTCGCCGCACTTACCTTCGCCGCACTTACCTTCTTTTTTCTTGTCGCCGCATTTACCTTCGCCGCACTTACCTTCTTTCTTTTTGTCACCACACTTACCTTCACCGCACTTACCTTCCTGCTGCAGCATGGCAAGGTTGTAACCGGAAGAAAGCTGCTCGGCAGCAAACGGGTTGGCGTTGCCAACACCGGCGGACACGTTCAATGAGGCGGAAGCCAGAAATGCTGCACCTACCGCCGCTGCAAGGGGTAAATTCTTCTTAGTCATAACAATTCTCCTGATAATACCCTATTAGTCCTATTACAACGCCGACGGCGTCTCTTAGCCGCCTCACGGGGATTATAGTGACATCCCCGAGTTGCGGTTACCGGGTGAGACCAACGGTCACGTTCAAGCGTTCAATGGCATTCAACGTGTTTTTCTGATCTCTGCGGTTTAGTCGGCGTGGCCTCGCAGTTCTTACAGAGAGAGCACAAAATCTTTCTGATTCTGCCATGGCCGGGCCACGCATCCCTCTTAGTGCCTCTGTATATCCTTTGACCTTCAGCCCTCTCAGAGCCCTTTGGGTTTCCTCGACACGACCGCCTTCCTCGCATCCCGCTATAGGCGTTTACGCGGAAACCAGAGGGCTGGATTGCACAACTTCTGCCCAGGACTTCTGCAGGCGCTTGCCTGATACGGGCATCAGGGTCTTGAGGGTCTGCGCAAACAGAGACACCCGGTACTCTTCCAGCATCCAGCGATACCGGACGAGATCCTGGTCTCCGGCCAGAGTGCGCGCGTCGTAGTTGGCACGCAGATCCGCATAGCGCTCGGACGACTGCTGAAATTCATGCTGCAGTCGACGGTCCCGGTTCGGATCCAACGCAGCCTTTTCAAGGCGTACCTCTATGCCCTTGAGGTAGCGGGGAAACTGGCGCAGCCACTCACGGGGGGTATCGAACAGGCAGCCGCGGTAAAACAGGCTCGTCAGCTGCTGCTGAATATCACCAACCGCCATCGCGACAGCCAGGTTTTTTTGCTGTTTGATCTTTTTACGCAGAGGCACCAATAGCGCCAGCGACTTGATCAGCAGGTCTGCCATTTCCTGTGCGACGCCAATGAATTCCGTTCGCTGCTCCAGCGCGGCATGGAAATCCGCCTGCGTACGCGGCCAGACCTCATCGCCCCAGAAAAGCTCGCGCACGGCGGCCATCAGAATATCGTCCGCAACGTCTTCGCGCCGCCCCATGTCTACGGCGCTCAGCCCCAGCTCTTTGCCGCGCAACAGTTCCTTGCGCAGATATTTAACCGGTTCTGGCAGGTGCAGCAGCGCCAAACGGCAAATCCCCGTTCGTGACAGTCGCGCTGCCTCCGACGGGTTATCGAGAAGCCTCAGCTCAACACTGTCACGATTGTCCAAAAGCGCCGGGTAAGCCCGCACCTTCAGCCCGCCGCGATCGAGGATGTAGGTCTCGGGCAGTTCGTCAAAATCCCACTCGACGATGCCATCCCGTTCAAACGTATCCCCCGCAGACGCCAGTTGCTGTTGAACCCGATCCCGGTAACGCACCTGGAGTTCGGACAGGTCACGCCCCTGGTCAAGCAACTGCCCCTGTTCATCGAGCACCTGGATATTCATGCGATAGAAGTCTTCCAGCGCAGCTTCTGCGTCCATCCACGCCGCTTCCGGAACCTCCTGAGCGGTTTGACGTTTTAACTCATGGGCCAGAGACTCCCACAGGGGCGTGTCGCCTGGACGCAGACGGGGCAAGGCCCGATCTACCGCCGCCGGCACCGGCACAAAATACTTGCGCCATTGCTTGGGCAACCCCTTCACGAGGGAGACACATTTCTCCCGCAGTAACCCCGGCACCAGCCAGCTGAGCCGCGCCGTCGGCACCTGGTGAAGGACGCCGACCGGGACCTGCACACTCACACCGTCGGCGTCACTGCCAGGCTCGAAGTGATACTGGAGGGGATATTCAATCCCGCCAGTATTCAGGCTGTCCGGGAACTGTGCCTCACCAATATGCTCGGCACTCTGCTGCATTAATAGCTCACGGGGGACGTACAGGAGTTTGGCATCACTGGCTTCCGCCGTCTTGCGCCAGTGCTCAAACCCCGCGAGGTTGACCACTTCCGCCGGTACACGCTCGTCAAAGAAGCGAAACACCACTTCATCATCCACCAGGATATCGCGGCGACGCGACTTGGCTTCGAGGTCTTCCAGTTCCGATAGCAGCTGGAGATAGTGGTCGAAAAACTTCCCTTTTGCGCGGCGATTCTTTCCATAACGCTGCTCGACCAGCGCCTGGCGAATAAACACCTCCCGCGCTGTTTCGGGATCGAGTTTGCCGAAGTGAATACGGCGTTTCTCGACCAGTACCAACCCATACAGAGAGATCTTCTCGTAGGCCATTACCTGGCCCGCGCGCGCATCATAGTGGGGTTCGAAATAGTTTCTGCGCACGAGATGCTCGGCACAGCCCAACACCCAGTCCGGCTCGATCTTGGCCACGGTATGGGCAAATAATCGCGAAGTTTCGAGCAGCTGCGCCGCCACCGCCCAGCGGGGTGGCTTCTTGAATTGACCGGAACCGGGAAAGATATGAAAGCGCCGGTTACGACATCCGACAAATTCCTTGTTTTCTTCCCGCACGCCGATATTACCCAGCAAACCGGGCAACAGTGCCTGATGGACCGCCGGATAATCTGCCGGGTCGCGGTTTTCCCGCAGCTTCAGGTCGCGAATAGCGAGGCGCAGTTGGTGGTGGATATCCCTCCACTCACGCATGCGCAGCCAGGATAGAAAGTTTTTCTGACACCATTTGCGCAGCTGGTTTTGGCTGAGCGCCTGGCGCTGTTCCTCGAACCCGTCCCATAGTTGCACGAAAGAGAGAAAGTCTGATTGCTCGTGTTGCCACTGCCGATGCTTTTCGTCAGCCGCCTGGCGCTTCTCGGCTGGTCTCTCACGCGGATCCTGTACCGCCAGCGCACTGGCAATCACCAACACCTCGCGCAAGCTGCCGCTATTGGCGGCCGACATCAGCATCCGACCGAGACGCGGATCGACAGGCAGACGGGACAGGGACCGCCCCATGGGCGTCACCTTGCCCTTGCTGTCGACCGCCTGCAACTCCTCAAGTAACTTGTAACCGTCGTTGATCAGCCGATCATCCGGCGCATCGACAAACGGGAACTGACGGATGTCTCCGATGCGCAACTGCAACATCTGCAGAATCACCGCCGCCAGATTAGTCCGCAGAATTTCCGCGTCGGTGAATTCGGGACGCTGTAAAAAGTCCTGCTCGTCATAAAGACGTATGCAAACACCTGCGCTGACGCGACCGCAGCGTCCCGCACGCTGATTGGCACTGGCCTGGGAGATGGGCTCTACCGGCAGTCGTTGCACCTTGCTTCGGTAGCTATATCGACTGATGCGCGCAGTACCCGGATCAATCACATAGCGAATTCCCGGCACTGTGATGGAAGTCTCCGCCACATTGGTCGCCAGTACAATGCGCCGGCCGCGATGCGCCTGAAACACTTTGTTCTGCTCGGCGAGGCTGAGACGTGCATACAGTGGCAAAATATCGAGATGGGCCGCGGCTCCGCCGCGCTCGGTGAAAGCCTTGCGCAAGGCCAGCGCGCACTCGCGAATTTCGCGCTCACCACTCATGAAGATCAGTACGTCGCCACCACGGCGCTCGCTCGACTGCTCTTGCTGCAACAACTCCTCGACGGCCTCAATCACCTGGGTATTCAGGTCTGCATCGCTATCTACCGGTGGGCGGTAGTGGATGTCGACGGGATAGGTCCGCCCGGAGACCTCGACGACGGGCGCGTCGGAAAAATGCCGGGAGAACTTTTCCAGATCAATCGTCGCCGAGGTGATCACCAGTTTCAGGTCTGGCCGTTTGGGCATGATGGTCTTCAGGTAGCCGAGCAGGAAATCGATATTGAGGCTGCGCTCGTGGGCCTCGTCGATAATCAGGGTGTCGTACTTGAACAGCAACGGATCCCTTTGAATCTCAGCCAGCAGGATACCGTCTGTCATCAACTTTACATGGGTATGCTCTGTGCTGTGATCCGTGAAACGTACCTGATAGCCGACGGACTCTCCCAGCGGCTGCTGCAACTCTTCGGCTATCCGGTTGGCCACCGTGCGTGCGGCGATACGGCGCGGCTGGGTATGCCCTATCTGGCCAAAAACACCGCGTCCCAGTTCCAGGCAGATTTTGGGCAGCTGGGTGGTTTTACCCGACCCTGTCTCGCCCGCCACCACTACAACCTGATACTCGGCGATCAGGGCGGCTATTTCATCACGGCGCGCCACGACCGGCAGCGCTTCGGGCCAGCTCACCGCCGGCAACTTGTCCCTACGCGCCTCTGCCAGGGCACAGGATGCCTGCAGATCTTCGGCCAGCTGCCCCAATAGCCGGTCCGCGGGCTTGCCCTCAGACAGGCGCCGACGCGCACTATCGAGGGACCGGCGCAGACGCGCGCGATCACGCCCCATACAGTGGGGTAGTTGCGATTTGAGCTGGGCACTGAGGGTCTGAAACAGGGCCTTGGAATCGGTGTGACTCATAATCCGGGGGACTGACTGCAAAGCGGCGATTATACCCGCGGTCCTCGGGCAAGCCAGCGTCGGCCGACCCGCTGTTTTGGCGCTGAACTATACTCAGGGCAACGTCGTGCCATCGCAGTGGCCAACGCGGCGACGCTGTTCCTTTCTCATTGCAGCCAGAGGTATCCCATGCAAGAGATCAAGCCCAAACCCCCTGCCGCAGCCGGAGAAATGCTCGGTCACCCCAAGGGGCTGTTCCTGCTGTTCGGCACAGAGATGTGGGAGCGTCTCAGCTACTACGGTATGCGCGGTATCTTTGTCTTCTATCTGACCTCGGCCGCAGCCGCCGCGGTGTTTGGCTGGGAGGCCCTGTCCGATACCGAAAGACAGTCCATCGCCCTGAGCTATTTGGGCTGGTACGCCATGCTGGTCTATCTCACCCCCATTATCGGCGGCTGGATGGCTGACAATATGTGGGGGCAGCGGCGCTGCATCATGTTCGGCGGTGTGCTGATGATGCTCGGGCAGTTTGCCCTGGGCTTCCCCCACAGCTGGCTACCCAATGGCAGCGAGATCTATATGCTGTGGCTGGGGCTGGCCTTGCTGATTGTGGGTAACGGTTTCTTCAAACCGAATATTTCCACCATGGTCGGCGATCTCTATGAAGAGGGAGACGCGCGACGGGATACCGCCTTCACCATCTTCTACATGGGGATCAACCTGGGCTCGATCCTGGGCTATCTGGTGATCGGCTGGATCGGAGAGAAAATCGACTACCAGCTGGCCTTCTTCGTGGCTGGACTGGGTATGCTGCTGGGCCTCATCCTGCAAATGACGCAGGCCGACCGCTACCTCGGCGAGGTCGGCAAACAGCCATCGGCCAAGCTAGGACTAAAACAGGAATCCGCCGATAAGCACGCCCCCCTGACACCGGAGGAGCGTGACCGGATTAAAGTCATCCTGATTCTGGGTGTATTCACCGTCATCTTCTGGGCCGGCTTCGAGCAGGCAGCCGGATCCATGAACCTGTTTGCCAAATACAACACCGACCTGAACGTGGGTGGCTTCGAAATCCCGGCGAGCTGGCTGCAAATGGTGAACCCGATCTTCATCATTATTCTCGCCCCGATTATGGCGAGCATCTGGATAGGGCTCGGTGACCGCGAACCCAACTCCCCGGCCAAATTCAGTATGGGACTGATTTTTCTCGGGTTAGGCTTTGTTTCCATGTGTGGCGCAGCCCTGCAGATTGGTGACTCGGAAACCATCAAGGCGAGCCTCTGGTGGCTCGTGTTTGCCTACATCTTCCACACCATCGGGGAGCTGTGCCTGTCCCCTATCGGGCTCTCCATGGTGACCAAGCTCTCGCCGCTGCGTTACCTGTCGCTGATGATGGGCCTCTGGTTTGCCTTTATCGGCATTGCCAACAAGGGTGCCGCTGAAATCGGTAAGCTGGTGGGCGAAAGCGGACCTCTGGCCACCTTCGGCGGTGTCGCCATTGCCGCAATTGTGGCCGGCATCATCCTGTTCTTCCTGCGAAACAAACTGGTGGACTGGATGCACGGTGCGGAGGAGGAACACACCCAGTTCAAGCCGACTACCCAGGAGGAAATTGGCATTACTGCCGATCATGAAGGCGCCCCGCAGAAGCACTTCAAACAGTAGCTGCCGCGCCGATCACGCGCTACCACGCCAGGGATGGTGGGTCAGCCAACAGATATGAGCGCGCTTCCCTGCAAGCGATTGCGGGAAGCGCGAACAGGTAGCGAGCAGCGGTTAGCGCCCCTTCACCAGCCTGGAGATTGCACGGTCCAGCCCTTCGAGCGTCATCGGGAACATCTGCCCGGCAACCAGGTCTTGCGTCATACCGATACTGGCGGTGTATTGCCAGTATTCTTCACCCACCGGGTTTAGCCAAACCAGATCCGAATAATGATCCGTCACGCGCGACATCCAGGCTGCGCCAGGCTCTTCGTTCATATGTTCCACGCTACCGTAGCGGCTGCTGATTTCGTAGGGCGCCATAGAGGCATCCCCGACAAAAAGCACCTTGTAATCCTTGCCGTAGGTCCGCATCACTTCGGCCAGAGGCGTTGTTTCACGGAGGCGGCGCTGGTTGTCTTTCCACACGTGCTCATAGATGAAATTGTGGAAATAGAGATACTCGAGATGCTTGAACTCGGTACGACAGGCAGAGAACAGTTCTTCACAGACCTTGACGTACGGATCCATCGACCCGCCCACGTCAAAAAAAATCAGCACTTTGATGGCATTGTGCCGCTCGGGCACCATACGGATATCCAACAATCCCGCGTTGCGCGCAGTGGACGCAATGGTGTCATCGAGATCCAGCTCTTCCGCCGCACCCGAGCGCGCGAACTTGCGCAACTTACGCAATGCAACCTGAATGTTGCGCGTCCCCAGGGCGACGCTGTCATCCAAATTGCGAAACTGGCGTTTCTCCCAGACCTTGGCTGCAGATTTGTTGCGGCTCTCGCCCCCCACCCGAATGCCCTCCGGATGGTATCCGCTATTACCAAATGGGCTGGTGCCACCGGTGCCAATCCAGCGGTTACCGCCGCTATGACGTTTTTTCTGCTCTTCGAGCCGCTTCTGGAATTCCTCCAGCAGCTTCTCCAGTCCACCGAGGCTCTGAATTTTTGCCTTTTCTTCATCGCTTAGCTGCCGCTGGAACTCCGCCCGCGTCCACTCGTCAGGAATCATCTGCTCGAGAATATCGTCGAGCGACTCCAGCTCCTTGAAATAGGCATCGAAGGCACGATCGAATTTATCGAAGTGCTTTTCATCCTTCACCATGCTCAATCGGGCGAGGAAATAAAAATCCTCCATATTGGCAAATGCCAGGCGCTGTTTGAGTGCCTCAAGCAGCGCAAGCAGCTCCGTGATGGAAACCGGCAAGCGGTAACGGCGCAATGTCAGGAAGAAACCGATCAGCATGGCAAATACCGTGGCACGGGGCCCTAACGGCCTTCGCGGCGGGCCATGAAGGCCAGACGCTCGAGCATATGCACATCCTGCTCATTTTTCAGCAATGCGCCATACAACGGCGGAATCGCGCTGGAACCATCCCGCTCGCGCAGGACTTCTTCCGGAATATCATCCGCCATCAGAAGTTTTAGCCAGTCGATCAACTCAGAGGTCGACGGCTTTTTCTTCAGGCCGGGCACATCGCGCAGCTGGAAGAATATATCCATCGCCTCGCTCACCAGCTGCTGCTTGATGGATGGATAGTGCACATCGACGATCTGCTGCATCGTCTCGCGATCCGGGAAGCTGATGTAATGGAAGAAACAACGGCGCAGAAATGCGTCGGGCAGCTCCTTCTCATTGTTGGAGGTAATAATCACGATGGGGCGGTGTTTGGCCCTGACCGTCTCGCCTGTCTCGTACACGAAGAACTCCATACGATCCAGCTCAACCAGCAGGTCGTTGGGGAACTCGATATCGGCCTTGTCGATTTCGTCGATCAACAGGACCACGCGCTGATCAGCATCGAACGCTTCCCACAGCTTGCCCTTCTTGATGTAGTTGCCGATTTCGTTGACCCCGTCGACCCCCAGCTGGGAATCCCGCAGGCGAGAGACGGCATCGTACTCATACAGCCCCTGCTGGGCTTTGGTGGTCGACTTGATATGCCACTGGATCAGGGGACAACCGAGGCCGCGCGCCACCTCCTCGGCCAGCAGGGTTTTGCCGGTGCCGGGCTCCCCCTTGATCAGCAACGGACGCTCGAGCGCGACCGCCGCGTTGACGGCCATTTGCAGGTCGTCTGTCGCTACGTATTGATCGGTACCGGTAAATTTCATGGCTGCTTTCCCACAAAGTGCATTCGGGCATGGTAAAGAAAGCAGGCGGGAGTTCAATGACCTTTTTGACGGCGCCAGTTGGCCGAAGGGGTAAGCAGGGACCAGATATGGACGTTGGATCGGTGTGGCAATTAGAAAATCAGAACCAGGTGGTCAGTTGGCCATCGCCTGGGAGCTGCTGCTTCTGCGTCGCACAACCTGCCGCCCCTTATCGGTAATGTACCAGCGGATACCCAGGTGGCTGTGAATTTTGCCCACCATTTCCAGTACCAGCAGGCTGTTGAGCGCACGCGCAGCGGAATTCGACTCCATCCCCCCCTCCTGCACCATGCCGCCCAGCGAGCGGAAGACGCAATCGCCACTGTTAAGCAGGTTGAGTACATGCAGGGCATTGTCGTCGAGTTTGCGAATCTGGTTGAAATCGAGCGTTGGTCCCTGGTCGGGATCCCCCTCAATTTCATGCTCCAACAGGGGCATCATTTCCAGCTGCATGGCGCGCAGCTCCTGCTCGAGACTCTCAACCCGGGCGCGCGCAATACTCGCATCACGTAATTGGCGACGTGCAGCGTTGAAGACAAACATCCGCGAAGCGATGGCAGCAAGCAGGCAATAGCCGGTGAACAGCAACAACCGGGAAGGGTCGCCCTGGATCTCGATGAGCAGATCACTCTGGGTGAATTTGAGGAAAATCGGCACCATCAGGGCACCGCACAGCCCCATAATGAGGCATCGCGCCAGACCAGCGGGGTCTTCCTCAGTGAACAACATCTGGTAATAGTTCACGAGTCCACCAAGCACACCAGAAACCAGCATGACAGCAGTCAAAATGAGCAGGTGGTCGAGCATCCCAGATCCCCAGCCAGCATCCACCGGGAGCGTGACGCTCCCGAAAACCTGCCGGCATTTTTGTCGTGAAGACGCCTCACAGATGGCGAGGCCAGCTCTATAGATATAGCAGCTGAGAGAGTGAGAAGTGGGACCGGAAGAGGAAATTCATGCCGATGCAGGGCACACCCGCTTACAGGGCAATCGCTCGACAGGGCGATCAGGCGGCCACAGCACCGGACCGCCAAATGAAGTCACTGATTACTGAAATAGGGGTCGTCTTCGAATTTACGCTTGCGCTCGCGGCGACGGCCAACAAACAGGGAGATCAACGCCCACAGGCAAATGGCAACCAGCGCACCGCCCGCAGCAAACACCAGGTTGGCGATGACTTCCGGGGCCGCACCATCTTCCTCAAACAGGCTCTGATAGAGGAACATCGGCAACACCGGCATCGAGGGCGCATCGGCGATACGTCCCGGCGCTGGCGTCAGCAACACCGCGGCCAGTATCAGCAAAATCCCTCGACGCACCCAGGACCAGCTCCATTTGCGCATAAACCACCAGCCCACGAGCAACAGGACCAGGGTACCTGACGCGTATACCATCCACGCCATTTGATATTCTTCAATCATTATTCCGCGCTCATTTTCCTTACATCGGGGCATCGCCCACTTATACGTCAACAGGGTCGCAGGCGCATTCCGGCAAAACCAACAGCGTGCGCCAACGGCCTCCGGCAGTCATCGCACCCTCAATCGCCGACCCAGGTAACGATATGATCCTCAAAGTCATCAGGATGCACCAGCTCTTCGCTGACGACACAGCCGCGTACAGAAACTCCCGCCTGATGCACGCTGTCCTGGCTGCCACTCACCAGTGGATGCCAGTCCTCCAGGGGCCGCCCCTCGGCCAGTGTTCGGTAGGCACAGGTACGCGGCAGCCAGTCGAAGGCTTTCACATCCTGAACCCGTAACTGGATACAGTCCGGGACCTGCTGCTTGCGATTGGGGTAATCACTGCACTGACAACTGTGGGTATCCAGCAGACGACAGGCGACATTGGTGGTGTACACTTCGCCGGAGTCCTCTTCCTCCAGGCGATGCAGGCAGCAGCGACCACAGCCGTCACACAGAGCTTCCCACTCCTGTTCGCTCATTTCCTCGAGCGTTTTCTCAATCCAGAAAGGTCGCGAAGACATTTCGGCAAGGCTCAGCGTTGCAGCTTACTGTTTTGTGCGGAAATTGCCCGCATCTCGTCATCGGTCGCAGGCGGCATCTGCAAATAAAAGCCCTTCGAGCCAATATCCTCCAGCACTTTCGCACTGTCTGCGCGCGCAAGCGTTTTTTCTGCGGTCAGTAGCATCGTCATCACATGCTCGGGCGTGCCAAACAACTCGAGCAATTTTTCCGGGACCCGCTCGAGTCCTTCCTGCTTATCCACATAGAGGTACATTTCCTCTTCCCGCGGGCTTCTGTATACATCACAGACTGTTTTCACTTTACTTCCTCACCGCGCAGCTGATCCAAAGTCTCCAGCAGCGCTTGACCAATGACCTGCCCGCGCCAGCCGCACAGACGACCGTGCAACACCCGATCCGGGGACTGCACGAGATGTTCGAGTTCTTTCTTACGCACCAGGATTTCCGGTGGCAACCCGCTTTGCTCGGCTATTTCCTGCACTTTGCCGCGCAGTTCCTTCAGCCACTCTCCCTCTCTTCGATTGAGTGGCTGCGGCAGTGCGCCGGGCGCATCCTCGCGAGAGACAGCGCGTCCGACAATGTCGAGCAAGGTATCTCCCAGATTACGCAGTGCTCGCCCCTCCAGGCCAACCTGGGCAAGCGCCCCCTTGTGCCTTGGCAGCTGCTGCGCAATCGCGAAACACAAATTTTCCTTGAGCAGGTGATTACGCGGCATATCTCGCAGACGCGCCTCACGCTCGCGCCAGGCACACAGATCCTGCAATACCGCGAGATTCGCCCCGCGCAAGCGCCATGCGCCCTTCACCCGTAAATAATACAGTTCCGGTGGTGCGGGGTTGCGTGCGGCAGCCACGAGTGCAGCGCAGTCTTCCTGCAGCCACTCCAGGCGCCCAGCCTCTTTCAGTCGCTTCGAGAGCATCGCATACACCGGCAGCAGCCACGCGACATCGAGCGCAGCATAGGATTGCTGCGCCTCGCTCAGCGGGCGCTGGAGCCAGTCCGAACGTGTTTCACTCTTCGGCAAATCAACACCCAGCAGATCCCGCACCGTCGCCGCGTAACCGAGACCTGCCCGCATTCCCGCTATGGCCGCCGCCACCTGGGTATCGAAGATGGGTTCCGGAATCACCCCCAGAAGACGATCGAGGGTTTCAAAATCCTCGCTGCAGGAGTGCATCACCTTGACCACATGGGTGTCCAGCAGCAGCGCCCGCAGGGGTGCCAAATCCTCAATGCTCAAATTATCGATCAGGTAGCAGTGCTCTCCATCCCCTACCTGCACGAGCGCCGGCAGGGGGTAGAAGGTTCGGCTGCGCATAAATTCGGTATCGAGGGCAATTGCACCCCGCTGCTGCCATTTTGCGCAGGCCTCTGCCAGGGATTGATCATCCCGGATCCAGATTGGATTGGTATCGACTCGTAATGCTGTCACAACTCAACCACCGGAAAAGAATGCGGTACGACTGTTGAGCGCATGTGCCAGTGTGCCACCATCGATGTATTCGAGTTCGCCACCGATAGGCACACCGTGGGCAATACGGCTGACGGAAATACCGAGTGCACGGGCCCGCTCGGCGATAAATTGCGCCGTTGCCTCGCCCTCCACCGTCGGGTTGGTCGCCACGATCAACTCTGCGGGCTTTTCTTCGCGTAGTCGCTGTTCCAACAGGTCTATGCCGAGATCCGCCGGCCCCACCCCGTCGATCGGGGACAGGTGGCCGTGCAGCACAAAGTAACGACCGTGGTAATTACCCGCCTGCTCAATCGCCAGCACGTCCGCCGGTGTTTCCACCACACACAGCGCCTTGCCATCTCGGCGGGCACTGGTACATAACGAGCAGGTTTCCTGCTCAGTGAGCGTGCGACAGAGTGAGCAGCGACTCACTTTTTCAACCGCCTCTTCCAGTGTCCGTGACAACAGGTTCGCCGCGTCACGATCTTTTTCCAGCAGATACATCGCCATGCGCTGTGCAGACTTGGGACCAACACCCGGCAGGCACCGCAGTGCTCGGATCAAATCTTCGATAAGGGGACTAAACATGGAAGCCGATGCACCAAATTGCTATCTATCTTAAAACGGGAACTTGAAACCGCCGGGCAAATCCATGCCCCCAGTCAGGCCACCCATCATTTGCTGCTGTTTTTCGCGGGTCGTTTCTTCAACGCGACGTACCGCATCATTGATGGCCGCGGCCAGCAAATCTTCCAGCATTTCCTTGTCTTCGCTGAGCAGCGACGGGTCAATTTCCACAGCGGTGGCATCGTGCCGGCCGTTCATCGTGACCTTGACCATACCAGCGCCCGCTTCACCACAGACACGGAGCTCATCGAGTTCCGCCTGCATCTTCTGCATTTTTTCCTGCATGTCGGCCTGCATCTGCTGGGCCTGCTGCATTAAATCATTTAAACCTTTCATGACTCTCACTCGTTAAAGCGGGTTTAAAACCAGCGTCTATCAAAACAGCCTCAGGATTCGCCCAGGTATTCGACAGAGTCCGGAAGGAGCTCTGCGCCGAGCGCTTCCTGTAACTCTTGCACCAGGGCGTCTTTGGACAACGCATCACGTGCTGCCACCGCACGGGCTTCACGCGTCGCGGCCGCCAATCTCGCAGGCGTCTTGCCATGCACAACCCCGACCTGAATCTGCACCACAACCGGCTGCTGAACGAAATCTGTCAGCACGTCGGCCAATCGCCGCTGGTGCACTTCGTCATACAAGCTGCTGTAAGTCTCGTCGAGGGTAAAAGAAAGTATATTCTCCTGCCGGCCGACCAACTCGAGATGATAGGCGATGGAGTGCAAAATACCGGTGATTCCCAGCTGGCTGTAGAGACCCGGCCAACTACCCGGGGTCAGCGCATCCAGCTGTGCTGCCGGACCCGTCGGTTCTGCCACTGGCCGAGGCTGACCGACGGGCGCCACAGGTGCCGGGGCAGACTCAACCGCGGCGACCTGTTGCTTGAGCTGTTCACGGATTGAAGTCCGCTCATCCACCGCGGGTTGTGACGCGTCGACGGCCGGTGCAGGTGCAGGTGCAGGTGCAGGTGCAGGTGCAGCAGTCATGCTGGCAGAGCCGGCCGGTGTTGTCACGGTCGCGGGAACAGGCTCCCAGGGTGGGACATCGGCGGGTTCCACCGGTGCCGGCACAGCACCGTCCGCCTCAGCGGACATCGAATCCGGCGCGGCCAATGCCGCTTCGCCGGCCAATGCCGGAGCGACTTCAGGGAACGGCTTTTTTCCGGGGGCGGCCTCATCTTTCGGCGTGGGTTCCCCACCGAGAGCAGCCTGGGACAAGGTATCTCCAAGATCCTGGGGCGAAATACTCTGGGTTGGCGCCGCACTGCTGGTCTGGGGCTGATCCAGTGTACCCACCGCGTCCACCGGGTTTTGTGTCGGGACTGATGCTGTGAGCGGCTCAACACCGGTTTGCGGCACATCCGCTGCAACATTCGACGGCGATCCAGCTTCGGACGCCCCCTGAGACTGCGAGTGCAAGCCCGGTCCCGCCTGCGGTTGGTCGGTCGGCGCATGGGCCTGCATCGGCGCATCCGCTGTGGTGGTCACGGCAGGGCTCTGTTCAACCGAGATCTCCGCGGGCGCCGCATCACTATTGAGCGGTGCCGTCGGGATATCCGCGACCCCTTGCGGACGGAATGCCAGCATGCGCAACAGGGCCATTTCGAAGCCACTGCGCGGATCCGGTGCCAGAGGCAGGTCACGACGCGCCAGCAAGGCCATCTGATAAAACAGCTGGACATTTTCCGGAGCCAACTGAGCCGCGAACTGCTGCAGACGCTCGCCGTCACCAAGCGTGTTATCGATGGACGAAGGCAACACCTGCGCGACAGCCACGCGGTGCAAATTATTGGCGAGCTCCGCCAGGGCGGCACTGTAATCCGGTGCCTGTTGAGCCAGTGCTTCTACTGCCGCAAATAACGCCTGGGGACTCTCTTCAGCCAGCGCCGTCAGCAGCTTCCACACCAGACCCGTATCGATACTGCCCAACATCGCCCGGACTTCGGACTCGGCAACTTTGCCACCGCCAAACGCGATCGCCTGGTCGGTCAGGCTCATGGCATCGCGCATACTGCCATCGGCCGCGCGACCCAGGTGCCATAGCGCCCCCTCCTCGAAAGGAACCATTTCCTGGCCGAGTACGAAGCGCAAATGCTCCACTACCCGCTCGGGGCTCATGTTCTTCAGGTTAAATTGCAGGCACCGTGACAGTACGGTCACCGGCAGTTTTTGCGGATCCGTCGTTGCCAACAGGAATTTAACGTGGGGAGGCGGCTCCTCCAGCGTTTTCAGCAGGGCATTGAAGGAACTGTTGGACAGCATGTGTACCTCGTCAATCAGGTACACCTTGTAGCGGCCGCGGGTCGGCGCGTACTGCACATTCTCCAGCAGCTCGCGGGTATCCTCGACCTTGGTGCGCGACGCGGCATCCACTTCAATCAGGTCGACAAAGCGCCCCTCGGCGATCTCAGTACAGGCGGTACATTGCCCGCAAGGCTCGGAGCTGACACCCGTCTCGCAGTTCAGGCACTTCGCCAGAATTCGGGCAATAGTGGTTTTCCCCACACCCCGGGTACCGGCGAACAGATAAGCGTGGTGCAGGCGGCCATTGTCGAGCGCGTTGATCAGCGCTTGCAGGACATGCTCCTGCCCTACCATTTCCCGAAATAGCCGCGGACGCCACTTGCGCGCCAGTACTTGATAACTCATTCGCTCTCCAGCGCCAGCGGCGCTAATGTTTTCTTGGGCGCCAATGGCGCGCCGGCCATTATAGCGGGATAAACGCCGCCGCACAGGCACCATGCAACAGGCTCTCGTCTGGACCCGAACGCCTGTGTTATAACTGTGCGCCAGCCCACACAACTACAATCATACTGGGCGTAGTAAGGACCCCTCTTCATTGATGAACAAGGCCCGGAAATCGCTCCTCGAGAAGCTGTTCGCTGAACACGGTCAGGCGCTGGTGCGCTTCGTGACGCGAATCGTGCGCAATACCGAGGACGCCGAAGATATCGCTCAGCAGGCCTACCTGCGCCTGCAGCGGATGAGCGATGAGCGGGAGCTCGAAAACCCCCGTGCCTACCTCTACCAGATTGCCAACAACCTCGCCGTGGACCAATTGCGTCGGGGCAAGCTACATATGGACTATGTCAGCCAGCAGGTCCCGATGGAGGGCGAGCAGCCCAAGGATGAGCATGCCGACCACCAGTCCCCGGAACGGGTACTAGCCGCCCGACAGCAATTGCAATCTATCTATGACGCGATGGACAGCCTGCCAGTGAAGTGCCGACAGGCATTTCTCCTGCACCGCACCCGCGGACTCTCCTACAATGAAATCGCCCGCGAAATGGGCACTTCCGTGAGCAGTGTGGAGAAGTACATTCTGCAGGCCCTGAAGACCTGTCGACGGAAGATGGAGAAGATGTACTGAAGATCGCGCCGAACCATCGGTTTGAGCGACGATCAGACTCCAGGCGGTCACAAAAGCTGAACATTGGGTCAGCACACTCAAAATTTGGCTGGTAGCCCCGAGTTATGCACCCATTTCGTGCACTAATTCACGAAAATATTCACAAGTTTTATTGAGGAAAGAGCGCGCCAGATCGTTTTATCTCAAAGCGCGGTCATTTGAACAAGAAGTTAGGGCGTTTGAAAACAGAAAACGCTAAGCTTCCCCCCGATTTGCAGCAGTTGTTGCGCTGCCAACGGAAAACACGATGGAATGCGCGCCATAAGGCCAGTATTTTCAGCCTTTGCACCAAAACGGTGCCACGCGGCCAGGCATCGATGCTTTAAACGGCAAACAGGATTTGAGCAGGACATTCAGCGGTGAACACCAGCAACGCACAATCAGAAGTAACTAGCCGGACGTCGGAAGAACGTCTGGATCAGGCGTGCGCCTGGGTTGCTCGCTTGCGCTCTGACGAGATCTCTCCGAGCGAGCGTCATGCCTTTGCTGCGTGGCTTACAGAATCCGCGGAGAATCAGGCCGCTTTTGATGAGATCGCCGAATTGTGGGGTGACCTCGGTGCGCTGAGCAATCTGCCCCTGCAACAACTGTTTCCGGATACACCTCTGCAATCGGCGACCGCCACTCCTGCGGCCCGCGCCAGCACTACCCGGCAGTCCGAGACCTCCTGGACCCTCCCCCAGTGGATCACTGGCGGCGCAATGGCTGCGGCCTGTCTGGTGGTTGCGGTATGGGTAGGCAATCAGTGGCTGCCAACCGGTAAAAATGCAGAACAGGTCTACATCACGGCGGTCGGGGAAACCGAGACGCTCGAGCTCGCCGACGGAACGCTGGTGCAGCTCAACACCAATTCAGAACTGCGGGTATCCTACAGCCGCAACGAGCGCCGTACCCAACTGACCCGCGGAGAAGCCTTCTTCGATGTGGCCCGCCAGACCGCACGCCCCTTTACGGTTTCTGCGGGCACCGCAGATATTCGCGTACTGGGCACCGAGTTTAATGTCGAGCGCAATGCCAACAACACCCGGGTTTCCGTGACTGGCGGCATTGTTTCGGTCAGCGAATCACGGGAAGACAGTACACTGGCCCCGGAATCGGTGAAACTGAAGAAAAACCAGAAAGTCACGGTGTCTTCCGAAGGCATCAGTAAAGTCCGCCCAACAAGTGCTGACGAAGCACTGGACTGGACCCGCGGCGTACTGGTGTTCGAAGAAACCCCGCTGGAAGATGCCCTGGAAGAATTGAACCGCTATCTGGATGTTCCTGCAGCAGCAGCACCAAGTGTGGCGGATCGCCAGCTCTCCGGTACCTTCGAGCTTTCGGACCCGAACAACACCCTCAAGGCCATCGCCGCGGCGCTCGACTTATATGAAGATACCAGCGCGCCCAACCTGACTCTCTTGTCACCTCCACCGAACTGAGTTATAAACTCGCCCGGGGCGAACAATTATTGTACAACCCGGGCCACAAGCCCTCGCCTCAGCACAGATCCACAAGAAGGAGCCCTTCGAACACTGAGGGGCCACGACGGCGACACGGGCGAACCTTTGAAGACAGGCCAAGCCGGCATTTTGCTGGCCTCTCTAATTTTGCTAGCTCCCCCTGCTCTGGGCGACTGCCCCGAGGACGGCGTTCGGCTGCGCGCCGGAGACCTGTCAGATGCCCTGATCGCCCTGGGGCAACAGTGCAAGATTTCTGTGCTGGTCAAAGCCTCTGCAGCCAACAATCATCGCGTGCCAGAGGTGACACTCGACAGCCAGGACGGTGATTTCCGGGTTGCCCTGACCCAGTTGCTGGAAGACTCGCCGTTTACCTACAAAATCATTGGCTCAAACGCAGTCGCCGTCATCCCTCGCGCGGCACCCGAATCCGTCCCGGAAATGTCCGGTAACCACCTCGCCACTGAAGAGGTGGTCGTGACCGGGCACAATCTGACCGGTAGCCACCTGCGGCACACTCAGCTCGATAGCTATGCGCCCATCGACATCATTGCCCACCCGGACCTCGAGATTACCGGCGCCCAGACGATTTCTCAGCTTCTCAAGTTTCTGCCCGCCGTATCCGGCAACTCCACCAGCACAGCTGTCAGCAACGGCGGCGATGGCAGCGCTACGGTTACCCTGCGCGGCCTGCCAGCCAGCAACACGCTGGTATTGATCAACGGCCGCCGCATCGTCAACAACGGGTTTGGCGGTGACGCCGCGGACCTCAACACCATCCCCCTTTCCGCGGTGGACCGCATTGAGATCCTCAAAGATGGCGCATCCGCAGTGTACGGCTCGGACGCCATCGCGGGCGTGGTCAACATCATTTTGCGGCGGGACTTCGAGGGGCTGAGTGCGGAGACCTTTTATGGCTCAGCAGATCGCGGGGACCAGCGTACGACCACGCATCACCTGACCTGGGGCAAGGCGCTCGATGGGGGCCACATCATGTTGAGCCTCGCCCATTACAGCCAGGGCGCCATCATGAGTCGCGACCGCGTCCTGTCTTCTTCAGCAGATGGGCGACCACAAGGCGGCACTGACCGCCGCTCAGGCGCCATTCCGAGCACATTTATTGGTCTGGAGAATACGGCGCTCACCAACGCTGACGGCGGCGGCTATCGGCTCTGGACCCTGGAAGACCGCTATAACTTCCGCGATCTCACCACGGCGGTCGTCCCGGTCGAACGCAACTCTCTGTATCTGGCAGGAGAAAAGACGTTTGCGGATGAGACGCTGGCTTACGTGGAAGCAATGGCTGTAGAGACCACAGCCAAAACACAAATGGCTCCCACCCCTGTATTTACGCGCTTCGATAATGATGGATTTTCTGTAAGCGCCGACAATATTTACAACCCGTTTGGTGAGGACATACCGGATTTGCGCCGGCGCGTCATCGAACTCGGTCCGCGTCAGCAGACCAATGACACGCGTACCGTGCGCCTCAACTCCGGCATCAAAGGTGAAGTGGAATCCTGGCAGTGGGAACTCGGGCTTGCCGCACATCGCACCGAGGCGACCGAAGAGCTTTCCAACCTGATCGATCCCGACCGCCTGAAGCTGGCACTGCAAGGGCCAGATCAATGTCATGCCGCCGCCGCTTGCGTGCCCGTCAATCTGGTTGGCCCGGCAGGCAGTCTCGATCAGGATCAACTCGACTACATTCGAACCCGTAGCCTGATCGATGGACGCACCGACATGGCATCGGTCTCGCTGATTACCAACGGTATTCTCTTCAATACCCATGCAGGTGAAATCCTCGGCGCTACCGGCGTCGAGTTCCGGCGGGAATCTATCGACTTCCAGTCCTCCGAACCTGCCGGCGTCTCCCTGATTGGCGGTGCCAATGCGGGCAGTGCCGTTGGCAATCGCATGATCGGAGAAGCGTTCGCCGAAGTGTCTGCCCCCCTACTTCGTGACAAGCTCTGGTTCGACGGCGCCATCCGCGTCTCCGACTACAATGATTTCGGCAGCACCGCCAACCCAAAAGCCGCCATTCGCTGGCGACCCATCCCCACCCTGATGTTGCGCACCAGTTATGCCACCGGCTTCCGCGCACCCAACCTGGTGGATATGAACCAGACCGGCTTCCAGAGCCAGGAGCTGTTATCGGACCCCTGCTCAACCGGAGAGGCGGCCAACCTGCCCGGATGTAACGGACAGGTCGATAGCGTACGCATCCAGTACCTGACAGAGTTCGGCGGCAACCCGGAGCTTGAACCAGAGACGTCCGAGAACCTCTCCCTTGGCGCCGTATGGACACCACAGTCCCTCAAAGGCTTTAGCGCGACGCTCGATCTCTTCGATATTCGCCAGAACGACGTGATCGATGCCAGCCCACAGTTCCTGATTGATCAGAATGCACAGCGCGCCCTGTTCACTGATCGGGTACTGAGGGATGCAGAAGGCAACATCACCAAAGTCGTTGCCACCCGCCTGAATATTGGTGCCCGCGAGGTACGCGGCGTGGACATGGCACTGCGCTACGAATATTTTGGTGAGCACCTGGGGCGTTTGCGCTGGGCATTTAATTCCAGCTACCTAGATCGTTACTTGAACCAGGCTGATCCCAACTCGCCCGTCGAAGACCTCGCCGGTACATTCGCCGATCAGGCGAGTGGTGGCGCCGGTTCCCTACCGAAGTGGAAAGCCAACACAGGTCTCTACTGGCAGCGGGATCGCTGGGAAGGCGGTTACACCATCCACTACGTGCACCACCTCTCCGAACTCGTCGAGAAGACAGACGCGCTCGAACGTCGAAAAATTAATCCCTGGGCGAGCCACGATATGCAGGTTGCTTACTCCGCTTCGCAGGGCATTCGCCTGGCACTTGGCGTAGACAATATTTTTGATCGCGCGCCGCCTTTCGCCGCCACGGCGTTTAATGACAGCTATGACGGCCGAACCTACGACCTCACCGGACGCTTCTTATACACCACGATTTCTTTTGACTGGTAAATGCCGCCTCCGGCACCGTGAAAATCTGAGCACTTTCTCACCTTCGCCGCCTCTCGCGTTATTCCCGACGCAGGCCACTTCCTCAGCCCTGACATTAAAGTAATCGCACTCTTGCGCCAAAGGCGTGCGATTGTTCGATGGATTCTTTTCTTGCAGAAAAATTGTTCTAGTGTTTTAGCAAGCCTCTGTTGATAGTAGTAAGCAGTTGTCAGGGAGGGCCCAGCCAAATTCGGCGTTTAGCAGCGGTATCAGGAGAGGTATACCATGGACAGATCCCGTCTATCCCGGGCAATTACGGGCGCGATTGCGGCCTCCGTCGTATCAACAAGCTTTGCCACTTTGTCGTTTGCTCAGGAACAGGAAGTGGAAGAAGTCGTCGTCACCGGTTCACGCATTCAGCGTCCAACCGACGCCACCAGTGCAACACCGATCAGCGTTTTTGACGCTGCCACACTGGAGAATTCAGGCCAGACAACTCTGGAAGACTTTCTTCAGGAAATCCCGTCGATGACCGGTGGCCAGCTCGGCTCAACGGTTAACAACGGCAATCCGGGCCTGGCAACCGTTTCATTGCGAGGCCTTGGTTCCTCTCGCACCCTGATCCTGCTGAACGGCCGCCGACTGAGCTCTTCCGGACCCGCAACCGGCGTTGTGGATCTGAACACGATCCCCACATCGATCATTGAGCGCATCGAAATTCTGCGCGACGGCGCTTCCACCATTTATGGTTCCGATGCGATCGCGGGCGTGATCAACATCATCACCAAGAGAGAATTTGAAGGCGCCGAGGTCACCTTTGACGCCGGTACCTCTCAAGAGGGTGATGGTGAGGAATACCTTGCCGCGATGACCTTCGGTGCAACCTCCGACAAGGGTCACGTGGTACTGAACACCCAGTACACCCGTCGTCACGACATTTTCCAGGGCGATCGCAGCTTCTCTGACTGCCCACTGTTCGAAGGTGGTGGCAAGATTCAGTGTGGTGGTAGTAGCACCAGCTATCCGGGTCGCTATACCAGCGCGGATGGCAGCTTTACCGGTCGCCGCATCGTCGACCCCACCACGGGCCAGGTGCGCGACTTTGACACGGCGACGGATGGCTACAACTACGCCGAAGTCAGCTATCTGGTCACCCCGCAGGAAGTGTTTTCCATCTATGGCTGGGGTACCCACGAACTTTGGGACTGGGAAGACTTTTCCACGTTCAACACTTTCGCGGAACTGCTCTACGCCAACCGCCAGTCCGACCAGTTACTGGCTCCGGAAGGCACCTTCTTCTCGCCGCTGGTACCGGCCAATAACCCCGGCAACCCTGAAGGCGCAGATGTCTTTGTTAACCGGCGCCTGGCTGAAACCGGCGGTCGTTCGTTTACTCAGGACCTGAGCACCTGGCGCGGCGTAATCGGCTTTGAAGGTGAGTTCTGTAACGAGTGGGTCTGGGATCTTTCCTACAACTACTCTCGCTGGGTGGATGCGCAGATTGACCGCGGTCGATCCAACCCCGACCGTATCACCACAACACTCGATCCTGTTGCCTGTGCTGACGATCCGGATTGTGCCGCAGCAGCTTCGGCGTCGGGCGTCACCGCCTGGGACCCCTTCCGGGTCGACACTTTTACCCAGGCGTTCCAAGACTACGCGCTGGTCACCAACTCCCCCGTGGAGAAATCGACCCTCAACAGCCTGCAGTTCAACGTAGTGGGTGACTTTGGTGATTTCACCATGCCCAACTCATCCGAAGAATGGCAGTGGGCAGCGGGCTACGAGCGTCGCCGTGAGCGTGTCGAAGTCACCGCAGACGGTGCAGCCCAACTCGGACAGATTTACTTTGTGAGCGGACAGGACTGGGGCGGCAAGTATGATGTCGACGAAGTCTACGTCGAAATGCGTGCACCGCTGATCGAAGATTGCCCGTGGGCCTACCTGCTGGCGGTGGAGCTTTCTGCTCGCTACTCCGATTACGACACCATCGGTGACGACACGACCTTCGCGGGCGTGATCGAATGGGCACCCTTTGAGCAGCTGCGACTGCGCGGCACTTACTCTGAGGGCTTCCGCGCTCCAGGCCTGGATGACCTGTTCCTGCCACCCACCGTATCGGCTGAACGCTATACGGACCCGTGTCAGAACTGGGGACAAAGCGGTAACCCAATCATCCGCGCAAACTGCGCCTCGGATGGCCTGCCTCCGGATTTCGAGCTGAGTTCTCCGCAGGCCACGGGTGAATTTGGTGGTAATGAGGACCTGAAGGCAGAAGAATCGGAGAGCTGGACCTTTGGCATCGTGTGGACCCCCACCTTTGTTGAGGACCTGAGCTTTTCAGTCGACTACTTCGATATCAGTGTCGACGACGCCATCGGTACCTTTACCACCGATACCATCGTCACCAACTGTTATCTGAGTGAGAACTTCAGTTCCCCATCCTGTGCACTGATTGAAGGCCCATCTGCGGTCGGCCTGCCGCCTCTGGCCGGCAGCCAGTTCCGTGAGACTGGTGGAACCATCGCTGGTCAGCAGCTGACGTCACAGAACATCTCCACATTCGAAACTTCTGGTGTGGATCTGGGCGCGACCTACAGCATGGAGTTCAACGAGGGCGTCTTCACAGTCGACTTCGTGGCGACCTACCTGCACGAGTGGGAATACCAGGCCAGTGAGTTCGAGCCGACCATCGACCTGGCCGGCTTCTATGGCTCGGACCCGGTGACTACCCGGATCGCGGCTTTCCCCGAGTGGAAGACCTGGTTGAGCCTCGACTACGAGTACGATTGCTGGGGCACCACCTTCATTGTCCGTATGGAAGGCGAGGTAGATGACATCCTCCCGGGTGACACCGACTTCAGCACCCATGTGGACCGCACCTGGTATACCGACTGGAACCTGCGTTACAACCGCTGGGAGGACATCACCATCTCCGGTGGTATCCGCAACCTGTTTAACCAGTATCCACCCTATGTCACCAACTACGATGACATGAATACAATTCCTATCAATTACGACACCGTTGGTCGATTCTTCTACGGTCGAGTCACCCTGTCGTTCTAATGTTGTCCAGGCCCCGCCCTTCCGGCGGGGCCTCTCCTCCCTTCCCCCTCCCGCACAAACGCTCCGCCCACGACCAAACTGATCGTTTTTTGAGCGACCTTTGCGTAATAACCTGACATTTTGAGAAATTCGAAATAATTTCAACTTTTTGTTGAGGGACCTGCCGATTCGGTCGTCTTGTAACTGTTGGGAGCGAAGTGGCCGCTTGGGGGCGGCTGCTTTCATCATCGCCTTAATCCGAGGCACAAAACATAAATCCAACGATCAAGAGAGGATTTACAATGAAAAAGAACCTCCTGTCCGTAGCGGTTGCCGCTGCGATCACGGTTCCTGCCATGCCAGTCTTCGCTCAAGAAGACGCCACCATGGTCGAAGAGGTTGTTGTTACCGGTTCGCGTATTAAGAAGGCAGACTTCGTCTCTAATGCTCCGGTTTCTACTATCGGTGAAGAGCAGTTCGCCCTGACCGGTACTGTAAACACCGAATCCCTGCTGAACACCCTGCCGCAGGTTGTTCCGGGTTTGGACCGTACTTCTAACAACCCTGGTAACGGTACTGCTACCGTTGACCTGCGTGGTCTGGGTTCCAACCGTACCCTGGTTCTGGTAAACGGCACCCGTATGGTTCCGACCACTTCCAGCGGTGTTGTTGATATCAACCAGATCCCGACTGCCCTGATCAAGAACGTTGAAGTTCTGACTGGTGGTGCTTCCGCGGTATACGGTACCGACGCGGTTGCGGGCGTTGTTAACTTCATCCTGAAAGACGATTTCGAAGGCGTTTCTCTGAACGCTAGCTCCGAAATGACTGGCGACAGCGATGCTGGCGTAGACAGCATTGACCTGACCATCGGTGGCAACTTCGCTGACGGTCGTGGTAATGCGGTTCTGAACATTGGCTACACCTCTCGTGAAGCTCTGTTCCAGGGCGACCGTGACTTTTCTACCTTTGCCCAGTTCGACGATACTGACGCGAACGGCAACCCGATCCTGATCGACGGTGGTTCCTCCGGTATCCCGGGCACCTCTATCTTCTCTGGCGCTCTGGGTACTTACTCTCCGGACAGCTTCGGTGTTACCTTCAATCCAGATGGCAGCATCCGTCCTTTCCAGACTGGCGAGACCAACGACTTCTACAACTACGCGCCGGTTAACTACATCCAGCTGCCGCAGGAGCGTTACCAGTTCAACGCCATGGGCCACCTGGAGCTGACCGAGAACGCTGAAGTTTACGGCCGCGCAATGTTCACCAACAGCTCTGTACCGCAGCAGCTGGCTCCGACCCCGATCTTCCAGACTGTTGACTTCACTCTGGACGGCAACCCCTTCCTGACCTCCGAAGCTCAGCAGGTTCTGTCTGACGCTCTGGGTGGCGACGTAGATACCGATATGGACGGCATTGCCGATACTGGTACTGCGTTTGTACGTCGTCGTCTGGAAGAAGTTGGCCCGCGTATCGCCAAGGCTGGCTTCAGCTCCTGGCAGGTTAACACTGGTATTCGCGGTGAGATCGCTGACACCAACTGGAGCTACGACGCGTACTACCAGAAGGGCCGCGTAGTCAACACCGAAAACCAGTACGGTAACGTAAACCGTGATCGCTTCCAGCAAGCTCTGCTGCTCGACCTGGACGCAGATCCGAACGGTGGCGTATGTGCTGACACTGGCGCTAACGGTGGCACCGTAGGCTGTTCCCCGATCAACATCTGGGGTGAAGGAAACATCTCTGAAGCTGGCGCTGCGTTCCTGCGCACCGCGGTTGCTTCTACCGCTGTATTTGACCAGGAAGTTGCTGCGATCAACCTGAGTGGCGACACTGAAGGTCTGGTTTCCCTGCCTGGCGGTGCAATCGGCCTGGCAACTGGTTTCGAGACTCGTCGCGATAACTTCGCGTTCGATCCGTCTCAGGACCTGGCAGCTGGCACCATCGCTGGTTTCAACGGCGCAGCAGCACTGGAAGGTGGCTACAGCGTTAAGGAATTCTACGCAGAAGCCTACCTGCCGATCCTGTCTGGCGCTCCTTTCGCAGAGCAGCTCGACATGGAACTGGCATACCGCTCCTCTGACTTCAGCACCGTTGGTTCTGTAGACAGCTACAAGGTATCTGGCTCCTGGGCACCGATCGAAATGGTTCGCCTGCGCGCTGGCTTCAACACTGCCGTTCGTGCTCCGAACATCTTCGAACTGTTCTCTCCGATCAACGAAGGCTTCCCGGGCGCAACTGACCCGTGTGCGGGCAACTCCCCGGACCAGAGCCAGGCCGTACGTGACCTCTGTATCGCTACTGGCGTACCGGCTGGTGCGGTTCACACCGCTGCAATCAACCCGGCTTCTGGCCAGGTTCGCTCTCTGAGCGGTGGTAACCCGGATCTGATCGAAGAATCCGCAGAAACCATGACTGTTGGTGTTGTAGTTACTCCGATGGACAACCTGTCTGTCAGCCTGGACTACTTCGACATCGAAATCGAAGATGCTATCTCCGCGTTCGGTGGTGGTGCCAACAACATCCTGTCTACCTGCTACGATCCTAGCAATGCAGCTGGTGGTGTAGGTTCTGACTTCTGTAACGCCATCACTCGTCGTCCAGACGGTACTATCGAGTCCGTACTGGAAGCTTCCCAGAACGTTGCCTCTGTTACCCTGAAAGGCTTCGACGTTCAGGCTAGCTACGACTTCGATCTGATGAACGGCTTTGCCAGCATCAACTACATCGGTACCGTAACCACCGAGAGCGACTTCCTGCCGTTCGCCGGCGGCGAGGTAATCGAGTGCTCCGGCAACTTCGGTCTGGACTGTGGTGAGCCGGTACCGGAATACAAGCACCGTGTTGCCCTGCAGTACAGCCAGGAAAGCCTGACTGCACAGCTGCTGTGGCGCCATGTTGGCGAAGTTAGCGATGACGACGATAGCACCACCTACTTCGTAGAAACTATCGACTCTACCAACTACTTCGATGCAACCGTATCTTACGGCTTCATGGAGAACTACAAGGTAACCTTCGGTGTAGACAACCTGCTGGACGATGAGCCGCCGATCCTCGGTGACAACCAGGAGCAGGCTAACACCTACCCCGCAACTTATGACGTGTTTGGTCGCACGTACTACCTCAGCCTGCGAGCCGATTTCTAAGGCTGTGGCATAAGTTTGCGACACTAAGGGGTGGGCATTTGCCCACCCCTTTTTTTTGAGGTAAAGAAAATGACAGATGCCAAGGGCCAATGGACCGAGTACTGGTCGAACGAAAGCACCACAGGTGAAGTGTTCGTCAACCAACAAGGTGAAAAGCATCATGCACTGCGCCAATACTGGAGACATACGCTCTCCAACCTGACCCCAGACAATCGTGTTATCGACCTTGCTTGCGGTGCTGGCTCTATCTTCGCAGATATATCCGAACAAACCGGCTGCCAACTGGTTGCCGCAGACCTTTCCTATCAAGCGATCCAACAGCTCAACCAGCGCATGCCCGAAGTGGAAACGATCGTTTGCTCTGCCGCCGAAGTTCCAGCTGCCGATGGCTCATTTGATATCGTAGTCAGTCAATTTGGCGTCGAGTACGCGGGCATGCCCGGCTTCAAAGAAGCGTTACGACTCGTCGCCCCTGGGGGCAAGTTGCGCATAATCGCCCATATCGAGAACGGCGTTATCGATAGCCGCAACCAAGTTGAACTCCAAGGTCTTGAGCTTGTCTCTTCGACCCAGTTTATAGACCGCGCAATCGCTGTAACACATGAAACAACGTCAGGAAATGACAGCGCTGCGCGTGCTGCAGTGACCGCATTCACCGAGATCGAGCCACAATTATCTAGCTTTACCGAAAAGTTTCCTTTCGGGTTTCATGCTCATCTATACCAAGGTTTTCGACAAATGTTCTGTAACCGGGAGCGATACGAACATAAAGACATATTGGAATGGCTCAAAGCCATGAAGGGAGAGCATGAACGCTCGCTGCAACGCCTTTCCGATATCCGCGGTGCGACGTTGTCCAAGAAAAGTATTGATGAGCTAGAACAGCTCATTGAAGGTTCAAAATTCCAAGATATCCACATCAGTCCGTTTATACTCCCGGAATACGAGCAGGCGGTTGCCTGGAAAATTGAGGCAAACAGACCCTAACAAGTTCAAAGGAGCAGTGGGCAGCATGTACTTGGAGCAAGCCGTCAAAAAAATGCAGTCTGGGGATGTCGCGTCAGCAAAACAGCTTCTCGAAACCCACCTGCAATCGAACCCGAAAGACTTCAATGCACTACAGTTATTGGGCGTCATACACGCACGACTTGGGCAGCCCGAGTCGGCCAGAGACCTAATGCGACATTCGCTCGCGCTGCATAACGCTCAGCCCCACGTGATCAACAACCTCGCCAGCTGTGAGCACCAGTTGGGGAATCTCAGCCAGGCGCTAGAGCTTTACGGTGAGGCTATTCGACAAAAGCCAGACTATCTCGATGCTTATGTAGCTCAAATTAATCTTGCTATTGAGTCAGACGAAATTGATTTCGCACGTCAACAACTCGAAACTGCAAAGCAAAATTGGCCAGACGAAAGTCGACTGAAAGAAAGCCAAGCAAAGCTATTCCGCGCAGAAGAAAAATACCCCGAGGCCATTTCAGTATATCGCCAACTGATCGAAAAAAAGCCGAACTCAGTCCCACTGCGCCACAATTTGGCTCTAACTCTCCGACTCGCAGGGACCCCGAGAGATGCACTGACGATTTTCCAGGCTCTGCTTAATGAAGGCATTAAAAATTATCAGCTGTTTCACAATGCTGCTAATGCGCTTTCTGACTGCGCCGATAATGATCAGGCCATCGACTTGTATCGCAAGGCGATATCTCTCAACCCGCTTTATGCTCCATCACATAAAAATCTGAATGATCTACTTTGGGAGACAGGAAGACATGATGAGTTCCTGGCTTCTTACCGTGGTGTCTTGCAAATGTATCCCCAGGCAACTGAGCTACATCTAGGGCATATTGATGCATTGATTTGCACTTCTCGTTTTAAACAGGCACTGACAGAAATAGAAAAACTCCAAAATTCCAATCCGGAGCTTTTGCGCAACCCGGAATTAATCAGTCTTTCTGGGCGCGCACTCAAGGGGACGGGAGACATTTTTAGCGCAGTTGCAGCTCAGCTACCTCTAGTAGAGGACCCAAGCGCGAGCCCCGAGCAACTCGTATCCTTGGCGCGGATGCAAATAGAGTCTGGAAATGAAGCGGCCGCGCAGACACTGTTAGAACGCGTCACCCTCGATCAGCCCGATGACCAGATGGCCCTGGCTTACCTCGGAACTTGCTGGAGACTCACGGGAAATCAGAAGTATGCTCAACTTAATAATTACAAAGAGATGGTTCGTGAGTTTGTCATTGAACCACCCTCGAGCTACGAAACAATTGAAGCATTCTGCCGAGACCTGAAACACTACTTATGCTCTATCCATGGGGGCAGCTTTGAGCCCATCGATCAGACACTGGTAAACGGATCTCAAACGCGTGGCAACTTGTTCCAAGATCCCAATCCTTTGGTACAGCATATACAGTCACAGGCGAACAGGAAAATATCTGAATACGTTTCGGCTACTCGCACCTTGCTCGACACGTCCATTGGCTTTCGTACCGCCGAGAAATGGCAGTTCTCCGGATCCTGGTCTGTAATCCTGAAAGAAAACGGTTTCCATGCGTCGCACGTCCATCCTATGGGCTGGTTAAGTGCAGTTTTCTACGTTGCGCTTCCGGAGATCGACGCAGATAGTGACCATCAGGGTTGGCTCAAGTTGGGAGAACCTAACCTCGACCTGCCGGACAACCAACACCTTAAAGCTCATCGGTTTGTGCAACCAACGGTCGGCAAACTCGTGATTTTTCCCAGCTACATGTGGCATGGAACGGTCCCGTTTGCGCATAACGCAGAGCGTATAACCATTGCTTTTGATGCCCGTCGCCTAGCCTAACAACCTCGTACGTCTGCACTACACGTCACAGATATCCATATTTATTTTGATTGAGAAACCCATGTCTGAATCCAGCTTTGACATTAAACACTTTACAGCTCAAAACTATGCCACTGACTACAGCCGTGATGGCAAGTGTCGCATCCCCGGATTTTTTGAAGACGCTAGTGCCCTGGCGTTGACAAAAATAGCTTCCGAAGATCGTCAGTTTCGGCAAGCTTACTCCCTAAACGGAAAGTACTTTGAAGTAAGCGCTGAAGAGTTTAGACAGCTCTCCGCCGAACAAAGACAAGAGCTAATTCACGCTGTCTATTCGGGAGCAGCGCATGGGGAGGGATTCTGGTATGGACGGCAAGGGCTCAATGAAAACATGGCTGGAGCTGAAAAGTCATTGTTCGAATGGCTCAACAGTGAATCTGTTCTGAAGCTTGTGCGCTCTATTACCGGGGAAAATAAAATTCGCTCTGCGACAGCGCAAATTACCGCAATGCGTGCCGGAGATTTTTTGACCCGCCACCGCGATGATATCGGCCCTCACGGTCGTAAAGTAGCATTTGTCATTAACCTCACCCCAGACTGGCATCCTGATTGGGGAGGAATCCTCCAGTTTTTTGACCAACCGGGAAACCCTACAGAGTCCTGGAGCCCGATGTACAATTCTCTCTGCCTTTTTGATGTACAAGAAATACATTCGGTCACCTGCGTCGCTCCGTTTGCGCCGCGTGCTCGGCTTGCGATTAGCGGTTGGTTCCAGGAATCCTGACATTTTCTGTCTAACTCGTGCTTCACTGAGCCAGAATAGTCCACTTAGAACAATACTTCTCTACATGTTGCGCTAGAAGTTGTAGAACGCAGAGATTCCCGGTACGCCATAAGAAAAATTCGAAGACATTAATCTCGGCATTACAAAGTGTGCTGCAAACAAGTGGGCGATATATGATCTTGCATGAAGCCTTTCGCAAAAAGGCTTTGTTGCATTTTCCATACTACGGCAGTATCGCTCGCGCGAGGTCATATTCCTCGTAGAGCGTAGTCGCACGATCCACTGTATCCTGTTAACAACCTCAACAATTTACCGTTATTTGCCAGCCCAACATCCTCACCATGCCGACCGGTTCAATCGATGAAACGGGCTCTTGCTCAGCCGGGATTAGTGCGTACTTTCTAAGCGATAGTGATTTCATCCATTGTTTCACGACTGCACACACGACTTTTCACTGCTCCGCCAACAAAACTAATCTCGACCTGTCACCCGATACATAACCCAGGGGACGGATTTCGATCCAGTTTTTCGAGATATATCCTTGGGCCGCCGCTAAGGAGGCCGCCAGCCGTCGCGCCAGAGAAACACGCTCCTTCGCTTTGCTCAGGGGGATCTTGATCTCCTCAAGTAGGAAGCATCGACCAACGAAAATGTTTTTCGCGACAAAATTCTAAATTCTGCGTACAAAATGCATAGAAAGATCCAAAAAAGCTAAATTTTCCATGAAATGGAAATATTGTTCTAAATATTGAGGAAAGCTTTCTCTTGTTCGTTTCATATTAGAGGATTCAAAGACTCGCATCGGGGATGCCGAGACTCCTCTCGCCCGAGATCGGGCGCTTCTCGAAAAATCTAATGGTCAAGAGAGTAAGCACAATGAAAAAGGATCTTCTTTCCCTTGCTGTAAGAGGGGCCATCGGCCTTACTGCAGCCGCAATTATGGTTCCAGCTTTTGCACAGAATGCGACCGAGGCAGAGTCCAAGGAAAAACCCGAAGCCGAGCTAATCGAAGAGGTGTATGTAACCGGATCGCGAATTGCACGAGCTGGTTTCGACACCATGCAGCCTGCAACCACTTTGGACAAAGACTTCTTTGGCAGAAATGGCTTTACCAACGTCTCTGATGCACTGAACAGCCTGCCGATGATGGCCGCCTCCGGTACCAACCTGGCGGAATCCGATCCCAACAACGTAGGCCAGGCGTTCGCTGATTTTTATGGCCTGGGCTCCCAGCGTACGTTGACCGTAGTCAACGGTCGCCGGGTAGTATCAGCCAATGCTCCTACTGCATTTGGTGCAGACGGCGGTTTGCAGGTTGACCTGAATTCCCTGCCGACAGCGCTCATCGACCGTGTTGAAGTGGTCTCCATCGGTGGTGCGCCGATCTACGGCTCAGACGCCATTGCCGGCACTATTAACGTCATCCTGAGAGATGACTTCGAAGGTGTGGAAACCGAGTTCACCTCGGGCTTTGCTGATGGCGAAAATGATGCTGGCGACCATAAAGCGTCCATCACCATCGGCCAAAATTTCAACAATGACCGCGGTAATGTTGTAGCCAGTTATGAATATAATAAGACCGACGCGGTACTGATGAATGACCGCGCCTTCACTCGCGATTACTATTACTTCTTCGAAAACCCAGAGAGCGAAGGTGCGACCGACGGTATTCCTGATCGCATCTTTGATAAAGGCCGCTCTATCGCCGTACTGACCCAGGAAGGCGTTCCGACTCAGGGTGGCGGTCTTCCTCTGTTCGCGCTTGGTATCAACGCGATGTACGATGACGATGGCAACGCTTTGGGCTTTGGCCGTGACGGTCACTTGACCCAACTGGATCTCGGCACGCCTTCCGGCAGCATCATCAACTTCATTGGTGGTGACGGCTTGCTGCTGCAAGATTATGACTCAATCCGGGCACCGATCGAACGTCACCTGTTTAACGCACTGGGCCACTACGATATCACTGATAATATCGAAGCTTATGCGGAGTTGAATTACTACACCTCCGAATCCAGTGACCCCAATGCTCAGCCGTTCTATCAATCCGGTATTTTCGGTGGCGATTCCGCTGCTCTGCCGGTCTCCATCAACAACCCTTACCTGAACGATCAGGACCGTGCATATCTGACGGCTAACGGTATCGCTGCAGATGGCGTGTTCTATTTGCACAAAGCAATGAACGACCTGTCCCAGAGCGGCCGCACTGGCGGCGAGAATGAAATGCTGCGCTACGTTTTGGGCGTCAAGGGCGACTTCTCCCTGGCTGGCCGTGATTGGGCGTGGGACTTTTCGTATAACAAGGGAGAAACCAGCTCTGAAACTGCGCGCACTCAGCTGATCCAGGAGAACTACGAGAAGGCTATCGACGTTACTACTGATGGCAGCGGCAACATCGTATGCGCGTCTTCCGACCCGGATTGTGTACCGTTAAACGTACTGGGTATTGTTACCGATCAGGCGGCGATCAACTACGTTACCACCCAGGGGTTCACCTATGGTGACCTGGAACAGGAAATCATCAGCTTTAACCTCAATGGTGATGTTATCGACCTGCCCGCAGGTCCTCTCGCCGTAGCCGTTGGTTACGAGATGCGCGATGAGCTGTCCACCTTCAGACCTGACGACTTCATGCGTCAGGGTCTTGGCCGTTCCGCCGCACTGTCACCGCTTTCCGGCGGCTTTGATACCAAAGAAGCCTACACTGAATTCCTAATCCCGGTAATTCCGGATGACCTGATCCCCGGTGTAGCCGGAATGGAATTCGAAGGCGCCTGGCGGAATGTCGACCACTCCCAGGCTGGTACCGATGACACCTGGTCTATCGGTACCCGAATCCTGCTGGATGTCCCTGTAATCGGCGATTTGACTCTGCGCGGTAACGTGACCGAGTCCATCAGGGCACCTGCTGTAACGGAAGCGTTGTTGCCATTGTCCGAGACGTTCTCAAGCGCCAGTGATCCCTGTGACGAGCGATTTGTCGGTCAGGGCGAAAACCCGGCTCAGCGACTGGCTAACTGTCAGGCAGAAGCTGCTGCCGCAGGATTCGCATACGATCCGAACAGCTATCAGTCTGAAATTGTTAACGCGACCAAACAAGGCTTTACCGGTGGTAACGCTGGCCTGCTGAATGAGCGAGCCGACGCTTCTACTTTCGGTTTTGTCTGGGCGCCAGGTTTTGTGGACGGCCTGGAGTGGTCGGTTGACTGGGTCAATATCGACATCGAAGATGCGATCGAGTCCCTGTCCCTGACGATTCTGATGGAAGCCTGCTACGATGGCGACCAGGGCAACGCGGCCTGTGGAAACTTTACTCGCGACGAGAACTTCCAGATCGTGGACTTCACCACCGGTTTCCGCAATGCCGGTTTTTACAACTTTAGCGCCGTGCAGTCCGACATCAATTACAACTTCGATCTAAACCAGTGGAATGTACCTGGTTCCTTCAATGTGGCAATGCAGACTTACCACATCAAGGAGCAGCAGTTCTCTGTAACTGGCAAGGACCTGGAAGTCGACAAAGGTGAGATTGGCTATTCCGAGCTGCAAAACACACTGGCACTGTCCTACACCCTTGACAATCTGAGTGCCAGTTGGCGTGCACAGTACATCGGTGAAGCCAATGTCGACAACGACGATACCGCTGAATCGCGCGATATCCCTGTCGCTCCGGATTATTGGCTGCACAATGCGTTTGTTGGATATAACTTCAATGAAAACCTAAGTGCCAGCTTGTCCGTACGCAACGTGTTCGATGAGGAACCGCCTGTTGCTGTGAATTCCTTCACCGCGATCGGCATTTACGACATTCTTGGTCGTTACGTTACGGCAGGTGTCAACTACAAGTTCTAATCAGCAGTCAGCAGGAACGAGTAAGTAGTCAATAACTTAGCTTGTTCCTTCGTATCAGCCCCTTTGCCGAAAGGCAAAGGGGCTTTTTTATTGATGCGTACCCCACTGCTTTCCTCCCTCAAACTTCAATTGGCGCAACAGAGACTATAATTCGCAAAAATAACGCCCCCTATGGAGAAGCCTCCAGCCAGCATCGAAAAGCCTCACGCTCAATATGGACGAGATACTTTGGACACCCTAACCGCATTCCTCACCCTGTTGTTTGTTATGGACCCCCTGGGGAACATTCCCATTTTCCTCGCCGCACTGAAGAATGTGCCGCAAAAACGTCAACTTTTCGTCATTATGCGCGAACTCATTTTCGCGCTGATCGTCCTGCTCGTGTTCCTGTACGGAGGGCGTTTTGTCCTGGCGTGGCTGGGACTGTCGCAGGAGGCAATCCGCATTGCCGGTGCGATCATCCTGTTTTTGATCGCCATCAAAATGGTCTTCCCGAGCGAAGGCGGCATCATGGGGGAGCGCGTCGAGGGCGAACCCTTCTTCGTGCCGCTCGCGGTACCACTTGTGGCGGGCCCCTCGACCATGGCGATTCTGATGTTGATGACCAACAGCGAGGGCGAGCACTACTGGACTGGACGCTCGCACTACTGGGCGCCTGGGCGGTCTCCGCCGTAATCCTGCTGGCATCGTCCCCGCTGGCCAAGTTACTCGGCGGACGTGGCCTGATCGCGGTCGAACGATTGATGGGTATGGTTCTGGTGATGCTGGCAGTACAACTGTTTCTGGACGGTATCAAACAGAGTCTCGATTAATACACCAGCAAAACTCCGAATCCACGACAGGGGGATCGCACTCAAATGCTCGTGTAATCCTCCCCTCCCCACGATCGGCTCCGTACGACCGAAGAGTCTATTGATGCGCCCCGGCAAACACCGAGGCGCTCAAATCTCGCAGTTAGCATTGTCCATCCTTATAAATAAATATACTTATAGATAACAAACCAATAAATCACTAAATATTAGGATAAATATAATCCCGCCTAGATCACTAAACAACCAAACTGAATACTTAACAATCAACAGATAGGCCACATACATAAATCACTTATGGCAGGTTATTTACATAAATAACTATTGGCGCATAAAGTCGTCCAGCACATAAAAACAACAAAGTAATAATTTCTTCATAAGTTCAATGTGATAAGAAGGATGCATTTATGTTCAAGACCAAGCTGAGTGTCGCCATCGCGGCAATGGGCACCATCGCGTCAGGCGTCGCTGCTGCACAAGAAGGATTGCCCGGGGCCGCTGTAGAGGAAGTCATCGTGACCGGCTCCCGCATCGCGCGGGATCCCCTCTCCACTACCGGTCCGATCACCGTCGTTGACGCCGAGGCCATCCAGCGTTCCGGCGTTGGCACGATCGATGAACTCCTCAACCAGTTGCCCTCCATGGGCACCACCGGCATCAACGCCAACGATAATAACGGAGGCCAGGGGTTGGCATTTGTCGACCTGCGTAACCTCGGCTCTTCGCGCACACTCGTCCTGGTGAATGGACGCCGATTCGTTTCCTCTGCTTCCGGTGTCAGTTCCGCGGTGGATATGAATAACATCCCGGTAGCCATGATCGAACGGATCGATGTTCTGACCGATGGCGCATCCGCCGTCTATGGGTCCGACGCGATTGCCGGCGTGATCAATATCGTCACCAAGAAATCCTTTGAAGGTGTCGAAGTGACCGCACGCGCGGGCGGTACCACTGAGGGTGGCGGCGAAAATGCAGACCTCTCGATTACCTTCGGCGGCACCGGCGAGCGCGGCAACTTTATCGGCAATATTTCCCACAGCCAGCGCGACGAAATCACCTACGATGATCGCGAGTGGGCAGGACTGATGAGTTCCATGTCGCCGAACGGCAATATCTTTACCAGCTATGGCAGTTTTACCGTCGGTGAGGATGGTCAATCGATTAGCGAAGGCTGGACACCGTACGATATCGGACAGCACATGTGGCTATCCGGCGCTATGGAGCGCAGCAGCGTGAATCTGGCCGGTACCTACTCCATCACTGACAGTGTTGAGGCATTCGGTGAAGCCAGTTACACCCGAAAAACCACCAATCAGCAACTGGCCGCCCAGCCAATGTACGCCGGCAATGGCTTCAACATTGATCCGTCGACCCACTTGCCGCAAGAACTACAGGATGCATTGCAGGCGGAATGGCAATCCGCGAAAGACGCATACGATGCAGCCGTCGCTGCGGGCGTGGCTGAAGATCAAATGCCAGCCTACCCGGGCGATAGCTGGGTCGATGGCTTTAATGATATGCGTATCCGTCCGGTCGCAGGCGGTACCCGCGACTATGAACAAACCACCGATACCTTCCGCTTCGCAGGTGGGTTGCGCGGTGATTTTGCCAACGGATGGAGCTGGGACACCTTCGCAAGCTATGGCAAGAACAAAGGCGAAAATACCACGGCAAATTCCTACAACAAGCGCAAGCTGAATGAAATTTTTGATGGCAGCGCGGGCATCGACTTCGACTTTGCTGGCGGTATGAGCCCGGAAATCATCGACTATTTCAGCTACACCGACCGCGAAGATAACGAGTATGAACTCGTCAACATCGGTGCAGCACTCTCCGGTGATATCGAAGCGCTCAGCTTCCAGGGTGGTCCTGCCGGGTTTGCCACTGGTATCGAATACCGCAAGGAATCCGGTGAATTTAATCCGAGCGAAGAAACTCGCAGCGGAGATACCTTCGGTAACCAGCAAGACGCGACCGGCGGCGACTACGATGTTGCGGAAGTGTTTGCGGAATTAAAATTACCGATCCTAGAGGGTGCCACCTACGCAGAAGAACTATCTGCAGACCTGGCCGTGCGCTACTCCGATTACAGCACTTTCGGTGGACAGAGCACCGGTAAGCTCGGTGTGGTGTATGCACCAATCGACAGCCTGCGTTTCCGTACCAGCCTCTCCACCGCTTTCCGTGCACCCGGTGTCTACGAGCTTTACAGTGGCGCGGCACAAAGCTATGAATTCCTGATCGATCCGTGCAGCACCGCTGCCTCAAATACTGAGGGACAAGGCGAAAACTGCGCAATGGTCGGCCCGGGCTTCGAGCAAAGTGGCAACCAGGTGCCCACCAATATTGGCGGCAACGAAGACCTCACTCCTGAAGAAGCAAAAACCTTTACGGCTGGCCTGGTGTGGACACCCAATTTTGTTGAAGATCTCTCGGTAACCCTGGATTACTTCGACATTCAGATCGACGATGCGATCACCAGCCCGGACCTTCAGCGAATTCTCGATGATTGTTACCGCGATGGCATCCAGAGCGCTTGTGCCTTTGTAACCCGTGGTGCCGGCGACCAGATCGTCAAGCTGGAAGGCGCCAAGATGAATATTGGTCGAATCGATACCCGCGGTATCGACCTGGACATCGTTCAGAATATCGGCTTCGACGCCGGTAATCTGGCGCTGCGCGCTCAGGCAACTCGACTGCTCGAGTACATGGAGTACAACGACCAGTCCGGTACCGAATCAGACAATCTCGACTACGTGGGGACCACCAGCGGCATGTATGTGAAGTGGCGCGGACTGGCGAGCGCCATGTGGCAGGGCAACGATTGGGAAGCAGGAACGGAAGTGCAATACCTCAGTTCTGGCGAGAGTGCCTATACCAGCGTGCCCTCTCACACTTACGTGAATCTGAAGGCTGGCTGGGATGTCTCCGAAGCCCTGCGCCTGTCAACAGGCCTGGATAATGTGACCAATGTAGAGCCGGCGGACACCTCAGGCTATGGCGACTGGAACAGCAGTCATGACTTCAAAGGTCGCTACCTGTGGGCGGGTGCAAGCTACCGCTTCTAAACAGGTTCGGCTTTCGTAAATGACGCGTTGTCGTCAACAACCATTAAGGGCGCCTAATCATGGCGCCCTTTTTAGTTTCGTTCACGAAACCAGCGAGACACTCTGACCACCGCCCATTACTATAGAAAAACAACGGACGGCATAACCTGATACCGTGCGAGGTTTATTCCTGTGACTTGTTTTTCCCGTATGCTCCCATTGCTGTGGATTCTTGCCGCATTACTGCTGAGTCCTTCCAGTTACGCGACGTCAACAGTGCACTGGCATTGGGAAGCAGAATTCACTGCGGCGGAAAAGCACAAGCTGGTACGCTGGATTACACAAACCAAAGATGCTCTCGAGGCCCGTGTCGCGCCACTTCCCATGGATATTCATATTCATTTTTATCGACGCGATGGGCGCGGAGAGCCGGTTCCCTGGGCCAATACCCGGCGGGATGAGAGGCAGGGTATTAACTTCCATGTGGATCCAAGTTATCCCATTGACGCATTCCTCGCGGACTGGACCGCCCCCCATGAGCTCAGCCACCTGCTGCTACCGTACTTGGGACGCGACAACGCGTGGTTTGCAGAGGGATTTGCCAGTTATATGCAATATCGGGTGATGGAAACGATGTCCGTATTAACACCGGAGCAATCATCGGCCCGATACAAGGCGCGGATCCAGCGCGCGAGTAATGCATACGCCGCAAATACTCAGTTTGAACAGCAACCCTTTATCGGTGCGACACCCTTGCTGATTGCCACGAGAAATTATCCGACCATGTATTGGGGCGGCGCCATTTATTTCCTGCATATCGAGAAAACGTTACGCGCTCGGGGCAAAAGTATTGAGGCAGTCTTGGCGACCTACATGGAGTGCTGTCGGGCAAATAACGGTACGCTAGCCGATACCATCAATGCACTGGATCAAATTGCGCAAACAGATCTTTTTCAGACTCTGTACATTCAGCTGCGAGAAAAGCCGGGATTCCCACACTTCGCGCATCTTTTTTAGATCGCCGCGTTCGACCAACGGTCAGTGAACGCGATTCCTCCAATCGAGCATCCCGCGGAATCTGTGACCGCTGCGCACTCTACTGTCATCCGCTGGGCGCGAGGGCGATTCCAGCTGTAATTCACCCTCGGAAATCGCCATGAGTTTCCTCGCATAAATATTCTCGACAGACGGATTACTCACGAGCAGGAACGCCTGCGAGAGGTGTTCGCGAGACTTTTTCGGCTCCCCAAGACGCAGTCGCGTCAGCCCCATTAGGAAATGGAAACGGTGGTCATCGCTATACATTCTGAGGGCCCGACGGAGTTGCTGGCTCGCCAGTTTATACTCGCCGCCCTCATAGGCACTGCGCGCCTGGAAATACAGGTAATAGGGGTTGCGCTGTCGGTGATACCGCGCTCTGCTGGCATACGCATCTGCCAGCTCGAGCCGACCGTCAGCGCGAAACAGACGCTCCAGATTACTGATGGCGACGAGGTGGCCCGGATCAAGTTGCAACGCCTGCTGGTAGCTCTGCTCCGCAAGTGCCGGTTGATTTGCCCTGCTGTATAAAACCCCGAGATTGGACCACAGATCGGTACTCGCCGGGTTGAGGGATAGCGCTTTACGGAAATGCAGGAAAGCAGGCCGAATTTCTCCTTCCTGCATCAATTCTACACCGCGGTTGCTGTAAAACTGGGCGAACGCCTTGGTGTCCGAAAGTTTTCTCTGATCGTACACCGGGTCATAAGCTTCGAGGTTGAAGTCGACGACCCGACGCCCCCGGGCACTTTTGGACACCATGTTGATGTGCCGGTAGACAACAAAGGTTTGCTCGTCGTCGTTGCCCCAGACCGGCGGCACCTCCACTTCGTTGAAATAAGCGGAAGCACCCAGCTCCCGAGCCATCGCCACCATCATGAGGGTAAACGCGAGGCAGTTACCACGTTGTTGATGGAAGGTCTGCGAGGCAGTCAGGGTCGCATCTGCGTCATACACCACACTAAACTGCTGCGCCTCAAAAGCGTCGATCAGCGCGGCGAGTCGAAGCTGCGGGGCCGCACCGGGGCGGATTCCAGCAAGAAATGACTCCATTTCAGGGGAGAGTTCCATCAGGGCGGGTGTGGGGAGCTCAGACTCCCGCACGGGGCGATCAAACAGCGCCGAGCCACTCAGCAGTGTCGCCGTATCGGGCGGGGTCATCTCCGCTGTGCCCTGACCATGGTGCGCCACACCACTGCAGCCGCTCAGGAGCAGCAGACCAATCAACAGAATGCCGGGCCGCATCATTACTTTCCTCTGCTGTTTATCTTTTATACAGGATTTAACACTTTTTAGCCTCACTGTGAACAGCTTTGCGACAAATTCAGCGGTTTCAGCTGCAACGATTCGCGTGACTATTCCGCAACTGTTACACTCGGGAGGTTTTATTTTTTGAATAGCCGGCCGCCAAATGTGAGTAATCACTTACTGGCTCTATCCCTACTGCGGGGCCCCGGCTGCTTCCCGGATACATGTGAGCGGCGGCGTACTGCCTGTGCTGCTCAATATGGTTCGGGGTTCTTCGGCGCGGTCGCCTGTCGATCGCGGACATAGCAATAACAAGTGGAAATTCAGCTTATGTCGTCGAATGCACACCAGAATGCCGAAGGTTTCTTCGGCCATCCCAAAGGACTCTCCACCCTCTTTTTCACAGAGATGTGGGAGCGAATGAGTTACTACGGTATGCGCGCTCTGCTCGTACTGTTCATGACTGCCAGCCTCCAGGAAGAAGGCCTCGGTTTCACCGTTGCCGCAGCCGCCGCCATCTATGGCCTGTATACCGGTGCGGTGTACTTCCTGGGCCTGCCCGGAGGCTGGATCGCTGACCGCCTGCTCGGGGGCCAGCGTACCGTCTGGTATGGCGGCATCATTATCATGTGTGGCCATATTGTGCTCGCGATTCCCAGCAGCAGCACCTTCTTCATCGGACTGATTCTGGTCGCCACTGGTACCGGCCTGCTGAAGCCCAACATCAGCGCGCTGGTCGGCCACCTGTACCAGCCCGAAGACGTGCGTCGGGACAGCGGATATGCCCTCTACTACATGGGCATTAACATCGGCTCCGTACTCGGTTACATGATCTGTGGCTATTTCGGCGAGAATATCGGCTGGCACTGGGGCTTCGGCGCCGCAGCCGTGGGGATGGCAATTGGTCTCGTCCAGTATCGCAAAACCATCGGCAATCTGGGCGATGCCAGCGCCGAGCCGGAAAACCCCATGACTCCGGCCAAGACCTCTTTCGCATGGCGGGTCATTGGCGCCGTTGTCGTGCTGGTAGCCCTGATCACAGGCCTGACCATGAACGGCATGATCACCATCGATCCGGTTGCAGTGGCCAAGTATGTGGCGGTCGCGTTTACCCTGATCTTCTTTATCTATTTTGGTGTGATCTATTTTGGCGGTCAGCTGGAAGACGGTGAGAAGAAGAAGCTATGGGCCCTGTTCCTGGTCTGCGTTGCTTCGGCCTGTTTCTGGTCCGGTTTTGAGCAGGCTGGTTCGTCTCTGAACCTGTTCACTCGCGACTACACTGACCGTATGATCGGATCGTTTGAAGTACCGGTCACCTGGTTCCAGAACCTGAACCCCACCTTCATCATCATCCTGTCTCCATTCTTTGCCGCCCTGTGGATCAATCTCGGCAAGCGCATGATCTCGCCGTCCTACACACTGAAGTGTGCGATCGGCCTGGTGATCATGGCGTCCGGTTTCATCGTTATGTTTATGGCTGCACAGTATGCGGCTGAAGGCTTGAAAGTCGCACCATACTGGCTGGTGACCACTTACTTCCTGCACACCGTCGGTGAACTATGCCTGAGCCCGGTGGCACTGAGTGCCGTCAGCAAGCTGTCTCCGCGCCGCTTTGCCGGTCAGATGATGGGTGTGTTCGTACTGACATACTCTATCGGTAACATCATTTCCGGTCTGCTCGCCGGTAATTATGACCCGAACAATATTTCTGAACTGCCAAACCTCTACCTGCAGATCAGCCTGTTTGGTATCGGTGTCGGTATCGTCATTGCCCTGCTGAGCCTCAAGGCCAAGCATTGGGAAGGGCACAGCGAAGCAGCTCAGCCGGTCGAACCTGGCGAGAGCGGTGCCAAAACTGCCTGAAAGGAAGATCGCTGAAGCACGGCTTCATTTCGATCGCAAAGGCCGCTGGAAACAGCGGCCTTTTTTATTTCAAACCTATTTCATTGTTCAAATTTTTTTTGCGATAAGACGAAAAGAAACAAATTCACGCCACTCGCTTCATCGCAATGACGGCTGAACCCAACCACTGATCCCAGCGTCCCAACACTTCATCTCAGTCGGCCAACCGAGTTCCCCCGAGTACCGGGGATTCGGCTCGCCAGACCAACCTTCGATCGCAGTCTCACCCAACTTACCCCTCAGCACTGGCAGCATGGTTTCGATGGCGAACGGCTTCCAACAAACAGTCACGCTGTCATCCAAGGATGTAACAACAATCAAAGCCCCAACTTTGAGGGATGCAATATGCAAAGAAGCAAACTTTCAGTAGCGGTAGCAAGTGCCATCGGATTAACCACATTGGTGGTGATGCCGATGGCCATTGCTCAGGATCAGCCAACCTCCCAGGCTCAGGACATGGAAGAGGTTGTCGTCACCGGTACGCGTATCGAGAGAGCCAATGATGTCAGCGTCAGTCCGATCGCAACGGTCAGTGCAGAGGACTTCAAAACCACCGGCGTGGTACGCGTTGAAGACCTGATCAACGACTTGCCCCAGGTGGCAGCGACCCAGAATGCGGGGATTGCCAACGGCTCTACGGGAACGGCCACGGTTTCCCTGCGCGGACTCAAGCCGGAACGCACCCTGGTACTGATCGATGGCCGCCGTATGCCCGCCGGCTCTCCCATCGAAGATGGTAGCGGCGCGGATCTCAATCAGATTCCCGCCGCTCTTGTGGAGCGGGTCGATGTACTGACCGGGGGCTCATCGGCAACCTACGGCTCCGATGCGATCGCGGGCGTGATTAACTTCATTATGGTCGACGACTTCGAAGGTGTTCGCTTCGAGACACAGACCAGCGCCTATCAGCACGATAACGACAATCGCTTCATGCAGGATCTGGTGAGGGATAGTGGTTATGACGTGGCCGATGGCAGCGTCACCGATGGGGAGATCAACGATTTCTCACTGATAATGGGTGCCAACCTGGACGATGGACGAGGCAATGTCACCGGCTATGCAAACTTCCGCCGAATCGAGGCCGTGTTGCAGTCCGATCGTGATTACAGCGGCTGCGCCCTGAGCGGCGGCCCGGCATCCTCGTTTGGTTGCGGCGGTTCTGCGACCCTGCCGTCCGGTTTCTTCTCCGACTTTGAAGGGAATTACTTCACGGTATCCGGTGATGAGTTTGTGCCCTGGGACGGCAACTATTACAACTACGGTCCACTCAACTATTTCCAGCGTCCGGATGAGCGCTGGACCATGGGCGTATTCGGTCATTACGATCTGAACGAGGCCACAACGGTATATACCCAGCTATCCTTCGCGGATGATCGCACCGTTGCCCAGATCGCGCCGTCGGGTAATTTCTTCGTTACAGACTCCATCAACTGCGACAATCCGCTCCTGTCCGATCAACAGCGGGATCTGATCTGCGCGGGGCTCAGCCCCGATGAGGATGCGCCCTACTACATTGGCCGACGCAATGTAGAAGGTGGCCCCCGTCAGGATGACATTCGCCACACCACTTTCCGCGGCGTATTTGGCATACGCGGTGATATCAATGAAACCTGGTCCTACGACTTCTACGCACAGTATGCGGAGGTCAGCATGGAACAGACATACCTCAACGATCTCTCTACCACCCGTATCGGCCGTGCACTCAATGTCGTCACCGATCCCGACAGTGGCGAGGCGGTATGCCAGTCGGCACTGGACGGGTCCGATCCCAATTGTGTGCCCTGGAATATTTTCCGCGAGGATGGGGTTACCCAGGAAGCGCTCGATTACCTGATCTTGCCGCTGTTTGCCCGCGGTACCACGGAGCAGGAAATCTATTCCGGCTACGTGACAGCGGACCTCGGCAACTACGGTTTACAGCTGCCCTCTGCTGAGGAAGGTCTGGCAATGGTATTCGGCCTGGAAAGCCGCAGGGAAGCCCTGACCTTCAGCCCGGACAGCGGCTACCGCACCGGCGATGGCGCAGGACAAGGCGGGCCAACGAATCCGGTGAGCGGCTCTCTCAGCGTACGCGAGGCATTTACTGAATTGAATGCACCGCTGATTTCCGGCGCACCGGGTGCCGAGTACCTGGGTCTGGAGCTCGCCTATCGTTACTCTGACTACTCCACCGACGTTACCACCAACACCTATAAAGTCGGGGTCGACTGGCAGCCGATTGAAGACCTCAAACTTCGCACCAGCTACCAGGTGGCGACGCGTCATGCCAACATCCGCGAGCTGTTTACCGGACAGGGCTTGGCACTGTTTGATATGGATATCGATCCCTGTGGCGGTGCGACACCAACGGCGAGCCTCAGCGAATGTGCGAACTCGGGTGTAACGCAGGAACAATATGGCAGCATCCCGAATAGCCCAGCCGGCCAGTACAACTATGTGCAGGGCGGCAATCCCGAACTCAGCCCGGAGGAATCTGAAACCATCGCGGTAGGCTTCGTCTATACACCAAGCCAGATCGACGGCCTGAGTCTGAGCGTCGATTATTTTGACATCGAAGTCACCGATGCCATTGACGCAGTGGATCCGGGCTTCCTGCTCGACCAATGCCTGGCCAGTGGCGATACCGCTCTCTGTAACAAGATCAACCGGGGACCGAACGGTAACTTGTGGATCGGCAGCGCCTCCATCGTGTCGACCAATGTGAACATTGGTTTCTTCCAGACAGCCGGTATCGACATCAACGCCAATTACGGCCTTGAACTGGGCGACATGGGCAATATGGAACTCAACTATATCGCTACTTACCTTACCAAATGGGACCAGCAGGAAATTCCCGGTGCGGAAGTCATCGATTGCGTCGGCTACTGGGGCAATTCCTGTGCAGACCCAACGCCTGAGTTCGTCAGCACCCTGCGTGCGACCTGGGGGACTCCGGTGGATGGCTTGAGTGTGACGGGAGCCTGGCGACATCTCAGTTCAGTCGATGATCTGGGAACCAACCAGGCCAACTTTGATGCGATCGATTACTTCGATGTCTCTCTGGCCTGGGCAACCACCGAACGCATTACGATCCGCTCGGGTATCACCAATGTTCTGGACGAAGAACCGCCGCTCACCTCTGATGCCGGCGCGGAAATCTATGGCAATGGCAATACCTTCCCCGGCACCTACGACGCTCTGGGTCGCTACGCCTTCCTTGGAGCGACGCTGGATTTTTAAAACCACCTAAGCGGTAAAACTGGCAAAGCGCGGCAATCGTCGCCGCGCTTTGCCTCTCAAATAACCGTATAAACAACAAACGGAAGCACCCGATGCAAGTCATGGTTTCGGATGAAATTGCGACGGAAGCCGAGGCTTTTTTCCGCAAAGCGCAAGCCGCACTGTCCCGCAGCAATCACCAGGCGGCACACGCGAACGTGGACCGGGCTCTCGAACTCGCCCCATCCACGGCGAAAAACTGGCACTTGAAAGCCGACATACTGATCGCCTCTCGGCAATTGGAAGCGGCGAAAGCCTGTCTGGCAAGCGCCATTGCCAATCTCCGCAGCGCGGACACAGAGGCCTGCCTGTCACTCCAAGTGCACTTATCCAGCCTCCTTGTAAAGGAAGGGGACCTGGGTGCGGCAAGGGCCGTACTGGACACGGACCTGGTCGCAGCTACCGAACAGCCGGAACTCGCCGCGCGCGCAGGATATTTGCTGGCTCTCTGTGAAGACCATGCTGCAGCCCTGTCGGCATTCGAGCGTGCCCGGGCAAACAAACAAAACGATCCGGAGCTGCTATTCAATAGCGCAGCCGCGCTACGTGCACTGGGCAGGCTGGAAGAGGCCGAGCACCTTTACGATCAAGTCATCACGTTGGCGCCAGACTATTATCCGGCCTACTGGCTGCGCTCCGGGCTCCAACGCCAGACAAAAAACAACCATCACATCGAGCAGATGCAGACACAATTGCAGGCAACCCATACGCGCGAGGGAAAAGTGCAGCTGTACTTTTCGCTGGCCAAGGAACTGGAAGACCTGCAGCGCTATCGCGAAAGCTTCAGCGCACTGGATGCGGGATGCCGATTACAGCAGGCACACTTGCAGTACCAACCGGATAGCGATATCGCAGCGATTGAGGCGATGACTGAAGCCTGGTCACGCCCGCCTCCGAGCGCCGATGAACAGCTGGGTGAAGGCGTAGTGTTTATACTGGGGATGCCGCGAACCGGATCCACATTGGTTGACCGTCTATTAAGCGCGCATGCTGGTGTCGAGTCCGCTGGCGAGCCAGAGACCTTCGGACAGTTATTCTACAGGCACGCCGGCCTGCTCTCGCCGTCGCAACCATTTGACCAGATTGCACTCATCCGCAACAGTCCGAAAATCAATTTCGCTGCGCTGGGAAGAGAGTACCTCGAGTTAATGGCGCGACGAACCGAATCGTCCGCAAACAGTCTGCTCATCGACAAAAATCCGGCCAACTATCTCTACCTGGGTGCCATACGGGCAGCACTACCGGCGGCCAAAATCCTGCACATCTGTCGAGATCCAATGGATACTTGCTATGCCATCCTCAAAACCCTGTTTCGCAGCAGCGCCACGCGCGGTGCGCACCCCTACTCCTACAACCAGGTAATACTCGCACAGTATTACTCCGCCTATCGACGACTGATGCACCACTGGCAACACGTATATGCCGGAGGATTCCTGAACGTACACTATGAGTCGCTGACCGACAGGCCGTCGCAAACAGGCCGCCAAGTATTCGAATTCTGCAGGCTGGAGTGGCAGGAAGACTATTTGAAGTTTTATCAGATGGAGGGGCGCGGCACCGCTACCGCCAGCGCCGCCCAGGTACGCAGACCGATCAACCGCGCCTCGAGAAATCTATGGAAAAATCACCAAGAAAATCTCGCACCAATCAAGGCAATACTTGAGGATGCAGATCTATTGGCCTGGGACTAGCCTGTCGCCGGCAGGCAGGCAAGTGGCCTGTGCTGCGAAGGGAATTTATCTCCCGACCGCAACGACCACCGGGTGAATGCCCACCCTGCGAATATCGCTCAGGCCAGGCTCAATAACCCCGCGTTAGACCATACAAAACGCACGCCAATCAAAAACAGTAAACCGGCAAAACAGTTTTTCAGCACCTTTGGAGAGAGACGATGTGCCAGGTTGCCACCCAATCCTGCAAAAGGCGCACTGGCAACAACGATTCCAATAAATGCCGGCCAATAAATGTAGCCCGAACTGTACGCCGGCAAATCGGCGTGCCCCCATCCCTGAACCATGAAACTCAGGGCACCGGCAATGGCGATCGGTAAACCGCAAGCGGCGGATGTCGCCACCGCGCGCTGCATCAATACATGACAGCGCGATAAGAACGGTACGGTTAGAGAACCCCCGCCAATGCCAAAAATCGCCGACGCCCAACCGATAAAGCCACCGACACCGGCCAACACCAGCTTGCCTGGCACGCGACCACCGTCGGTCGGCAGCGGCACTTTACGAAAGCTGTCACGCCACATTTTCAACGCAATCGCTATTGCAAACACACCGATCAGCAGCTGGAGCCACGCACCCGGCAACAGGTGGGCGGTCACTCCACCCAACCATGAACCGAGCAAAATGCCGGGTGTCATGGTCCAGAAGATTTTCCAGTCAACCGCACCCTTGAGATGATGCGTGCGGATCGAACTGATCGAAGTAATCACTATCGTCGCGAGAGAAGTCCCTACCGCCATATGTGTCAGAAGATCTGGCGCGATACCCTGTACCGTGAACACCAGCACCAGCGCGGGCACGATAATGAGGCCACCCCCAACACCAAATAATCCCGCTATGGTACCGGCAGCCGCTCCGACCAGCAGATAGACAAGCAGAGTCTCCATAGCGCCTCCCGATACGCGTGTTGTGGTTTTTGTGTAGGAATCGAACGAATCCGCAGGTGAGGCTCAATCCACCTGGAGCCAGTCAAACCCTTGCTCCTGGCAGGCAAAGATACAGTTGGCGACGGTTTCTGCTGGCGCCGCCAATGCCTGCCGGGCCAGTTCGACCGTATTGTTCTTCTCACTGATATGGCCTACGACCAGATGTTGCAACTGCTCGAAACCGACTCGCTCGAGAAAACCGGCGGCCTGCTGGTTGCTCAGGTGCCCGTAGGCACCACCAACGCGACGCTTCAGAGACGGCGGATAGGGCCCCTGCGCCAGCATTTGCGGATCGTGATTGGCTTCCAGCACCAGGGCATCGAGATCGGAGTAGCTGGCTTCCACATGAGGAGTGACCGTGCCGAGATCGGTCAGCAGCCCCAGGCTGCGACCGGCATACCGAAACACGAACTGCGCGGCTTCACGGGCATCATGCGGTACTGCTACCGGCGTCACCTGAATGTCGGCAACATCAAAGGGTTGATGGCCTTCAATCAAATGCACGGCCGGTAACTTGCCGATGTCCCGGGCCCTCAGGGTGCCGGGTGTCAGGTAGACAGGCAGGTTGTACTTGCGCGCGAGCGGTGCCACCCCGGAAAGGTGGTCACTATGCTCGTGGGTCACAAGGATCGCAGAGAGGTCAGCGGGCGTCACACCAAGCCGCGACATCCGTCGCTCGGTCTGGCGGATACTGAACCCACAATCTACCAGCAGGCAGTGTTGCCCGCTGGAGACCAGGGTGCCATTGCCTTTGCTGCCGCTACCGAGGGAAGCGAAGCGCAGCGGCATCAGATCAGATTCTGCCGGATTGCCAGCAGGAGCTCAGACGCTTTTAAACGTGACAGAGGCTGTCCCCGGGTAGTACGGATATGTACCTGGATGATGCCATCGACTTCGCGCAGGACGATCAGGTAGCCGGGGATCTCCCTCGGGCTACCGATACCAATGCCGGAAATACCGCCAAACAGCACCGGATCCGCGGCGGCATCGACGTTGGCAAAGACCTCTTCCATGGAGAAGGTCGCTGCCTTTTCTGCGAGCTCGTCCGAATCATCGGATCCCCAGCGCGAGAACCAGCCTTTCTCTTCCTGAGTGACTTCCCGATCCTCATCGTAGGTCACGTAAAAGACACGCTGCTCGACATCTTCCAGATGGAGGCGATAGGCACCGGCATTCAGGGCGTGTGCGACGGTCGCCCAGGCGCGCCCCATCACCAGCTCCAGCGAGAGATAGGGGTCGCGGCCCGCCGGTTCAATCAGCTTCACCTTGCTGTCGCTGCGACCGATATCCTGCGCCATCAGCGAGGCCGCCGCACCAGAGGTTTCGGCCGCCAGTGCGTTGGACATCTCATCGATCATCCAGCCTTCACGCTCCTGGTTCTGGGACAGGGCCGGCCACTCAACTGGCTGCTGGACCGGTGCGTCTGCAGGCGCGGAGATATGGCGAACGTGAATTTCTGTCGTGTCGGGCTGCACACCCGACTCGATGCGCAACTGGTACTTGTCCCGGATTTCCGGGGTGTCCCGGAATGACAGCCACGCCGTTTCCATAATGCCCATCGAGGCATCTGAACGCTCGAGCTGCAATCCTGCGGTGCGCAGGAAATAGTGCAATTGTGGCCAGACTTCAGCGGGTGGCTGCGAAACAAGCACCCAGCGACGGCTTCCCAACTTCTGAATCTTTACGCGGTCCAGGCCCACATTCACGGACAGCGCCTGTGGACGGGGCACCTCAAACTTGCCGCGCTCCAATTCTGAATTGCCGAGCCGCGGGATTTCATAGAGCTCTTCTTGCTGCTTGGTGGTTACCCCCTCCGGCACACGGAGTGGGGGCAAGCTGTTGGCCAACTGGTAGTCATCGCTACGATCCCGAAAGTAGCCGTCGTCACCACCGATCACACCGCAACCAGACAATGCGATACTGGCGATACAGAGCGCGGCTCCCGCTGCAAGTCTTGTCATTATTCGTTCCTTAGGGTCAAACCTTTCGGGCTGGCCGCGGGGGCAGGCCCTTACTATTAGAGTACGCCGGCGCTACGCAGGGCTTCCCGCACGGTCGCATGGTGCTCGGTGGAGAGGCGCGTCAGCGGCAGACGAATACCGGCATCAATGCGCCCCATATCCTCCAGGGCCCACTTCACCGGTATGGGGTTGGACTCCACAAACAGCACTTTGTGCAATATCTGGATACGTTGATCGATGGCTCGGGCGGTTTCGGCGTCGCCATTGATGGCAGCCTCACACATTTGCGCCACTGCGGCCGGTGCCACATTGGCGGTGACACTGATATCACCGTGGCCACCCGCCAGCATGAACTCACACGCTGTGGCGTCATCGCCAGAATAGATGGCGAAATCCTTTGGTGCATTTTCGATCAATTCCCGCGCACGATCGAGGTCACCTGTCGCCTCCTTGATCCCGATGATATTGCCTATCGCGGCGAGGCGCAGCACGGTTTCCGGCAGCATATCCACGGCGGTGCGTCCGGGAACATTGTAGAGAATTTGCGGGATTGAAACGGCCTTCGCGACTTTCTTGTAGTGCTGGAACAGGCCTTCCTGGGTTGGCTTGTTGTAGTACGGCGTCACCAGCAGGCAGGCATCGGCACCGCATTTGGCCGCATTCTCGGTCAGCTCAATGGCCTCGGAAGTGGAATTGGCCCCGGTACCTGCAATCACCGGAATCCGGCCGGCCACCTGATCGACAACACGACGGATCACTTCCAGGTGCTCGTTGACATCCAGCGTGGCGGATTCCCCGGTAGTACCCACTGCAACCAGTGCACGGGTACCCTGCTCGATGTGCCACTCCACGAGATTGTGCAGGCTATCCCAGTCGAGGCCACCATCGGGGTACATTGGTGTGGCCAGGGCCACCATACTGCCGGAAATCATTCCTTCTCCTCACAAACCAGACGCAGGCCCGCCATTATCGGCCAAACGGCCCGGCAAATGCGCCCAAAAACAAAACGGGTATGTTACTTAGGCCGTTGGGTGGATACCAGTGCTAACCGCCCGCGGCGCGAGGTTTACGCCGTTTCTTCTTGCGCTTGCGAATACCGCTGTAAACCGGCTCCATCCCCTCCGGGCGGGTCTTGAAGCGACGGTGCACCCACATGTATTGCTCCGGCACCTCGCGCATACGCGCCTCGACAAATTGATTGACCAGTTCCGCATCACGCTGTTCATCGCCCGAGGGAATTTCTTCAATCGGCGGGTAGACCACCACTTTGTATCCGCCACCGTCGGGAAGGCGGGTAACGATATACGGTACCACCTGGGCGCGCCCTGCCCGTGCAAAACGGGAGGTTCCCGTTACGGTGGCCGCCGGCTGGCCAAATAGAGGCGCAAATACCCCCTGTTTGATCCCGTAATCCTGATCTGGGGCATACCACACCGCTCGACCGCGCTTGAGCGCACGCATCATTCCACGGACATCCTTGCGCTGAAACACGTCGGTATCTGCCCCGTGTCGCTCGCGCCCCTTGCGCTGCATGTAGTCGTACACGGGGTTCTTGTGCGGACGGTACATGCCGTCGACCGGATGACTGATCGACATCATGGCCGCACCAATCTCCAGCGTGGTGAAGTGCATGGCCAGCAGTACCACACCCTGTCCACGTTCGTGGGGTTGCTGCAGATATTCCAGGCCCTCAATAGAAAAACGTTTGCGCAGCCAGCGGCTACTGCGGAACCAGGCCATCCCGGTTTCCATCAAGGCAATACCGTTGGACTCAAAGTTCTGTCGCAGCAGCTGTGCGCGCTCGGCATCGGACTTTTCGGGAAAACACAGGGCCAGATTGCGTTCAGCAATCGCGCGGCGACTGGGCGCCAGGCGCTGCATCAGGCGCCCCAGCTGGCGTCCGATCGCCATCTGCCAGCGATAGGGCAATTGTGCGGCTAGAAACCAAATGCCAAAGAGCAGCCAGGTGAGCCAGTAGCGCGGGTGCAAAAGGGCCGGGCGGAAGTGCGGTTTTTCCATCGGGTAACAGACGCCGTACAGATCGGAGGCGGCGCATTATACCGGAACGGCGGCCTGACGCGGACCCATCAGGGGAGAAATGAGGCTGACGGTGTGGAAACTGCCCGATGGGGGCAGATCATCAATGACGCAGCAGGCTGTCCAGCGTATCGACCACCTCGCACCAGTCGGAATCCTCCTCCAATGCCTCCAACAGGAAACGACGCTGCCCTTCTGACCAGAAGGATGCCCCGGCGAGCTTTTCATCATCCTGCAGACGGTGCCCGGCCAGAAAGGTCTCGATTTCCGCGTCGTCACTGCCCAGACCAAGCTGCGCAAAGAGATCATTGAGGGTGTGATAAGGGTTGGTTTCCATGATGGTACTTCCCACTGGCTGTGCCGGGCTAAACAGGGGTTGGTCCGATGATCAGAAGTATAGCCAGCAGAACCGGGCATCGATCACACTGTGGCGACAATTCGCCGCAAGCCTCTGTCCGCCCCAGTAGCACAGTGATATGTTCAAAAGTGAGGTAAGTAGAACAAAAGTTTAATAAAACACACTTAAATAAGGAGACGACCTATGGACCGGGTTACTCTTAAGCGTTTTCCCCTCACCCTGAGCGCCGCCGTACTCGGCATCAGCACACTGCCAACCTTTGCCCAGGAAGCGACCCCGGGCAATGACGCCGGCGAACTGGAACTGGTCGAAGTCACCGGCTCCCACATCAAACGACTGGAAATGGACGGGCCATCACCAGTCGCCAGCCTTACCGCAGAGGATATAGCCGCCACCGGAGTCACCGACCTGATCGGGCTGTTTAGCAAATTACCCATCTCTGGCCAGGGCACCTTTTCCACCCAGGCCAACAGCAGTGATGACACTGCCAACGGCGGTTCATCAGTCTCATTGCGCGGGCTGGGGGCCGACTCGACCCTGATTCTGGTCAATGGTCGCCGCGTGTCGGTAAGCCCTTTTGCCAAGAGCATCGATACCGCCTTTGTGGATATCAACAATATTCCGCTGGCGGCAATCCAGCGCGTGGACGTGCTCAAGGACGGCGCCTCCGCGACCTATGGCTCCGATGCCATCGCCGGGGTGATCAACATCATCCTGCGCGATGATTTTGACGGCGTTGAACTGTCCGGCAAAGTCGGCGGTACCGCCGATGGCGGCGGCAGCGAAACCAGTTTGAGTATGGTTTGGGGCACCAGTACAGACGAAGCGAGCCACACCCTGATCGTCGATTACCTGAATCGCGACGAAGTGCTGTATGCCGATCGTGACTATTCTCGCTCCGCCAACCAGCAGGCACTGCGCCCCAACGATCCCTTTGCCACCGACTTCCGCAGTTCCTCGGGTATTCCGGGCACGATCGCCCTCGCCTCAGACCCTACCGTGCGTCTGCCAGACACTTTCGGCAACGATGTCTGTGCCGCTGAAGATATCGATACGGCCAATAACCTGTGTCGCTATGATTACGCGCCACACATGAGCATGGTCCCCTCCACCGAGCGCGTCAGCTTCAGTTACCTGGGACGCTACACCCTGAGCCCGTCGGTCGAGGCCTTCGCGGAATTCAATGGGCAGAATGCCAAGACCACCGTCAAAGGTGCCGGCAGCCCCAGCTTCAATGAATTGTTTATGGCGGGTGACAATCCCAACCATCCATTCGCCAACGACCCGACCCACCCCTTCTACGAGCAAGATCTGACCATGCGTCGCCGTACCGTAGATATCGGCAATCGACGCAAGGAAGTGGAAAGTGACTACTTCCGTACCGTTATTGGCCTGGAAGGTGAAATCGGCAGCTGGAACTGGGAAACGGCCTACAGCTACATCAAGAGTGATGCTGTGGAGCGCGGCGTCGATGGCTACCCCAATTCCCGTCGTGTGCAGGAAGCGATCGACAGCGGCCTGTGGAACCCCTTCGAACCCTCTGCTAACTCACCGGAAGCACTTGCCTTCATCGAGACCACCACCGCCCGGGTTGGTAAATCCACCACCCGCTCGGTGGACGCGCAGGTCTCGGGTCCCCTGATGTCCATGGCCAGCGGTGACCTGATGCTGGCCGTTGGGGCCGAATACCGACAGGACTCCATCAGCGACAACCCCGATGACCAGTTCCTGCGTGGAGATATATTTGGTACCGAGGCCACCCAGGCAAACGGCAGCCGCGACAATACCGCTGTATTCGCAGAGCTGGCGGTTCCGGTGCTGGACAACCTGGAGCTCCAGCTGGCCTTGCGTCATGAGGACTACAGCGATTTCGGCACCACCACCGATCCGAAGGTCGCCTTCCTCTGGTCCGCTTCCGAGAGCGTCTCCCTGCGGGGCTCGTGGGGCACCGCTTTCCGTGCGCCTTCTCTGGCACAGTTGGGGCTCGGTCGAACCGATGAATCCCCCAATCTGGTGGACACCATCCGCTGTAATGCGGTGGGCAATATCAACAAGGCATGTGAGCCGCAGGAGTACACCGCCGTCTTTGCCGGTAACCCGGATCTCGGCCCGGAGGAGTCCGAGAACTACAACATTGGCTTGATCGTCAGCCCCACCGAAGACCTGTCGGTAACCCTGGATTACTACAACTACCAAATCGAGAACATCATCGATTCGGACACGCAGTTTGTATTCAGTAATTTCGGCAACGATCCCACCGTTGTCCAGCGCCTGCCATCAAGTGATCCGAACGATCCCGGTGAAGTGGTAACGGTTTTCGATTCCTTCCAGAACATCGGCGACCTGAATACCAGCGGCCTTGACCTCGATGTGCGTTACTCGCTGGATACGGACCTGGGTAGCTTCGGCTTCTCCTACGCACTGAACTACATGCTCGACTATGAGGACCTGCGTCCCGACGCAGATGGCGGTTCACGCGTGAATCTGCAGGAAGGCGACTATGAGCTGCCCGAAATGCGCTGGACAGCTGCGGTGGACTGGAGTCGCGATGACATCGCTGCGCGGGTAGCCGTAAACTATATCGACAGCTTTGCTCAGCAGGCCTCAGTCCAGGCGCCTGGTATGAGTGATATCGACGCGATGACCACGGTGGACACAACTGTGAATTACTTCGGCTTCGAAAAGGTTGCTGTAACCCTGGGCATTACCAACCTGCTCGACGAGGAGCCCCCGATGGATTATTCCGACTTTATGGGCTTCACCACCACCATTCACAACGGCCAGGGACGCTTCGCTTACCTGTCTTCGACCTATACGTTCTAAACCGTTGAACGGAAAAGGCCGGGAAATTCCCGGCCTTTTTTATTGGGTCTTCAGGCAGCTCAAGGCGCAGGGTTGGGATTCATGTTGTGCACCGCCTCGATCGCCTCTAAAACCTCTTCTGTGAGACTGAGTTCTGCGCTGGCGATATTGCTACGCAGTTGCACCATGGTGGTCGCCCCAATAATGTTCGATGTGACAAAAGGCTGCCCGGTAACAAACGCCAGTGCCATTTGCGCGGGATCCAGGCCAAATTTTTTCGCCACATCAACATAGGCAGCAATGGCTGTTTGCGTACGCTCTCCCGAGTAGCGCTGGAATCGCTCGAAGAGTGTGAGACGCGCACCCTCCGGTCGCTTACCGTTCAGGTACTTACCGGAGAGGCTGCCAAATGCGAGTGGTGAATAGGCAAGCAAACCGCACTTCTCCCGCAACGCCATTTCTGCGTTGCCCACTTCAAAGGTGCGATTCAGGAGGCTGTAGGGGTTCTGAATACTGGCGATCCGCGGCTTCCCCAGTGCGGCCGAGAGCTTGAGGTATTCCATCATGCCCCAGGGGGTCTCGTTGGAGATACCGATATGGCGCACCTTGCCGGCTTTTACCAGCGCTTCCAGGGCGTCCACAGTTTCAGCAATCGGTACACCATCGTCCGCACCATGGCGATAGCCCAGCTGACCAAAAAAATTGGTCTGCCGTTCAGGCCAGTGCACCTGGTAGAGATCAATATAATCGGTGCGCAAACGCCGCAGCGATGCATCACACGCGGCAAAAATTTGTTCGCGATTGAGTCGCGGCCCCTGGCGAATATGGGCAACCCCTGAATTGCTCTCTCCCCGACCGGTCACTTTGGTCGCAACTACCAGCCGATCGCGCTGCCCGCGCGCTGCCAGCCAGTTACCAATATAGGTTTCTGTCAGGCCACAGGTTTCTGCCCTGGGAGGTACCGGGTACATTTCTGCACAATCAATAAAGTTAATACCGTTCGCAGTCGCATAATCGAGCTGCTCGAAGGCATCCTCTTCCGAATTCTGTTCCCCATAAGTCATGGTGCCCAGACAAAGCTTGCTGACATACAGATCGGTGAGGCCGAGGCGACGGGTTTCCATAGCGTTATCCTTGCGCGTTTTCACGGTCATTATGCCGCTCCGCGCAACACAGGGCGAGCGACGAGCAGGCAAAAAAAAGCCGGCGGTGAACGCCGGCTTTTTCAGTGATCCCGATTACTCGAAATCTGCTGCCACCATCGGGCTGGTGTCTGCTTCGTAATCGACACCGTCGTTACCGAAACCAAACAGCTTGAGGAAGTCCTCGTTGTAGCCTTTATAGTCGGTCAGCTCAAACAGGTTCTCTTCCGTTACCAGTGGCCACAGCTCTTCGATCTTGGCCTGGGTCTCAGGACGCAACTCCTTGTCGTCCATGCGATAACGATTGTCACTATCGAGGCGCGGGGTGTCGGTATACAAACCTTCGGTGTAGAGGCGATAGAGCTGCTCAATACAGCCCTCGTGCGTGCCCTCTTCCTTCATGATTTTATAGACGAGGGAAATATACAGCGGCATCACCGGGATAGCGGAGCTGGACTGGGTTACCAGAGCCTTCAAGACAGCAACATGCGCGTCCGCCTGACCACTGGACGTAATTGCCGTGGCCGCGCGATCCAAATCTTCCTTGGCGCGGCCGATGGTGGCGTGGCCGTAGATCGGCCAGGTCAGCTGTTCACCGATATAGGTATACGCAACGGTCTTGCAGTCATCAGTCAGGACACCCGCATCGCCCAGTGCCTGCATCCACAATTCCCAGTCTTCACCGCCCATCACTTTGACGGTCGCTGCGATTTCTTCCTCAGACGCCGGGTCCAGGGTGATATCACCAATTTCCAGTTTGTCGGTATTGAGGTTGCGCGCCGTGTAAGACTTGCCGATAGGCTTCAACACCGAGGAGTGCAGCTCTCCGGTTTTGGGATCGGTCCGACGCGGGGACGCCAGGCTGTATATAACCAGGTCAATTTTGCCCAGGTCCTGCTTGATGGCTTCAATGGCCTTCGCCTTGATCTCGTCAGAGAATGCGTCGCCATTAATACTCTTGGCATACAGGCCAGCCTGTTTGGCTTCCTGTTCAAACGCCACAGAGTTGTAATAACCCGCGGAAGCGGTACGTTTCTCTGTCGGTGGCTTTTCAAAAAAGACGCCGAGGGTGTTCGCACCACAGCCAAATGCCGCGGTGATTCTGGATGCGAGGCCGTAACCCGTAGAGGCCCCGACAACCAGAACGTTTTTTGGCCCGCTCTCAATGGCAGGCTGGGACTGGATATATTCGATCTGCTCGCGCACGTTCGCAGCGCAGCCCTGTGGGTGGGCATTGGTACAAATAAAACCGCGCACTTTTGGCTGGATAATCATGCCTGGATCACTCTCCCCTGGGGTTGTGGCTCAGACCGGTGCGGGACAGGACCACCGCTCAGTGGTTCACCGGTCACTTTGACGGCTCATTCTAAGGGCGTATCAGCCCCAGTCCAGTGCAGGCGAAGATCTCCCCCCACCATGACGGCCAGAATATCCCTGCCCTCGGCCAATTTGGCCAAACCAGTCCCCCGCAACCGGCGCCTGTGTGTCGCACATTGAAGAGATGGCGCGCCGGTCACGGGCAATATCCGCCAACTGCCAGCACTGGCACGCTTGATGCAACTATCTGCTGGTCGGCCCTCGCGGCCGCCCTTTTCCCGGTTTTACTCCTAAAGAGGTACCCCGCGATGAAATATTATTCCCGTCACTTCGTGAAGCCCGCTGACCTGAATCCGGCCCAACGCCTGTTCGGCGGGCAACTACTCGCCTGGATCGATGAGGAGGCTGCCATCTTCGCGGGTTGCCAAATGGGCACCCCCATGGTGGTCACCAAGTTGATGTCAGAGATCGATTTTGTCAGCTCCGCCAGCTGCGGCGATGTCGTCGAATTCGGCTTCGAGCTCGTGGATATCGGTCGCACGTCCATCACTGTGCACTGCGAAGTGCGCAACAAACAGACTCGCGCCCTGATTCTGCAGGTGGAGAGAATGGTATTTGTTGCCCTGGACGATCAGGGCAAACCAACCCCCCACGCCAAGGCGGGCATGTCGCTGGCGCAATTGCGCCAGCAGCAGGCGGAAGAAGAGCGTGCCCCGCTGCAGAAATTGGCAAGCTAGAGGGCAGGAGGCCTCAGCGTAATAGCAGCAAAGGCTGACGGGTGTTCAGCAGCATTTTGGCAGTGATACTGCCGAGCAGCAGGTCACGCAGGCGATTGTGGCTGAACGCCCCCATTACGGTGAGGTCAATATCGTGTTCCTGCTGGTATTTCACCAGCATATCGACGGTTTTGCCTTGCAACTGACTGGCGGTAACCGGCACACCAGCGGCATCGAGTTCCGCGCTGGCTTCTGCGAGCAAGCTTTCGGCACGCTCGCCATCGCCAACAAAGACCAGGTGACAGGAGGCCACCTGCTGAAAGGCGGGGCTCTCTGCCATCATGTGCAGGGCCTTGCGCGCTGCTTCGCTGCCATCGTAGGCCAGCAGGATTTTACGCGGCTCGCGAAACTCCTGGTTGACCACCAGAATCGGCCGATGCAGCGCACGTACCACCGTTTCCAACTGCGAGCCGATGCCCTCGGAGGAATCGCCATGCTCTTCGCCGCGGATGCCGAGTACCAGCACGCGAATATGGTCTTCGAGCTCCACCAGAGATTCGGCCAGGCTGTCGTGGCGCTGGCAGGTCTCGACGTCAGCGGCACCAGCACCGGTGACCCGCTCCTCCGCTGCACGCAACACGCGCTTGCCCTGCTCCACCAGCAAACGCGAACGCTGCTGTTCGAGCACGGTGAGTTCTTCGAGTAGCTCTTCCTGGCTGCCGAGGCCAATGGCACCGGTCAGGTCGGCGACCGCAGGCACATTGCCCCGCTCAATGTTGTGCAGCAATTTCACCGGCGCGCCAGTGCCGCGCGCGATCCACGCAGCATAGTCACAGACGGCACCGGTATAGCGGGATCCGTCGATGCAGGCCAACACCAGCGGATCGCGACCAGCGGCAGTATCTGCCGATTGATCATTATTGTTGTGGTCGCTCATCAATGTCCTCCAAGGACCCGCTCAATTTCTTCCGGCTTGTCGTGCACGCCAAAACGGTCAACGATGGTCTCGCTGGCCTCATTCAGGCCGATCAGCTCTACCTCTGCGCCTTCGCGACGGAATTTCACTACCGCCTTGTCGAGCGCATACACAGCCGAAACATCCCAGAAATGCGCGCGACTCAGGTCGATCACGACCTTGTCGAGCACCTCTTTGAAGTCAAATGCCGCAACGAATTTGTCCGAAGAGTTGAAGAACACCTGTCCAACAACCCGGTAGGTACGGCAACTCTGCGATTCATCCAGCTCCGAGGCCACATACATAAAGTGGCTGACCTTGTTGGCAAAAAACAGGGAAGCCAACAGGACTCCGACAAATACACCATAGGCAAGGTTGTGTGTCCACACTACCACCACAACCGTAGCGATCATTACCACGTTGGTGGACAGTGGCAGCTTTTTCAGGTTACGCACGGAACTCCAGTCGAAGGTACCGATCGACACCATGATCATGACTGCTACCAGCGCAGCCATTGGGATAACCGCGACCCAGTCGCTGAGGAACACTACCAGCGTCAGCAGGCCGACACCGGCAACCAGTGTCGACAGGCGCCCCCGACCTCCCGACTTCACGTTAATCACCGACTGGCCAATCATCGCACAGCCGGCCATGCCGCCGAGTGTACCGGCGGCAATGTTGGCAATGCCCTGACCCTTACACTCACGGTTCTTGTCGCTGTTGGTGTCGGTCAGATCATCAACGATGGTCGCGGTCATCAGGGACTCCAGCAAGCCCACCACCGCCAGGCCGGCCGAGTACGGGAAGATAATCTTCAGGGTTTCCAGATTCCACGGCACATCCGGCCACAGGAAGATCGGTAACGTATCCGGCAGTTCCCCCATATCACCGACCGTGCGGATATCCATCCCCAGTGCAACCGCTACCGCGGTGAGTACCAGGATGCAGACCAGCGGTGAAGGCACCGACTTGCCGATCACAGGGATATAAGGGAACAGGTAAATGATTCCCAGACCAGCAGCGGTCATGGCGTAGACCTGCCAGCCGGCACCAACCAGCTCCGGCATCTGCGCCATGAAGATCAGAATCGCCAGCGCATTGACGAACCCCGTCACAACAGCCCGTGACACAAAGCTCATCAGACTACCCAGTTTCAGGTAGCCCGCGATGATCTGCAGCACGCCCGTCAACAACGTAGCCGCAAGCAGATATTGCAGCCCATGCTCCTTGACCAGCGTCACCATCAATAGCGCCATGGCCCCGGTCGCGGCAGAAATCATGCCCGGGCGGCCGCCAACAAACGCAATCACTACCGCGATACAGAATGAGGCGTACAGACCGACACGGGGATCAACACCGGCGATGATGGAGAAGGCAATCGCCTCGGGAATCAGCGCGAGAGCCACAACCAGGCCAGCGAGTACGTCGCGGCGGATATTACCGAACCAGTCGGCTTTGGTAGACGAGAACAAAGTAGAAGAAAGCAACATAACGAAAAAGCGCCCAGGGCGGATGCGAAAACCCCGTCGCAAAGCATAGCGGGGATGGAGATTGAGGTTGGTCGAAAAAGCCGCGCACTCTACCACGAGGCCCTGTCGCCATAAAGTCGAAGGGCCCGCTGCGCGAAAATGCCGAAGGTCTCACTGGCGTCGCAGGGTACGAGCGTCCGCCGGCCCGCTACGCCGGACAGCGGACACATTCAGCGGACACCCCATTTCCCATTGCTTGACTCCCACGCACCTACAAAAAAGAAAAAACCCAATAAAAACATATAGTTACAAACAACCCAAAAGTTGGCACACCCCTTGCTCTAACGCCCTCCAAACACCGGAAAAAAGTCCGGACAGCGACTGCATCCAACGGGCTGCCGCATTGCGTCAAAGAGCACAAAGCGGGCTGCCAATCGGGGCATTAACAACCTGCGGAAAAAATAATGATCAGAGATACTTCAGCACAGGACATTCAGCTGACCCAGGCACCCTGGTGGCAGCGCCGCTCCCACCAGCAGGGCGCCGCCGCCGCTGTCCTCGCGCTGGCCCTTTTTGCCTGGGGCATCAAAGCCTGGCAAACCAGTGGCGCAGTGGATGGGACTGTGTCCCTGTCGCGTATCAATGTGGCGGAGGTATCCCGCGGCGATCTGGTGCGTGACCTGGTCGTTCAGGGAAGAGTCGTGGCAGCCAACAGCCCCACCCTGTTCAGCCCGGCTCAGGGCATCGTCCGCTTTGTGGTCAAGGCCGGGGATTCCGTCGAACAGGGACAGTTGCTCGCAGAGGTTGACAGCCCGGAGCTGTCCAACCAACTGGCGCAGCAACAGGCATTGCTGAACAAGCTGTCGGTTGAATTGCAGCGTCACAAGATCCAGGCCAAGCGCCAGCAACTGGAGAATCGCCAGAAAGCTGACCTGGCCAAGGTCAACCTCACCGCTGCGCGTCGTGAATTGAAACGCGCAGAACTCTCCATGGAAAAGCAGATCATTTCCCAGCTGGACTTCGAAAAAGCAGCGGACGATCTGGCGCGCGCGCAGCTCGAGTACGAACAGGCGGTCCAGAACGCAGAACTGGAGAAAGAAGCCCTGGCGTTCGAGACCCGAACGCTCGAACTGGAGCGCTCCCAGCAAACCCTGATGGTCGAGGAATTACAGCGCAAGGTTGGAGAGCTCGATATCCGCTCTCCGGTCGCCGGCACGGTTGGCAGCCTGGCAGTAACACAACGCAGTGCGATCGCCCCCAACGCACCACTGATGACGGTCGTCGACCTGTCGAGCTTCGAGCTTGAGGCGGCGGTACCGGAAAACTATGCCGACGACCTGGGGCTGGCAATGGCCGTCGAAATCAATCTTGCGGGCGGCAAGATCCCCGGCTCCATCACCGCGATCTCCCCCGAAGTCATCGACAACCAGGTGATCGCGCGCGTCCGCTTCACCGACGGACAACCCGACAAGCTGCGTCAGAACCTGCGTCTGACTGCCCGCGTGCTGCTGGAAAATCGCAATGATGTTCTGCTGGTCAAGCGCGGGGCTTTCCTCGATCAGGATGGTGGCCGCTTTGCCTGGAAGCTGAACGATGAGGATCAGGCCGTTCGCGTGCCAATCCAGATCGGCGCCCTCGGCTTGCGCCAGGTCGAAATCGTGTCGGGACTGCAGGCCGGTGACCAGATCATCGTATCCGCCGCAGAAGAACTTAGAAATGCCCAGCTTGTCGCGCTGGAACAGTAATCAGAATTGGACCAATAAATTTTCAAACCAGGGAATATCGCCATGCTCCAGATGCACAACATTCGCAAGAGTTATCGCACAGACACTATCGAAACCCACGCCCTGCGTGACTTCAGCCTGGAAGTGAACGAGGGAGAGTTCGTCTCTGTTACCGGCCCGAGCGGCTCTGGCAAGACGACTTTCCTGAACATTGCTGGTTTGCTGGAGACCTCCACCGGTGGCCAGTACCTGCTGGACGGTGAGGATATCAGTGGCCTGAATGACCGCGATCGCTCACGCATGCGCAATGAGAAAATCGGCTTTATCTTCCAGGGATTCAACCTGATCCCGGATCTCAGTCTGTTCGACAACATCGACGTGCCGCTGCGTTATCGCGGCTTCAACGCAAAAGAGCGTCGCCGTCGTATCGAGAAGGTACTCGAACAGGTCGGTCTGGCTGCCCGGGCAAAACACCTCCCGGCACAGCTTTCCGGTGGCCAGCAACAACGAGTGGCTATCGCGCGCGCACTGGCAGGCGAACCGCGCTTCCTGCTCGCGGACGAGCCCACCGGCAACCTCGACTCCCTGATGGCAAGACAGGTGATGGAGTTGCTGGAATTTGTGAATGAATGGGGCACCACCATCATTATGGTGACGCACGATCCAGAACTCGCCCGACGCGCTCACCGCAATATCCAGATCGTCGATGGCCAGGTTTCCGATTTGCGCCAGACAGATAGCGCCAACGCTGCCGCTGTCGCCGAAACCGCATAAGGGGTAGCCGCCATGTTTGGATATTATCTTTCCCTGGCGATGCGCAGCGTGCGCGGAACGCCCATACTCTCTGCGCTCATGGTCGCCGCAATTGCGGTGGGTGTGGGAGCCTACATGACAGTACTCACGCTCAACTACATGATTTCCCAGAACGCGCTGGAGCATAAAGATGACGTGCTGTACGCAGTGCAAATCGATGCCTGGGATCCCAATGAAGCCTACGGCCGCTCCTCTACCGGCATGCCCTGGCAGCTGACGTACCCTGATGCAACGGCATTGCTGCGCTCGGATATTCCCACGCGCCAGGTCGCCATGCACCGCTACGGCTTTACCGTGCATCTGGACGAATCGGAATTACGTCCCTTTAGTGCCGAAGCCCGGGTCACCACTCGCGATTTCTTCTCGCTGTTCGATATCCCATTCCTGTATGGCGACACCTGGGATACCGGCGCAGATTCGTCTCCAGTTCAGCAAGTGGTGCTGTCAAAAGCAACCAACGAGAAATTGTTCGGTGGCGAAGATAGCGTAGGACGTACCGTCAACCTGAATGGCGAACCCTTTACTGTGATCGGCGTCATTGATCACTGGCAGCCGGCCCCCAAAGTGTACGACCTGAACAATGGTCCCTTCCATGATGCTGAGGAAATTTTCGTCCCGTTCGGCCTGCACCGCACCTTCGAAATTTATAGCTGGGGTAACACCAATGGCTGGGCTAACAATGAGCAGGAAGGCTATGAGGGCTTCCTGCAAAGTGAGAGTGTGTGGATCCAGTACTGGGTAGAGATTGAATCCGCTGAACAGCTCGAGGCCTACCGTGAGTTCCTGACTGGATACATCAACCAGCAGAAAGAGCAGGGGCGGATGCAACGCCCACTCAAATTTGGCCTGACAAGCCCGTCAGAATGGCTGGTAGTGAACGAAGTATTGGAAGATGACAATCGCGTTCTCAGCTGGCTGTCACTGGCATTCCTCCTGGTGTGCATCGTTAATGCCGTCGCCCTGTTGCTGGCCAAGTTCCTGCGCAAGGCACCGGAGGCCGGTGTGCGACGTGCGCTCGGTGCCAGCCGATCTGCAGTATTTACCCAACACCTGATCGAAAGTGCATTGATTGGCGGGCTGGGGGGAATTTTCGGAATTCTTCTCGCTGTCCTTGGACTTCAGGGCATTCGTCAACTGGCCTTTGGCCAGATTGATCGTATCGCGTCAATGGACTGGCTCATGGTGGTGACATCCATCCTGGTGGCAATTATCGCGAGCCTGGTGGCTGGAGCCTATCCCGCCTGGCGGATCAGCCGTACCAACCCTTCTATTTATCTGAAAACGCAGTGAGGATCCGAAAATGCTGGAATTGAAACCCATGCTCGCGGCGCTGTGGCGGAATAAAGCCTCGGCACTTCTCATTGCGCTGCAACTCGCCCTGACACTGGCCATCGTGAGCAATGCGGCGGTCATCGTGCAGGATCGCATCGACAAAATGGCACGCCCTACCGGGATGCAGATCGAAGACATCGTCACCGTTACCTTCCTGCCAATCCCGCAGGATTATGATATGGCCGGTGCCGTCCGCGCAGACCTGGATATGCTGCGCAGCTTGCCCGGAGTGGTCGATGCGTCGGTATCGAGCCAGATCCCGGTCTCCGGTTCTGGCTCCGCCAGCGGTTACTACACAGAGCCCAATCAGGAAATTGGCGGCTATACGGCCAACTATTACCACACCGACCCGAACTTCCTGAACACGCTCGGGCTGAAGCTCATCGAGGGGCGCCTGTTTACCGAGGCGGAAATGGATACGATCGGTTCAAATGACCGCTACGATGCCCAAGTGGTCATGATCACCAAGCAGTTCGCCGATGAGACTTACCCTGACGGTGATGCACTGGGTAACTATCTGTACGGCGGGGGTGATGATAAGCCGATGGAAATCATCGGTATTGTTGAGCGTCATATGGGCGCATGGCCCAGCTGGTCGCTGGCCGGCAATGTCGTGTTCTATCCCCTTCTGACGGAAACTGGGCACAAGCGCTACCTGATTCGCGCGGAGCCGGGCGAACGCGATGCGGTGCTCAAGCAGGTTGAGGATTCGCTGGCAGAGCGAGACCCGCAGCGTGTGATCTATGTGAACACCCTGAGTGAGCGACTGGAACAGAGCTACGTCGAGGACAACATCATGGTGAAAGTGTTGAGCACTGTGATCATCCTGCTGACCTTCATCGTTGCCCTGGGCATTGTTGGCCTGACCATCTTCTGGATTAACCAGCGGCGCAAGCAAATCGGTGTTCGCAGAGCACTCGGTGCAACGCGTGCGGATATCAGTCGCTACCACCTGGTGGAAAACACGCTGATTGCCGCCACCGGGCTGTCCATCGGCGCTGCAACGGCAACCATTATCAATGGCGTTCTGGTGAGCAAGCTGAGCCAGCCACAGCTATCGTTGCCGATGCTCGGGACCTGTGCGTTAATACTGGTCTCCGTCAGCATCCTGGCAGCGCTGGTACCGGCAATCCGGGCCGCGGGAATCTCTCCGGCCATTGCCACCCGCAGCGTCTGACCCCAGGAGTTCAACCGCCCGATCATCAAGATGATCGGGTGTACGCGCCGGGCGCCAGGAGGCCCCGGCGTGTGTCGTTTAGCAAGGCACAAAAGACGCATGGATAAAGTCCTCATCATCGACGACAACCCCGGCATTATCTCTGCGCTGGAGGTATTGCTGTCCGTTCACGGCATCCCGACCCTGAGTGCTGTTACGCCCCAGGCAGGCCTCCAACTACTGCAAGACAATGACGATGTTGGCCTCGTCATCCAGGACATGAACTTTTCTGCAGACACGACCTCCGGTGAGGAGGGCCGTGAACTTTTTTTCGCGATACGCGACCTGTCAGCCGATCTGCCTGTCATTCTGCTGACCGCCTGGACCCAGCTAGAAATGGCAGTGGAGCTGGTGAAAGCGGGCGCTGCGGATTACCTGGGCAAGCCCTGGGATGACAACAAGCTCATCGCGACGGTACAAAATCTCCTCGAGCTGAATGACCTGCAACGCCAGCAACGTCGCGCCCGGGTACTGGCGTCCGAGGCCCAGGAGAAACTGCGCAGGGACTATAACCTGCAGGGTATCGTGTATCGCAGCGATGCGATGCAGAAGCTTCTGGAGATGGCGACACAGGTCGCGCGTGCCGATATTCCCGTGCTGATCACCGGTCCAAATGGCGCCGGCAAGGAAAAAATCGCAGATATCATCCAGGCCAATTCGACCGTGCACAATGGCCCCTACATCAAGGTGAATGTTGGCGCGCTGCCCGAAGAGCTGATGGAAGCGGAACTGTTCGGGGCAGAGGCCGGCGCTTACACCGGTGCGGGTAACAAGGTGCGTCAGGGGCGGTTCGAAGCTGCTGACGGCGGTACGCTCTTCCTCGATGAGATTGGAGAACTCTCCGCAAGTGGCCAGGTAAAGTTACTGCGGGTTCTGCAGACGGGAGAATTTCAGCGGCTGGGCAGCAGCCAGACCCGCAAAGTCAATGTGCGGGTCATCAGCGCTACCAACAGTGACCTGCCTCGCCAGATTGCCGAGGGTTCCTTCCGCCAGGACCTGTTCTACCGGCTCAATGTGATTGAATTGCAATTACCGCCACTGAGTGAGCGGAGTGAAGACATCCTGCCGCTGGCGCGCAACTTCCTTGGCGAGCACAAACAGCTGACGTCTGCCGCACAGCAAACCATGCAGCGCTACCCATGGCCCGGCAATGTCCGCGAACTGCAAAACACGATGCAGCGGGCCGCGGTTCTGTGTCGCGGTGAAATGATCGACGAGGCACTGCTGGCGCTGCCTGAACATGAGCCACTCAAGCGTCCGGACCACAGCTTCGAACCCAGCCGGGAACTGTTGCAGCAGACCCTGGCAAATTGTAATGGCGTCATTGCACAGGCGGCGCGCGAGCTGGGCATGAGTCGCCAGGCCTTTTACCGCCGCCTGGATAAATTCGGGATTCCGTACTGATGCGCAGCAATCGGTGGTCGCTGGAAGGAAAAATTCTTGCAGCCTCGGCACTAGCGGTGCTGGCGGGCACCACCATTCCGTTTGCCCTGACCCTGCTGGGCCTCAATTTACGCCTCGCCCTGGCCGGCGGACTGCTGTTGGCGCTACTGCTTGTCGTTTTTACCTTGCGAGGCATTACCCAGCCGATGAATCGCGCTTTGACGACGCTCGAGGGGGGACTACTGAACTTCCGCGACGGCGACTTTTCCGTCTCCCTGGCGCTCAAGCAACGCGACGAGCTCGGCGATATCGCGACGCTGTTCAATGAGGTCGGCGAAATTCTGAGACGTGAGCGCGCGCACATTTATCAGCGCGAGCTACTGTTGGACACCGTCATCCAGAGCGCACCGCAAGCTCTGGTGTTGATTGATCAGGAGCAGAGGATCATCTACGCCAACCACAGCGCCCGCCATCTGATGAACAACGGTAAACCGATTCAGGGATTGAAGCTCGACAACCTGCTGCCCAACTGTCCGGACGAACTCGCGCGAAGTATTCTCTCTGGAGAGAATGGGCTGGTGAGCTACACCGACAGTGAAGGCGCCAAGACCCAGCATCTCGCCAACAGTCAGTTTGTCCTGAACGCCCACCGACACCGGTTGATTGTGATTCGGGAAATGACCCGTGAACTGACCCGAGCCGAGGTACAGGTTTGGAAAAAGGTGATTCGCCTGATCAGCCATGAGCTGAACAATTCCCTCGCCCCCATTTCCTCACTTGCCCACAGCGGACGCCTGCTCATTGGTGCACCTGCCGGGGAGTCGGCGACACAACAGCAGGTTCGTCAGCAATCTCTCGAAAAAGTGTTTGATGTGATTGCGGATCGATGCGGGCACCTGACCGAATTTACCCAGGGCTATGCCCGGTTTGCCAAGCTGCCCGCGCCTTCCTGCGAAACCGTCGAATGGCGCGCGCTGATCCGGCAGCTGGAGCCCCTGCATCAGTTTGCTGTCGTTGGAGAGCCTCCCAGCCGACCGGGATACTTTGATCCAGTGCAGGTTGAACAGGCGTTATTAAATTTGTTTAAAAACGCCGCAGAGGCAGGCAGCGCACCTGAGGAGATTGAGTTTTCCATCCGCACGGACAGTCGTGGACAAACCCTGACCGTACGGGATCGCGGCCATGGTATGAGCGAAAAAGTCCTGCAGCAGGCACTGCTGCCCTTCTACTCAACCAAGCCAGATGGTGTCGGGCTGGGCCTGGCCCTGTGCAGGGAAATTGTCGATGCCCACGGTGGCACACTGCAATTACACAATCGGGAAAACGGCGGTTTACAGGTACAGCTATGGCTGCCCTGGCAACCCGACATGCCAAACTAGGGGCAGTATATTTCGCTGAGGGAAATACGATCACCCACAATCGCGTGATCACCGCCAGCGGAATACAGCAAACGACCACCAGGATACCCAGGAACGCCCGCGCGAGGTCACTGCCATCCCGATGATGTTCGTCCTTGTCATTGAGGTAAGCTCGGTAGCAATGGCGAGGGCCGTCTATCGGCAGAAAGGTAAAGTCAATGATCCCCTGTAACAGCACCCAATAAATTTTAATTTTGGGGTGCCCATCGTTGGCGAAAAAACCGGTACGGGCGGATATGGTGGCGTCCGGATTTCCTCCCGCCAGCGCATTGCCGAGCTGGTCGATGGCGACCAGCACATTGCCTATCCAGCTCATTCCCTGCCCTCTGCCCTGTCCACTTCAGTGCTCGGGCCGGGCAACCTTCACTTCTCGGATTCAGGCGAAGGCTCAGGAGCTGGGGCTGGCGGCGGCTCCATGTATGCCACCATCGGTGCGGTGCACCAATTCCCCGTATCCAACTGATAACAATCACTCATCCCGGCAACACACTGTTCGGGTGAAGCCACTTCGACATCGTCGTCGATACAAGCGCGAGGGAATGCCGGCATTTGTACCAGCGGGAGCTTGCGGTCCCTATAGCTATAAAATTCGGGCGTACCGCAGAGGTCTGCACGAAATCCGTCGACATCGATATTGGGATACATTGCGCAGCCACTGCATATCACAATGACTGCGGCACCAGCCAGCTTGAGCTGTTTCACTTGTTGTCCTGTCTATTTCTTGTAAACGATACAGCGGGTACCGCCAGAGATCTCAAAGCACTGCGCAGTGGGAGGACAGATCGACCCCTCCGCCAGCTCTTCCGCATCCCCGGGGCACGAGGCGTAGTTTCTGCGCGGTTCCGCGGCAGGTGCAGGTTGTGACGCCCTGACTTCCGCGGCCCGCGGGATCGGCGGGCTGTTGGGATACACCACCTGCTGGTCTCGGGTATCCGCTGTTCCACAGCCCACGCTGCCAATCAGCGTCGCCAGTAATGACATTGTTGCTATCGGCCTGTTCATCGGAAACGTACCTCAATTGTCGATCGGCAGGCCGGCTTCAACCCCGCGCCCGCCGATCAATTTCCTGACTCAGTAGACCCGCATGATCGGGAAAAACCAGCAGGCGGATCCAACGGCAGAAGGGTCAGCATTCACCGCACACTGGCGGCGAGATGTCGTGTCTCCGTAGGAATTCGGCTGCTGATAACCGGCCGCCATAAAATCGGCGCGCGGTACTACCTGATCAGGGTTGTAGGAAAATGGGTCTGATTGATCACTGGTCTCCGCGGGCACAAACACGCAACCCTGCAGCCCAACCAGTGCACTTAGGCAGAGAGCGAATATCCCTATACGCTGCATTTCTGAATACCTCACTTACTTCAGATCGGCGTATTCAACCGATGCTTTTTCAGTGTAGTTCGCGCGGGATCAGGCGGACGCCAGCGGGCAAGAAATCTGCGTCGCTTTCAACGCAATTGGCAGGCAAGTTTGCCGATTGGAGGCAATGAGTGCGGAATCGGGGAAGGGAAAGGCGTTGGCGACCGATCCGGAGATCGGTCGCCAGCCAGCTTACAGCAAGAGGCGACGAACGTCGCTCAGCGCAGTGGCCAGATACGTCATAAAGCGACCGGCGTCACCGCCATTCACTGCACGGTGGTCATAAGACAACGCCAGCGGCAGCATTTTACGCGGTACAAACTCGGAGCCGTTCCAGACCGGCTTCACACTCAGTTTGGAAACACCCAGGATACCCACCTCGGGCGCGTTCACGATCGGAGTGAAGCCCGTGCCACCGATCGCGCCCAAGCTGGAGATCGTGAAGCAAGCGCCCTGCATATCACGCGGCTTGAGTTTGCCATCTCGGGCGGCCAGCGCCATCGTGGTCGCTTCTTCTGCCAGCTCGTAAATGCCTTTTTTATCGACATCCCGAATCACCGGCACCATCAGCCCCTTCGGCGTATCCACTGCCATACCAACGTGGACATAGTCCTTGCGAACAATGTGCTCACCGTCGTTGTGCAGCGACACATTAAAACTGGGCTCCGCGCGCAGCGCCGCAGCCACAGCTTTCAGCAGGAAAGGTACCGGAGTCAGTTTTACGCCGTGCTTTTCGGCTTCGGCCTTCATAGACTTGCGGAAATCTTCCAGCTCGGTGATGTCCGCATCGTCAAACTGGGTTACGTGCGGGACGTTAAGCCAGTTGCGGGACATATTGGCCGCGGTGATTTTGTGGATCTTGCTCATCGGCTCCACATTGACCGGGCCGAACTGGCTGAAGTCGATTTCCGGCATCGGCGCGATACCGATGCCGCCACCGACACCCACTGCACCGCTCTCGGCCTTTTTCACCTGCTCCTTGATATAAGCGTGCAGGTCATCCTTGGAGATACGATTGCGCGGACCGGTTGCCTTGACCTTGTTCAGCGTTACACCCAGCTCACGCGCCAGCTTGCGTACCGCCGGACCCGCATACACCTGCGCGGATGGCCCGAGGTCACGCTCGAGCGCATGGTCTTTCTGCGGCGCTGCCGGAGGCTCGACACTGGCAGAGGCAGCGGGAGCCGGCGCAGCAGCCGGTGCCGGTGCGGGGGCCGCCGGTGCCGGTGTGGCTGCCGGTGCCGCCGCGGCGGTCTTCATCACGCCGAGCGCATCACCAGTGGAAACCTTGTCACCTTCCTTGACCGCGATCGACACCACAGTGCCGGCGAACGGCGCAGGGACATCCATGGAGGCCTTGTCACCCTCCACAACAATCAGGGAATCCCCTTCCGCAACTTCATCACCGGGCTGCACGGAGATTTCGATCACATCCACCGCATCGGCACCACCGAGATCGGGAACAGTGACCGTCTCTTCCTTTGCTTCTGCAGCAACAGGGGCAGCTTCTGCAACGGGCTCGGCAGCCGGTGCTGCGGCAGGAGCGGCTTCCGCGACCGGCGCCTCCTCAGTTGCAGCTTCCTCGCCGGCAGCTTCGGTTTCCATTTCGCCGATGACATCGCCTTCGGAAACCTTGTCGCCTTCGGACACAGTAATGCTGAGAATCTTGCCTGCAACCGGTGCCGGCACATCCATGGAGGCTTTATCGCCCTCCACAACAATAAGGGAATCTTCCGCTGCGACGGTATCACCCGCGGCCACGGAAATTTCAATTACATCTACCTGATCGGCGCCGCCGAGATCAGGCACTTTTATGACTTGTTTTGCCATGTTATTGCCTTCCTTTTCCAGCGAGCGTTAAACCAGGCGCGGGTTAGCTTTTTCCGCGTCGACGTTCAGTTTCTTGATGGCTGCCGCTACTTCGCTGGCATCGATCACACCCTGATTCGCCAGGCCTGTCAGCGCAGCGATGGTCACGTAGTTGCGGTCTACTTCGAAGAAGCGACGCAGCTGCTCGCGACTGTCACTGCGGCCAAAACCATCCGTGCCCAATGCAATCACGTCACCATCAATAAACTCACGCAGCGGCTCGACATAGGAACGAATGTAATCGGTGGAAATAATCACCGGATTTTCGTTACCTTCGAACTGCTCGCTCACCCAGGACTTACGCGGTGCTTCGGTTGGGTGCAGCATATTCCAGCGCGCCACGTCCTGTGCTTCACGCGAAGCTTCGGTGGCGGAAGTCAGGTTCCAGACATCGGAGGTCACGCCAAATTCACTGGCGAGGATGTCGGCCGCTGCCAGTACTTCGCGCAAGATGGTGCCAGCGCCCACCAGCTGAACGTGCTTCTTCGCCGCCTTGCCTTTGCCTGCCTTGCGGGAGTTGCCTTCGAGCTTGTAGATACCGCGGATAATGCCTTCTTCAACGCCCTGGGGCATTTCCGGCTGCAGGTAGTTTTCGTTCTCGATGGTGACGTAGTAGAACAGGTTCTTCTGCTCTTCATACATCTCCTTCAGGCCCTCGCGGATGATGACCGCAAGATCGTAGCCATAGGCCGGATCGTAACTCTTACAGTTGGGGATAGTGCCGGACAGCACGTGGCTGTGGCCGTCCTGGTGCTGCAGGCCTTCACCGTTCAGGGTGGTACGGCCGGCAGTTGCGCCAATCAGGAAGCCGCGCGCCTGCATATCACCGGCGGCCCAGGCCAAATCGCCAATACGCTGGAAGCCAAACATCGAGTAGTAGATGTAGAACGGCACCATCGGTACGCCGTGGTTGGAGTAGGCGGTTGCCAGCGCCATCCACGCGGACATCGCACCAGCTTCGTTAATGCCTTCTTCCAGAACCTGGCCTTTCTTGTCTTCCTTGTAATACATGATCTGGCCGTGGTCGACCGGGGTGTATTTCTGCCCCTGGGAAGAGTAGATGCCCAACTGGCGGAACAGGCCTTCCATACCAAAGGTACGGGCCTCATCCGGTACGATCGGCGCAATGTTCTGGCCAATTTTCTTGTCTTTCACCAGCACGGACAGCGCACGCACGAACGCCATGGTGGTGGAGATTTCACGGTCGCCGGAGCCCTTGGTCAGTGCACTGAACGCGTCCAGTTCCGGGATCTCAAGCTTCGCAACTTCTGTACTGCGGGAAGGTACCGGACCACCCAGCGCCTTGCGGCGTTCGGCCATGTACTTCATTTCCGGACTGTCGGGTGACGGACGGTAATACGGAACCTCTTCGATTTCCTTGTCGGTCAGCGGGATGGCAAAACGATCGCGGAAACGCTTCAGCGCCTCGGTGTCCATCTTCTTGACGTTGTGGGTATCCATCGCCGCCTCGCCGGCAGCACCCAGGCCATACCCTTTAACCGTTTGCGCCAGGATCACCGTGGGCTTGCCCTTGCTCGCCATCGCTTCGGCGTAGGCCGCGTACACCTTGTACGGGTCGTGGCCACCGCGGTTAAGCTTCATGATCTCGTCGTCGGACATGTCCTTGACCATCTCGAGCAGCTCCGGGTATTTACCGAAGAAATGCTCACGGGTATAGGCGCCGCCGTTGGCTTTGAAGTTCTGCATCTCGCCGTCGACGGTCTCGTCCATAACTTTTTGCAACAGGCCCTTGTCGTCTTTTTCGAGCAACGGATCCCACAGTCGGCCCCACAGGACCTTGAGCACGTTCCAGCCAGCGCCGCGGAAGACGCCTTCCAGTTCCTGCACGATTTTGCCGTTACCACGTACCGGGCCGTCCAGGCGCTGCAGGTTACAGTTGACCACGAACACCAGGTTTTCCAGGTTTTCGCGGCCCGCCATGGAAATCGCGCCGAGGGTTTCCGGCTCGTCACACTCACCGTCACCGAGGAATGCCCACACCTTACGATCACCGCGCGGAGACAGGCCGCGGGCAGACAGGTAGCGCATGATATGCGCCTGGTAGATGGCCTGGATCGGGCCAAGACCCATGGAAACGGTCGGGAACTGCCAGTACTCCGGCATCAACCACGGATGTGGGTAAGAAGACAGGCCATTGCCGTTCACTTCACGGCGGAAGTTATCCAACTGGTCTTCATCAAAACGCCCTTCAAGATAGGAGCGCGCGTAAATACCCGGAGCACTGTGGCCCTGGAAGAAAATCAGGTCGCCGCGCTCTTCCCCTTCATTTCCGCGGAAGAAATAGTTGAAGGCGACATCGTAAAGCGTTGCCGCGGAAGAGAAGCTCGCAATGTGGCCGCCCAGACTGTCGCTGTTGGAGTTGGCACGCACCACCATGGCGAGGGCATTCCAGCGAATCAGGGAGCGAATCCGACGCTCCATGAACAGATCGCCGGGCATGCGTTTTTCCGCATTGGTCGGGATCGTGTTGCGGTAAGGGGTAGTGATGGCCGCGGGCAGCTTGACGCCCACATCGGTGGCCCGGTCAGACAGCTGCTTGAGCAAAAACGCAGCGCGCTCCTTGCCGCTGTAGCGGATCACCGCTTGCAGCGCATCAAGCCATTCCTGCGTTTCCTGAATGTCAGTTTCTTCGTGCATCAAATGCTCCTCGGCGGTTGGTGCGACGTCGAGTCGTTTCTTTTGTAACTTATTGAAATATCTGGATATTCGGCAATCGGGGCAAGTTACCGCGCAACGCGGAAATTGCCTGTGTTTTTTACGAATTTGGCCGAAACACCATCATCGGTGGCGTAAATGCAGAGGCGGCCGCCGTTGGCCTCCACCCTGTACGATGTTCAGGAATAATCTGCGCCTGACGCCGGCACGCTGGCCGCCGTCCGTATCAAGTTGACGGTGTGTGCAGGAATCGCCGCCATGTTATGGGAGCAGTAAGCCCCAAAACCGGTTTAATCCGGTGCCGGCGAAACCTGAGCGCGGCAGATTGTAGTATTACTACAAAGCTTTTTCTAGATAGGACGATTAGTAACAATTAAAACCAAAATCAAAAACAAATCCGCTCCAAATTCTCACTTCAACGGAAGATATTGTCGTCAAAAGGCGAAAACTGACTACAAAATTGGGGCTGGATATCGTTGACCGGTCACAATAAAACGGACGGCTCCGCTGGCTCCGGCACAGCATAGACCAAATAGCGCAGCGGGCCGCGCGCCGCGAGCGCGTCAAAGGGATAGCAGGTCACGAGTAGAAGCCCCGGCTGGTCAAACAGGGGGAGTTGCTCTTTACGGCTGTCGACGACGCGTGTGGCGACCACCCTATAGCTGTGCCAGATACCGCGACGATTTTGCGCCGCCACTATCGAACCCAAGCGCAACTGTGCCAACCCGGCAAAATGGGTATCGCGATGCGCCGCGATCACCGTCGTGGTGGACCCACCCGGCTCCGCACTCCCTTCGAGCAGCCCCGCGCCAAACGCCAACGCCTGACCACTGGTACCCGCCATTACCGGCAGTCGCCTGCCCGCGACGAGGAGCTGGGCAACGGGCCAGGTATCAGCCCACGGCCAGGGCTTTACCGCATTCCCCCCTGCCAGCTGTGATTCCCACGCGTCGTCAATCAGGTGGTAGGCCAGCTTGGCCTTTACCAGAACCCAGCTGCCGCCTACCAGTTGCCAGCCGGCCGCAACCAGCAGGATGATCGTCAGCACGGCGCGCCAACCGGGTACAACGTTTCGCCAGCCGACGGCCATGATCAGCGACGCTCCCTGCGACCTGAACCATGCGGATTGGGAATCAGCGCCCTGAGGATCCGCAATAGTCGACAGCGTATCCTGGCGATCAGACGGCGGCCGTGGAGCGCCACTGCAGCGCCCAGCAAGCCGAACCCGACGAGCAACTGTGTAAACACACCGGTGGCTGTCTGCGGGTATGCCTGGCGCTGCAGCACCTGCCCGCGCGCCACCGCATTGACCACCGCGCTCCGCTTCAGGTTTTCCGCCTGGGGGCGCGCAATGACCTCCTCCACTGCCACGAAGCTGGTATAGGGGCTCACGATCTGATGATCCAGCGCAAGCTGGAGAATCTGGCTTCGTAACGCCTGCCCTTCCCGGCTGGACTCCCCGACCTCCCGCTGCCCATCCCGAAGGGATTCGATCTTGGCGCGCGCCCACAGCGCACCAATGCCACCATCCATACCAGCCCCGAGGTCGACGCCTCCCGACAGCGCCATCCTGCGCTGAAATTGTTGGCCGGCCAACCTGCCACGAATCAGCACATCTCCCGCCAACGCACCTTCCAGCTTTGCCACCAGCTGCAGCGGTTCTCCCTGATACAAATCGGGCAGGCGACGGGGGAACGCCTCAACCCGAATCCCCTGCGGCCACTGCACCTGAAGATCGGTGACCAGTGGACGCTCCAGCTTTTGAAACAGCATTTCCATTTGCGCCTGCACCTCATTCACATCCCCCACGGTCACCCAGCTGCCGCGGCCATATTGAGCGGCCTTGCGCATAAAATGCCCGTTCGGTGCAGAGCCAATTCCCACCGTAAACAAGCGGGCCCTGCCGATAGCCTGCCGGATCAACTCAAACAGCGCCGACTCATTGCCCACCGCCCCATCGGTGATAAACACCACTTGCCGAACCACGGTATCGTCACCAGGCAACTGCTGACTCAATGCACTGCGCAATGCCGGCGCCATCTCGGTACCCCCGCTGGCCTGCAGTCCTTCTACCGCCGCACGCGCTACCGCGATATTCGCAGGATCGGCCGCGACCGGGCGCGGGAATACGGAACGATGCATACTGTTGAATTCAATGACATTAAAGCGGTCATGCGGCTGCAGCCTGCCCAGTGCGAGCAACAAACTTTCTTTGGCCTGGCGAATGGAGTTGCCTCCCATGGAACCGGAAGTATCAATCACAAAAACCACTTCACGAGGCAGGCGGGGACTGCTGTGCGTGACCTGCGGCGGCAGCAATAGCAGCTGCAGGTAACCCCCTTCAGCGGGTGCATCGAAAGAGCGGGCGAACAATGCTGCCTGAGGCAAGGTGGATGCCCGCGGCCGCCACCTGAGGACAAAGTCCCGATCCATCAGAGCGGTATGACCCCTCAGGGCAATCTGGTGATGGCCGACGGCTACGCGTCGGGTTTCAATGTCGTGATAGGGCGCGGCAATATCCGCCAGAGGCAGCCCACTGTCGAGATCGACATCCACGGATATACGGTGACTCCCCTGCCCCGCCAATTCACTGGCAGCGGCCATATACGGGCTAACACGATCTGCATCCGGCACCTGATCCGTGGGTAGCGCCCAGCCACTGCCGCCGACGGTTATTGTCGCCTCTGTGCCGTCATCCGCGTCCGATACTGCCCGGGGCTGGCCGGGGATATAGCGTGGTGTCAGCGTGGTCGGCAGACGCAGGGAAAAGATTCCCGCATCGAACGTCAGCGGCTGTAAAAAACGCACTTGTACTTTTACCTGCTCACCGGGCCCGATATTCGCGACCTTGTTCGTAAACAGATTGGGACGTTGCTGCTCCAGCAGCGCTGCGCGCTTCCCCGCCGCCTTGGCGGCGCGATAAATTTCTGCGGCTTTTTGACGCTCGCGGACTTTGCCGACGATCCGCCGCTCGCCGATCTGAATTTCCAGCCCACTCACCGCCGCCCGGTCCGGCAGTGGCAACACATAGACCGCCTCGCGCCAGGCATCACTGACGTTCTTAAACTCCTGCTCCAGGGTGACCTCAGCCAGCAACCCACGCACGCGGATACTGGCGCGGCTATTCAAGTGAATGGCGGGCTGGTACCGCCCCTGCGACTGCCCTACCAGCATCAGGTCGCCGCTGGAGACTGCGTTAAGTCCTACCTCTCCCAAATGTGCCTGTGCGGTTCCCGCGGAAGCATCTGCCTCAGATGCGGCAGGCATGGCGTCCGCTCTGGCCCCCGCCGCTGCCACCAATACCGCCACGACCGTGACCACAAACAGCCACCAACCGCGGGCGCTGTCCGACCGATAGCGACGACGGTAATACTCATGGCTCGGCAGGATCACCAGCTCACGTGGAATACGCTGGCCGCTAAAGAGTGTTCTGCTCACGGGGTTCCCCTCCAGTTCAATTCAAGTCCTGGAGGCATTAAACGCGGTCAATCAGGCAGTGAGCGGGAGAGACCCTGACGAAAACAGGGCGGAAATATGGCAAATTGTGGCAGCGGGGCTTCCTAGACAAAAAAACCGGCATTGCGCCGGTTTTTTCATGCGTTGAAGTCGAATCAGAGTCAGTCGACGAGACCGTAGTCACTTTTCAGTATTTCCACGACTTCCGCCTTGGGGTTGTCAGAAATGTTCAGAGGCTGACCAATAATTTTCTCTGCGATACCGACGTAAGTTGCTGACAGATCCATCAGCATGGATTCCGGCAGCTCATTATCACTGGCCAACGCCAGACGCTCCTCCATGCGATCCTTGTTCAGCAGGATGTCCGGATCAGGGAAATACGCCAGCAATGCCTGACGGAAGCCCTCTTTGGAGTTCTCGACGATATTGCCCGCCCGGTATTCCGCACCATCCCAGATGCGCGATGAATCCGGAGTGCCAACTTCATCCATATAGATGAGCTTTTCTTCCCCGTTTGCATCGGTGACATAGCCAAATTCAAACTTGGTGTCGACAAAAATCTGGTCGAGCTTTTCCAGCTCTGCAGAAATCACATCAAAGCCTTCCTTCAGCAACTTTTCATATACCGCTACGTCAGCGGCACTGCGGAAGTTGAAGGCCTCGGCATTATCCACAATGTTCTGGCGGGTAATGTTGACATCGTCCGCTTCGGGCACGCCAGGAATACCTTTCAGGATGCCTTTGGTGGACGGGGTAATCAAAAGCTCATGCAGTTTCTGGTCCTTCTGTAAACCATCCGCTATCTGGATACCGCAGAACTCGCGCTCGCCCTTGTTGTAAGAGCGCCACATAGAACCCGTAATGTACTGCCGCGCAATCGCTTCGATCATCACCGGGCGCGCTTTCTGTACGATCCACACCAGTGGGTGTGGAATATCCAGAATATGGCTGTCCGCCAGCCCCTGATCCTTGAACAACCTGAACCAGTGATTGGAGATCGCATTCAGTGCGGCGCCTTTGCCCGGCACGCCACGCATCCCTCCCTCGCCGCTCCAGATACAGTCAAACGCGGATATACGATCGGAGATCACCATCACTGCCAGTGGCGCGTCCTCCGCCACCGGATAGCCTTTTTCCTTGATCAGGCGACGGCTGTCAGCTTCAGTGAGCCAGTAGACGGAGCGGACTTTTCCGCTGTGCACGGGCTTGTCGGTACGGATGGGCAAATCGTCATTGACGGCCAGTACTTTGTCAGCAAGGCTCATGAATCCTACCTGTCAGGTGATGGAGTAAGTTGAAGGAAAATCAGGCGCGGGATTCTAGCAAAGCCCGCGCCCGACTGCAGTCGCTAGTCTTCAGCCTGAGCGATCTCTGCGGCCTCTTTGGCTTCTTGCCACTCAGCCTGATGCTCACTGGTGGGCCAGGCATTGATAATAGCCTTCAGTAACGTGGCCAGGGGGATCGCGAAGAAGACCCCCCAGAAGCCCCAGATGCCACCAAACACCAGCACGGCCAGAATAATGGCGACCGGATGCAGGTTAACCGCTTCGGAGAACAACAGCGGCACCAGGACATTACCATCGAGCAGCTGGATAATGCCGTAAGCCATCATCAAATAGAAAAACTCACTGCTCCAGCCCCACTGAAACAAGCCAATGGCAGCTACCGGGATGGTCACCACAGCGGCGCCGATATAAGGAATCAGCACACTCAGCCCCACCGCAACCGCAAGCAGTAGCGCATAGTTGACCCCGAGGAACAGGAACGCCACGTAACTGACCACGGCGACAATGGCAATTTCAATCACCTTGCCCCGCACATAGTTCGCGACCTGATCGTTCATCTCATGCCAGATTTGCTGGAGCATGGGGCGATGCCGGGGCAGGAATGAAGTGCACCACTGGATGAGTTTGTCGGAATCCTTGAGAAAGAAAAACACCAGAATCGGCACGACCACCGCATAAATCAGCACACCCGCAAGAATCGGCAGGTTTGCGATAGAAAACGTCAGCAGTGTCTGGGTAAAGCTGCCCAGTTCATTGCCCAGCGTATTGAAAACCTGCTGGATCTGCGCCGCGGAAACCAGCGTCGGATAGTGTTCTGGCAACAGCATCAACAGCTCCTGCCCTTGCTCCACCATATTCGGCAGCTCGGCAAACAACTTGACCAGCTGGCGCCAGATAATTGGCAAGACCACGAGCAACAACGCCACAATCGTGCCGACCAGTACCACGCAGGCAAGGGTAACGGCGACCCAATGGGGCGTTCCCCAGGATTTGAGTCGCTGCACCATGCCCTGCATCAGAAAGGCAATAATCAGCGCGGCCAATACCGGGGCGAGTACCTGGCCCAGTGAGGCGAGTACCACCAGTGCGCCCACCAGGATCAGCACCAACAGGACGACTTCCTCCTGGCTGAAATAGCGGTTTACCCAGTTGCGTACGATCGACAGCATCTCGCCTTATCCCAATGTCTCAGCCAGCCCGCGCAGCGATACGCAGCCAGTAGCAATAGTAATCATCATGTTTTTCCGCCCGCTCCAGGGTGTGCTGGGAGAGTTCGGCAAAGCTGTGGAAATCTCGCCAGGAGCCCGGATCCGTCGCCTCAACCCGCAACAGCGTACCGGCGGGGTGCTCCCGGATCGCCTTGCGCATCGCCAACAGAGGCAATGGGCAGCGCTGGCCACGCGCATCCACCACCACCGCGCGTTCGGCGCCGGGAAGTGATTGATCCTCAGATGGAGTGGATACTGGCATTGAATTCGCGGTCACGGAACAGATCTGGGAGCGGATTATAACGCGATTCGTCAGGAGGAGACCGATTTACGCCACATTGATGCGGATACAGTGGATGGGAGGTCGGTCACGATTCAATGAACCTTTTGTCGCGTGACTGGTCAAATCCTCGACACCCGAATCGCGTAGCGTATAGAGTTGTCCTTATATCGCACACGCAGAGCCAGCTGAGCAGTAACCCATGACCGAGCCCGCCCGACACATTTCTCTTCCCGGCGTACCCCAGCGCCTGCGGCGCTATCTGGCCCTGATTGCGCCGGTGGTACTCGGATTCCTGCTGACCAGCGCACCGCTGGCGGTCGTCGCCGGTGGCAGCAGCACCATCCAGCTGCCCCAGCTGGGGGACAGTAGTAGCGGTGTAGTGTCCCGTGCGCGGGAAAAAGAGCTCGGACAAATGTGGTTGCGTATGTTCCGCAGCCAGGTCCCAACCTCCAGTGACGCCCTCCTGCAGCAATACGTGGAGGAATCCCTGCAGGCCCTCGCCCAGCACTCCCCGCTGGAAGACAAGAATTTGAACGTGGTGGTGGTCAAGAACAACACCATGAACGCCTTCGCCGTCCCGGGTGGCGTCGTCGGTGTTCACACCGGCCTGTTTCTGTTCGCGGAAAACGAAGACCAGTTTGCCTCTGTACTCGCCCACGAACTGGCCCACTTGAGCCAGCGCCACTTTGCCCGCTCCCTCGAGGCGCAGCGCAACAGCACCATTCCGACCCTGGCAGGTATGCTGGGCGCCCTGGTGATCGCGGCAACCGCGGGCGGCGACGCAGGCATTGCCGCCATGACGGCCACCCAGGCGGCGGCGCTCGATAACCAGCTGCGTTTCTCGCGCCAGAACGAGCAGGAGGCCGACCGCGTCGGCATTGAAACCCTGGCCAAGGCCGGCATGAATCCGGCCGCCGCCGGGGAAATGTTCGAACAAATGCTCAAGGCAACCCGCTACTACCGCCGCCCACCAGAATTCCTGCTGACGCACCCGGTAACAGAAAAGCGGATTGCCGACGCCAAGCTGCGTGCGCGACGCATGCCCGCCAAGGAAAACAGTAACAGTCGTGAGTATCACCTGATGCGCGCGCGTATTCGCGTCGCGGCAGAACCGACCCCCCAGCAGGCAGTTAAGCGCTTCCAGGCCGAACTGGATGGCATCAACGACCACGAGGATGCCGCCCGCTACGGCCTGGCTCTCGCCCAGATCGCGGCCGCCAAGCCGGATTACGCCCTGGAGACGCTGCAGCCACTGCTGGATCGCGAACCGAATAAGACCGCTTTCGTTCTGGCCCGCGCAGACATCGACGTTGCCCGCCAGGATTACATCAGCGCGACCGAGCGACTGGAGAAGGCACTCAAGCGCGACCCCGGTGACCACGCCCTGACCATGGGGCTGGCCAACGCGCACTTTAAGGCTGGTAACTATCTCGCCACCGAACGCCTGCTGGTGAAACACAGCCGCGTGCGCCGCAAGGATCCGGCTGTCTGGTACCTGCTGGCGGAAACCCACGGCCTGGCCGGTGATATCGTCGGCGTGCATGAAGCCCGTGCCGAGTACTACATCCTCAACGGGGTGTTCGACAAAGCGCTGCAGCACTTGCGCCACGGTATGCGCCTGGCAAAGAACAACTACCAGACCCACGCAATTCTTGAACAACGCTTCAAGGATGTGGTCAGCATGCAGCAGAAAGCCAAGGAGCTCTGAACCGGAAGCCGGGTCAACACCACACACACAACCAAAAAAGGCCGGGAAATCCCGGCCTTTTTCTTATCTAAACGAATCAGCTCGCAACCCCATCAATCCAGGGGTTTGCGGAAATCCAGCATACGCTGCAGTGGCAGCATCGCCCGCTCGCCCAGTGCGGCATCAACGTGGATCTCGTTATCGCCTCGCTCCAGTACACCGCAGAGGTTCTCCAGCGAGTTCATCGCCATCCACGGACAACTTGCGCAACTGCGACAGGTTGCTCCGGCACCGGCGGTGGGCGCAACAAACAGCTCCTTGTCCGGACACTGCTGCTGCATCTTGTAGAAAATGCCCTGATCGGTCGCGACAATAAACTGTTTTTCCGGTCGCGTTTTGGCGGCATTGATAATCTGCGAGGTGGAGCCCACCACATCTGCCAGCTCCACAACCGAGGCCGGAGACTCCGGGTGCACCAGTACTGCAGCCTCCGGGTACAGGGCCTTCAGATCCAACACGCCCTTGGCCTTGAACTCCTCGTGCACGATACAAGAACCATCCCACAACAATACATCTGCGCCGGTTTCCCGCTGCACGTAACTTCCCAGATGCTTGTCTGGAGCCCACAGAATTTTCTCACCCTGCTCATCCAGGTGTTCCACAACATCTAACGCAATACTGGAAGTCACCACCCAATCTGCACGCGCTTTGACTGCCGCGGAGGTGTTTGCATAAACCACCACAGTACGATCAGAGTGAGCATCGCAGAAAGCGGAAAACTCGTCCGGCGGACAGCCCAGGTCGAGCGAACAGGTCGCCTCTAAAGTCGGCATGAGCACGCGCTTGTTCGGCGTGAGAATCTTGGCCGTCTCACCCATGAACTTCACACCAGCCACGATCAGTGTGTCTGCCTGGTGCTGGGCCCCGAAACGGGCCATTTCCAGCGAGTCGGACACGCATCCCCCGGTCTCTTCGGCCAGGGCCTGAATCAACGGGTCCGTGTAGTAGTGCGCAACCAGAACGGCATTCTGCTCTTTGAGCAGACGGCGGATACGCTCGCGCCAGTGCTCCAGTTCCTCTTCGCTATATTGGTGAGGAACCGGTTCGGCGATATGGGCCTGCACCAGGGCGCGCGGGTCGATAGATTGGGACTGAGTCTTCTGGCTCATGATTTCCTGTGATGAACTACCTGTAGACTGGACCGCTCAGCGGCGGAGAGCGCGCATTATAGCCTCAAGTCACGCTGCAAGTGCCATGTCCAGTTGTGGGCAGTGTAGCGTGCGCGCCAACCTTCCCGCCGCTGGTGTCTCGTGAGCACGCAGCATCGCTGCGGCCGCAAGCACATCGCACCAGGCCGACGGCCAACCGTTATCGTGTGACGTCGCGGTCGCAGGATTGAAAGCACGACCATTGGCAACGGCCTGCCATGATCAAAAGGCCTCGCAACCCGCAGATGAACGGCTTTCCACTCATAATTTTTGTAGAAGGCGCAACAATGCCCCTGCCTCCTCAATCGAAAGACCATTCAGCAGCGACTCAGATTTTGCTGAGAGCGTCTCTGTGGCATTTTCATAAGTCTCGATGCCCGAGGCGGTAATTTTTACCAGGCTAACCCGGGCGTCTCTTTCGCTGGACGCCTTCTCAACCAAGCCTATTTTCTCCAAAGGTAACAACATTCTTGTAATCGCAGACGCAGTGCGCGCTACCGACTCCGCGATGTCGATCCGGCGCAGTTGCTGATGGGGCGCACGCACCAGATTCATCAACACCATGTATTCCGCGAAACCAATACCGTGGACGGCACCGAGGCTGTTATCCAGCTGCTTGGAAATAACCGCACTCCTGATCCACAGAGATTTGGCGGCCCGCCCATAAATCGATGTATCGCTCATTCTATTTTCACTCAACATTTACTTGATTGATCAAGTATATGTGAAACAAATGATCCAGCAAGCCCTGCGCCACCACTAGATTTATCCATGGTCATCAGTCTTGTGTGTGGCGAGATTTAAACGCGCAACTCGGAAGCGCAAGAGGATGGCAGCCAGCCCTGGAAGCGCACTGCACGCTATAACGCTCTTCAGAAGAGGCTTTACCCGAACCCGCCGGCTAAACAAAAAAGGCCACCCGGTGGGTGGCTGAATCAGCGATGAGCGAATTGCTGGATGAATGATTACAGCCTATGGGCTGTAATCACCCGCACGCGGGCTTCGTCGCTGCGCTCCTCGTTGCAAAATGCGCCAGGGGCGCATTTAGTCGAACGTGGTTCTATCCAGACGAGCCCGCCGGCTAAACAAAAAAGGCCACCCGATGGGTGACTGAATCAGCGATGAGCGAATTGCTGGATGAATGATTACAGCCTATGGGCTGTAATCACCCGCGCGCGGGCTTCGTCGCTGCGCTCCTCGTTGCAAAATGCGCCAGGGGCGCATTTAGTCGAACGTGGTTCTATCCAGACGAACCCGCCGGCTAAACAAAAAAGGCCACCCGATGGGTGGCTGAATCAGCGATGAGCGAATTGCTGGATGAATGATTACAGCCTATGGGCTGTAATCACCCGCACGCGGGCTTCGTCGCTGCGCTCCTCGTTGCAAAATGCGCCAGGGGCGCATTTAGTCGAACGTGGTTCTATCCAGACGAGCCCGCCGGCTAAACAAAAAAGGCCACCCGATGGGTGGCCTTTTTTGTTTAGATGGTGGGTCGTGCTGGATTCGAACCAGCGACCAATTGGTTAAAAGCCAACTGCTCTACCAACTGAGCTAACGACCCGTAAGCTCGCGTATGTTAGTGATCTCGACGCCAAACGCACAGCGGTTTCGGCGGAGATATTAAAAAGGGCCGCCTGACGGCGGCCCTTGGAATCTGGTGGGTCGTGCTGGATTCGAACCAGCGACCAATTGGTTAAAAGCCAACTGCTCTACCAACTGAGCTAACGACCCTTAAAACGCCTCACTGCGTGAGGAGCTGCGTATCTTACTGATCTAATTTTGAAACACAAGTCCTGAAGCCAAAAAAATTCTAGGGATTTGAAGGGCTTACGCCCGCCCTGCGCGGCGGCTGTCAGGCTTTGGCGTAGACCGTCGGGTCGACAAGGCCTGCATCGGCAAAGCCTGCGGCGCGCAGCCGGCAGCTGTCGCAGCGACCACAGGCTGCGCCGTCGCGTGCGGCCTGGTAACAGGACACGGTAAGGCTGTAATCAACGCCCAGTTCGGTGCCGCGCGTTACGATATCGGCTTTGGTCATCGAAATCAGGGGCGCTCGGATACGCAAAGCCTGGCCTTCAACGGCTGCGCGAGTAGCCAGATTGGCCATTTTCTCAAACGCTTCAATGTACTCGGGTCGGCAATCGGGGTAGCCGGAATAATCGACCGCGTTCACACCCACAAAGATGTCCTGCGCACCCAGCACTTCTGCCCAGCCCAGGGCAATGGAGAGAAATACGGTATTGCGCGCGGGGACATAGGTGACCGGGATACCACCGGTCTCCTCTTCCGGTACGGCAATACTGTCATCTGTCAGTGCCGAACCGCCGATGGCACGCAAGTCCAGCTGGACGACTTTGTGTTCACGCGCGCCAAGGTCGGCCGCAACGCGCTGCGCCGCCGTGAGTTCCGCGCTGTGGCGCTGACCATAATCGAACCCCAGTGCATAGCACTCATAGCCTTCCGCACGAGCCATCGCCAGAACCGTGGCCGAGTCCAGGCCACCTGATAACAACACTACTGCTTTTTTCGCTGTCATGATCTTCTCTTTTCGCACGGGACGGGCATCAGACCCCCGGTAAGTCGCCCCACAATTGCTTGTGAAGCTGCATTTGCATTCGGACCGGCAAGCCGTCTTCCAGAATCCACTCCGCCAGTTCACGGGCCGGCAACTGTTCGTAGCTGGGGGAGAACAGCACTTCGCCCACCCGCTGCGGCAGGCGGTACTGATCCAGCGTGAACCGGGCCCAGTCATAGTCCGCGCGGTCACAGATCACGAACTTGATCTGATCCTTTTCGCTGAGGCTGTCCAGATTCTCCATGCGGTTGCGCTGCTGCTCGCCAGAGGCCGGGGTTTTCAGGTCCACTACCCGCGACACCCGCGGATCCACCGCCTCTACCGGCATGGCGCCACTGGTCTCGAGGGAAACCCGGTATCCCGCATCGCATAACGCGGTCAGCAGCGGTAAACAGTTGGGCTGGGCCAGGGGCTCCCCACCGGTGACACACACGTAGCGGGCCGGATGCTTGCCGACCTCCTGCAGGATCTCCGCCAGAGCCAGTCGCTCGCCGCCATAGAATGCATACTCTGAGTCGCAGTAGGTGCAACGCAAAGGACAGCCAGTCAGACGCACAAACACGGTCGGTATTCCGGCATCGCGCGCCTCCCCTTGCAGGGAGTAAAAAATTTCGCTGATACGCAGGGATTCTGTGGAAAGGTCGGTCATAGGGTTCCGGCACATAGAAAAACGCCCGGGCGGCCTGTGCCGTCCGGGCGCGAGATCATAGAGCTTTTGTGGTCAAAAAACCAGCGACAGGAGGGGATGCCAACCTCTGGTCAGAAGTTGTCCGCCAGGTAACGCTTGGCTTTTCCAGACGCGCGCGCCTCACTGGAGGCGACCTGCTCTAGCAGCTCCTTGGCCTTCTGCTGGTCGCCCAGCTGATGATAGACCGTGCCGAGTTTGTAGCGGCCATCCCACACCTTGGTGGACGTCGGGAAATCCTCCAACAGGGCGACAAACCACTGGCGTGCCTCTTCCAGATCGCCCTGTACCAGCGCGATCTCTCCGAGCCAATAGTTGGCATTCGGAGCATACTGGCCGGTCGGGTAATCCTGCAGGAACTGCTTGAACGCGTCCTTGGCACCGTTGTAATCCCCATTCCGCGCCAGCGCGAAGCTCGACTGGTAACGGTCGCGCTCGGAGGCACCAGCCGTGGCGGTAGCCGGGGAAGTGGTACTGGTGGCAGCTTGTCCCGCCTGCGGCGCAGCGCCGTTGGTGGAACCGTTCTGGCCTTCAGCCGGCGCGGCGCTATCTGGCGCGCCCTGCGGCTCGGTACCGGAGAGGCGTGAAAGACGCCGATCCAGGTCCATATAGTCGTCAGTACGCTGCTGCTTGAGTCGGCGTACCTCGTGGCGCAATTCCTCTACCGCACCGCGCAGCTCGGAAACTTCCTGCTGCAGCACCTGCATCTGGTAATAGGCATCGGCCTGCGGGTTGCCCTGTCGTGCCCGGGGGCGCTCGGCTACCGTAACGGCGGGCGCAACACGGGTTTCAGGCGTGTAGGGGGCATCCCGATAGGCGGGCGCCGACTGTTCTTCCGAGGACGAGCTCAGATCCACAATCGGCGCCTGCGAGAAAACGGGCAAAGCCGCAGCCATCATGGCTGCGGCCAGCGCGACTTTCCTGATCGAAAAATGCTTGCTCGAAAAGTCAGTCGATTTAGTCATCGGTATTTCAGGCTAATTACTGAACGATAACAACGCGACGGTTCTGGGCACGGGAGCCCTCGTCGCTGCCCGGTGCAGCCGGACGCTCTTCACCGTAGCTGATTACTTCCATAGTGCCGGCATCTACGCCCTGCAGTACCAGGAAGTCACGAACGGCGTTGGCACGACGCTCACCCAGGGCCAGGTTGTACTCACGGGTACCCAGCTCGTCAGCGTGGCCTTCCAGGCGAACATTGGCGCTGGTGCCGCGCAGGCGGTCAGCGTGCTGGATCAGCAGATCGCGGGTCTCGCCCTTCAGCAGGGACTGGTCAAAGTCGAAGTAAACGACGTTATCCAGCGGTGCAACAACTTCGGCCGGGGTAGTGTCTTCAACTACCGGAGCCGGAGCGTCTACCATGCCCTGGCCACCAGCAGAGGTGTCGGTATTGGTACAACCAGCCAGTACGGCCATTGCGGCGGCCAGACCCAGGCCGGTTTTTACTGATTTAAACATAAGCTACTCCGCTTTTTGTGTTATCGAGAAATCCATCAGTTTTTTTTAAACTACTACTGCTTTTACCTGCCCTGAACATAAGGACAGAACCCCAACTCAGTCAGTCAAAGTAAGGTGACCAGGCCGGCTCTCGTACATCACCCCGCTGGGAAGGCAGTCGGTACTTAACTCCGGCATCCAGGGATACCGCAGCCAAGATTCCACGATCTCCGCGCTTGGTAGCGTACATCAACATGGCACCATTGGGTGCAATGCTCGGAGATTCGTCGAGACGCGTCTCTGTGAGGACACGCATCCTGCCGGAGACGATATCCATCGTTGCAATTGTGAACACCCCCCTGCTCCGATGGACCATCACCAGCGTTTTCCCATCGGGAGAGACCCGAGGTCTTGCGTTGTAGTCGCCGTCGAAGGTTAAGCGGTCAACTTGGCCGGTGGCAAGGGTCAATTGGTAAATTTGTGGCTTACCTCCCCTATCTGAGGTGAAAACTAGAGATTTTCCGTCCGGCATCCAGTTCGGTTCTGTATCAATCGAGAAGTGACGGGTCATTCGCGTGAACCGGCCACTGGCCAGATCCAGCACATAAATCTCCGGGTTGCCGTCCTTCGACAGCACCATCGCCAGCTTGCTGCCATCCGGAGACCATGCCGGAGAACTGTTCAGGCCCTTGAAATTGGTCAGCTGCTGACGGGCTCCGGTGCGCAGGTTCTCGCGGAAAATCGCCGGTCGACCGGTTTCGAAGGACACATAGGCCAACTCCTGGCCATTCGGGGACCAGGCCGGGGACATCACCGGCTGGGAGAAGCGGCGAATCATCTTGGGCCGCGCGCCATCGATATCCGCCCGCATCAGCGCGTAACTCGGCTGGCCATTGCGAGTCTCTTCCTGCACGTACACCATCTCGGTAGAGAAGGCTCCGCGAATACCGGTAATCGCCTCGAATACCTCGTCGGCGGCACGGTGGGCAATATCCCGCAACTGGTTCCGCCCACCACTCACCTGCTTGGTGAACATCTTTTGCTGGCCAAAGATGTTGACCAGATCAAAGGTCAACAAATAACCGTCCGCCTGGGGCTCGATTCGGCCGGTCACCACATATTCGGTGCCGAGAATCCGCCAATCGCGGAACACGACCTCGTCCGGAGAGCGCGGGAAGGACAACATATCCTCTTTCGGCACCGGAGCGAACAGACCACTGCGGCGCAGATCGGCCGATATGATTCCGGACACATCCTCGGACAGCACGCCGCCACCGGACCAGCTAAACGGCGACACCGCAATCGGCGTCGGATCATCAATACCACTGGTGATATCCACCACCAGCTGCGCCTTGGCAGACAGGCTGAGGCTGGCCACCAATACGAAAGACAGGGTTCTAAATAGATTTTTCATCATTGTCGCAGGTCTTCGACTCGGAAATTCAACAGGGTTGTACGCACTTCGCGCTCGAATACAGTGGGCTCCTTGCGGGCCAGATCGGCCACTTCGGGGAACACCTCAACGCGACGGATGGCGGTGATCACCGACCGGTCCAGTGCCGCATTGCCACTACTTTCCACAATATTGGTTGCCACCACACGTCCGGTGGGCACGAAATTGATCTGAACCACAGTCAGCATGCCGTTCCGTGCGCTGGGCGGACGACTCCAGACTGACTCAATACGCTGCTGGATCGCCTGCGCCACAGACATGACAGCCTGTGCACTTTCATCGGCATCCAGTAACTCTTCTTCCTCCTGCAGTGCCTCATCGAAGGCACTGCTGCGCTCCCGCTCAAGCCGCTCTTTGCGTTCGCGCTCCTTGCGGGCTTTATCCTCAGCCTCTTTCTTCTTGCGTTCCTGCTCGGCTTTTTTCTTCTTCTCGGCTTCGAGCTTCTTCTTGCGCTCTATCGCCGCGCGGCGTTTCTTTTCGGCCTCTGCCTTGCGACGCCGCTCCGCTTCTTGCTGGGCGCGTTTTTTGCGGATATCCACCTTGGGAGGCGTTTTCTTTTTCTGGGTCTTTGCGTCGATGGTAACGAGCTTGGCCTGCACAAAGTTTGGCAAGGGCTTGCGCTCGGGCTTGGCGGTCGCCTCCCAACCAAACGTCAGCACGGCAATCAGCGCGCCGTGAAACAGCAGGCTGAGGAAAACCGGCAGGGCATAGGAGTTGGCGTTATTCATACTGATCGAGTAACAACCCTTATTCCTGCGGAGGCTCAGTGACCAGGCCAACACTCGGTGCGCCCGCCTGCTGCAGCTGGGTCATGGCGCCGACAATCAGGCCGTACCTGGCATCGGTATCACCCCATACCAGCACCGGGGTCTTGGGCTTCTGCCGCAATACCTTGGCAACGGTATCCTTGATCTCGGCCATGGGTTTCGCGGACTGTTCATCATCCCCCAGGTTCAGGTAATAAGTACCGTCAGCGCGTACAGAGATAATCAGCGGCTCATCGTCGGTTTCGTCAATCGGCGCCGACGGGGCGTCCGGCAAGTCCACCTTGACGCCCTGCATCAGCAGCGGCGCAGTCACCATGAAGACGATCAGCAGGACCAGCATCACGTCGATATAGGGCACCACATTGATCTCTGAGACCAGCCTGCGCTTACCGCCCTTGCGAAAAACACTCATGTCTTGGGACCGCCTGCGTCAGCTGGAATGCACCTTGCGGTGCAGAATGGAGGAAAATTCCTCAGCGAAGGTTTCATAGCTGGACAGCAACCACTCGGCCTTGGCCGAGTAACGGTTGTACGCCATGACCGCCGGAATTGCAGCGAACAGGCCCATGGCCGTAGCGACCAGCGCCTCACTGATACCGGGTGCAACCGTGGCAATGGTGGCCTGATGCATGGTCGCGAGGCCGCGGAAGGAATTCATAATGCCCCAGACGGTGCCAAACAGGCCGATATACGGACTGACCGAACCGACAGTCGCCAGGAACGGCAGGTTCATTTCCACCATTTCCTGTTCACGGGACATGGCCACACGCATCGCGCGCTCGGCGCCTTCCATGACTGCTGCAGGGCTACTGCGGCCCTGCTGCCGCAGGCGGGTAAATTCTGTAAACCCCGCGCGAAAAATGGATTCAGCGCCATCCACGCGTCCCTGTTCTGCCCGGGCATTGCCGTCTCGGAACAGCTGGTTAAGGTCGGAGCCGCCCCAGAAACGACGCTCAAAATTGACCATCGCTTTCTTTGCACGGGACAAATACAGGCCCCGCTGGATGATCATGACCCAGGAAATGACCGAGGCCAGCAGCAGGAGCAGCATGACCAGCTGCACCAGTAGACTGGCATTCTGAATCAGTCCCCAGAGGGAGAGTTGTTCACCGGCGTTCATCGTGTACTAACTGCCTTTAATGCTGAGAAAATGGATTCCGGAAATGCACAGGGCTTGCGGCTCGCCTCATCGACACATGCGACTTTGACCACACCCCGGCAAATAATTTCATTGTCGCGCCAAATTTCCTGCTCGAATGTCACCGCAGCCCTTCCGAGGCGCGCGATCTGGGCCGTGGCGCGCAATCCATCATCCAGCCAGGCGGAGCGCCGGTACTGAACTTCTGCGGAATGCACCACCAGCAACAGCCCCTGTTGCGGCATGGCAGGCTTATCATATCCGAGCGAACGCATGAATTCTGTGCGCGCGCGCTCCATATACTTCAAATAATTGACGTAATAGACGATGCCGCCCGCGTCGGTGTCCTCGATGTACACCCGCACGGGGATACTGAAGGGTTCGCTCACCCATCCCCCTTATTATTGTCGCTTTCCATAATGGTGGCCGGCCAACCGGTCATTCGGGCTTGGGCACCCCGAAATGCTCATAGGCCAGCGCAGTCACAATCCGCCCCCGCGGCGTGCGACTGATATATCCCTGCTGGATCAGGTACGGCTCCAGCACATCTTCGATGGTATCCCGCTCTTCACTCACTGCGGCGGCGAGGCTATCAATCCCCACAGGCCCGCCATCGAATTTTTCAATCATGGCCAGCAGCATACGTCTGTCCAGCTGGTCAAAGCCGCGCGCATCCACATTCAACATGTTCAATGCGGCGTCCGCAATGTCTGAGTCCACAGAACCGTTGCCTTTCACCTCCGCATAGTCGCGCACACGGCGCAACAAACGATTGGCGATACGCGGCGTGCCACGCGCCCGGCGCGCCACTTCGAGCGCTCCACCCTCGTCCATTTCCACCCCCATCAGGCCGGCAGAACGGCGCACAATGCTGGTAAGGTCCTCAACGTTGTAGAACTCCAGACGCTGAACAATACCAAAGCGATCGCGCAGGGGCGAGGTCAGCAGGCCGGCGCGGGTGGTGGCACCAACCAGCGTAAACGGCGGCAAATCAAGCTTGATGGAGCGTGCGGCGGGACCTTCGCCGATCATAATGTCGAGCTGATAGTCCTCCATTGCGGGATAGAGGACTTCCTCCACGTGAGGACTGAGTCGATGAATCTCATCGATAAACAGCACATCGCCAGGCTCAAGGTTGGTCATGATGGCTGCCAGATCACCGGCCTTTTCCAGCACCGGCCCCGACGTGGTTTTGATGGCGACGCCCATCTCGGCGGCAATGATATTCGCCAGCGTGGTTTTGCCCAGGCCCGGCGGGCCAAACACCAGGGTGTGGTCGAGTGCTTCACCGCGCAATTTGGCTGCCTGGATAAAAATTTCCATCTGCTCACGCACCACAGGCTGACCGACATAATCAGCGAGGGACTTCGGCCGCACAGCGCGATCATATTGCTCTTCCTGACCGCTGGGGCCAATGGGCTCCGGCGCAATCAGGCGATCGGCTTCTATCATGCTCTACTCCGGTGACTATCAGGTTGCCATGTGCGCACTTGCTCAGGGCGTTTTATCGGCGGCGCGCTGCACTCAGGCTGGCGCCATGCTCTTGAGCGCCAGGCGAATCAAGGTAGCGCTGTCAGCGCCGGGCTGTTCTTTGCAGGCCTTGGCCACCATTTTGGTGGCATCGGTGGGCTTGTAGCCCAACGCCGCCAGGGCGCTCTCTGCCTCACCGACATGATCGACAGCCGGTTCAGTGACGGCGGCAAGCAGCGGGATATCGTTACTATCGCCAAAGTGCGGCGCCAGCTTATCGCGCAGCTCCACCACCAGGCGCTCGGCGGTTTTCTTGCCCACACCGGGCACTTTCACCAGCGCAGCAACATTGTCTTCCGAGACGCACCGGGCCAGGGCGGCGCTATCCATACCGGAGAGAATGGCCAACGCCATCTTCGGCCCCACACCGTTCACCTTGATCAGCGTGCGGAACAACTGGCGATCGGACTCTTTACCGAAACCGTACAGTTGTTGCGCGGTTTCAGAGACCGCCATGTGGATTTGCAGCTGCACTGTTTGCCCGAGCGGCGGCAACTCGAAAATCGTGGTCATCGGGGCAAGCACTTCGTAGCCCACACCCTGTACATCCACCAGCAGCAGCGGCGGTTGCACAGCGGCCAGTGTTCCGGTCAGTCTTCCGATCATTGTGATTCCAACTTCTCTGTTCCGCTACCACCCTTGTGCGGGCCTCGCGGCAATCTCAGTCCACGGCAGCGGTACAGCAACGACCGCGCCCTACTTTGCTTCAGGAAACGCTCAAACGTCCACGCCGGAAACGCGCCCGGCTCCCCGTCGAGGACTGGACCAGCGTCTGGTGAGTATGCATATGGCACAGTGCAACGGCCAGGGCATCCGCGGCGTCTTCCTGCGGCGCAGCTGGCAGCGACAGCAGTGTTTTTACCATATGCTGGACCTGCAGCTTGTCCGCCCCACCATTACCGACCACGGCCTGCTTGACCTTGCGCGCCTCATATTCCGCGACGGGCAATCCCGCATTGGCGCCAGCGACGATCGCCGCGCCCCGCGCCTGACCGAGCTTCAGCGCGGAACCGGCACTCTTGGACATAAACACACTCTCGATGGCCATCTGCTCCGGCTTGTATTGACCTGCGATCTGGGAAACCGCATCGAAAATGAGCTTGAGCCGCTCTGGCAGGGCCTCATCGGGCACTCGAATTACCCCGCTGGCCACATAAACTGCCTGCCCGCGCTGTACGTCGATAATGCCGTATCCGGTTTTGCGCGAGCCGGGGTCGATACCCAATATCCGGGTCAAGGCGGACTCCCTGTATGTTTATATAGTGTTGCCAGAATCGGGGCAGTGTCCCAAGGCGAGCGTATGGCGTCAAGGGCGGGCGCTAGCGGGACCAACAAAAAAGGGCGGCCCACCCCATCGGGATGACCGCCCTTTTCGCCACAAGGTGAGCGACGAACTGGTCGCTTAGCCCAGCGCCTCCATGACCTCATCGGGAATATCCGCGTTGGTGTAGACGCTCTGAACATCATCCAGGTCTTCGAGCATATCCACCAGCGCGATCACCTTTTCTGCACCGTCTTTGTCCATCGGTACAGTGGTGGACGGAATCATGGCAACTTCGGCGTTGTCCGGAGCGAAGCCCGCCGCAACCAGCGCATCCTTGACGGACAGGTAATCCTGAAACTCGGTCGTGACATCAATACTGCCGTCATCGTTGGTTTCAATGTCTTCCGCACCTGCCTCGAGAGCCGCCTCCATCAGGGCGTCTTCATCTGCACCCGGTGCGTAGCTGATCTGGCCCTTGCGGGAGAACAGGTAAGCGACTGAACCGTCGGTGCCGAGGTTGCCGCCACGCTTGCTGAACGCGTGACGCACTTCCGCCACGGTGCGGTTGCGGTTATCGGTCAGGCATTCAACCAGGACCGCAACGCCACCAACGCCATAACCTTCGTAGGTGACCGCTTCGTAGTTCTCACCATCCGCATTGCCCGCACCCCGTGCAATCGCCTTGTCGATGGTGTCGCGCTTCATATTGGCACCGAGTGCCTTGTCGATCGTCGCACGCAAAGTGGGGTTGTCATCCGGATTGGGGCCGGCTTTGGCCGCAACGGTCAATTCGCGAATGATCTTGGTGAAAACCTTACCGCGCTTGGCGTCCTGAGCCGCCTTGCGGTGCTTGATGTTGGCCCATTTACTATGTCCAGCCATCTCTCGTCTCCAGAAGTTCTCTGATACCGCGACCGCCCATGTTTAAGCGGTCGCTTCACACTTTATAACAGCGGGGCGGTCCCGCGATCAGCTTACCTGCTCTTCCTTGAGGCGCAGGCGAATACTCAGCTCGCGCAGCTGGCGCGCATCCACCGCGCCCGGAGCGTCAGTCATGACACAAGCCGCACTCTGGGTTTTCGGGAAGGCAATCACATCCCGAATAGAGTCCGTGCCGGTCATGAGCATCACCAGGCGATCCAGGCCGAACGCCAGTCCGCCGTGGGGCGGCGCACCGTACTTCAGTGCATCCAGCAGGAAGCCAAATTTCTCGCGCTGCTCTTCAGCATCAATGCCGAGGATACGGAATACCGCTTGCTGCATGGCCTGATCGTGGATACGAATGGAACCACCGCCCAGCTCGGTACCGTTCAGCACCATGTCGTAGGCACGCGACAGCGCCGCCAGCGGCGCCTGTTCCAGCGCCTCGGGGGAACAAGAAGGTGCGGTAAAGGGGTGGTGAAGGGACGTCAGACCACCGTTATCGTCTTCCTCAAACATCGGGAAGTCCACAACCCACAGGGGCGCCCACTCTGCGGTGTACAGATCCAGGTCTTCACCCAGCTTGCAACGCAACGCACCCAGCGCTTCCGAAACCACTTTGCCGCTGTCCGCGCCAAAGAAGATCAGGTCGCCATTTTCTGCTTCCAGGCGATCCAGAATCGCCGCACGCACATCGTTAGGCAGGAACTTCACGATCGGCGACTGCAGGCCGTTCTCCAGGTCCGCGCGATCATTGACCTTGATATAGGCCAGCCCTTTCGCACCATAGATACCGACAAACTTGCCGTAATCGTCGATCTGCTTGCGGGTCAGCTTGTCGTTGCCACCCGGCACTTTCAGCGCAGCCACCCGGCCTTTGGGGTCGTTTGCCGGGCCGGAGAACACCTTGAACTCCACCTCGGTCATCAGATCCTTGATTTCGACCAGCTCCAGCGGAATGCGCAGGTCCGGCTTGTCCGAACCAAAACGCTCCATCGCTTCGCTGTAGGGCATACGCGGGAAATCCCCCAGGTCCACACCCTTCAGCTCGGTAAACAGGCTGCGCACCATCCCTTCGGTAATCGACATGATGTCGTCTTCACCCAGGAATGCGGTTTCGATATCGATCTGGGTAAATTCCGGCTGGCGATCCGCACGAAGGTCCTCGTCGCGAAAACACTTGGCTATCTGGTAGTAACGATCAAAGCCCGACACCATCAGCAGCTGCTTGAATAACTGCGGAGACTGCGGCAACGCAAAGAACTTGCCCTCGTGGGTACGGCTCGGAACCAGGTAATCGCGCGCCCCTTCCGGCGTGGCGCGTGTCAGGATTGGCGTCTCGATATCGAGGAAGCCCTCTCCGTCCAGATAGTTGCGGATCGCGTTGGTCAGTTTGGAACGGAAACGCAGATTGTGCTGCATCTCGTTGCGACGCAGGTCCAGATACCGGTAGCGCAAGCGAACGTCTTCGCCCACCGCCGTGTGCTCGTCCAGCTGGAACGGCGGGGTCTCCGCGGCATTGAGAATCTCCAGATCAGTACCGTATACCTCGACCTCACCGGTATCCATGCTCGGGTTCACCGTGGCCTCGGAGCGCGCGCGCACCCGGCCGGTTACCTTGAGCACATATTCACTGCGCACGCGGTCAGCCTGCTCGAAATGCTCGGCAGCATCCGGGTCGAATACAACCTGGACAATACCGTCACGGTCGCGAAGGTCGATAAAGATCACCCCGCCGTGGTCGCGGCGGCGATCAACCCAGCCACACAGAGTTACGACGCGGTCGATGTCCGCGGCTCGAAGGGCGCCACAATAGTCGCTGCGCATGGAGTCAATTCCCGTTGTCGATAGTAATTGCCGGACCGGCTCCTGCCGGCCCCCGTATTCTTGACAGCCAATTATGGAAGATTGGCCATTCTGTCGCGCTTAGCCTGCGTCCGCCTTGGACTTGGCCTTGTCGCCCGCCAGATTTTTCTTGCTGCCAGTTTTGAAGTCCGTCTCATACCAGCCACCCCCGCTCAGGCGGAATCCGGCGGCGGAGACCTTCTTGCGCAGCTCGGCTTTGTCGCACGCGGGGCAGTCAGTCAGGGCCGCGTCACTCATGCGCTGCAGGGCCTCCAACTGGTGGCCACAGGCCCCGCACTGGTATTCGTAGATAGGCATCGATACTCACCCGGTACTACAGAAAAATGGGCGCAGATTATACATGAGCGCCCCGGCAGGCTGAAGATGGGCCACAAACAAAGGTCGGCATTGCGCGAATCCGCGCAAAAGACAGCCGTTTCCTTGCCCTAAATCGATAAAAAAGCACTATTTTTCCTGCTTTTGCGGGTGCGCGAGAAAAAAAACTATATATACTTCGAACCAGTACCATGGTGTACGAATACATTTTCATTGGAAAAACAACATACAGAAGGAAGCTACTCATGGCCGCACGCAAGAAAGCCGCAGCTAAGAAAGCCCCCGCCAAGAAAACCGCAGCGAAGAAAGCTCCTGCCAAGAAGGCTGTAGCCAAGAAGGCCGCTCCGGCCAAGGCTAAGAAAGTAACAGCCATCAAGGAGAAGTACACCAAGACCCAGATCCTGAATCAGATCGCCGAGAAGACCGAGCTGTCCCGCAAGCAGGTTCAGTCTGTTCTGGACGAGCTGTCCGACGTGATCGAGGGCCACATCAAGAAGCGCGCCGTCGGCGAATTCGCTCTGCCGGGCCTGCTGAAAATCACCACTGTGAAGAAGCCAGCCAAAAAGGCGCGCAAGGGCATCAACCCCTTCACCGGTGAAGAGACTGTATTCAAGGCGAAGCCGGCCAGCATCCAGGTCAAAGTTCGCCCGCTGAAGAAGCTGAAGGAAATGGCCGAGAACTAATCTCCGCCCCTGCTGCTTCAAACCCCGCTTCGGCGGGGTTTTTTATTGCCGCTTCCCTGCCCTCGCCCCCTACCATCCACCCCCCGGGCCGACGTAGAATAACCGCCCCAAAACAGAGCAAACCGAACCTCCTATGCGCGCTTCCCGCTATCTGATCGCAACCCAGAAAGAAACCCCGAACGACGCTGTGGTCATCAGCCACCGATTGATGCTGCGCGCCGGCATGATTCGTCGCCTGGCCTCAGGCCTGTACACCTGGATGCCCACCGGGCTGCGTGTACTGCGCAAGGTCGAGCGCATCGTCCGCGAAGAAATGGACCGCGCCGGCGCCCTGGAGGTACTGATGCCGGTGGTGCAACCGGCAGAGCTCTGGGAAGAATCCGGCCGCTGGCAACAGTACGGCCCCGAATTGCTGCGTATTGAAGACCGGCACCAGAATCCCTTCTGCCTGGGCCCGACCCACGAAGAGGTCATCACCGACCTGATCCGCAACGAGATCAACAGCTATAAACAGCTGCCGGCCAACTTCTATCAGGTCCAGACCAAATTCCGCGATGAAATTCGTCCGCGCTTTGGCGTTATGCGTGCACGCGAGTTCACCATGAAGGATGCCTACTCATTCCACCTGGGCGCCGATTCCCTGCAGGAAACCTACGACATCATGCACGGCGCATACTGCCGTATCTTCGACCGGATCGGCCTGGACTACCGCCCGGTGCTGGCAGACACGGGCTCCATCGGTGGTTCCAGCTCGCATGAATTCCACGTGCTCGCGGACAGCGGTGAAGACGATATCGCGTTTTCCACCGAGAGCCGCTTTGCTGCCAACGTGGAACTTGCCGAGGCCGTCGCACCGAGCGGTGAGCGTCCCGCACCCGGCAAATCCCTGGAAGAAGTCCACACCCCGGGCCAGAAAACCATTGAGGCCGTCAGCGAGTTTCTCGGCACCGATGCCGCCCACTCGGTGAAGACCCTGATTGTGCTGGGAGAAGCCGAGGAAGGCGAAACCGCCCCGCTGGTGGCACTGGTACTGCGCGGTGACCACGACCTGAACGAACTCAAGGCGGAGAAGCTGCCCGGCGTGGCCAGCCCGCTGACCTTCGCTCCGGAAGCCCGCATCGCCGCAGAACTGGGTTGTGGCGTGGGCTCGCTGGGCCCGGTTAACCTGGGCATCGAGACCCTGGTGGATCGCTCTGCGGCACATCTCGCCGACTTTATCTGTGGAGCGAACAAAGACGACTACCACCTGACTGGCGTGAACTGGGAACGCGACGTGCCGCTCGCGCGCGTGGAAGACCTGCGCAATGTGGTGGCCGGCGATGCCAGCCCCGATGGCCAGGGCACCATCGAGATCAAGCGCGGTATCGAGGTGGGTCATATCTTCCAGCTGGGCGACAAGTACAGCCGCGCCATGAACGCCTCCGTACTCGACGAGAATGGCAAGGAACAGGTCATGACCATGGGCTGTTACGGCATCGGTGTGTCCCGCATTGTCGCGGCCGCCATCGAGCAGAATCACGACGATTCCGGCATCATCTGGCCGGAATCGATCGCGCCCTTCCAGCTGGCGATTGTGCCGATCAACATGCACAAGAGCGATGTCGTTCGCGAGAAATGCGAGCACCTGTACAACTCCCTGCGTGAGAAAGGCATCGATGTCCTGTTTATGGACGAGCCGAAGGCCCGCCTCGGCGGCATGCTCGCCGATGTGGAGCTGATGGGCATCCCGCACCGCATCGTTATCGGTGATCGCGGCCTGGAAAAGGGCGTGGTGGAATACAAAGGCCGTCGCGATGCGGAAAGCCAGGAGTTTGCGGAATCCCAACTTCAGGATATCCTGCTGGAAAAACTGCGCGACTGAATCGCACTGCGAACCTTACGCCAATGACAGCGCGGGCGGTCTCCGCCCCGGCGCCGGTAACGAATGACGACCCCATGAACAAAAGCGGTATTGCCCTGCTCCTCGCCGGCCTGCTGTCACTTTCCTCTGTCGTTTCGGCTGAGGGCGTGAAGCAGGTGGACCCGGAATTGCGTCGCGCGCTGAGCCAGGCCGTGAGCGAGCCCGGCAGCTTTGCCGACCGCTTTGATGCGGAAGTGTGGCTGATGGCCAAGTCCCAGCCGCTGGCCCGCTATATCAAGGATCCGGAACGGCGCATGCACGTGCTCAAGGCCGTTCATCGGGAAGCGACACGGGCGGGGTTGCAACCGGAGATCGTATTGGCAGTTATCCAGATCGAGAGCGCATTCGATCCCTATGCGGTTTCTCGCGTAGGTGCCCAGGGCATGATGCAGGTCATGCCGTTCTGGAAGAACGAAATTGGACGGCCGGACGACAATCTCATCAATATGGATACCAACCTGCGGTACGGCTGCACCATCCTCAAGCACTATATCGGCAAGGCCAAAGGGAACCTGGCCAATGCCCTCGCCTACTACAACGGCAGCTACGGCCGTCATACCTACAGCAGCAAAGTTCTGGATGCCTGGGCAGATCGCTGGCGATAACCAGGCACATCAGATTATTGGGGGATGACCGCATGAACAGCGCGTTTGTGTTTTTTACCGGCGCTGCCTGCAGCTTGCTGGTACTGGCTGCGGTCAAACTGGCACACCAGTTTCGCCATGTGGCCGCCGGCCGTTGGCTGGTGGTGGTGCTGGTCGGGGTCACCTGCTACCTGCTCGAGGCAGTACTGCCACCGCTGCCTCAGCCGGCCGCCTTTCTCCTTGATATCCCCTCCATACTGGTACCCGCGGCCTTCTGGCTATTCGCGTTTCACTTGTGCAACGACGGCGAGGCCTTTCCGCACTGGAGCTGGATGGTGGTGGGAATCGCACTGCTGGTCGACGGCCTCGCCAACAGCCATCTGCTGACCGGTATATCGCCCTTTTTGCACGACCTGACCTACTGGCTGTCGCAGCCGCTGAAACTCGGGCTGCTGGGCGCGGGCATGGTCACCCTGATCCGCCAGTACCAGTCTGACCTGGTCGAGGCACGACGCAGCCTGCGCCTTGCCTTGATGGCCGTCATTGGCGGTTACATGGTCATTGTGGTTTGCGCTGACTTCCTGTTCAGTTACTGGCCAGTGCCCAGTGGCCTGCCGGCACTGCACGCCATTCTCGCCAGTCTGTTGTCCATGGCTGCCTGCTTGTGGTTACTCGATCCCAGCGCCCGGGCCCTGCAGGACTCCCTGCAGGAGGCACCATCAGTCGCCGCACAGATCGCCGCTCCGAGTGAAGACAAGCCGGCACCGGAAAGCCCCCCAGAACCACTGGACGACAGCCAGCAGCAATTGATTGCCCAATTAACCGCTCACATGGAAAACGGGGGCTACCGGCATACCGGCCTGACCATCCGTGAACTGGCAGAACAGCTGGGTGCGCGGGAGCACGTGCTGCGCGCCCTGATCAATCGCCATCTGGGCTACCGCAACTTCAACGAGTACCTGAATGAATACCGTATCGACGAGGCCAGCCGTCGTCTCGCCGATCCCGACCAGGCCCACCTGCCGGTACTGACGATTGCACTCGATATCGGTTACCGGTCGCTCAGCCCATTCAATGCCGCTTTCAAACGCCGTCACGAAATGACACCCACCGAATTTCGCCGCGAACGCCTGCCCGTAACCTGACCAATGCCCACGCTTTTCGGAATTCGTCAGTAAAACTTCGTTTTTCGCAAGCAAGGCTTCCCGCACTGAGCCACACTGGCCGGAACTCGAACAAGAAGCTCCACCCGGTGAAGGGGACCCTGTATGGATACGGCTGTTGGTTTTTTACTCACATTTGCCCAACAGTGGCTCGAGCACTTCGGCCACGACCTGTTCCGTTACCTGTTGGCCGCGGCCGGCGTCAGCCTGTTCGTCAGCATCCTGTTCCGCAGCTGGATGAATCGACGGCGCATACAGACGCGTCGCGCGCGCTGGCAGGATATCCGGCGTGAAGTCAGCTACTCGATGCTGACGCTGGCGGTATTCGCCTGTATCGGCATGTTGACCGTGCACCTCTATCAGGCCGGCATTGTACGCCTGTACACCGACTGGTCAGATTACCCGATGTGGTGGAACCTGCTCAGCCTGCCCGCCGTCATTCTGGTGCACGACGCCTACTTTTACTGGACCCACCGGGCCATGCATCACCCGAAGCTGTTCCGTCATTTCCACCGCCTGCACCACTTGTCGCTGACACCGACACCATGGGCTGCCTACAGCTTCTCAGTGGGAGAGGCCGCCCTGATGGCCATCTTCTCCCCGCTGGTCACCATCATCCTGCCGATGCACCTGGGTATCTGGCTGGCGTTTATCTTCATCATGATATTCCGCAATGCGATGCTGCATGCGGGCTGCGAATTTCACCCAAAACGCTGGGTCGACAGCCCCCTCGACTTGATGACCACTACCACCCATCACGACCTGCACCACCAGCGATTTCAGGGTAACTACGGCTTTTACTTCACCTGGTGGGATCGCTGGATGGGAACAGAGCTGCCCGAATACAAGGAACGCTTCCGTACCGCCGCCAGCGGTGCGCAGGAAAGTGCCCGAGGCGGGGTAACCAATGCAGACACACTGTCAGGGAGTAACGCGACAGGTTAACGATATTTGCGGCTGATCGGCAAAACACCGCAATCACTTGCGCGGCCCCGGGAAACCGGCGCCGCGCTTTTTTTCAGGTCTGCGTTTTCAGCCAGGCGCTCAACCGGCTCGTTCCGGATCCGCACCCTGGCGTGATTGCTCGTCGCCGGAGACGCGGTAACACAACAGACCCCACACGATCAGCAGGACCTCGACGAGCAAAAACAGGCCATTGCGCCAGTCAAAGCCACTGTGCACCAGCATGCCAAACAAACGCCCGCCGGCAAAACCACAATAGGCCAGCGTCAACAGGAAAAAAGCAGCGTGGCGTGTTGCCGGGCGTACGATCGCGAGGCCAATGGCTGCAGCGATCGCCAGCATCAGTCCGCCGAAGGTCGCCTGGAATTCCGGCACCGCGACCGCAGAGAGAAACGACAGGTTAAGGCCTTTGGCAAAACCGACAGGATACGCCAGCGCACCCAACCCAATGGCAATATAGGCCAATAGATTCAGCCATAAATAAATCAGCTTGTGTGTAGTTTTCATTGTGTCCCCCGGGATCCATTCTCTTTCAACAATACGCCTGTCTGTTACGCGCAACAGCACCCAATTGGATTGAGTCAGCCCTCTTCTACTGCAGACGTTCCTGCAGTGCCAACAATTGCGGACGGGTACCGTAATCCGATTGCCAGCGGCGCAACAGATTCAGTGCATCGGCCGGGCGCCCCAGTTTTTCCAACACCAGGCCATGGGCGAGCACCACTTCCGGATTGGCGGGCTGCAGGCGTCCGGCCCTCTGCAGCGCAGCCAGAGCATTGAGATAATCCCCTTGCCGAACGTGCCAGAGCGCAAAGGCATACTGCGCGTTGCCGGACTGCGGATAGGTGCTGACCGCTTCCCGAATTAGCGCTCCCGCCTTCGCGTCCTGACCCGTGCCACGATAGTGATCCGCGAGATTGAGCAGGGCACCTTCATTTTTCGGCGCGAGTGCCAACGCCCGCTTCAACGCGCGTTCAGCCTGTGCCATTTGCCCCTGCTGCTGGTGGAATCGCGCCGCCACCAGCTGGGCTTCCGGCATATCCGCATTAAAATGCACACCATCCAGAAACTCGCGGAACAACGCATCCAGTTTGCGCGCCTGTTGCGGATCAACTTGCTGCGGTGGTACGCCTGCCAACTGCCTGGCAATCTCATAACGCACCGCGCGGGTCGGCTCTTCGAGTCTTCCGCGCAACAATTGCCAACGTACATGCAGGGGCAGGTTCTCGGTCGCGCGCACACTGCCCAGCCGCACTAGCCAGGAACGGTCGTCCAGTAATTCCGGCAATGTTTGCAGGCTGGCAGCATCCATGACCTCCGCAAGGCGCAGCGCTGCACTGGCACGCACCATATTGCTGTGACGAGGGTCCGTCGCGACTCCAGTCAGCGCAGCCGGATCTCCGGCTCCCCGATCTGCCTGCACCAGTACCAATGCCGAAGTTTCTACCGGATCATTCGCTGGACCTTTTCCGCGCCAGTTATCCACAATGCCCTGAGCCCACTGCGGATCTTTGTCCAGATGACATGTCGTGCAGACATCCGGGCTACCCACCTCGGCACTCAAGGCAGGCCGGGGTATGCGAAAGCTGTGGTCCCGACGCGGATCTACGCCCATGAATGTCACTGCCGGCATATGACACGAAACGCACTGGCTGGCTTCGCTGCCGGGGGGATGGTGGTGATGGCTGGCTGCCGCGAACGTCTCCTCCCGGTGGCACTGCGTGCAGGTCTGGTCGCCCGGTCGCTTCAGGCGGGTACTGTGGGGATCATGACAGTCGCTACATACCACGCCATTCGCATGCATTTTGCTCTGCACGAACGAGCCGTAGACATACACCTCATCGAGCATCTGGCCATCGGCGAAATACATGTCCCGCTCCAACAAGCGCGGCACGTGCTGGTCGGCAAAGGTGCGCTGGGGTTTCCACAATGCAAGCTCCTGCCGCCGGGAATGGCAATGGGCACAGGTGTCGACCTGACGGGCATTGTGCCGTCCCTTGCGGCGACGGGTGTCAGACAGAGGGGATTGCTCGCCAATAAACTGCCACAGCGCGGTGTTTTTCAGGGAAACAGCAAAGCCCGCACGCTTGTCTGACGCCTGTTCCGCGGCGGTGCCGGCTGCCCACTTGAGGTGCTGGCTCGCTGGACCGTGGCAGGCCTCACAGGCAACGTTGATGTCACTCCATCGTGTTTCATAGCGATTGGCCGCCACGGAATAGTGTTTTTGCAGGTCTGTGGAGTGACAGGCGGCACAGCGGCTGTTCCAGTTGAAGTGGCTGCCAGTCCAGTGCAGCGGATCATCGGCTGTGACCGCGCCGGCATGGGCGAGACTGGGATGCTCCTCTCCGTCTTCCGGATACAGGTGAAACCAGCGCTGTCCTCCCGCTGCTTTCGGGCGGCTATCCCAGGCGATGGTGAGCACCTGAATCCGCCCATCTTCAAAGGCCACCATATACTGCTGCAATGGATCGATACCGAAGGTGTAGGCGATTTGAAAGGTCTGCAATTCCCCTTCGGCGTTATCCGTCTCTACCCAGTAGGCGCCATCGCGACGAAAAAAGCGGGAGGTGATATCACCGTATCGGAATGTGGCATCGTCAAAATTCCCCAATACCGTTTCAGCAGTCGCTTCAGCCATTGCGGCGAAATGGTGACTGCTTTCCCAATCACGCACCTGTTCCGCGTGACATCCGGCGCACTGTTCGACGCCAGCATACTCTGCGGCGCGCGGGGAGACACAACAGACACAAAGCAACAGCACACATACAGTCGCGCTCAAGGAAGGTCTGAAAGCGTGAAATCGCATACACCTGGTCCAAGGCAACTGGCACCCGATATGGGGAAGCCGAATTTATTCTCGTCCTGTCTCATGAGCAGGCTTTTTGTGGCGGCGGCCAGCGCTGGCGATTGCCGCGTATTCACGCCTAAAGATAGTCAGCGGATTCCGCGAATGTCCACTCAAGTGGCGACTATACTCCGGCGTACGCTTTGCCAGTACACCAGCGACGAAAATCACGACTCCAATGATGGTTCACGGAGGAACCCATGGCGCTTCGATCCTGCTTACCGATGTCGGCCAGCCATTGCCAACAGACTGTTCCCCTGCTGTTCAAGCTGATCGCGGGAATCGTCCTTTTTGCCCTCCTCTCGGGATGCGGTCAACGTGAATCCACCAATAACGCACCGGATGATGCCGTGGCCGTCAGTACGGACGAGTCCATGCCAGAGACACCGCAAACGGATCAGGATGCAACCGCGGAAGGCAGCAAAGACCAACATACGCAAGTCCCGCCCCCGGAGGCCATACCGACACGCAATGTCTACTATGGCGACACCCATGTGCATACCGGCTGGTCCGTGGACGCCGGCATGGATGGTGCGATCAAGACCCCGGAGGAAGCCTATCGTTTTGCCCTCGGCGAAGAAATCGAATCCAACGCCGGCGTCAAGGCAAAGCTCGAACGACCCTACGACTGGTTCATGATTACCGACCATTCCGATGGCATGGGGGTCATCAGTGAAATTGCCTCGGGCAATCCCGAGATGATGACCGATGAAACCCTCAAACGCTGGAATAAAGCGCTCAACTCCGATGACCCAAAGGCGGCATCCGCAGCCAAAAGCGAACTGATCATCATGCAGTCCGAGGAGCGCCTGCCGAAGATTGTGATGGACCCAAAGTGGATGGCATCGGCCTGGCAGCGCACCGTCGATGCGGCGGAAAAATTCAACCAACCGGGCAAGTTCAGCACCTTTATTGCCTATGAATGGACCGTGAATGCAGGTGGCGGGGACAACCTGCATCGCAATGTGATCTTTCGTGATGGAGCGGATCGCACAAGGGACATCCTGCCCCTGACGACCTTTGAAACCCAGGATCCGAGGAAACTGTGGGAGTGGCTGCAGGCCTACGAACAAAAGACCGGGGGCAAGGTGCTCGCCATCCCCCACAACGGCAACCTGTCCAACGGACGCATGTTTGAGGAACAGGAGTTTGACGGTTCACCGATGAACCGGGAGTGGGCCGAACTCCGTGCGCGATATGAACCGCTCTATGAAGTCTCACAAATCAAGGGGCAGAGCGAATCCCACCCGAAGTTATCCCCCAACGATGAATTTGCCAACTGGGATCTCTGGGACCGGGGCAACCTGATACTGGTACCCAAATCCGAAGGCGATATCAAAACAGAATACTGGCGCGAAGCGCTCAAGTCCGGCCTGCGGTTGCAGGACCAACTGGGTATCAATCCATTCCAGTATGGTGCCAACGCGGCCACCGATGTACACACCGGACTCTCTACGGCAGAGGAAGACAACTTCTTCGGTAAATTCAAAACGCTCGAGCCCGCCAACAAAGACCGCTGGAACTTTCCACTAATTGAAGGCAAAGGCGGCAACATGATGGGCTGGGAACAGGCCGCCGCCGGCATTATGGGCGTATGGGCAGAGGAAAATACCCGCGAGTCCATCTGGGACGCGATGATGCGTAAGGAGACCTTCGCCACCACCGGCCCGCGCATGCAGGTCCGTTTTTTTGCCGGCTATGATTTCAGCAACGCCGATGTAGGCAAGGCGCTGGCGACTACCGGCTACAGTCGGGGGGTCCCCATGGGCGGCACCCTCCCGGCAGATCCCGACAAGCGTGCCCCCACTTTCCTGATTGCAGTGATGAAAGACCCCGAGGGCGCCAACCTTGACCGCGCCCAGATCATCAAGGGCTGGGTCGACAAGCAGGGCAAACAGCACGAAAGAATCTTTGACGTAAAATGGGCCGGGGATCGCACACCGGATAGCGCAGGCAAGCTGCCTGCGATCGGTTCAACCGTCAACCTCGAGACCGCCACCTACACCAATACCATCGGCGCACCGGAACTCATTGGTGCGTTCACCGACCCAGATTTTGATCCCGAGCTGCGCGCGGTGTATTACCTGCGTGCACTGGAAATTCCCACTCCTCGCTGGACACTCTACGACGCAGTGAGATTCGGGGTAAAACCGGACAAGGATGTGCCATTGCAGCATCAGGAAAGGGCCTTTTCCAGCCCGATCTGGTACGCACCGAACTGATCCTGGAGACGACGGACAATGGCAAGTACTTTACTCAAAGAACCTCTGGTGCACTTTGCGTTACTCGGCGCGCTGCTATTTGGCGCGGACAGTTTACGTCAGCCAGACACACCCGAACGGGAAACCATCTCTGTAACCGAGGGACGCATTCACCATATCCGCTCCGTGTTCGAGCAGACCTGGCAACGTGCTCCACAACCGCAGGAATTACAGGGACTGATCGACAGTTATGTGCGCGAGGAAATCCTGTATCGCGAGGCGCGCAATCTGGGTCTGGATACGAACGACACGGTCATTCGCCGCCGCCTGCGCCAGAAAATGGAATATCTCGCCCGCGATCTGGCGGATGCGGTGGAGCCACAAGCGGAAGCGTTGCAGGCGTTTTTCCACAGTAACAGCGCACGCTACCGGACGCCCGTGAGCATCAGCTTTTCCCAGCTGTTTTTTAATCCCAGCCTGCACGACGATAGCGCGGCCGCAGCGCGCGACGCACTGCATCAATTGCACAATGGCATGTCACCCGACACACTCGGCGACAGCACCCTGCTGGCAACCCACTATCCCCTCCAGGAACAACCCAAGCTCGTCAGGCTGTTCGGAGGTGAATTTGCCGGAAGCCTCGATGGCCTGCCGCGCGGACAGTGGAGCGGGCCCGTGCGCTCCGGCTTTGGCTGGCACCTGGTCCACATCGAGGAGATCCAACCGTCAACGCTTCCACCTCTGGAGTCCGTCCGTGCAACGGTACTTCGGGACTGGCAGACCGCAGAACAGGAAAGAATCTTGCAGGCACAATATGAGCAATTACGCAGCCGCTACCAGATTGACATAACGCCTTACAATACGCTGTCAGAGACGGTCGCCAGCCAATGAAGTTTCGCACCTGGATTTTCCGACAGCATCACCAGCATGCGCGATACCTACTGCCGGGCACGCTGGTACTTTTGACGTGGATAGCGCTGGTACTGGCGAACGTTGCCGCTGCGCATGAGCTGCGTCCAGCCTATTTGCATATCAGCGAAATCGCAGAGGACCGCTATCAGGTCACCTGGCGTGTTCCAGCCCGGGGAGACCTTCGCCTGTCACTGCGAGTACAGTTCGACCCGCGCCTCTCTCCGATCAATACGCCACAAGCGCAGATATCCAATGGCTTTTATATCGAGCGCTGGCAGGTCGCACACGGCGGCGGGCTCGCCAATACGCAGGTGCAGATTGACGGCCTCGCCAACACCATGACTGACGCGCTGGTTCGCATCGACTGGCGCGATGGACGCGAGCAAGTGGCACGCCTGCTGCCAGATAGCCCTTCGCTGGCTATCAACCCACAAGCCAACAACACGGAGATCGCCAAGACTTATTTCGCTCTGGGCGTTGAGCATATCCTGCTGGGCATTGATCACCTGCTATTTGTTCTGGCACTGGTGTTGTTAGTGTCGGGCTGGAAATCCCTGCTGGCCACCATCACCGCCTTTACCGTCGCCCATAGCCTGACCCTGATTGCTGCCGTATTGGGCTGGCTCAGTCTTTCCTCTGCCCCGGTGGAGGCCACCATAGCACTGAGCATCGTGTTTCTGGCCAGTGAAATACTGCAGCGGCAACGAGGGCGGCACACACTGACCACCCGCTTTCCCTGGGTAGTGGCATTTGCGTTTGGGTTGCTGCACGGTCTGGGGTTCGCTGGCGCACTCGCCGAGATTGGCGTGCCTCACCATGCGGTCCCGCTGAGCCTGGCGCTGTTTAACCTCGGAGTCGAAGCGGGACAGCTGCTGTTTATTGCCGCGGTCGCGCTGGTACTGACAGTAATCAGGCATTGGGGGAGTTGGCTGTCAGGAAAGTTGGCGGAAGGGGAGCATCCATCGCCGGCCACCGCCGGCACCAGCGGCATCTTCACCACGCCCCGTATTGGCATCTTTTGCGCCTACCTCATTGGCGCCATCGCCGCTTACTGGCTGATCGAGCGAACGCTTTCCATCGTGCTGTAGCCCCGCCGCCCAACGCGAAGCAACGCGGGTTAATCCTGAAACAGGAGTTCCAGCGGGTAACCTGTGAAAGGCTTGGTTTTCTCAATCACCAGATGGGAAGTCATGCGGGAAATGGCTGCATCCTCGTCCGCCAGTAACTGCTCGGAGACCCGATTGAAATCTGCTGCGTCGGGGCAGACAAAGCGCAGCATGTAGTCGAACTCGCCGGACATCTTCACACAGGAAACAATCTGCGGGATATCGTTGATCGCGCGACGAAAGCTTTCACTGGTGCGTGCGTCCTGGCGCTTTAGCGCCACGTTCACGTAGAACTCTGCATGGCGCACCTTGTCGAGATTCACCTCGGCCTGGAACTCGCGCACATAGCGTTCGTTGGTCAGGCGCTTGACGCGCGCCAGGCAGGCACTTTCTGACAGGCCGATCTGCTCGGCCAGGTTCAGGTTGCTGATGCGGGAGTTGGTCTGCAAGGCCTGCAGGATCTTCAAATTGTGACGATCGATTTTCACAGTCGTGTTCTTTTGCTTCGCACGGTTTCCGCGCCCAGTGCGCGTAAATCCCTAGTGGGCAAGGATAGCCGCCTTCGACCGCTACTGAAATAACAAAAACGCCCTGCGGGAGGGCGTCTTGCGCGGTATCACGGCGAACGGCGCTGAGGGTTAACTCGCCTGGCGATTGGAGCTGGCGACGAAACGCTCGATACGGTCCATCGCGCGACTCAGCTCTGCCTCATCCTTGGCGAGAGTAATGCGCACATGATTACGCGCACTGGGGCCAAATACGGAACCGGGTAGTACGGACACTTGCTCTGCATCCAGCAAGGCCTCGGCAAACGCCTGGCTGGATTCTGCCACGGCGGACACGTCGGCCATCACAAACATGCCGGCATCCGGTGAGTAGCAGCTCAGACCCGGGATTTTACCAATGCGATCTACCAGCAAGTCGCGACGATTGCGGTACGCATCGCGCATCTGGCTGACAAAGTAGGAATCAAACTCCAGCGCGAAAGCCGCGGCTTCCTGCACAAACTGGGGGCAACCGAAAATGGTGGCGCCGGCAAATTGCGTCAGGCGCTCCACCAACTCGCCCTCGGCCACCGCCCAGCCAAGGCGCCAGCCACTCATGGCGTGGGACTTGCTCAGGCCATCAATCACCACCACGTTATCGAGGTGCTCGGCCGCCGAACGCAGCGAGGTATGGCGCCGCGCGAACGTGATCATCGAGTACATCTCGTCACTGATCAGCCACACACCCCGGTCGCGGCAGTAGGCGGCCAGTTCACGCAGTTGCTCCGGGGTCGCCATGGCACCGGTGGGATTCACCGGCGTATTGATCATCACCACCCGGGTCTCGTCGGTAATCGCCGCCTTGATGGATTCCACATCAAAGGAAAAATCCGCCTCGGCCGCACAGGGCACCTTGCGCACGTCCAGGCGCAGCGCGTCACAGATGGGCACATAGCCGATGTACATGGGCTCCGGGATCAGAATCTGCTCGCCCGGATTCAGCAGGCAGGCCAGCGTGGCGTAGATCGCGTTGGTGCCACCGGGAAACACCACAACATCTTCCGGATCACAGGGATGCGGGGATACCTTACTTTCAATCGCTGCGATGGCCCGGCGCAATACGGGCTCGCCGGCGGCGGGCGAGTAATGGGTACGACCAACACCGAGACGCGCGCGCGCAAAGTCGAGGATTGGCTCCGGGGTATCAAAGTTCGGATCCCCGACACAGAGGAAAATGACATCTTCCCCCCGATCCGCCATGGCGTGGGCACGGTCACTGACGGCCCACACGTCGGCGTCTGCGCTGTTGAGAGCATCACTCTGGAAGCTGAACTGCGGTGCGTACATCTTGTTTTCCCGATCATTCATCAGGCCACTAACTTAACAACCGGGGAGGTAATTGACGGCGCGATCCGGGGCGGATTTTCGCATCAGCGCCCAGATAACGGCGGCCATACCGCAGATAATTCGGTGACGTTCAATTCACCCCAACGCAGAACCCGATACCCGCTGATGGTTCCAGCCTGACCTAACGCAATGCGGCGAAGGCCTCGATTGCCTGCTTGCGGGTTGCCTTGACGTCACACATCGGGACGGGATAGTCCGCCGACGCGGGTGGACTGTGGATTTCCCTGTTACTCAAGTCTGCCAGCTCCGGCAGGAAACGCCGCAGAAATACACCGTCCGGGTCAAATTTTTGCGACTGACTGTAGGGGTTGAACACACGAAAATAAGGGACCGAATCGGTGCCGGTGGAGGCGGCCCATTGCCAGCCGCCATTGTTGGCCGCCAGATCAGCATCCACCAGGGTTTGCATGAAATGTCGCTCCCCCCAGCGCCAGTCGATCAGCAGATTCTTGGTCAGGAACGAGGCCACGACCATGCGCAAGCGGTTGTGCATCCAGCCCGTTTGCGCCAGTTGGCGCATGGCGGCATCGACGATTGGAATCCCGGTCTTGCCGGACTGCCAGCGTTTGAATGCGGTTTCGTCCCTGGACCACTTTACCCCCTCGGTGTTCAGACGAAATGGCTGATGCATACACAGGCGCGGATAGGCGGCAATCAGGTGGGTGTAGAATTCGCGCCAAATCAGCTCTCCCAGCCAGCAACTGGCCCCCGCATTCGCGTCACCCCACCCGCCAGCATTGTGTTGCAGAGCCAGATGCGCGCACTGGCGAATCGAGACCGCGCCACAATTAAGGTAGGGGGAGAGCCGCGAGGTCCCTTCCGTTCCCGGCAGATCACGCCACTCCTGGTAGTGTTCGATGATGCCGGCGAAGTGGGCGAGGTTCTTGAGCCCCGCCTCCTCGCCCGCACGCCAGCCTCGCACCTCACCGTCTTGCTCCAGCTCCAGGCGGTAGCCGCGCAGCCGCTCCGGTATGGTCTGTACCAGATTATTGGCGGTGGGCATCTCCAGCCACTTGGGCCACTCTGATCCGGACTGGCGATGCTTCGGCACCGGCAAGGGCTTGAAGTCCTGGCCCCCGTACTGCCGGATAAACGCCCGCTTGAACGGCGTAAACACCTTGAACGGCTCGCCGCTACCCGTCGTCACCGCGCCGGGAGAAACCAGGGTGCGATCGGTGCAGAATTCAGTGGACACCCCCGCCTCGTGCAATGCGCTTTTTACCGCATCATCGCGGCGCTGCTCATTCAGCGGGTATTCCGCATTGGCAAACACCGCCGAAATACTCAATTTTTCAGCCAGCAACGTCAGCGCCGCGGGCGCCTGCGCAAAGGTAGAGAGTTCCAGAAAATACAGCGGAATGCCCAGGTCCTGCAGTTCTCGCTGCAATGCCCGCAGGCTCGCCAGTCGAAACGCCACGACCGGCTCGCCCTCATCATGTGTCTTCCAGGTTTGCGGGCAGGCAACAAATACTGCAGCGATATCTTTACACTGGTGACAGGCCCGATAGAGGGCACTGTTGTCAGCAACGCGCAGGTCGTTGCGAAACCAGACCAAGCCCCGTTCAAACGCCATCGCCTGATCCTCCAGAGGGCATTCGCCCGCTACCATCGTCGCTCAATGGAATTCACACAGACCCATTTCTGCCGGCTCGGCGGCGAGTAGCACCTGATTGTGGATAAACGGATGGGGGCTGCGCGGCAGGTAGTGACGCAACATGGTCAGTACCGCCGCTGCGGGCTTGCGGCCCTGCCGGTATTCTTCCAGCAACTCCGTCAGCTCAGCGCGCTCATCGCGGTTCAGGAACTCGCGTAGATGCCCCTGCACATGCATCAACGCGTTGGTGCGGTCTTTGCGGCTGGCCATATGGCCCAGGATGTCCATCAACTTGCCGCGCACCTCAAACGCAAACTCGGCGGGTTCATGTGCTTTGGCGTTGGCGATGAACTGCCCCAGCTCACGAGTCAGCTGCTGGTGATGCGCCAGTAACAGGTATTTGTAGGCGGTAAAAAACTCGATGATCCGTCCCTTGCGGGGCTCCGGCTCCACATAGCGGAACCATGCATCGTAGGCGAAGACACGGGTGAGGAAGTTTTCGCGAATTTCACTACTGTTCAGGCGTCCGACTTCCTCCATTGGCATATGCGGGAAGTGCGCGCGCAGACGCGCCGCAAAGGCACCCATCCCGTCACTGTCGTGGCCATGGCCGTTCGGCAGGTAACGACGCACGCCCTTCAGGCCACAGCTCGGGGAATTCTGCATAAAGATGTAGCCGCGCACGGCCTCCAGCTCCGGAACAACCTGATCGGCATAACCATTGAGCGCGTCGGTCACATCGAGCGATGGATCCACCACCCCCAGCACACGCACTTCCGCGTCCGGTGACGTATCACTCTTCACCAGGCGAATCGGATCCCTGGGCACCCCGAGGCCAATGGCCACCTCCGGGCACAGGGGCACATATTCGAAACATCGGCCAAGCAACTGGGTACACACCCGGCTGTGTTTATGACCGGCGTTATAGCGCACGGGGTCTCCCATGGCGCACTGACTGATCCCTACCGGAATCTTGTTAGGGTGTAGTTCGATATCCATACTCTTTATTACGCCCCGCTTGTGTAAAAGGTTTATAGCTTCCGCTGACGGCGGGCACAACCGACAAGCCCCGCTATCTGCACCCTTGCGCTGTGGCGACCCACCGCTACAATGCCAGACCCCCTCAGAAGCACGGCAGAGAGGCCCGCACGCCCCCATGATCCCAGCACTGCGTGAAATCGACGAAGTTCAGGCGCTGTACCTGCAGTTCCTGCAAGCCCTCACAGATGCCGGTTTTCGTGGCGATACCAGCCCGAGCTACGCCAGCCGCACCGTGCTGGCCACGGACAACTCCATCTATCAGGTACTGCCGCAGGCGGTGATTTACCCGCGGGATACCGCGGACCTGCAGCTACTGGCGGAACTCGCAGAGCGGGAAGACTACCAGCAGGTCGTGCTCTCCCCACGCGGCGGCGGTACTGGCACCAACGGCCAATCCCTGACTGACGGGCTGGTCGTGGATATATCCCGTCACATGAACCAGATTCTGGAAATCAATGCCGAGGAGCGCTGGGTACGGGTGCAGGCGGGCGTGGTCAAGGACCAGCTCAACGCGGCACTGAAACCACACGGTCTCTTTTTCGCGCCGGAACTTTCGACCAGTAATCGCGCGACGATTGGCGGCATGATCAATACGGATGCCTCCGGACAGGGCTCCTGTGTCTACGGCAAGACCCGCGATCACGTGCTCGAACTGAGCACGGTACTGCTCGGCGGCGAACTGCTGGAGTCGGCGGCAATCGACGACGAGACCCTCGCCGACCTGCGCGAAAATGAAACCCGAATCGGACGTGTCCATCGAGTTTGCGACGATATCGCGCAAGAAAAGGCCGCTCTGATCGAGGCCAAATTCCCCAAACTGAACCGCTGCCTGACCGGCTACGACCTGGCCCACCTGCGCGCCGCCAACACCGCGCGCCCCTTCAATATCAACAGCGTGCTGTGCGGTTCCGAGGGTACTCTGGGTTTTATTGCCGAAGCCAAGCTCAATGTGCTGCAGATCCCCAAGTGCGTCGCGCTGGTAAACGTGAAATACGACAACTTTCAGGATGCGCTGCGCGACGCCAGTGACCTGATGGGCGCAGGTCCCACCTCGATCGAGACCGTGGACAGCAAGGTGCTCGGCCTGGCGATGCAGGACATCGTGTGGCACAGCGTCAGTGAGTACTTCCCCACTGAAGACCGCCCGGTACGCGGCATCAACCTGGTGGAGTACACCGCCGCTTCGGAAGAAGAGCTGCAGCAGGCACTGGATCGTTTTACCGGCCACGTGGACGCCATGATCGGCCAGCCGGGCAAGGGTTTCGGCTACTCCGTTGCCCGCGGCCACAGCGAGGTCAATAAGATCTGGGCCATGCGCAAACGTGCGGTCGGCCTGCTGGGTAACGCCGAGGGCGAAAAGCGCCCGATCCCGTTTGTAGAAGATACCTGCGTACCGCCGGAAAACCTGGCGGACTTCATTGCCGAGTTCCGTGCGGTGCTCGATGATGCCGGGCTGGAATATGGCATGTTTGGTCACGTAGATGCCGGCGTGCTGCATGTACGTCCGGCTATCGACATGAAAGACCCGCAACAGGCTGCCCTGGTGCGTCCGATCACCGACAAGGTGGTCGCGCTGACGCAGAAATACCATGGCCTGCTGTGGGGCGAACACGGCAAGGGTGTTCGCTCCGAATATGCGCCGGAGTTTTTCGGCGAGTTGTACGGTGAATTACAGAAGGTGAAGGCGGCTTTTGACCCGCGCAACCAGCTGAACCCCGGCAAGATCGCCACCCCCAGCAAAGTATCCTCGCTCTTGAAGATCGACGCGGTGCCGACCCGCGGCGAGCGCGATCGCCAGATCCCGGTACAAACCTGGGAAGGCTACAGCGAGGGCATGCACTGCAACGGCAACGGCGCTTGCTTCAACTGGAATCCGGACGACGCCATGTGCCCTTCCTACAAGGCCACCCGCGAAAGGATTCACTCGCCGAAAGGACGCGCCTCACTGATGCGCGAGTGGCTGCGCCTGCTGTCATCGCGCGATATCGACGCAGTGGAAACCGCGCAACGCGTACGCGAGCAATCGTTCTTTGTCGGCTTGCCCGGACGGATCAAAAATTCCCTGGCCAAGGCGCGCGGCGAGTACGACTTCAACCATGAGGTCAACACCGCCATGCAGGGCTGCCTGGGATGTAAATCCTGTGTGGGCCAGTGCCCGATCAAAGTGGATGTCCCCGAGCTGCGCGCCAAGTTCCTCGAGCTCTACTACAGCCGCTACCTGCGCCCGCTGAAAGACTACTTTGTCGGTGGACTGGAATTCATGATGCCGTGGCTTGCCAAGGCACCGCAGCTCTACAACTGGCCACTGCGGGTCCCTCCGGTGCGCTGGCTGGTAGAACGGATGGGACTGGTCGACAGTCCGCAGCTGGCGCGGGTAAGTCTGGAAAAATCCATGCGTGAGCTCGGTATCCCGGTGGCGAGCCGCGCCAGTCTGGAAGCGCTGGGACCGGCCCAGCGACAGCGAGCCGTGATTATCGTGCAGGATGCCTTCACCAGTTACTTCGATGCCAACGTGGTGGCGGATGCCCTGCGCCTGCTCAAGCAACTGGACTTCCACCCGCTGGTTGCGCCCTTCCGCGCCAATGGCAAGCCGTTGCACGTACACGGTTTCCTGCGCCAGTTCCGTCGAGTGGCCGAAGCCAACGCGGCGTCCCTGCAGGAGCTTGCCGGGTTTGATATCCCGTTGGTCGGTGTCGATCCTTCGATGACGCTGACCTACCGCTCCGAATACCGCAAGATGCTCGGCAACCAGGCCCCCGCCGTGCACCTGCTGCAGGAGTGGCTTGCGAGCCAGCGCCAGCACCTGGAGCAACAGCGTGAGCGGATCGAGCCGCGCGCATTCCGCCTGCTGCCGCACTGCAGTGAGCAGACCAATGCAACCGCCTCCCTCAAGGACTGGGATACCGTGTTTGCAGCGCTGGGGATGCAGCTCGGCACAGAAAGCCTCGGTTGCTGCGGTATGGCCGGCACTTATGGCCACGAAACCGCCAACCGGGAAACCTCCCGTACCATCTTCGAGCAATCCTGGGCACCGCGTCTGCAGGGAGAAACCGAAGATTTACTCGCCAGCGGCTACTCCTGCCGCTGCCAGAGTAAGCGCTTTGCAGAGGTGGAATTGCGCCATCCACTGCAGGGATTGCTGGCGCAAATGCGCAAATAAGGGTTTACTGTGGAAAGGTGCCGACGGCAACGAGGCACCGCGACCGCCATCCACCCCAAACTGACACCGGACCAGACAGATGTATCGCACCCTGGCCAGTTTTGTTTACAGCCTTGCGCTGCTCGCATCGGTCTCTCAGCCCGTCCGGGCCGCTGATACCGCGAACGCGGGGGTGTTATCGTCCTCCAGCGCTCTCGCCGAAGCGGCCGAACAGCGCGCGCTGGAAGGTGACTACGAGGCGGCCCTGCCCCTGTTCGAGCGCGCGATCTCCAGCCTGGCGGATAACCCGGGGCAACAGCACGAACTGCGCTACCGGTACGGCATTATCCTCAATGCGCTGGCGGCCCAGCATGAGCCCGGTACCTACTACCCGCTGGCACGCGCCCAATTTGAGGCGATTCTTGACTATCAGGCCGCAGGCGGTCAGATCACCCATTCCCCCGCCCGGGTAACCGCGGCCCTGGCACACACTTTCCATCAGCAATCCGCTCACGAGTTGCGCGCGACCCAGCGCAGCCAGTTCCTGCGCGAAGCGTATCGGTTGTACCGCGATGCGGCCGGCGTGCTGGAGCAACAGGAAGAGTGGCACAACTTGTCGATCACCTTTTTCAACATTGGCCAGGTCTGCGAATGGCAGGGCAATCTCGAAGAGGCCATTGACTGGGTGGAACGTGCGGTAGCGCTGGATCGACAGCACGGTCTCGCCGACCTGGAGGAAGACCTCCAGTATCTGCTGGCCCTGCGGGAGCTGGTCAACCCGACCAAATCCACGGCGGAGACGGCGTTATAGACGATTGGACGAGCCTTTAGCCCGCACTATTTCACCGTGTTCCCGCAAATACCCGCCCTTTTGAACCACCAGTCGCAAAAAAGACGAAAAAAATCTTATCCCCAACACCCCTAGATCAAAATTTAACCAATCTTCGATTCTTCATTTTCTTAGAAAGACATCGCTGTCATCCATGAATGGTGACTGGTCGTCCATTGCTCAGGTCAACGGATAGGCGGCCAGCCACCTGAATTGTGTACACTTTTTGTACACCGCATCCCAATATCACTCATTTCAGCGGACAAAATGTCTAATCCAGAGAAAAAGGACGCTGTGCGACAGGAGCGTTGTCCTGCTGCTCAACCCGGGTTGCGCCGCCATCTCAGACCGCTAATATGGCCCTCGCTGATTAAAAATTAATCAGTTATTTCCAAACGGACTTAGGTCCGCATTGAGTGGAAATAGCGCGCCCAACAGCAATCAGGTAGTAGGCGCCATTAAAGAACCCAGGAGGTATCGGGACATGATTAAACAGACTCTGCGCAACCCAGTTCTCTATGTTATCGCCATGCTGGCGGTGGGACTGAGCTTTAACGCCTCTGCGGCCGTCGGTAAGAAATCTATGGTCGTCGATGCAACTGCTTACAACTCTGTACCCGGCCAGACCGACGACGACCCGTGGGTGGCAGCCTGGAACAACCGTCTGCGTCCCGGTGACAAGGTAATCGCGGTATCCCGTGACCTTGAGAAACACGGTCTGACCAACGGTGCCAAGGTGAAAATTCAAGGTCTGCCCGGTACTTATATCGTACGCGACCGTATGAACAAGCGATTCAAGAAGCGAATCGACGTTTGGATGGAGAAAGACATTAAGAAAGCCCGCAAGTGGGGTAAGAAAACCCTGAAGATTGAGTGGGTGTCTCCTCCGAAAAAGTAACTTCCCCCTCTGCTCGAGGATACGCCGCGGTCCCGCCCCGCGGCACTCAGGCCCCGCTCCCAGCGGGGCTTTTTTTTGCGTGATGGAAACGCACTAGGGTTCGGTTTCCGCCTCGATACCCGGCAATTCCCTGCAGTCTTGATTCTTCACGTGAAACAGGCTCGGCTGGCGATTCGGCTTGTAACTGTGCTGCAGCCCTTCATCGGTGAATACAATCAGGTATTCACCTTTGGTCCAACCGTTCTCATCCAGATACTCACTCAGCCAAAGGAGCGCTGGCTCTCCTTCAAAACAGCGACCGAAAAACAAGCGTGTTTTTTCCACCAGCTTTTTGCTGAGATAATCGCGGTACTCGCCCGGGTAGGTATATCGGTCAATGCTGACCGGATCCGGTTCGCCATCCCCATCAAGATCACCCGGCGAGGTAATCTGGTGAATATAGATCGCGGTATTTTCGTCACAGGGGGAACAGCTCCGACCGGCGACAATCGCGTAGCCGGCCAACTCGGAGATCAGCTTGGCTTCTGCAAGCCCCGTTTCGAGTACCCGGTCGTTCGATAGCCGAACTGGCTCTGCCGCAGCGGGCAAAGCGAACCAGTAGCACAGTGACGCCAGCGCCGTCAGCGAGATGGCACAGAAGCGGAAACGACGAAGAGGAAGGCAGCGATGAACAAGACCTGCCGTAGAGACGGCTCCAGGTGTGCTGGATGTCCGCAGAAACAAAGGGCTGAGAAGGGAACAAAGCATCGACAGAAACCACTGACCGCGATCGGATGGTGCGCCGGGGTTAGCATTCCCTGGAACCCCGTTCACACCGTGATTGGGTAGTGCGCTGTCACACTGTCGCGATTCCCTTCTAGATAAACCTTAGCAGTTAATTTTCAGTCTGCTCGGGCGCGAAGGACTCCGTCTGTACACACAACAGGTGCCGATACCGTCAGCCCTCGGCTTCGACGGGACCAACAAAATTTGCGATCCCCTCATCACGCAGGGCTTCCAGGGCCTCGTCGAGGGCCGCCTGATCAGATTCGAAAGCGTCTTCCCAGACTGTCGTGTTGTTGTTCTCGTCGACAATCTCGAGCAGCCAGCCGCCTTCGCCGTCCTCATAGATATCGATATGAACGCTCAAATCGCCCTCGCTGTAGGACTGGCTCAACGCGGACTCTCGGGGCTCGAACTCTTCTTCCATTTTGGCTGGACTCCTGTGGTCATGAATGTGACCGAAACCCACTGATTCGGTCGATGTCCGGGCAGTCTCTGAAGGCACAATTCCGCGAGCAGCGGCTGCCTGATAAATGTACGACAAATGCGCGTCTTTGGGATAAAATGCGCGGCGATTTTAACCCGGTTATACCGGATTTTGCCCCGGATTTACGCTCCGGCTTGCAATGAGGAAGACCCATGTCACAGTACGTCGTATGCGCGCTGTACAAGTTCGTTCGTCTGGACGACTTCGAAGCGCTGCGCCAACCCACCCTGGATACCATGCTCGCCCACGAGGTCCGCGGCACTCTGCTGCTGGCCAGCGAAGGCATCAACGGCACCGTTGCCGGTTCCCGCGAAGGTATCGATGCCCTGCTCGCTTATCTGAAGAAGGATCCGCGTCTGGCAGAGCTCGATTACAAAGAATCCTACACGGATATTTCGCCGTTCCTGCGCAGCAAGGTCAAGCTGAAGCGCGAGATTGTGACCATGGGAGTAGAGGGGATCGATCCGCGCGAGACGGTAGGCACCTACGTAAAGCCCGCAGACTGGAACGACCTGATCAGCGATCCGGAAGTACTGCTGATTGATACGCGCAATGACTACGAATACCAGGTTGGTACCTTCGCCAATGCGGTCAACCCGAACACCGACAGCTTCCGCGAGTTCCCCCAGTATGTGAAGGATCATATGGATCCGACCCAGCACAAAAAGGTAGCCATGTTCTGCACCGGCGGTATCCGCTGTGAAAAGTCCACGGCCTACCTGAAGGAACAGGGTTTTGAGGAGGTGTACCACCTGCAGGGCGGCATCCTGAAATATCTGGAAGATGTGCCGAAAGAGCAGACCCTCTGGGAAGGGGAATGCTTCGTATTCGATGAGCGTGTGACGGTAAACCACGATCTGGAACGCGGCAGTTACGAGCAGTGCAATGCCTGCCGGATGCCGGTAACGGCAGAGGAAATGCAGTCAGAGAAGTTCGAGCAGGGCGTCAGTTGTCCGCACTGCTTCGACAAGACCTCGGATTCCGACCGCGCACGCTATCGCGAGCGGGAAAAGCAAATTCAACTGGCTCGCCAGCGTGGAGAACAGCACATTGGCCACAATGCCCGGGAAGTGACTGCAGAGCGCCGCCAGGCCAAGTACGCCGAGCGCCGTCGCCAGAGTGAAACCGACCGCTCCACAAAAAAGGCCTGAGCCAGGCCCTTAGACGGGACCAGGCACCGCCTCCTGACTGCACAACCAGCGGGAGGCAGCCGGTTCACTGACGAACCGTTGCAGCGCAAAGCCGCTCTTGAGGACAGCTCGGTCCGTGGCGGCAAAGGGGTTAAAGGCGGCATCATGCAACACGGCAATACGGGCCTCGATAAACCCCCGGAGCCCCGTCAGTAACTCAGTGAACCGCAGGATCTCCTGCGGGGTCACCCGGACAGCCACCCCTCGCGCATCGACCAGTACTCGCATTGGCGACTGATGCCAGTATTTCTCCGCCAGATACAAAGCCGTCTGTTCTATTTCCGCGTACGTGACTTCATCCGTTGGGGTTAGCCAGAGGATGTGCCCGGGCTCCTGCACCCTGACCTTGGTATTTGCCGGTCCCATACTGGCCTCCTGCCTGGGATAAGATCCCCGGCAAAACCCTGTGTTTTGCCGAGTTACTCAAGACATTAAGACAGTACTGTGACAACCATGTGACAGTCGTTAAGGTCGATCAATCCAATTCGATTTGTGGCATGCCGTCTACGTCGGCTGAGAGCCAGATCTGTGCCGCGGCCCGCTGGGCAATCGAACGGTAGTGAGCAGCCACTTCGCCCGCAGGATGCGCTGCGACACTGGGCAGGCCGCTATCGGTTCCCTCACGGATCTCCATTGCCAGCGGCAACTGCCCCAGTAGGCCGGTGCCGTATTCCGCCGCGATCTTTTCGCCACCACCGGCGCCAAATATAGCTTCGGTATGTCCGCATTGGGAACAGGTGTGCAGCGACATATTTTCCACAATCCCCAGCACTGGTACAGACACCTTGCGGAACATTTCCACGCCCTTGATGGCGTCCACCAGCGCCAGGTCCTGCGGTGTCGTCACAATGACCGCGCCTGACAGGGTGGTTTTTTGTGCCAAGGTCAGCTGGATGTCGCCGGTGCCAGGCGGCATATCTACCACCAGGTAATCGAGTTCCTCATCCTCTGCGGTCCACAAGGTCTGAGTCAGCATCTGGTTCAGGGCACCGCTGGCCATCGGGCCACGCCATACCGCCGGGGTATCTTCGGTCATGAGGTAGCCCATGGACATGGTCTTCAGGCCATGCGCCACCACCGGTACAAAAAATTTCTGCTCTTTCACACCGGGGCGCTGCCCTTCGGTCCCCAGCATGGTCGGCAGGCTGGGGCCGTAGATATCCGCATCCAGCAATCCTACGCTGGCGCCCTCAGCGGCCAGTGCCAGCGCCAGGTTAACGGCCGTGGTGGACTTGCCCACACCACCCTTGCCGGAGGCAACCGCAACAATGTTGCGTACACCGGCCAGCGGCGCCGGCGCATCGGGCCACGGCGTGCGCGGCACGTCAGCAAACAACTCGAACTGCAGCTCGGCGCCGGCAATCGGACCGCCGCGCAATGTGGGCATACAGGCCTCGGAAATCCGCGCAACCCAGTCCTCTTCTGAACTGGCGCAGGGATAGCCGAGGGTCAGGCCGATGTAGACCGTTCCATCGCCATAATCGACTTCAATATCTGCTTCCAGTTCATCCAATACCCGACCGGTCGCCGGATCGTGCAGCTGCCCCAGGCATTCAGCCAGGCGCTCCAGCGCATCCTGTACTTCTGCCGGCAAATTCGCATGCTCATGTTCGTGGTCGTGCTCGCTCACCCTGTCTCCCTCTATCAGGTAGCCCAATACAATAGGGGCGAATTGTGTCGGAAGGGCCGCGCGGATGCCAGCGGGTGCCGTGACGGCAGCAATTCTGCTATATTCGCCGGTCTTTTTGGGGCCGCTCTGAATCCTGGGTCAAAAGCCCGGCAGGCCCCGTTCCCTCACCGACTCAGCCGATGGAAAGACCGATGTCCGACAAGCGCAACATTCTTGTTACCAGCGCACTCCCCTACGCCAATGGCTCCCTGCATTTGGGCCATATCCTGGAATATATCCAGACCGACATCTGGGCCCGCTTCCAGCGCGCCCGTGGCCACGACTGCCTATATATGTGCGCGGACGATGCCCACGGTACCGCTATCATGCTCAAGGCGGAACAGCTGGGGCTGACACCGGAACAGCACATCGCCAATATGCAGGCCGAGCACCAGCGCGACTTTGCTGACTTCCTGATTGGCGTGGACAACTACCACTCCACCCACTCGGAAGAAAACCGCGAGTTGTCGGCGGAAATCTACAAGCGCCTGCGCGCCAATGGCCATATCGCTTCGCGTACCATCACCCAGGCGTACGATCCGGAAAAAGAGCTGTTCCTGGCGGACCGCTATATCAAAGGTACCTGCCCGCGTTGCAAAACCCCGGACCAGTATGGAGACAACTGTGAAGCATGCGGTGCCACCTACAGCCCGACCGAACTGATCGACCCGGTATCCGCCATTTCCGGTGCTACCCCGGTAGAGAAAGAGTCCGAACACTTCTTTTTCACCCTGCCCGCGTTCACAGACTTCCTGAAACAGTGGACCCGCTCCGGCACCCTGCAAAATGAAGTGGCCAACAAGCTGGCGGAGTGGCTGGACGAAGGGCTTCAGGAATGGGACATCTCCCGTGATGCCCCCTACTTCGGCTTCGAGATTCCCGACGCACCGGGCAAATATTTCTATGTCTGGCTGGATGCGCCGGTGGGCTATATGGCCAGCCTGAAAAACTACTGCGATCAGAAGGGCCTCGACTGGCTCGAGTACTGGAAAAAAGACAGCACCGCCGAGGTGTATCACTTTATCGGCAAGGACATCGTCAATTTCCATGCGCTGTTCTGGCCGGCAATGCTCGATTCCGCCGACTACCGCACCCCCACCAAGGTGTGTGTACACGGTTTCCTGACCGTCAACGGCAAGAAAATGTCCAAGTCGCGCGGCACCTTTATCAACGCGCGCAATTATCTCGACAACTTAGATCCGGAATACCTGCGTTATTACTTTGCCGCCAAGCTAACCGGCGGCGTGGACGACCTGGACCTGAACCTCGAAGACTTCATTGCCAAGGTCAATTCCGACCTGGTGGGCAAAGTGGTCAATATCGCCTCGCGCACTGCCAAGTTTGTCAACAAGACCGGTGGCGAATTGTCCACAGAGATGGCCGACGACGCCCTGTGGCAACAGTTCGTCGACGCCGCACCGACTATCGCCGAATACTACGAGTCACGCGAATACGCCCGGGCCATGCGGGAAATCATGGGCCTGGCCGACGCCGCCAATGCCTGGATCGCAGAAAAAGCGCCCTGGTCTCTCGCCAAGGAGGCCGGTAAGGAAGCAGAGGTACTGGCGATTTGCTCCCAGGGCGTGAACATGTTCCGTGCGTTGATCTCCTGGCTCGCGCCGGTACTGCCGCAAACCGCCGAAAAAGCGGCGGAGTTCCTCGGTACGGCGCTGGACTGGGACACCGCCACCACACCACTGGCCGGCCACACCATCAACAAGTTCAAACCGCTGATGCAGCGTATTGACCCGAAACAGGTAGAAGCCATGCAGGAAGCCGCCAAAGAATCCCTGGCCCAGCTGCAGGCGGAGGCCGCTCCAGCACCGACCGGCCCACTGGCGGATGATCCGATCGCGGAGCAGATCCAGTTCGATGATTTCGCCAAGGTGGATCTGCGTATCGCCCTGATTGCCAATGCGGAGCATGTGGAGGGCGCTGGGAAACTGTTGCGACTGACACTGGATCTTGGCGGCGAGACTCGCAACGTGTTTGCCGGGATCAAGAGCGCCTATAGCCCGGAAGACCTGATCGGCAAGCACACCGTAATGGTCGCCAACCTGGCGCCGCGCAAAATGCGCTTTGGTGTGAGTGAAGGCATGGTGCTGGCGGCAGGCCCCGGCGGCAAGGACCTGTGGATCCTGGAACCCCACGAGGGCGCACAGCCCGGTATGCGGGTCATGTAACGACGCATGCCGCCGAGCGCAGGGCCATGTCCTGCGCTCTTGTCACCCACCCAACCGACCGCTTCATACTGGCATGTCTACTGGCGGCTAACCTTCAACCCCCGGTATCCTCGGCGTTCCACATCCCTACCACGGGTGACAAACCCAACCCTCCCCGCTTTTGACAATTGTCCTTGCCCTTATAGCCAGTCGAGAGATGCTATGGGTAAAGATGGATGCGTCGCCCAGAGCGCCGACCAGAAACAATACCGGTATCTCACCGGGGGAGAGTCAGCATGTCGACGATCATTTTCCCTTTTTACGCACTGTGTCATGCCGGGCTTTGTGTCTGGGCACTGACCCTATGGCGCTCGCGACGCACTGCGGCGACCCTGATCGTCGCTCTGGTCTGTGCTGCGCTGGCCTACGACAATGTGATTCTGTCTTTGGGGGCATCACTGGGCATCGGTCCACTACTGGAGACCCTGAGTTGGCCGCGGTTTGCCATGCATGCGCTGCTCACCCCCCTGCTAATGCTTGTCGCCAGTCAGGTTGCCGCACAGGCAGGTCTTCGCTGGGCCCGCACCGACCGCTGGCAAATCTTTGTCGGGATACTGGTGATGAGCATGATCATTCTGGGATTGTTCGAGGGACTGATCGGGCTTGAGCTGGTACCCGCCTGCTACGAGGAAACCCTGCGCTATACGTCCAGCCTGCACCCTTCGCAACTCTGTTTCGATGGCCAGGAACCCGTGAAAGGCAATGGCCCCCCAATTCCTTCGATTGTCAGCACGCTGTTGATACTGGGCATCGGCATCAGCCTGTGGAGACAGAAAAGCTGGCCATGGATGACCATCGGGGCGGCCACGATGTTTCTCACCGCGGCGATTCCATCCAGTCTGCTGGGTATGGCACCTGGAAACGGCGGCGAAGTCGTGCTGCTCGCCAGTCTGGTCGCTAGCGTTGCCCATTTTTGCCGCAGTCATTCACAAGGCGGGTATGCTGCGTCCGCTGAACATCCATAACACCAGCCCACCTTTGCGCACAGTAGCCAGCGCCCACCTGCAGGGCGCATCTGGCACTGATGCGTAATCTCGCCATACTCTCCGTCAGGGTTTACCATCCCCTCCTCCAACGTTTTCGCTAACCGTTGCCGGTGCCCAGTTTCCGGCCATCCAAGGAGCTCCCGATGCGCGGTGTTTTTCTCGATGCCCTTACCATGAACCTCGGCGAACTGGATACGAATAACCTCGTATCCAGCCTGGATGATTGGGAGTTCTTTGAAACCACAACGCCGGAGCAAGTGGCAGAGCGGATCAAAGATGCGGACGTGGTCATCACCAACAAGGTGGTTCTGGATCGCAACCTGATCGAAGCCGCAGCCAAGCTGAAATTGATCTGTATCTGCGCCACAGGCACCAACAATATCGATCATGACGCCGCAGCAGCTCGCCACATCCCCGTGCTTAATGTGGCCGGTTACGCAGGCGCCTCTGTACCACAGCATGCACTGACGCTTATTCTGGCACTGGCAAGCCGCTGGCATCATTACCACAATGATGTCATGCAGGGACGCTGGAGTGAATCACCGATCTTCTGCCGACTGGACTACCCCGTCATGGAGCTGGCCGGGAAAAACCTCGGCATTATTGGCTATGGCGACCTGGGCCAGAGGACCGCAGCGCTGGGTAGTGCGCTGGGCATGCATATTCTGGTGGCAGAATCGTTCAGCGGTCGCAAAGAAAGCGGCAGAGTTCCGTTAAAACAACTGCTTTCAGAGTCTGACGTGATCAGCCTGCACTGCCCCCTGACCGAGCAAACCGACAAACTGGTCAACCGGGATTTTCTTGCCGCAATGAAACCGGGCGCCCTGCTGGTGAATACTGCCCGCGGTGGACTGGTGGATGAACAGGCTCTCGTGGAAGCCCTCAACAATGGGCAACTGGGCGGTGCCGCCCTGGATGTATTGAGTACCGAACCACCGCCAGCTGACCACCCCCTACTCAGTACAGAGATCCCCAACCTGATCGTTACCCCCCATAACGCCTGGATCAGCCGCGAAAGCCGTCAACGGTTGCTGGATGGCGTATGCACAAATATCGAGAACTGGAAACTGAAGCAAAAAAAAGCCTACTCAGAATGAGCGGGCTTCAGTTCGATGCACGGTAATGCTGTGCCAACCGGTGTATGAGCTGGCAGCTACCGGTTCATGGCCATGATGGCTTTCTCCGTTTTCTCGAGCCCACGGTCGGCACTGGAATAATCCAGATGATCGCCCCATTCCCGCGATGCGGCTTGCTGATAGGCGGCCTTGGCCGCGACCAGATTGCCATCCAGGCGGTGTCTCATCCCGATGAGTTCGTGTGCCCCCCGAATGATACTGCGCTTCGTGCACTCATTCGGGTATTCCTCTTCGGTGACATACTGCCAAAATGCTTTCTCGGTGATTTTATCGGAAAGAAAACGTACCTCTGCCACCATGCCTCTTCCAACGATACCGACATCGATGATGTCGGCCTGCACAGTAACATATTCATAACGCCTGCTTTTGTTGTCCGGGTTCGCCACCGCAATCCTCTCCACCTGCGCCAGCGCAATAACCAACCAGCGAGCGCACACTAGCAGTTCAGGAACGAAAACCCACTGGTACCCTCCAATCGGTAATCCCCTTAGGGAATCACGTCTGAAGCGTATTTTTTATGCCCCTGGCCGTCACAAAACCAAACTTCATAGAACTGAAATATTTAACGGACACTTGCAGAAGCGCGACAAACCGGTCACCCGATGGAGCTGCAACACAACGACTCCTCTTGTGTTTCCTGACATATCCCACACTAGGATTCCCATGCAGTCTATTTACTGTGAGGCATTTATCATGGCTAGCACAAAACCCTTTGGAGACGCATCAAACAGCAGCCGCAACAAATTGCACCAGGCATACCACCTCGCGGAGGAGGCAGCCAGCGATACTGCGGCCCAAGTCAAGGAACGCGCTAAATCCTCTGTGGAGGCAGGGAAACAACGCGCGACTGATATAGAACAGCGGGTCGAATCTGCGATTAAAGATCACCCTCTGGTCAGCGTGGGCTGTGCATTCGCGGTCGGCTGGGTGATTGCGAAAATCCTGAAATAATCGACCCAGTTCAAGCCACGCGAATCGCCGCCACTGGTTCGTTGGAAATTCGGCCCTGCGACACTAGGCTTTCGTCGCGCAACTTTGCTATCGGGCACACCACACCGGGTGCCCGATCGTTGTTACTACGAGTCAGTTCAGGGAACAGCAACCCCGGAGATCAGTAGATGGTGAACCCCAAAACGCCTGACGGTCCGCAAGACCCTGAACGGGAAGCGTCCAGTACATCAACGGACAATGACCATCGAGATACGACCCGCGACTTCACTGACGAACAGCAAGCCCAATTCAATGCAACGCTCGCCGGCGTAGAGGAGACGTTCAAGCAGGCATCCAGCTGGTTTGACAATTTGCAAACCCTGGTGACACTGGAACTTCGCCAGACCATAGCTGCCAGCAAGCGCATGCTGGTGCTGCAATTGGTCCTGGTCCCGCTGATGTTGCTGCTTTTCCTGACCATTTGCATTGGCGTTGGCGTGATCGCTTACTACTTTTCTCAATCCGCCTATATCGGCTTTGCCGCATTTTTTGGGTTCCAGGTTTTACTGGCGTTGATCATCTTGCTGAGCTTGCGCAAGCTGCGTGGCTATGTGGGCTTCACCCAAAGCAAGCAACAGGTAAAAGAGGCATTCCACGATGTCTTTGAGACAACTCGATAAACAGATTCAGGCGTGCGCCCGGGATATGGATCAGCAACGCCAGTCAACTTGCCAGCTGCTGCAGCATCAGCACAGTGATCTTCAACAGCAGATCGCCCGGGTGCCGATACCGGTCGCCCTGGGGCTGGCTTGCGCCGCCGGATTTATTGCCCAGCGTTTTTTCAACTATCCGAATTCCACACAACTGGTGCGCTTCGCGCTGTCTATGCGCACCTGGTAACCCCTTGCGGTTTCGACACTCGGCGGACCTGCAGCGGAAACGATCCCTCACGCGGTGTACACTGCAATGTGTAAATCACTGATCGACGTCCTCTGCCCATGAGCTCCCCGACTATGGCCAATACCGCGGAAATTGCACTCGCTGCAGAGCAGCTGGCAAACTTTATTCGACAGCATCCGCGACTGCTCGTCCTCACTGGCGCTGGCGTCAGCACCGGGTCGGGCATCCCGGATTACCGCGATGAGGAAGGGGAGTGGAAGCGTCCACAACCCGTTCAGCATCATGATTTCATGCACTCGGAGGAAACGCGTCGGCGCTACTGGGGGCGCAGCCTGGTGGGCTGGCCACTATTGCGGAATGCAGTACCGAACCCGGCACACCACTTTCTCACTGCACTCGAACAACATGGTCACATCCAATTACTGGTGACACAGAATGTGGATCGCCTGCATCAACGCGCAGGAACCCGGCGGGTCATCGACTTACACGGGCGCGCCGATGAAGTCATCTGCATGGCCTGTGCATTTCGCTGTAGCCGCGACCATATCCATGAGCGCCATTTTTCCCTCAATCCCGCCTTCCAGCACTTCCGGGCCCAGACCGCCCCAGATGGCGACGCCGATCTGGAAGTCGATTTTTCGACATTTCGCATCGTCAATTGTCCACGGTGTGAAGGCACCCTGAAACCTGACGTCGTTTTTTTTGGCGACAGCGTGCCAACGGAACGTGTCGCGGAGGCATCACAGGCATTGCGCGATAGTGACGCTTTACTCGTTGTCGGCTCTTCGCTCATGGTGTATTCAGGCTTTCGGTTTTGTCGGCAGGCCAATGAACGCGGACAGCCGATTGCGGCATTGTCGCTTGGCCGTACCCGGGCAGACAGCATGCTTTCTCTCAAGCTTTCCGTGCCGATCGAAGAAACCCTGTTTGCGCTACTCGAGTCTTTATAGCGCCAATTTCGACACTCGAAATCCGCTGTAATCGCGGAAACGTAGACAGGTCCGGTCTAACTCTGTTTCACTCGTCAGGTTATATCCGGCCAGCAGTATCCAGCCAATAGAGGTACCCAAATAATCAGATAATCAGGGAGTCACCTATGGCCAAACGCCATCTTGCGTCCACGCTTGCGCTGATCGCCAGCTGCAGCTTCTTCGCTGTCGCCTGTGGACATAAAACTGAGACCTCAGCAGCTGGTGGGGAAGCAGAAACCAAATCGGTCGCTGCCATTACCGGTGATGCACACTCAAAGGCAGGACTATTCAACCTCTACCAGGACAAAGCCACCGGCAGTCTGCATCTTGCCCTCAAGCCCGACCAGCTTGATGTCGATGTTGTGCACTATATGCAGGTAACCAATGGTCCGGGTAGTGTCGGTGACTTTGGCCAATTTGTAGGGGCCTATCATCAGCCACAGGTTATCCGTTTTGAGCGACACTTCGACAAAATTCACATTCGGCAGGAAAACACCGTATTCACCTTCGATGACAACAATGCGGTCAGCCGTGCCAGTCGGGCCAATATCAACCGTCCTCTGCTGGCTTCTCTGAAAATCGAGGCAGAAGATAAAGAGAGTGGCGCGCTGTACATTAACGTCGACAGTCTGTTCCTGTCCGAAGCGCTGAGCCAGCTCAAGCCATCACCCGACCCGGAAGCAAAACCAGGACAGAAGTTGACACTGGGCAAGCTCAACAACGACAAGACCCGCTTCGTGGCATTACACAACTACCCGGAGAACACCGACGTAGTGGTGGAGTATGTCTATGAAAACCCGGAGCCGATTCTGCCCAAAGAATACGGCCTGAACATCACAGACTACGCCGTCGGTGACCCACGTAGCCTCGCGCTCAGCGTGCGTCACAGCCTGATCCAGGTTCCCGAAAGTGATTTCCAACCGCGCAGGGATGACCCGCGACTGGGTTACTTTTCTGCCCTCAAGCAAGACATGACCGCTGGTACCGTCGCGCCTTACGGCGATCTGATCCAGCGCTGGCATCTGGTCAAGCAGGACCCGAGCGCAGCGCTGTCAGAACCGGTCGAGCCTATCGTCTGGTGGATTGAGAACACCACCCCACTCGAGTATCGGGATACCATCCGTGATGCCACACTCGCCTGGAACCAGGCATTCGAACAGGCGGGTTTCAAGAACGCAATACAGGTAAAAGTGCAGCCAGATGACGCAGAATGGGATGCTGGCGACCTGCGCTATAACGTTTTGCGCTGGACCGCTTCGCCCAAACCGCTGTTCGGCGGCTATGGTCCCTCGGTCGCCAACCCGCTGACCGGTCAGATCCTCGGTGCCGATATCATGCTGGAACTGGTAGCGATGCAAATGCGGTCGGTTGAATCCCGCCTGTTTGACCTGCCGACGGCCAATGCGGCATCCGGCGCCCTGCCGACCCATGACCATTCCGCACTCTATGCAGGCGGGGCACTGGGGTTTGCCGCACTGTCTGCTGCGAATGTGGAGGCCAACACGCTGGATCGCTACTCAGAAGAGTTTTTGTACTTCCTGATCCTGCACGAGGTTGGCCATACGCTCGGCCTGAACCACAACTTCATCGCCAGCCAAATGACTTCTCTGGCTGACGTGTTCAACCCGACAAAAACCCGTGATGGTGGCTTACTGGCATCGGTTATGGATTACCCTGCGCCCAATCTGGCACCACATGGTGAATCACACGGGCAGTTCTACACCGTCCAGCCGGGTGCCTATGATCGCTGGGCGATCGAATACGGTTACTCGCCAGCTGTGGATGATCCGGAGCAGGAAGCTACCCGACTGGCCGCCATCCTTGCGCGCTCCAGTGACCCGGCATTGGCGTTTGCCAATGATGCCGACGATATGCGGGCACCCGGTGCCGGTATTGATCCACGCATCAATATCTGGGATATGAGCGACGACGCGATCGGCTATTCCGAAATTCAGTTCCAGCGCAGCCAGCAAATGCTGGATACGATGACGGACAAACTGCTGGTAGAGGGGGAATCCCGCCAGGAGCTGGTACACGCCGCGGGCCTTGCCATGAATTACTACGGCCGTGCCGCACAGACGGTCTCACGCTACGTAGGCGGTGTCATGACCGATAGAACCATGGTGGGGCAACGGGAAGACCAGACACCGTTCACGCCGGTTTCCCTGACAGAGCAAAAGCGCGCAATGGACGTGCTGAGCCGCTATGTTTTTGCCCCCGAAGCCCTGCGGACCTCGCCAGAACTGCTGCGTCAGTTGCAGCAACAGCGTCGCTGGTTCTTCTTCTACGGCAAGACAGAGGATCCCAAGGTACATGACCATAAACTGGCGATTCAGAAAGTGGTACTGGACCACCTGTTACACCCGGTCGTACACAAGCGCATTCAGGATTCCTCTCTGTATGGCAACCAGTATTCACTGACCGAGCTGTACGGTGATTTGAATGCGGCAATATTTGCCGCCGACGCCAAAGGCAATGTCAACAGCTTCCGGCAGGCCCTGCAAAGGGAGTATGTCGATCGACTGATTGCCAGCCTGTCTGCCAAAGGAGACGCGACACTGCAGCAATCACAGGCACTGGCCCGCTATTCCCTGAAGCGCGTTGAGGAAGCACTGGATACCCGCGGAAATGATGCGGGCTCGCAGGCGCATAAGGAACAGCTGATCTTCCTGATCAAGCAAGCCACAAACCCACAGGCAGGTGCATCGAGCGCGTAGATAAAACAAAAAAGGGGTGCCTAGCACCCCTTTTTATTTTCCACTTGGCTCTGGCAAACGCACCTCATTCACCCGATGTCTCTTCCTGCATGACTTTCTCTCTGGGCTCGGACGAAACAGCGGTGCTACATTGCCAGCCCCACCCCTCTTGCTTTTGTGCAAACTCCTGTGCCCGCGCCTCGCAGAATCCGGGTTGATTGCTGGAACGCCATAAAGACTCGACTCGCTCACCTTTGGTGTATTGCACTTCACAGGGAATCTGCTGGGGCGCATTTTGGTAAACCACTTCGATAATTCTCTCTGCGCTGCCACTGGTACAGACAAAGCGGGTTTCCGCCAACGCCTGAGCGGACAGGCCGACCCCGCACACCAAACCAAACAGTACGGCAAAGCGCGTCCAACTTGTCATACAACTATTCATCCTACTTACTACCCTACTTACTTTACTACCCTACTTACTACCCAAATACCCTTTCCAAATTCCTGCTTGCTGTCCCTGTGAATCGGCGTCTGGCACCAGGCATCGCGCATAAGATGTTAGCCACCCATGATCCGCAGGGCGATATAGGGTACGAGAAAGAATGCAATTGTCACAAGTTTGTACGCCGCGAGAAAACGAAAATATACGGACTTCAGTTCATCGACAGAGAGACCCGAAAAACGATGATGGATCGAAGTCACGAGTCCGGAGGCGCAGGTCAATACAAGAAACACCAGTACCAACCCAACCAGATTGAGCAGGGTTGCCCATCCAAAAAACGCGGTCAACATCGGTAGGCTCATCACGCTATCCTCAAAAAGTGTCCGAACGGTTTTCAAACCGACATTTTAACGTTGAAGGGTACAGTGCGGAGATCCAACTTCCCAATACCTTGAACGTTCGCAACGGCATCAATCAAACCAGCGAAAACGCTGCAATCATTATCAGAGTGATGTTTTCACGGGTACCGAATAGAAAAATGCGGCCGCTCGAAACGGCGGCCCATTGGGAAAAATTCAGCTGTACAATCGCCCGCGGCGTTGCTGTTTATGTGTCTTTTATGTGTCTTTCGCAAGCTTGTCCTGGGTTCGCGTATCGAAGTCCGCAGCATCGTGACGCTCATGCAGCTGTTCCTCAGGTTCACCCCAGGTCCGGTTGACCATTCTTCCACGCTCGACCGCAGGGCGCGCCGCAACTTCTTCGGTCCAACGCACGACATTGGTATAGGAGTTCACGTCCAGGAATTCCCCCGCATCATACAGCTTGCCCTGTACCAATACGCCGTACCACGGCCAGATCGCCATATCGGCAATGGTATATTCCTCCCCCGCAATGTAAGGGTGGTAGGCCAGCTGTCGATCCAGTACGTCGAGCTGACGCTTGACCTCCATGGTGTAGCGGTTAATCGGGTATTCCAGCTTTTCCGGGGCATAAGCATAGAAATGGCCGAATCCCCCGCCGAGGAACGGGCCGCTTCCCATCTGCCAGAACAACCAACTCAAACATTCGGCACGCTTGGCCGGATCCTCTGGCAAGAACTCACCAAACTTTTCCGCCAGATAAACCAGAATCGCTCCCGACTCAAAAACACGAATCGGCTTGTCACCACTGCGATCCACCAATGCAGGAATCTTCGAGTTGGGATTCACCCCAACAAAGCCACTGGAAAACTGATGCCCCTCACCAATATTAATCAGGTGCGCATCGTACTCGGCGCCGGTATGGCCTAACGCCAGCAATTCCTCCAACATCACCGTGACCTTCACCCCGTTGGGGGTTGCCAGCGAGTAGATCTGCAGAGGATGTTTACCGACGGATAACTCCTGGTCATGAGTCGGGCCGGCGACCGGACGATTGATTTTGGCAAAAGTCCCACCGTTTTCATCGTCGCTCTCCCATTGCCAGACCTTGGGTGGCGTATAACCTTTTGCGGGCATAATTTGAACGCTCCATCTTCCGAAAATGTAAGGTAAGCTGCTGATCCACCAGGGACACATCGCACTACAGCTCACCGACCTTGTGCCACACGTTATTGGGGCTGTATCCGCAACTCGCAAGTGTGGCTGATAACCAGTACGCAATCTCCTGCTGTCAGATCTGCCTTTTGGCGCGAAAAGCAACTTTTGAAGCCCTTCCCACTCTGCCGGATCGCCAGCGGGCTATCGCCCCAAGCGGTCAGGAGGTGCTCACAATCCATTGTGAAACACGCTAGACTCTGCGACGGCGACTCCGGATGTTTCCGGCACATAACAAGGAATGCCCATGACCTATTTCGAAGGAATGAAACGCCTGACAGGCCTCCCGCGCGGCCGGGCCGCTTACAGCGACCGCATGGCTTACATCGGCGCAGAGCTCTCGCGCCTGGTTTATGAGCCCTTCACACCGGACTCCGACCTGACGGCAATATTGAAACGTCTCGGCGAGGCCGACTCCGACAGTGAACGCAAAGCCATTCTCGCATCCTGGAGCCGGCACCTGCACAGTCATAACTGCATGCTTGCCGAAGGCATTCGCGAAACCCTGCGCGACAATAATTTTGAGCCAATTAATTTCTACGATACGGGCGACACCCAGGCGTTAATGGCGAAAATGGATGGTGGCGGACACCCCATCCTATTACTCGTATTTCGCGGCACAGAGATGAAGGCTGGCGACATCGTCACCGACCTGAAATTTCCCCTTGTGCCCGCCGGTAACGAGGGCCGGGTGCACTCCGGCTTCAAGGCAGCCTTCGAGAATGTGCGGTCGCTGCTGGAACAGGACCTGATTGATCATCCCGGGGTCCCTCTGTTCACATTCGGCCATAGCCTCGGGGGCGCGCTGGCCCTGATCAGCACGAGGGAATTAAACCCCGATGGCGACGGCGCGACCTATGTCTATGGCTGCCCGCGCACCGGCGATCGCGCCTATTTCCGTGCGGTCAAAACCCCGGTTTACCGCCTCGAGATCGGCGGCGACCCGGTGCCCATGGTGCCATTCGGCTACGGGTTCAGCGGGTTTCTGGCCCTACTGCGCCTGATCCCCCTGAACGGCACACAACATATTGCCAACTGGCTACGGCACAAGCTGCTGGGGTACTACCACACCGGTTTCCGGGTGTTCATCAAAACTGCAGCAAATGAACCGGACACTTACGGCTTCCCGTTCAAGAAAATGCGCGTGGACCAATCGCCCAATTTTTTCTGGCGTATCCAATGCATCTGGCGTGCGTGGATCGGCAACCTGTTCAATATCAAGCACATCGCCGGGTTCCATTCCATCCACCTGTATAGCGATATGCTGGAAGCCTACATGCTCCGCCGTAACCGTCGCTCGCTGAAAAACCAGGAAAGCATTGTGCCGACCTACATCCCGCCGGAGCCCGCCACCGAAACCGACGCATTGGCAGCCGCGAAACTGCCATCCGAACCCACTGCGGCCACGGATGGACAGGCGTCCACCGCCCGGGTGCCCGCAGAAGAGGAAACCAGCCAGGCCTGACCAACCGGCAAAGACTACCGGTTACTATGGGCGGTTTCCCGGACCGCCCCGCTCTAACCGCGGTACGGAGCATCCCCATATCGTGCGTCTCCCCGCCCTATCCGCTCCCCGCACTTCCCGCCGCGCTGGCGGCGAGTTGAACACCTCGCGCGAAGCACCGATAATAGCGAGCTGCACGCCCATCCGGCCCGAATTTGGGGTTGTCGGCGTCCAGTAAAAGCAGCTTGCGGTGGCGCTGCGTTGTTCCGGGCAGCATCGCTAAACGCGGGGCTATCTCCGCCGCACCATCCTACGGACTATTCAATGAGCGAATTTGTCGTCATCCTGCTCAGCACCATCCTGGTCAATAACTATGTGCTCGTGCAGTTCCTCGGCCTGTGCCCCTTCATGGGCGTTTCCAACAAACTGGAAACCGCCGTTGGGATGGCCGGTGCGACAACGTTCGTCCTGACGCTGGCATCCATTTGCTCGTACCTGGTCAACACCTATCTGCTGGCGCCATTTGGTATCGAATACCTGCGCACCATATCTTTCATCCTGGTCATCGCGGTGGTGGTGCAGTTCGCGCGGATGTTTATTGAGAAGACCAGCCCACTGATGTACCGGGTACTCGGTGTTTTCTTGCCTCTCATTACCACCAACTGTGCAGTGCTGGGCGTTGCCCTGCAGAACACCATCAAAGCGCAGAGCTTTATGCAATCCACCCTGTACGGCTTCGGCGCCGCTGTCGGCTTCTCCCTGGTATTGATTCTGTTTTCCTCCATGCGTGAGCGCCTCGTCGCCGCAGACGTTCCCACCCCGTTTCGCGGTGCCGCTATTGGCATGATCACCGCGGGGCTGATGTCCCTGGCCTTTATGGGCTTTACCGGACTGGTGTAGGAGGATCGCAATGCTGGATTGGTTACCGGAAATTTCCACACCCTTACTCGTCCTGGGTGGCATGGCGCTCGCCTTTGGCGCACTGCTGGGGTTTGCGGCTGTTCGCTTCCGCGTTGAGGGCGACCCACTGGTAGACCAGGTGGATGCGCTGCTCCCGCAGACCCAGTGCGGCCAATGCGGTTACCCGGGCTGTCGGCCCTATGCGGAAGCCATCGTGCATGGTGACTCGATCAACAAATGCCCTCCCGGTGGCCAGGCAACCATCAATGAGCTTGCCAACCTGCTGGATGTAGAGCCGATGGAGCTCGACGCCGAGCATGGTGTTGAAGACGTCAAGAAAGTCGCCTTCATCCGCGAGGCCGAATGTATTGGATGCACCAAATGCATTCAGGCCTGCCCCGTCGATGCCATCGTCGGCGCCGCCAAATACATGCATACGGTGATCGCCGATGAATGCACCGGTTGTGATTTATGCGTGGAGCCCTGCCCGGTCGACTGTATCGACATGGTCCCGCTCGAGCTCCCCATGCAAAGCTGGCACCCGGACAAGCCCATCGATGGGGTGCAGTTGATCGCCAGCGACAGGAGAGATGTGGCATGAGTACCGAGCAGCTGCCTTCATCCCGCGAGAGTGCCAGTGAACGTCGTGCAAACCGCGAAGCGCGCTTGATCGCCCGCGAAGAAGCCCGCGCACTGGTCCCCAATGATTTTCCCGGTGGTGTTCATCCTCCGGAGAACAAGCATCAGTCGACCGGGGAGCCTATCGGCAAAATTCCGCTCGCGCCGGAACTGATCGTCTCCCTTTCGCAGCACGCCGGTGCCACGGCCATTCCCCTGGTAAAGCTGGGCGATCACGTTCTCAAGGGACAACCCATCGCGGAGGCGGACGGCCTGGTCAGTTGTACCGTGCACGCCCCCAGCTCAGGCAAGGTGGTTGCCATCGAGCCTGCACCCATACCGCATCCATCCGGGATTCTCGGTGATGCCATCACCATTCAGACAGATGGTGAGGACCACTGGTGCCACCTGCAGCCCTGTGAGGATTTTCGCCAGAAAGATCCCGAGGAGCTGCTGGAGAAAATCCGCGATTGCGGTATCGCCGGCATGGGCGGCGCGGGCTTCCCAACTGCGGTCAAACTCTCACCGCCCGGCGGAGCGGACATCGACACTCTGATCATCAACGGTACCGAGTGCGAGCCCTATATCACCGCCGACGATATGCTGATGCGCGAACGCGCCCGGGAAATTATCGCCGGCATAGAGATTCTCGCTTACATTCTCGATGAGCCGGAGCGCGTACTGATCGGGATCGAAGACAACAAACCCGAGGCCATCGAGGCGATGCGTGCGGCGGCCGAAGGTACCCGCTTCAACATCATGGTGTATCCCACCAAGTACCCCTCTGGCGGCGAGCGCCAGCTCATCCAGATACTGACTGGCCGCGAAGTGCCCAACCGTGGGCTTCCTGCGAATGTCGGCATTGTTTGCCAGAATGTGGGGACTGCGCGTGCCGTCTACCGGGCTGTGCGCTTCGGAGAGCCGCTGATTGAGCGTGTGACCACCGTGGTAGGGGAGACCCTGCAACGCCAGCGCAACATTGAAGTCCCGCTCGGCACACCAGTCGAGTATATCCTCGACCAGCACGGGGTTGACCGTGCCAGCTTGCAGCGCATCATTATCGGCGGCCCGATGATGGGCTTCGCCATCGAGGACAGTCAGTCTCCGGTCACCAAAACCACCAACTGCATCCTTGTCCCAAGCGACACCGAGCTGCCTCCACCTCCTCCTGCACAGGCCTGTATCCGGTGTGGTTTCTGTGCAGAAGCCTGCCCGGCATCGCTGTTGCCGCAACAGCTCTACTGGTATGCACGAGCCGATGACCGGGAAAAACTGCAGGCCTATAACCTGTTTGACTGCATTGAATGTGGTGCGTGCTCTTACGTCTGCCCAAGCAGTATTCCTCTGGTGCAGTATTACCGCGCGGCCAAGGGCGATATACGCGCTGCAGAGGAAGAAAAGCAGAAATCTGATCGCGCCCGCGAGCGATTCGAATTCCGCAAACTCCGCCTGGAAAAGGCCGAACAGGAAAAAGAAGCCAAACGTCGCGCCCGCAAGGAAGCCGCAGAGCGCGCGCGCCAACAGCGTGAGCAGCAAGCCGACACAACGGCAGCCAAGGAAGCGCGCGAGGAAGCCGATGTTGTGGCCGCGGCACTGGCGCGGGTAAAGGCCAAGCAGGCCACCCCCGAACAGCAGCTGGCCCGCGCAAAACGCACGCTGACCAGTGCAGAACATCGGGTACAGCGCCTGCAGGGCAAGCTCGCTGAGGCCGAGGCCGCCGGTGAAAGCAGCCAACAGGACCAGCTGGCCGCCCAATTGAAGGCCGCGGAGCTGAAACTGCAGGAAGCCCAGGGCAGGCTGTCTGAGGCAGAGCGTCTGGCGTCCACCGCCGCACAAGATACGCCCTCTGCCAGTAGCAAGCCCCAAAACGCGTCCGCAGAACCCGCAACTGACCGCGCCCAGGGTGCCATCGAGCGAGCCAAGGCTGCTGCCGCCGCTCGCGCGACGATGACGCCTGGAGAAAAACTCGCCGCGGATATCGAAGCACTGCAGGCGCGGGTCAAGAAAGCGGAGGCGCGCCTGGAAAAGGCCAGGGCGGAGAACGACAGCAATGTCGACGCCTTTGCCACCGCACTGGAAAAAATGCAGAACAAGCTGGAAGAAAAAATGCGCGAGCAACAAGGTGGGGGATCCAACTGATGTCCCTGATGCGCCTGTCCTCCCCCCACAGCGTCTCCGGCGATCGTACGGGCAAAGTCATGCTGCAGGTCGCCGCCGCCACCATCCCCGGCGTGCTGGCACTGGTACTGCATTTTGGTATTGGCGTGCTCATCAATATTGTCCTGTGCACGGTGACGGCGCTCGCCTGTGAAGCAGCCATCATGAAGGTGCGCAAGCGCCCGGTACTGTTCTACCTGCGCGACTACAGCGCATTGGTGACGGCACTGCTGCTGGGTATTGCCCTGCCCCCGTACTGCGCCTGGTGGATACCCGTAATCGGCAGTGCCGTTGCCATCGTCCTCGCCAAACATTTGTATGGCGGTATGGGCTACAACCCTTTCAACCCCGCCATGGTCGGCTACGTGGTCCTCCTGATCAGCTTCCCAGTAGATATGACCCGCTGGGTTGGCCCCGCGGAGATCATCGGCAGCGCCCCTGATATTGGCGAGGCCTTTGCGCTGGTATTCGGTAGCTATAGCGTTGATGGTTTTACCCGCGCGACACCGCTCGAGCTGGTCCGCCTGAATGAGTCGGTCCTGCTCAGCCAGCTCTATACTGAAGAAGCGGTGTTCAGTCGGGGCACCCTGGCCGGTGTCGGCTGGGAAACTGCCAGCCTGGGTTTCCTTGCCGGCGGCCTGTTCCTGCTGTTCCGCGGCATTATCAGCTGGCACGCCCCGGTCGGCATGCTCGCCACCATCGCTTTACTGTCCCTGGCCTTTTATGACAGCGGCAGCTCTCTCAGTGAGGGATCGCCCCTGCTACACCTCCTGTCCGGGGCGACCATGTTCGGAGCCTTCTTCATCATCACCGATCCGGTGAGCGGCGCGACCAGTACCCGCGGCCGCCTGATCTTTGGTATTGGAGTGGGCCTGATTACCTACGTAATCAGGGCCTGGGGCAGCTATCCCGAGGCAGTCGCCTTCGCTGTGCTGCTGATGAACTTTGCTGCACCGACGATCGATAACTACACACTGCCGCGAACCTACGGTCACAAAGCCGCACGCAAAGCTACCGACGTGGAGGGACAGTAATGCTCAAGCGATCCATTACGATTAACGCCGTGGTGCTGGCTTTGTTTGCACTCGCCACCGCAGGCACCCTCGCCGTCACCCAGGTCACAACACGTGAACCCATCGCCGAGGCAATGCGCAAGGCTGCAGCCAAGGCGCTCCTGGAAATCATCCCCCTGGAGCGTCACAGCAACGACCTGTTACTCGACACTTATCCAATCCCTCGCCAGTACTGGGCCACGCTGGGCCTGACCCAGGGGGGGGACATCAATCTTGCCCGCGAAGAAGACGGCAAGATCATCGCGGTTATTATTCCCACCGTCACACAAGACGGCTACTCGGGCCCAATCCACCTGCTGGTCGGCGTCAATCGCGATGGCTCGATCGCCGGCGTCCGGGTTACTTCCCACAGCGAAACCCCGGGACTGGGCGACAAGGTCGATATCAAAAAAAGTGACTGGATACTGCAATTTAATGGCACGTCACTAAAAGACCCGACACCGGACCTCTGGAGAGTGGAAAAAGACGGAGGCGCGTTTGACCAGTTCACCGGTGCCACCATCACGCCGCGGGCGGTCGTCGCCCAGGTGCGCAAGGTGCTGGAATTTGTCGCCGCCCATCACGAGCAGATTTTCTCTGCTCCGGTGTCCAAACGTGCCGTCGAAATAGAGCAGCCAGAAACCCAGGAGACGCCCTGATGGCAACCCCGGCCTACCGCGAGATCACCCATAACGGGTTATGGAAAAACAATCCCGCACTGGTGCAATTACTCGGCCTTTGCCCCCTGCTGGCGGTAACGGGTTCCGTGGTGAATGCAATTGGGCTCGGACTCGCCACCATGGCGGTACTCACCTGTTCCAATCTTGCGGTGTCCCTGGTACGCAATCAGATGTCGGATACGGTACGCCTGCCCATTTCGGTCATGATCATTGCCACGTTTGTGACCTGTATCGAATTATTGATGAAAGCCTTTACTTACGAACTGTATCTGGTGCTGGGTATTTTTATCCCATTGATTGTGACGAACTGCGCAATTCTCGGTCGCGCGGATGCATTTGCCAGTAAAAATCCTATTCTGCCCTCAATTGTCGATGGATTTATGATGGGACTGGGCTTTTTGGCGGTATTGATCGTCATCGGGGCCATCCGCGAGATCGTCGGCCAGGGAACCTTGTTTGCGGACATGGACCTGTTGCTGGGCCCGATCGCAGCAGACTGGAAAGTCACGCTTTTGGGAGAAAATTATCCCGGCTTTCTCGTCGCCGTGCTGCCACCTGGAGCCTTCCTCGTCACCGGACTGCTAATTGCTGCAAAAAATGCCATCGACGCCGGTATCGAACGCCGGCGTGCAAGACCAGTCGTTGTGACCGGCAGCAAGCGTGTGCGAACCACCGGCAAGATTTCCTGAATGATCATTCGGGTTCGACCACTTTCGTAAGCGGCTGTAATCTTTTTCCCCCTAAATTGGCCAGAGTCGCCCCTGTTCACTGCGCCCGTAATCGCTAATAATGAGTGGCCCGCACGGGCCACGCCCGCCGCACTAATAATTAAAAAAATTCGATTTTTGACAGGTGAAACGATTCCATGGCTGATGTCGGACAACCCGAACTTGTCTATCACGGTAGACCCGCCCAACGTGCTGACAGTCGCCAACGTCGCAAAGCGATCCTCGAAGCGACACTGCGCATTATCGTAAAAGATGGTATTCGCGGTATACGCCACCGCGCTGTCGCGAAAGAAGCCGACGTGCCTCTCGCGGCAACCACGTACTACTTCAAAGACCTCAATGACTTAATCAGCGACGCTTTCACTTATTTTGTCGAGCAGGGGCTGGAAAATACCAGACAGCTGCAATCAGAAAGTCTTGCGGCCGCCCGGGCACTCTCGACAGATGAACTGGCCAGCAATGCCGGTCGCCGGCAATTGACCCAGCAATTAACCCGCTTCGTGCTGACGCATGTTCGTTCCCAGGCATCACACAAGGACGCGCGGCTGATTGAACTCGCATTTCGTAACGAAGCCTTGCGTAACGAACAGCTGACCCGTGCCATCCGTCTCGCGAACCAGGCTAATCAGAATATGATCGAGGAGTTTTTCACGCTTCTCGGCGCAAACGACAGCGAAGCGGCCGCACAGATCGTCATGGGATCGGTGCTTTATCTCGAGTATCAAATTCTCTCCGGAGCGATTCCAGCAGACTCCCCGCTACTGGAGAGAACCGTTTCCCTGCTCCTCAGGGGGCTGGTACCCACCAGCGCATCGGCGGCACCGACGACTTTCAACACCAATTGAGCTATCCCGGCGCCATCCTTTACGGTTTGGCGTCGCAGTAAACGCTGCATCACACGCCAAAGCGTGCCGACAATGAATGCCAGTTCCTATTCGCCATCTAAAATTTGATGAGATGCCGCTGTAGGGACACGCCATGCGTGCCAAACTTTTTTCTCAGTTTTTCACTCTTGCCCTCGTCACCCTGCTGACGATCGTCTCAGGTTGTGGGGAGAAAGCGCCTGCCCCAAATCCGTCAGATAACCTGGCCCAACCTGCGGATACCGCCGACGCCGGAGAGCAACCGTCCACTGCGGATTCATCGTCCGAGCAAAGCGCCCAGAACACGTCGGAGAACAATACTCAGGAAGTAACTGGCGACGATGCCAGCACCGATCAAGATGCTCTCGAGACCAGAACGGGACGCGATGACCCCAATGCTCCACTCGGCCGCCCCGCCGAGCGCGGCGAACCCCGCCAGGAAGCCGAGTGGTCGCCGGAGACAACCGGTGAATGGCCGATTGCCGCCTTCGAAAACTACATCGAAACCGGTGATTTAGACGCGATTCGCAAGCGCGGCAAGCTGCGCATCCTCGCGGATATCAGCAACTCAGACTCCCTGCACCGCGCCGCCACGCTTCAGGATATCGAAATCGATCGAGCCAAACGCAAGGCAGAGCACATGGGGCTCGAACCCGTCATTCTCTACGTTGAGGACTTCGACGATCTTATTCCCGCGCTCATCGCCGGTAAGGGCGACATCATCGCCAACAACCTGACCGTGACCGAGGAACGTCTCAACGAAATCGATTTCTCTATCCCCATTGCCGACGCCAAGGTGCTATTACTCTCGCGCAAAGATACTCCTGACGCTAAAGAAGGCACCGACTCGCTGGCGGGAAAAACGGTATACGTTACCAGAGGTACCATCTTTGAGGACATAGCCCGTCGGAAACTCAAGGACTTTCCTGGCGCGAAGCTCGAGGTCGTCGACACCAACTATGCCGAGCTCGCGGAGAAGGTTTCTCTGGGACATATCGACTTCACGGTCATTAACGAACCGATTTTCGATTTGATCTCCCAGTATCGTGACAATCTCAAGATAAACAAAATCGGTGAAAAGCCCCACAAGATGGCCTGGGGCTTCCGCAAGAATTCGCCAATGCTGGAGGAAGAGTACAACAAGGCCATTCGGCATTTTCGCCTGACAAGATTCGACGATCGATTTATCGGAGACCTGGACAAGATTAAAGAGCGCGGCGTCATCAGGGCAATCACCCGCAACCACCCCGGTATGTATTACATGTGGAAGGGACGTATTCTTGGTTACGAGTTTGAATTACTGGAAAAGTTTGCCAAGCGGCTGGATGTACGCCTGGAAATTATTGTGGCACCGACCCACGAGAGCCTGCAACAGTACCTGATCGATGGCAAGGCTGACATCGCTGCTGCCCTGCTGTCGAAAACAGAACGGCGCGAAGACAAAGGCCTGGCCTTCGGGCCGACCTATATGGAAGAAGAAGTGAGTATTGTGGGTCGCGTCGATGACAAGATTGACAGCATCGACGATCTGTCAGGACGCACCATCCACGTTCTAAAATCGAGCAGCCAGTACGATGTACTGGTTGATGTGCTGAAGAACGTAGACAACGTGAATGTCGAGTTTGCCCCGGAAGAGCTCACCCATCTGGAGATTCTTGATAAAGTTGCCGACGGCGAGTATGACCTCACCATCGCCGACGATGTCACCGTACGTATCGAACATGCCTGGCGGCAGGATGTGGACAACCTTATTGACCTGCGCGTCGAAGATAACGTTTATGCCTGGATGATGCGCGATACCAACCCCCAGCTACTCAAGGCGGTGGAAGAATTCTTTGGTGACAAGAAAGTCCAGGAGTTCAAAAGTGTACTGTTTAACAAGTACTTCAAGGACCCGGCCAAAAAGCGCGACGAAATTGAAGACCTGACGGTGCGCGGTTCCATTTCGCCGTATGATGATTTCGTAAAAAAATATTCTGACAAATACGACTTTGACTGGCGCCTGATTGTGGCGCAAATGTTCCAGGAAAGCACCTTCAACCCCAAGGCCAAGTCCTGGGTCGGCGCGCGCGGACTCATGCAAGTGATGCCCGGCACCGGCAAACAGGTTGGGGAGAAAAATCTGTTCGATCCGGAAACCAGCGTGCGCGCAGGCATGAAATACCTGGAATGGCTGCACCGGAAATTTGAAGACAAAGGCATCAGTCCAGAGAATATGATGTGGTTTACTCTGGCCTCCTACAATGCGGGCCTGGGTCATGTCTATGATGCCCAGGATCTCGCAGAGCAAAAAGGCTGGGATCGCAACGTCTGGTTCGACAACGTCGACAGGGCCATGCTGCTGCTCGCGGAGAAAAAGTATTATGAAAAGGCCCGCTACGGCTATGCCCGCGGCCGCGAGCCCTATGATTACGTGAGAAAAATTGCCGCACGCTTCCGGGCTTACGTCGCCCTGCTGGAAGCCCATGAGAAAAACCAGCAAGAAGCGGAAGCAGAAACCAGTCGCATTTCCTGCAACCTGTTGCCCGCCTGGGTCACTGTCGAATTGCGGGAATGCGCTGCACAGCGGCGCGCGCACGTCGCCGCTGCATCAATCATTCGATACTAACGGTCCGTTACCCGCTGACGCGCGTGCTGATTCGCGACCTGCCCAGCTGTCATCAGCGGCGACAGGTCGCGTCACGCCCTCGACGCAATCCGCCTGATTTGACACCTTATTAGACGACACTTGCCCCCGGGCAACAGTGTGTGTAGTGTCGACACCACATTCGTTTGTTGCGGGCCTGAAAAGATGGATAAAAAATCCTGCCTGCTCGCCCTGGCAATGGTTGCCAGTGGCAATGTCCAGGCTTCCGAAAACCTGTATTTAGATTTTGTCGCGCCTGACGGACAGCGTATTACGGTGCAACAGGATCTGCTCCAGCTCACCGACAATTACATTGACGCCATGGTAGAGGGCGCCAGTGAATCCAATGAATATCTCGCCATACGTTGCGGTGGCCCCTGGGGGGCACAACGTTATCGTATGCGCTTGCCCTCCGGCCCGGGCTACCAGCTGACCCTGCAAGGCGACAGTATTCGTGTGCGTATTTTGCTCCATAGCGTGATCAATGAAGATCAAAAGATCGACGCCATGAAGATGCATTGTGAGGACACCGAGCCCAAAGCCATCGTCCACGCACTGGCGGATTTCCAGCTAACCCGTGGCCAGGCCATTGCAAAGCAATTGCCTCTCGCCAATGGTCTCGTACTGGAATATGAGTATGCGCCCACAGCCTTGCGGACCGCCGAGAAGAACAACACAGAGATGACGATGCGGGAAGCCCGTGCACCTGAAGGAGAGAAAGCCACGATATCAGGAAGCGGTACCGGCGGTACCATCGCGGAATATACGGCGGACTAAGCCAGAAGCGCTGTCGCAGCATCTCCCGCCATTCGTGAACTACGTCCTTGCCGCCCAAAGATCAACAAGCATTTGCAGGTTACCGCGGGGCCAGGCCCCGCGGTCTTCGCGGCGTCAGTGGAAAACTGGCGCGGCCACAAAGCTCCAGAACAAAACCGTGCCAACCATCACGATCACCGCCATCACCAGCGATACCGTAACAATCGCACTGGCGAACAGGAATCCACGCTCCTCTGATACCCCCATGACAATCGGAATCCCGATGTACAGCAGGTACACCGCGTAGGCCACCGCAATCATGGCGACAAAGATATCCAGCCATAACACGGGATACAGACCGGCAACGCCGGCGATAAAGATTGGCGTGGCAGTGAACCCTGCAATCACCATCCCTTTCATGGGATAGGACTCGGCACCGTAGGTTTTGGCCATCCAGTGAATGAAGTAGCCAACCCCGATGACACCGCCGACCATCGCCACGTAAAACACGCCTACGAGCGAGAGCGCGCTTTGACTCGTGATCCTGACGGTCTCTCCACCGCCAATACTCCAACCCACTTGTGTGGTACCGAAATACCATGCCAGTGCCGGCAGAAGTGCCAGAATGATGACATAGGGTATCTGGCGGCGAAGCCCCTTTTCGGAGAGTTTGCCGATTGCCTGCCACTGCTGGCGCGGCTGCACCAGCATTCCGTACACATAACCTAACATCCCGTTCTCCTCACACATCGCGAGGAACCTCACCCAACCTCACTGCCAAAGGTCACCGGAGTCGCTGAACCTCCTAATGACCTCCCGAGGGAGGGTGACCGGGGATAACCAGTCTCAATTTGCTCTGGATACTACTTGTCAAAGTGAGGGGTACCGCAAGAGGTCGTCCCCTGAGTTCCAGCTTATTTTTATTGCGATTCCAGTTGTATCACTCGGGACGGCCAAGTCAACGACATTTGCGGTATTTGCACATCGCGCTAACTTTACGTTCCCACAGGAAACATCACATTCAGCGAGATGCTACCGATTCACCCGTCACCAAACATTGCGCGACCGAAATCAAACAACTGTTTAACCTGATCGCGCGGAAATTCCCGCCGCCGCGTATTGCTCGAGATCATAACGTCCGCGGGCAAGGCATTGATGCGGTATTACGGCATATCCATTACTGCCGGCTCCAGCGCCTGCATCCAGCCAAACACATCGTCAGCCCGACCCTCCTGAATATTCAACAGGGTATTGCGCAGTCGTTCTGCGACCGGGCCGGGAACCTCCTTCAATGCATACGTTTTTTCGCCATCTCCGATCACACTGATGGGGCTGACAATTGCCGCTGTGCCGCAAGCAAACGCCTCGCTGCAGGTTCCGGATTCGATGAGCGCCAGGAGATCATCGATATCCATTGCGCGCTCATGCACGGAATAACCCAGGTGGCGCGCCAGATCGATCAACGAATCCCGGGTGATCCCCTCAAGAATGGCGCCATTCAGTTCAGGGGTATGTAACTCGCCATCCATCACGGCAAAAAAATTCATACCTGAAAGCTCATCCACAGTATGGCGATTACCCGGATTGAGCCACAGTGACTGATCAAAACCTCGCGCCTTGAGACGAGAAATACTTTTCAGGGATGCGGCGTAGTTTCCTCCTACCTTCGCATCTCCGGTGCCGCCGACGGCAGCACGCGCGTCCTCTCTCTCCACCCACAAACGCATGTTGCCCGCGTGATAAGCCTCCGACGGACTGGCGATCACGTAGAACTCATAGGAGGTCGATGCGGATACCGACAGGTCCGGCTGGGAGCCCAGCAGGAAAGGACGCAGATACAGGGATTCGCCACTGTTGGCGGGAATCAGGTTGGCGCAATAAGCAGCGACTGTACGCACGCCCTCCAGGAACAGTGCTTCGGGCACGGGAGGCATACATAGTCGGTCAGCCGAGTACGCCATTCGCGCCGCATTCCTCTCGGGACGAAACAGGCTGATCCCGCCATCCTGCATGCGATACGCCTTCATTCCCTCAAAGCAGGACTGCGCGTAATGCAGGACCTTGGCTGCAGGATCCAGGCTCAGCGGTGCATAGGGCAGCAACTCACCCTGACTCCAGCATCCGTCCTGGCAGACGGCGCGAAACATAACCGGCGCCATCACCTTGCCAAATCCGAGGCGCTCCGGCATTTCATACCCTCGCAGTACGCCCGCCACCGCCGGATCAATCAGTACGCTCACATGGACTCTCCTCTCTGTGATCTGTGGTGATTATGGCGCTTGGCCTCGCTTTCGCCAAATACTCAAACCACCAGCCAGCCAGAGCGAGCAATACAAGCGATCTAAAACCGGCTTTTTTAGGATGCATCATGCGCTAAAGGCAAGAGAGGGGCTGACGCAGGAGAAACGCAGGAATTTGCACCGGCGCACACTCAGGGAATTTGACGCGAAATTAAACTCTAGTAAGGTGACAGATAGCCGGGTGTTGAGGTTGAGATCAACCATACTGCCTCCAGACCTGCGAAAAACAGATGGCGCTCGGTGACGCCATCTTCAACCACTGACCACGTGGCGTCGCGCGCGAGAACGCGCTTCGAACAGACGGTTAATCCGAAGTACGTCGGGTCCCCGTATTTAGGTCAGGAGAGCGGGTCGACGCGACCCTGTTGGCTATACTCATGAGTACGCGGCACAGATATCAATTGAATGATACGCCGTGTCACTGCAGCACCACTGACGGGGAGTTCCCCGCCAAAAAAACGCTGCAGCCGGATACAAACAATCCGGGCACTGTCAGGGAAAGAGAGAACCACACTTCAGGGAGAGAAAACCCCGAGGTCCGAAGGACCATCAGGGATCAGTGCCTGGCGCGCGGCATGCATTTGCCCGCCGGGAAAACACAATATGGAATAGAAGTGGTTCAACCGTGACACAGACAGATACCTCCAAGGTCATTGCTACCGGCTTGATGTTTACAGCCACAGCACTGCTGTGTGGCAACGTGTGGGCGCAGGAAGATGCTTTCCAGCCCGACCCCGGTGCCCCACCTGCGGCTTTTCTCGAGGCCGCTTCCAAGCCTCTGGAAACCCGCAAAAGACAGCTGCGCCCTTCTGAAGCCGTAGATAATTATCGCGATCGCATTGAGGAGCTCGAAGCGCAATATGGCGCCTACGGCGCCGGTCTCGATGAACAGCTGATGGGCCTGGCTTCTGCGCTGCAGAAAACCGGCGCGCATGAGGAAGCCATCTCAGAATTTCGGCGAGCCATGCTGATCAATCGGGTCAACGAGGGTCTCTACTCGCTGAATCAGGTCCCGATGATCGAGCAAATGATCGAGAGTCAAATCGCGCTCGACCAGTGGGAAGACGCCAATGACAACCAGCAGTATCTGTTCTGGCTTCATGAGCGCAATTACGGCAACTCTGACCCGCGAATGCTGCCGGTCGTGGAACGGCTCAGCCGTTGGCATCTGAATGCCTACATGGAAGAACGCGGTGAGACGCTGTTTGAGCATCTGATCAGCGCAACCAACTTTTACAAAATGGCCGTCGACATCATCTCCCAGAACTATGGCGATGACGACCTGCGCCTGGTCGAAGCACTGCGCGGCCTGAAAGCCACCCATTATTATCTCGCAACCTATAAAGGTGAGCCCGCGCAGGCGATGTCGGTCAACACCTCTTTTGGCGGGCCCGCTGATCCGCCCAGCGCTCGACAGGCAGAGCTGAATCACCTGCGCACAGCTGGCTACAGCAGTGGCAAGCGCGCCATCGCGAGAATTGTTGACGTCTACCAGAAGAATCCCCATTCCCCCCCGGCAGCCGAGGCCAAAGCCAAGGTTGAGCTCGGCGACTGGTACATGATGTTTAACAAATGGCACTCGGCGCGGAAAACCTACGGAGAGGCATACCATGCACTGTGGGACAACGGCGCCACCAATCAGGAAATTGACGATATTTTCGGGCGTCCGGCTGCGCTGCCGAATCTCCCGATGCTGGAAGAAGACCGCGATACCCGCCCCCACTCTTACGTGACGGTTTCCTATGACGTCACCGCATTTGGCAAGGCGCGCAATATTCGCATTTTGAGTGCGAACCCCTCGGACAATGTCAGCATGCGCGCACGCGTGCGCAAAGCCATTAAACGGGCAAAGTTCCGGCCCCGCTTTGAGAATGGCGAGCCCGTCGATACACGGGGAGTCGTGCAACGCTTCGTTTTTGACTGAATGGCGTCTCGCTTGTGCTTTCGCGCGAGCAGGGCTGGAACATTGGATCCGCGTCACTCTCTAAAAGTGCGCGGATTTTCGTGACTAGGTAGAAGGAAAAAAATACCCGGCAGCGTACCGATTCTGGTGCCTGATTATGTTCACAGGCTTTACCAGCTTCGGGGCACGCATCACGGCAAACCTATTTGCCGAAAACACCAGGCCAGGTTCTGGCGGCACGCGCTGCCCATCGTGATGACACACCGCTGCCCCGTGCGGCGCAGGAGAAAAGAATGACAGCCAGGAAGACCCAGAAAAGTGAACCCTGCCAGGGCATGCGCTGGCAAGCCTTCGCCTCGGCAGTGGTCATTGCGACCGTGCTCAGCGGCTGTAAGAGCCAGCAGACACAGAGTCAGCCTCCGGCACAGCAATCCCCCCCCTCCGCCAGCTCTCCATCGCAGAGCCAGTCTCAGAGCCAATCTCAGAGCCAATCTCAGAGCCAATCTCAGAGCCAATCGCAGAGTCAGTCTCAGACGGCCAGCATGCCGAACTCGCCGTCCAGCAGCTCGCCCAGCCAGTCGATGCCCTCTATGCCAAGCACCAGCAGCAGTATGCCGAGTAGCTCCTGGCCCAGCATCGAGAGCGGCGAGGAATCTGGCGAGCAGACAGCCTCCGCCAGCGGTGAGGGCGATCCGACGTCCAAACAGCGCAGCCGACCGGGATCGCCGGGAGAGACCGATCCCACCGCGCGGCGAGATAGCCGCTCGTCTCCGGTTTTCCAGGAGTCCGAGCAGCAGGCAGAAGACAGTAATATGCCGCCGGATCCGTCGACTAACAGTCAGGGAGAGCCGCCGGAGGAAATCGATTTTTCCGAGGAAGAGCAAACCTCGTCGAGCGCCTCTTCGAGCAGCTCCGCCTCCAGCAACAGTGCCTCCGCCAGCGCCAGTGAAGCAGCCAGCAGCCAGCAGTCATCGAGCAGCGCGTCGTCCAGCAGCAGTAGCAGCTCGGCTTCCGCGGCCAGCGGCTCGCCATCCTCGGGCAGCAGCGCGCCTAATGAAGCACCCGCCAGTGCTGCAGAGCGCGTCGCCGAGCTGGAGGGGGAATTCGAGTCCACTATGGTCAGCTACGACGGCATGATCCTGCGCGAACGGGACTACGTGCGGAATCGGCCGGCCTCTGCTGAGGAAGAAGAAGCCATGGATGAGCCTCCGCCCGGAGAGTCCCTGGAAGACCTGATCGAATCTGCCGAGGCCGAGATACCCGCACCACCCGGAGGCGGCGGTGAAGAGGGCGGTGGCCCCGAACAGAACAACTCCAGCGGCCAGGCGACCGGGCCCGGTCTCCCGACCGCAGGTCGCAAAGGAGAATTTGACCACAAGGCTACCGCAACGGTCGTGCCAGCCGACATACCGGATGGCAATGATGACGATGTGGTTGCCCGGCAAATTCGGGAGGCTGCCATGCGCGAAACCGATCCGGAACTGCAAGAGCGGCTCTGGGAGGAATATCGCAAATACAAGAACGGCCAGTAGTTAATGCAGAGGGAAACCGCATGTTAAGAATCCAATCACTATCTGCCAGTACTCTGTTGCCCAGTGCGACCATCGCCGTGCTGGCGCTACTACTCGGCGCCTGTACCACTACCGAAGTCCGCACCACGGCCTTTGAACCGCTCACCGTCGAGGATGAGGCCATCGCAGAAGATCGCCTGCTCGACGTCGGCATTGTGCAATTCGACCCCGGACTGGACACCGCGGAGGCCAGTGAAGACGAACTGGTTTTCCCCGAATTGCGCCAGGCCGAGTCCCGCTATATTGCCGTCACGCTGGCGGAATCATTGCAGTCCAGTCAGGGCTGGGGTGCCGTCCGTGTCATTCCCAGTCAGCGCACCAACATCGACGTCACAGTACTAGGTCGCATCGTGCAGTCTGATGGTGAGACGCTCACCATCAATGTCACTGTGTCTGACTCGAGCGGCCGCACCTGGTTTACCAAGGAGTACAGCGAACTCGCATCGCAGTATGCCTATGATCGCAAACACCCAACCGAAGGTGATGCTTTCCAGGGCATTTACAACCAGGTTGCCAACGACATGCTGGTATACCGTCAGCGCCTGTCAGATCAATATCTGGCGGAGCTCCGCACCATTTCCGAAATGAAGTTTGCGCGAAACTTTTCACCCCATGCATTCGACCGTTTCCTGACTCAGAACAAAGATGGTATTTATGAACTTCGCGCGCTGCCGGCAGAAGACGACCCGATGCTGCAACGGGTACGCCGAATTCGCGAACGCGACTACCTGTTTGTCGATACGCTGCAGGGGTACTACGGCACCTTTGTCCGCTCGATGGAGGTCCCCTATCAGCAGTGGCGCGCGCTGAGCTTCGAGGAAGTTCAGCAAATGCGTGAGCTGAAGCGGAAAGCCCGCAATCACACCATCATGGGTGCTGCCGCCATCATCGGCGGTATTGCTGCAGCGGGAGCCGGTGGCGGCGCTGCGCGCCAGGCCGGCCACGTCGCGGTTGCCGGCGGCGGCTATCTGGTTAAAAGCGGTTTTGACCGTCGCAGTGAGGCCAAAATGCATATCGAAGCATTGCAGGAACTGGGCGATTCCATGGAAGCTGAAGTCGAACCGCAAATTGTCGAGCTCGAGGATCGTACCGTCACCTTGTCCGGCACCGTAGAGAACCAGTACCAGCAATGGCGGGAAATACTGCGGGAGATTTATCAGGCAGAAACGGGCGAGATCGATTCCAATATCTAGCGCGAAGCACTGCCAGTAAATCGCTTTTGAACGAGACCGGTATCGAACGCACGCCACGCGCGCTCGATGCTCAGAACTAAAGACAGGGCACACTCGCGCTGCGCTGAGTCAACACCAGCGGGCGATGGTGCCCTGCCCCAAGAATAATTTGTACCGCTGAACACCTATGCAACACCGCGACGCCGATTCAGAAAACAATGACGACCTGATTCAACCTGCAGACTTCAGTTTTGGAGGCGCAGGTGGGGACAATCAGAAGACTGCCTCAACGAGCCCCGATAGCGGCCCAACGGCACCCCGAACGCCAGGCACTGCTTCTCGCGCAGGAAAGCAGCGAGTGGTCAGGGGCGCAATCGCGGTCAGTCTGGTACTGGGCCTGATCGGCGTTTTCTGGATACTGCCGCAAACTGTCGAACCCCCTCGCGTAACCCCTGCGGCCAGCTTGCCTGCTATCAGCACAGCGCCAGCACCGGCAGCCGTTAAGGCCTCGCCCTATACCGATGCCGAGATTGCCCAGCAACGCCGGATGGTTCAGCAGGTTTTGCAGGACATCCTGGAAATGCAGGAAGAGCTGCGAGAGCGGCAGGTCGAGCAGTGGGCCGAGGAAGCGTTCACCGCCGCGCAGGAGATCGCGTCTGGTGCAGATGGTATTTACCGCCAGCGTCGATTCATGGAGGCGCTGGAGCAATACCGCCAGGCGCTCGCCGCGATGCAGGCAATCCGCGACAGTATTCCAGAGCGTATAGAACAACATCTGGCAGAGGGAAATACGGCTCTGGACAACGGTGATGCCGAGGCGGCGCATCAGGCCTTTGACCTTGTTCTGTTGATTTCCGACGGGCATCCACGAGGACTCAAAGGCAAAGAGCGGACAGAGAAACTGCCGGAGGCCTGGGCGGCCTTCACGAAAGCCAAAACCGCCTTTGAGGCGGGAGAACTCGATCAGGCGAAAACCTCCCTGAAAGCATCTCTGGCCGTCGATCCGGAAACCCGCCCCGCCAAGGAAATGCTGCCACTGGTGGCAGCGGCCATTCTCGAGCGTGATTACAGCGAGGCCATGTCGGCCGGTTATGGCGCCATCGCCGAAGGTAAGTTTCGCGCAGCGACCGAGGCATTTGAGCGCGCCGCTGCATTGAAGCCCAGCGCACCAGAGCCTGGCATCGGCCTGCAACAGGCTCGCAATGGCCTGGTACAGACACAGATTGAACAGCTGTTCAGTAAGGCGCGCGCGCAGGAAAGCGCCGAGCAATGGCACGGTGCCGTGGCGAGCTATAGCCAACTGGTCAAGAAAGATGCCAGCCTGGTTTCCGCGATTACCGGAAAAGCCCGGGCCGAAGCCCGGGCAAACCTCGATGACCAACTGGAAGATCTGCTGAAGGATCCGCTGACGCTGGGTGGCAGTGAACGAAACCGCTATGCACGCACTGTGCTCGATGATGCGCGGCAGCTGGACGCCGGCACACCGCGACTGGCACAACAAATTGAGTCTCTGGAAAGCGCCCTGACCCTTGCGCTGATACCCGTGCCAGTGCGCTTGCAGTCCGACAGCAGCACCAGCGTGACCATCTACCATGTGGGGCAGCTGGGTAATTTTGCCGAGCGCGAAATTCCCCTGCGACCGGGTCGCTACACGGCCGTCGGCAGGCGCGATGGTTACCGGGATGTACGCAGGGAATTCACCGTGGCTCCAGGAGAAACTCCGCCCGTGGTTGTTATTCGCTGTGCAGAAAAGATAAACGGCGCCTCTAACGGCTAACTGCACCGGCCAAATGCGAACAGTTCGCCTTCCCTGCGGTCAAAAAGCGAGCGTTTATGGCTGAACGGCTTTTAAATTTTGGTGCGCGCGATAAGATGGAATTAGCGCCAAACCACGATCAGGTGACCGTGTACTGCACGCCAGCGAGCTAAGCTTTAATGCACCCAAAAGTGCTCGCAAGGAATAGCGCGCAGGCCTGGAACCTGGTCACAGGCCAATACCCCGAAACGCGATAACTCAATAAGTACGCAGTAACAGGGAATACGAATGACAGCGAAGGAAGCGGTACCTGCGCGCGAAGACAATCGCGCCGAAGATGACTTCACCCATATCCAACCGGTGAGCTTTACCCCCGTTGCGGATCAGGTCGGCAAGCGTCAGCTCTTGTTTTCTGGCAGGTCCATGGCCGTTGTGGGCTGTTTGATCCTTGGTGTCCTGCTGCTCGTTTACCTGCTGATTTCACGCACGCTCATTTTCGAAACCCAACCTGCTGATGCAAAGGTCAGTGTCAGCGGGTTGGCGATTCCCCTCGGTGACGGCCATCTGGTACTGCCAGGCAGCTACAGCTATACCGTCAGTGCAACGGGTTACCTGCCGCAGAGCGGCGAAGTCGAAGTTTCCAGTGAAAAAAACAGTCGCCATGCCATTAAGCTGGAGCGCCTGCCGGGCCATCTGCAGGTGGTTGCCGATCCTCCCGTGCCCGTCCGGGTTCTGGTGAACGGCGAGGAAATTCAAAGTGAACAGGGGCTGGCAAAGAATATTCCTGCCGGCCGCAAGCGGATTACCGTCGTTACCGACCGCTATTTGCCCTTTACACAGGAAGTGGATATCGAGGGCCTCGACAATACCCAGCGGTTGCAGGCCAAGCTCCGCCCTGCCTGGGCCAACGTTAAAATCAGCAGCCAACCACCCGGCGCAACGGTCACTGTGGAAGGCCAGGTCATTGGTACAACACCGCTCGATGCCGAGCTCATCCAGGGTGATCGGGTCGTGGAAATTTCTCTACCCGAGCACAAGACGGCCCGTATTCCGGTTGCCGTCACTGCCGGGGTCGACCAGGCGCTGACACCTGTGGAGCTGGCCGCTGCCGATGGCCTGCTGCAGCTATCCAGTACCCCTTCTGGTGCCAGTGTGACCGTCAACGGTGAGTTTCGCGGACAAACACCCATCGAGCTGGAACTCGCGCCGGGGAGCGTACACCAACTGCGCCTGTTCAAGGATGGTTTTGGGTCAATCGAGCGTCGAGTCGAATTGACTCCCGGAATCTCGCGCGAACTCAACGTCAACCTCAGTGCAGTGTTCGGTCGAGTCAAAGTCACCAGCAGCCCTCCGAAAGCCCAGGTGTACATTGATGGAGAACTTGCTGGTACCGCGGGAGAAACCTTCACCTTGCCCGCCCGCAGCCATTCGATTCTTGTGCGCAAGAATGGCTATGAAGACTTCCAGACCACAGTGGTTCCAAGTGCCAAACTGGAGCAGAGTATTCGTGCAGTGCTGCTCACCGCAGAGCAATCACGCTGGAGCAAGGTACCCGCAGAAATCAATCATGGCGCAGGGGGTCGCATGGTCCTGCTGCGCCCGAATGCGAAATTCACCATGGGGTCTTCACGACGTGAGCAGGGCCGCCAGGCCAATGAAGTGCTCCGCCAGATCTCGCTGACGCGCCCCTTCTATCTCGGCGTAACCGAAGTCACCAATCGGGAGTTCCGGCGCTTCAAGCGCATGCACAGCTCCAGCCACGTGCGTGGTGTCAGCCTCGACAATGACAACCTGCCGGTGGTTAACATCAGCTGGACTGACGCAGCCATGTTTTGCAATTGGTTGAGCAAAAGAGATGGTCTGGAGCCGGTTTACCTGACACAGAGTGGCCGCATCACCGGTTTTAATCCTGATGCCAATGGCTTTCGTATGCCCACTGAAGCCGAATGGGCCTGGATAGCCCGCTTCGAGAATGGTGCCATGCGCAAATTCCCCTGGGGCAGTTCGCTACCGGTTGGCAAGAATTCCGGAAACTATGCCGATAACAGTGCCGCGCAACTCGTGCCGGCGGTATTGCGCAGTTACAGCGACCGTTTCCCGGCGACCGCACCGGTTGCCAGCTACCAACCCAATACACAGGGAATTTTTGATCTCGGCGGCAATGTGTCCGAGTGGATTCATGACCTGTACACCATTGGTACCGGGCTTTCGATGCGCCGCGAGGAGAATCCCGTGGGCCCGCAAGATGGTGACTACCATGTCATTCGTGGATCCAGCTGGCGCCACGCCGGCCTCACCGAGCTGCGGCTCGCTTACCGCGACTACGGTGCGGAACCACGCAACGATGTCGGCTTTCGAGTCGCACGCTGGGTAGAGTAAGGAGACTATGGCAATGAACCCTATTCACAAGCATCACTTGCTCAAGCTATTACACTGGCGCCTCGCTGCCGCCGTATGCCTGCCGGCCATGCTGTGCCTGGCTCCGGTGACACTGGCCCAGTCTGACGAACAACAGGAAGAGTCGCAGCAGGCCCCCCAGGCACAAGAAGAACAGCAGAATGAAGCCGATACACAAATCGCGCAGGCAGAAGTGAAAACTCCTGCGCCAAAGAGCCAGCCACGTAGACAATCCGAGGAAAACCCCGACGATTACAGGGCAACCGAAGAGATTTCTGAAGATTTATCAGTCTCATTCCCTATCGATATTTAAGCGCTATGCGCCAAGAACAACACAATGTATTTCCGAACAGGCATCACTGTCGCGTATTCGGAACGGAGTAGAAAGCCATGAAATTCAAGTCGTCTGATTTTGTGTTCCAGCTCTTCGCCTTGCTGGGCGCGGTGATTCTGGTGCACGCGATCTACGTTTCCATTATCCGCCCCAATGCCGACGCGTTGATCGCCGAGCAGCTCGCACGCGAAGAGGCTGGAGAAACCTATATCCAGCAACGCTCCATGTATATCGTGCTGCGGGACTATGAGCAGGAAGCCTGTTTCGTCCTGATGCTCTGGGCGCTGGCAATCATGGGTTTGAAGGCCCAGCGCAGCCTGCGCGAGCGCAAATTACTCGACAAGGCGCTACTCAATGTCCGTGAAGGCACACCGATTTTGCCGGAAGATGCGCGAGACCTGTCGCGCCCAATACAGGCGCTACCGGAAGAAGAGCGCAGTTTTCTACTACCGCGTGCCTTATTGACTGCATTGCAACGATTCAGCTCAACCAGAAACGTCGCCGCCGTCTCCAACTCGGTGAAAGAAGTATGCGAAACGGAGGGCGATCGCCTCGATTCGGAATTGGCCATGGTCCGCTATATCACCTGGGCAATTCCATCGATCGGCTTTATCGGTACCGTACGTGGTATCGGCGAGGCATTGTCACAGGCCCATCGCGCTGTCGAGGGCGACATTGCCGGTGTGACTGTCAGTCTGGGTGTGGCTTTCAACTCAACCTTTGTGGCGCTCGTCATCAGTATTGTCATCATGTTCTTTACGCATCAGCTGCAGCTCATGCAGGAACGACTGGTGCTCGACACGCAGAATTACTGTGACAACAACCTGCTGCGCTTCCTAAAAGTAAGCTGAGTGCCAGTGTTCGTCGCGGGATCAACGCGGCGATCCTAAACAGACAGGAGTAACCCAATGGGTCAAGGTGTACTGGAAATCAATGACAGTGGGCTGCGGGTGTTTAGCGGCACGGATGAAATACTGGAAAGTCCCGGAATCGCCGTGGTGGAGCCACAGAAGATTCTCGTAGGGACCGCAGCACAAATGCGGGCACGAAGCCATCCAACGCAAGTCAACAACCAGTTCTGGCGGCGGCTCAGCCTGGAAACCCTGAGTTCAGAGAATGCGCGCTGCCGCCACCATGCCGACCTGGCCTACTGCCAGCTGGTCGACATTGCGGATCATTGCGACCTGCCCCAGGAAGTCATGCTCGCGGTACCCGGTAACTTTACCCGGGAACAGCTGGCCCTGCTTCTGGGTATCGTCAACGAGAGCCCCGTTAATGCGGTCGGGCTGGTAGATAGCGCCACCGCCTGCCTGTCCAGTGTGGCCCCGCGGGGGGTGCACCTGCACGTAGAGCTTCAGCGTCACCAGACCCTGGTCAGCCGTGTCGCCATCCATGAGCAGGCGGTACTGGATATGGCGGAAGCGGCCAGTGACGCAGGGCTGCAGCATCTTCAGGATGCCTGGGCACGAGTGTTCACCGACGCCTTTATCATGCAGTGTCGTTTTGATCCCCTGCACTCCGCAGAAGCCGAACAGCAGCTTTATGACCTGATGCCGCAATGGATCAGCAACGCTATGCGTCAGGGCGAAGTTCTGGCAGAACTCGAGGACCGCACTGCGAAAGTGAGCCTGCGCCAACTGCAGGATGCATCTGCCCCAATCCTTTCCCGGGTGAGGGCCCTGATTGAGACTCTCAGCGAGGCATCCAGCGTGGTGTTTGTGTCTCACCGCTGGGCTGACATTCCCGCCGGTGCCCAATTAGCCGAGCGTATTCACCTGCTACCCCACGATGCGATCGCCAATGCCGTGGCGAAACGCTGGCAGGAGATACACAGTGAGACGGCCGCATTGCGACTGGTAACCACCCTCCCCTCCGCACCCGCCAACGAGGTTGCGGTTAAGGTCAACAGCGCAACCGATGCCGCTGCAACGCACTTGCTGTTTGGCAACCGTGCACTGGCTGCCCAGCAGCCGCTATTTGTCAGTTGGCAGGATGGCAAACTGAGCGTCACTCCAACGCCACCCACGCACCCGGCGGCAACCGTGACCAATCATGCGGGGCGCCTGGCAATGCGAGTGGATGCCGGAGCACAGCTGATGCTGAACGGTGAAGAAATTGATGCACCGGTCAACCTGTCTGCCGGGGATCGCATCGGGGCTGTTGCAGCGCAGAATGCAAAAGCCGCCCAGGAGACACAACAGGTCATCACGGCAATCAGTGTAGAGCACTATGGCGCGTAAGAATCGGCGATTCAGCACCGCAAGCCTGTCGTTCCTCGACATCATGTCCTGTGGATTTGGTGCGGTTGCCCTGATTTTCCTGATTATCAAACACGGCACCGATCAGGATATCGAGGCGAAGAACCAGGACCTGACGGCAGAAGTGAACTTGCTGGAAGAAGAAGTGGAGTTCGGCCGGGAACACCTGGTACTTGCCCGTAATACCCTCGACACCACGACCGATGATCTGGCGGACGCCCAGGGTTTGGCGCGAAGAATCCTCGAGCAAATCGATGAGATCAAGGGCAACCTTGCGGAGATCGACAGCAACACAGACGAAGAGGATATCAAGCGTCTGCAGGATAAGCTGAAGAAGCTCGAGGAAGCGAAGAAAGACCTGGAAGCGGAAAACAAAAAGCTTGGTAATAATGTCCGGAAATTCGTCGGCGATGGAGATCGCCAGTACCTGACCGGCCTGCGCCTCGGCGGTAACCGGATCCTGGTATTGCTGGATTCTTCCGCCAGTATGCTGGCGGACGAACTCATCAAGGTCATCCGTATCCGCAATATGTCCTCCAGAACCAAGCGAGAGGCCGACAAGTGGCGGCGCGCCGTGGATACCGTTTCCTGGCTTACCGCACAGTTCCCGCAGGACAGCCAGTACCAGATTTACACATTCAATACCGGCTTTAGCGCTGCGCTCTCCGGCACTGAGGATCGCTGGCTGAATGTCGACGATCGGGACCAGCTCGATGACGCCGTACAGGCACTGTACGAGGTAACCCCGGAAGGCGGCACCAGTCTCGAGCGCGTTTTTGCCGCAGTCAGCACCATGTCACCACTGCCTGACAACATCATCCTGATCACCGACGGCTTGCCCACACAGGGCATGAAGCGGCCTCGCGGTAATACGGTAGATGCGCGCGAGCGACGCAAGCTCTTTGATCGGGCGGTCAGAGCCCTGCCCAAGGGCGTTCCGGTCAACATTATTCTGGCACCCATGGAGGGCGACCCTTTCGCCGCCAGCGAATTCTGGAAGCTGGCGATGGAGACTGACGGCTCCTTCCTGGCACCTTCGAGGGACTGGCCATGAGGCGTAATCGTAACAAACGCTCCTCTGAAGAGTTCAGCATTTCGTTTCTGGACGTGATCTGCTGTGGCTTTGGTGCCATCGTATTGCTGCTGATGATTGCCAAGACGGTGGAACCTATCGTACTGGAGGAAGCCGAACTCGACCTGGATGGCAGGGTGGCGGACTTGCAGCAACAGCTTGCGGAGATTCGCGGCGAGACGCGCATTCTCAATCGGGACCTGAATGCCAAGCGTGAACAGCTCGATATTGAGCGGGACCGTATTGCCAATCTGCGTGGCGAGCTGGAAGCCCTGGAAGCGCAGTATGCCAGTCGTACAGAGGGAGAAAGCGAGGAAGGCAAACTCAAGGGCGAGCTGACCGTTGCCCTTCAGTCAATGACGGCAGAAATGCGGCGACTGCTCGGGGAAAACTATCAGCGCAAAAACAATGTCATTGGCGGTATTCCCGTAGACAGCGAATACGTGCTGTTCATTATCGACACTTCCGGCAGTATGTTTAATTACGGCTGGGACCGGATGATGGACGAGATGGTCAACACGCTGGATCTGTATCCCAATGTTAAGGGGATTCAGGTCATGAACGATATGGGGGACTATATGTTCTCCAACTACCGGGGCAAATGGATTCCCGACACGCCCGGTCGTCGTTCAGCGATTCTCAAACGCCTGGGCTCCTGGAATCCCTTCAGCAACTCCAGCCCTGTCGAAGGCATCCAGAAAGCCGTCCGAAGTTTTTATGACCCGGATAAAAAAATCAGTATTTATGTTTTGGGAGATGAATTCACCGGCCGGTCAATTCGCAATGTGATGCTCGCCGTGGATCGCGTCAATGCCCAGCATGGCGAAGAAAAGCGCAATGTCCGTATTCACGCCATCGGATTCCCCATTCAGTTTTCCCGCCCGGAGCATCTTCAGACCACCGGCCTGAGATTTGCTGCATTGATGCGTGAACTGACCTATCGCAATGGGGGCACTTTTGTGGGACTGAATGATTTCCGCAGGTAATACCCTGCTCAGGAGAGAAGAATGGTTGTCGGAAGAAATGGAATTATGCGGCCTGTGCAATGGCTTTTCATTGCCACCTCTCTGGTGATCAGCGGCTGCTCACATACAATCAATGTTTCCAGTAAGTACCCTGAGCCGGTGGGCAATCAGTATCCGCTTACCGTAGGGTTCTACCTGAGTGAGGATTTCCGAAAGTTCACCTATCACGAAGATAGTGAAGATCGCGAGGAATGGAACATCAACACTGGCCAGGCACAGAAGAACCTCTTCGAAACGGTGCTGACATCCATGTTTACCGATGCGATACCGCTGGCGCGTTACCCACAGGAGTTACCCGGCAGTGTGGAGTTGGTGATTGTCCCGGAGGTGCGGGAGCTTCAGTTCACCATGCCGAGGGAAACTCGGGTCAATATTTTCGAGGTATGGATCAAATACGACATGCATGCCTATGACCCACAGGGCGAACAAGTCGCCAACTGGGTGATTACCGCGTATGGAAAAACCCCAACAGCATTTCTCAAGTCCCAGGAAGACGCGCTAGCACAGGCCATTGATGTCGCCCTGAGAGATGCAGGTGCGACACTGTACACGGGTTTTGCACGCATCCCGGAAATACAAGCTCTGGTGGCCAGCAAGCAGCGTGCACTCTCACTGCAGGCTCCGCAGGATGCCGCCAGCAACGATCAACCCGTGGACTAACAGGAGGTTGCCATGTCCAGGATTGTATTTTTTTTCAGTCTTCTCTGGCTAACGGGATGCACAACCGTAGTCATCGATGAGTACCGCCGCAGTTCCGGTGAACTCGCCGAGGGTGATACGGTCGTAATTCTTGGGCGGCGCCACTCCAGTGACTACGAAACGGAACCCGACCTGATTGACTGTGTAGGGCGAGAACTTCACGATCCCGACCGCGGTGTTACCGTGATACCCGAACAGCAGTTCGTCGATGCCATGTATCCCTGGTTTGAACCCCGCACGGCCCCGTTACACCTCAAGTCTCTCGATCGGCTGATGGAAGTTCCCAATGTGCGCGAGCGCCTTGAGCAGTTCGGAGTGAAATACATTGTGTGGATTGATGGCTCCACAGAGACCACTGCCAGCGCCGGTTCGATCGGCTGCTCAATCGGCACCGGCGGTGCAGGATGTTTTGGCTTTGGCACCTGGGACAAGGAATCCGATTACGAGGCATCTGTATGGGACTTCCAGGATCAGGAACTGTCGGGCAAACTCAATGCAGACGCAAAGGGAACGTCCTACATGCCGGCCATCGTGGTACCCATTCCACTCATCGCCCGAGTACAAACCAATGCCTGTAAAGGCATGGCATCCCAGCTGCAGGAGTTTTTGCTGCCGGGCCAGGGTCCCACTAGCTAGGGAGGTCAAACGACAATGAAAACTCAAAATAAGAATGTGCTGTCGAAGCTGCTATTGTCCCTTGTCGTAGTAGCAATGGCAGGGTGTGCATTTAATCCCGCTACCAACCGACCAGACCTGGTGCTGATGTCGGAGGAGAAGGAGATTCGCATCGGCAAGGAAATGCACGAGAAAATTGTCGAAAGCACGCCGATTTACCGCGACCCGGTTTTGACCGCCTATGTGGACTATGTAGGCCAAAAGGTAGCGAAAGCCAGTGACAGGCCGGAACTGACCTATCACTTCACTATTATCGACAGCCAGGACATCAACGCCTTTGCACTGCCCGGTGGCTATATCTATATCAATCGCGGCCTCCTGACGTACCTGCACTCGGAAGCAGAGATGGCTGCCGTGCTCGCCCACGAAGTCGGCCATATCACCGCACGCCATGCAGTGCGTCAGAAAACCGCAGCAACCGGTGCCGGTGTTGCATCTGTCCTGTCGGTGCTGGTGACCGGCAGTGGCGTCGTCGGCGATGTGGCCAACCTGTGGACCACTGCTGCGGTCAAGGGCTACGGCAGGGAGATGGAGCTGGAAGCCGACCGCTTTGGCGCACAGTACATGCATAACGCCGGATATGATCCGCAGTCCATGATTAACGTAATCGGCCTGCTCAAGGACCAGGAAACCTTCGCCCGTCGTCGCGCACGTGTTGAGGGCAAGAAGCCAAAAACCTATCACGGCGTCTTTTCGACCCACCCGCGCAATGACATTCGTCTTCAGGAAGCGGTAGCCGCCGCCGGTGAACTCGCTGTACCGGAAGAGAAACGCATGCTGAAGGTAGAAAACTATCGGGACAAGACCGAGGGTATCGTTTACGGGCGAAATGCACAGCAGTCAGAGAAGAACCGCTACAACCACAAACGTCTGGGCTTCTCTTTGCTGTTCCCACAGGAATGGAAAGTGGAGAACCAACGCTCATCCATCGTCGGCACCTCCCCGGACGGCACCGCCAGCATCACCATTCGGGTAGATCAGCGGTCCGGCAATCAACCAGCGGATATGGCCTTGCGGGAAGCCTATGACGTGCGCACACTCAAGGATGACGAGCAACTCAACCAATACCGCTTGCAGGGGCATACCGGAAAATTGCCCGCGCAAACGGAAACCAGCCCGGATCGTGTCGCTGTCATTTACTATGGCAGCCGCCAGTATCTGCTGGAAGGACGTATTCTCGCTGCAGAAGCCGCCGAAGAGAAAACGCCAGAGCAATATGATGACCTGTTCCTAACCAGTATTCGCAGCTTCCGCCCACTGCGTAAAAGTGACATCCAACAACCTGACGTGAGAAGGATTCGTTACGTACAGGCGAATGACAAAACGACCTTCTCATCTTTGGCGCGCCATATGGAGATTGGTGAATACGCCGAAGAACAGTTAAGGCTGCTGAATGGATACTATCCGCGCGGCGAACCCGAAGCGGGAGAATGGATCAAGATCGTGCAGTAACCATATCGCCATACCGCTGGCGGCGCTGTTCAAGGAGTCGCCAGCTCTTCGCACAAATGCAATTGCACTCACTCAATTTCGACAAACACGGATAACAAAGTAACTCAAAAACCAAAGCTGTACTGACGACTAGACCAGCCAAAAAAATAACAAAGGAGTGGTGACGATGTTCGGCCTGATGATGAATTCCCAACTCAATTTGAGCGGTGTAATCCGCCATACGCTTGCGCATTTCCCAGACCAGGAAATCGTATCCTTCACATTAGACAACCCTAATCACCGGTATACCTACCGTGAAGCATTCGCTCGCAGTGCTCAGCTCGCGCATGCGCTATCCCGACTTGGCGCGACGCAGGGAGATCGGATTGGAACGCTCGCATGGAATGATTACCGTCATTTTGAGCTGTACTACGGCACGTCATGTAGCGGCCTGGTCTGCCACACCATCAACCCCCGTCTGTTTCCCGAGCAAATTGCCTACATCATCAATCATGCCGAAGATCGGTGGCTGTTTGTCGATCCCATGTTTGTACCGCTGCTCGAAGCGATCGCCGACAAACTGACGAGCGTTGAGGGTATTGTTGTACTGACTGACGCAGCACATATGCCAGACAGTAGCCTGCCGAATCTGCACTGCTACGAGACACTGATTGCGGATATGCCCGACACGTTTGAGTGGCCAGAGCTCGACGAGCACTCCGCCGCCGCCCTGTGCTACACGTCAGGTACCACAGGCAACCCAAAAGGCGTACTGTACAGCCACCGCGCGCTGGTGCTGCATACTTACTGCATCCTGCTGCCGGATATTTTCGGTTTGAGCGAAGAGGACGCCGTGCTACCGGTTGTCCCGATGTTCCATGTCAACGCCTGGGCGATACCCTATGCGGTGCCGGCGGTCGGTGCCAAGCTGGTACTGCCGGGTCCAAAAATGGCAGATGGCGAGACACTGACACGTATGATGCGCGACGACAACGTGACCATTGCGGCCGGTGTGCCTACCGTCTGGTTGGCGTTACTCAACTACCTCAAAGACGCGCAACAGACTATCCCGTCGCTGAGCCGTGTCGTGGTAGGCGGCTCTGCCTGTCCCTGGAGCATCATGGAAGAGTTCGAGCGGCAACATGGAGTCTACGTGCACCACGCCTGGGGCATGACCGAAATGAGCCCGCTGGGAACATACAACGCCCGCGTTCCCGAAGGGCTGCCACCGGAACAGGCGCGCGCGCTGCGCCTGAAGCAGGGGCGCGCCGGCTTTGGCGTGGAGATGCGAATCGTGGATGAGCAGGGCACCGCACTGCCACACGATGGCGAAGCCTTCGGTGCGCTGCAAGTGAGAGGCCCCTGGGTCTGTGAGCGCTATTTCCGAGCAGAAGAGTCAGCACTCTCCGCCGACGGCTGGTTCGATACCGGGGATGTTGCCACAATCGATCCCCAGGGCTATCTGGGTATCACAGACCGCACCAAAGATGTGATCAAATCCGGCGGCGAGTGGATTTCATCGATCGAGCTGGAAAACGTCGCGATGACCTTCGCAGGTGTTGCCGAAGCAGCAGTCATTGGTGTGCACCATGACAAGTGGGCAGAGCGCCCACTGCTGGTGATCGTGCCTGCACCGGGAGCCTCTCCCGATCCGCAGCAGATACTGCAAAGTTTCGATGGCAAAGTGGCCAGCTGGTGGAAACCAGACGACTGCGTCATCGTTGAACAACTTCCACACACCGCCACAGGCAAAATCAGTAAAAAGGATCTGCGCGAGCAGTTTCACGGTTACCAGTGGACCACAGAAGCACCGGTCGAATAGCGGGAGACAAGGGGCGGACGCGCAGTTTGCGACTGCCCCTTGCGCGAACGCGGACCGCCTGCCTTGCGTTCGCCACCAACCATCCTCTGTTGCAAATTGCAGATTGGGCTTCTGGTGTCGCTCGGCGCTGCGTGAGCCCACAGGTTCCCTCCCCCACGCGCTGTCACCAAACAGTCATATGGCCGGGCTAGGGTGACCTGAATTCCGCAATCCCGTACACACTAGCCCTAGTATGTTCCGAATACCCTTTACGTCGCTCTTCGTCATTGCTCTTCTGCTGATCGGCAGCCCTGCCAGCCTGGTAGCAGAGGAGCAGCCCCTGGTCATCGCACATCGTGGTGCCTCCGGCTATCTGCCGGAACATACGCTCGAGGCCACGGCCCTCGCCTACGCCATGCGGCCCGACTACATCGAACAGGATCTGGTCTTGAGCAAAGATGATCATCTGATCGTCATGCATGATCTCTATCTCGACAATATCACCGATGTCGCCAGCCGCTATCCGGAAAAAGCACGAGCGGATGGCCATTTTTATGCGATTGATTTCACCTTGGCCGAACTGAAAACGCTCCAGGTCACCTCCCCCTTCTTTCGTATCGCCAACACCACCCGACCGAGATTTGCAGGTCGCTTCCCGCTGTGGAAATCGAGCTTCGAGCTGGCAACCTTTGAGGAGGCAATTGAGCTGATTCAGGGGCTGAATAAAACGCTCGGGTACGACATCGGAATCTACCCGGAAATCAAGAAGCCATGGTTTCACCATCGAGAAGGCAAGGACATCGCCCGCCGGGCCCTGGAGACCCTGAAGCAATACGGCTATACGCAACCGCAGGACAAGGTTTTCCTGCAGAGTTTCGATGCCAATGAACTCCAGCGTGTTCGCTCCGATCTGCTGCCTGAAATGGATATGGATATCGCGCTGGTGCAGTTGATCGCAGAAAATGACTGGAATGAGACCATGGAGGAAGAGGCGGGACGCTGGGCGCCCTATGACTACTCCTGGATGCTCACCGCTGCCGGGCTGGAGAAGATCGCTGGCTACGCCCAGGGTGTCGGTCCGGCTCTGGGCATGCTGAAAACTAGCGATGCAGGCCGGCCCTTCGTGGAGCTTGCCCGGCAGAACCAGCTTCAGGTCCATCCGTTCACGCTACGCGCCGATGCGCTCGCTCCGTTTGCCGGCCTGCCGACCAAAAAGCGGAATAGAATGCCTGCCTTTGAACAAACCCTGGTCCAGCTGCGCGATGAGCACGCCATCGATGGAATTTTCACCGACCAGCCTGATCGGGCACGCCAGGTGTACTCGAGCGACGCGCAAATATCCGTTGAATCTCCATAGAACCTTCGATAACAATCAGGTTCGAAAGAAAAACCTCTATTTTCTGGAAAGCGCACCGCGGACGGACAATCGCATGGCACATAACAATCAATTTGAGCTTCTTCGCACCCGGCGCTTTCTGCCGTATTTCCTGACGCAGCTCCTTGGCGCCTTTAATGACAATGTATTCAAAAGTGCCTTAATGGTACTTATTGCCTTCCGGCTGACCGCTGACGCGGCAAATTCACTCAATAATCTCGCCGCTGCGCTCTTCATACTGCCCTTTTTCCTGTTCTCCGCCACCGCAGGTCAGATCGCCGACAAGTACGACAAGAGCCTCCTCATCCGTCGAATCAAACTGGCAGAGATCGGAATCTGCCTGCTGGGCGTCGCCGCACTGTTCTTGCAAAACAATGCCCTGTGCCTACTCGTGCTGTTTTTACTGGGCGTACAGTCCGCCTTTTTTGGCCCCATCAAATATGCGATTCTGCCGCAGCACCTGCGTCGTTCCGAGTTGATGAGTGGCAACGCCCTGGTGGAGATGGCCACTTTCGTGGCGATTCTCAGTGGCACCATTGTCGGTACGGTGCTCTCTGGCGCGAGCAATTCCGAAAGTAGCAGCCCCTGGATCGCGATGATGATCGTATCTGTGGCACTGCTGGGTTACTGGGCATGTCGCTTTATTCCCAGTGCGCCTCCCGCGGTACCGGATTTGAAAATCCATCTGAACCCTGTCCCCCCGGTACGTAAGGTCATTGACGAGATTCGGCACAAACCCGCGGTGTTCTATTCCATTATTGGCATTTCGTGGTTCTGGCTGCTGGGCTCGGCGTACCTTACCCAGGTGCCAAGCTTTAGCAAAAATGTACTGGAGGGCAGCGAGACCCTCGTGGCATTGCTGTTGTGCAGCTTTACCATAGGCGTCGCTATCGGCTCTCTGCTGTGCGCACGACTCTCTGGCGGACGTATCGAGTTGGGGCTGGTACCCATCGGTGCGGCGGGCCTGACCTATGCGGGTATCGCCCTTGCCGTGATCGGCGGAAACCTGGAACCCCTGTCAAACCCCACTCTCAACGAGTTCTGGCACGCGGAAGGAGCCCACACATTCCTGGTACACATGGTGTTGATTGGTATTTTTGGCGGCCTGTATATTGTGCCACTGTACGCCCTGATTCAGGACCGCACGGAAGAGGCGCTGCGCGCACGGGTCATCTCGGTGGCCAACATCCTGAACGCGTTGTTTATGGTGATCTCCGCCATTCTCGGGATCGTTTTCCTCACAGTGCTCGACTTCACTATCCCGCAGTTCTTCCTGGTCATTGCACTGATGAACGGGGCGGTTGCGGTATTCGTGTTTAACCGCGTACCCGAGTTTGCCATGCGCATGCTGGTGTGGCTCCTGTCGCACACCATGTATCGCGTGCGCCATGAAGGGCTGGAGCAGATCCCCACCGAAGGTCCAGCCATCATCGCCTGCAACCATGTGAGCTATGTTGATGCCTTGCTCCTGGCGGGCGCCGTTCGCCGTCCGATCCGGTTCATTATGTACAAGCCGATCTATGAAATTCCGGTGCTGCATTTCGTGTTCAAAACCAGCCGCGCAATCCCGATTTGTTCCCGACAACAGGATCCAGAGGGCTACGAGCGGGCATTTCAGGAAATTGAGCAGGCGCTGAACGACGGGGATCTGTTGTGCATCTTCCCGGAAGGGCAACTGACCAGTAATGGTGAACTGCAGCCCTTTAAAGCCGGTATCGAAAAAATTCTGCAAAAGAACCCGGTTCCGGTGATCCCCATGGCGCTGCGCGGCCTGTGGGGCAGCTTTTTCAGCCACCGCGACGGCAGGGCCTTCACGACCTGGCCGCGTCGATTCTGGTCTCGGGTGAGTGTGGTGGCCGGCAAGCCCATGGAGGCGGACTCGGCCAATACAGACGCGCTACAGGATATTGTATTGGGACTGCGCGGTGAGCATCGTTGATCCACTCGGTCGGCTTACAGCGCGGCAGAGCTCCAGTGGGCCAGCATCCGCGCGAACGGCAGCTGCCAGCGGGTCCCTTGACCCAGGTCGAGGGTCTCTTCCCAGAGATAAATACCGTTGATGGCCTTATACGCAATCCAGGGTAATGGATCCGGCTCCCACCCTCGCAACACATGATTGGGTGATGCCCGCAATGCCCAGGGCATGGCCGTGAGATCGGTTTCCCGTTGCAGAATCAGGTCTGCGAGCGTGCGCCCGAAAAGATTGGATGCACCGACCCCCTCGCCACCATAACCACCCGCGAGGGCAATGCCAGACTCCGCGTCAAACACTGCGGCAGGCCGCATACGCCGTGAAAAAGCCAGATTCCCACACCAGTGATGACTGATCTCCACTCCCTGCAGGGAAGGGAAGAAATCCAACAGGAGTTGTCTCTGCGTGCGAAGTTCTTCATCCAGCAATCGCGGATCCTGGCGTACCACACCACCAAGGTCATAGCTGCCGCGTGCGCCAAATAACAGGCGATCATCCGCACTGCGTTGCATGTAGGACACCAACCGGCTGGCATCCGAACTAACAACGCGCCGGCCAAAACCAATAGCCTGCCAGTGTTTATCCTCGAGGGGTTCCGTCGCCAGCAGTCGGCTCACAATCGGCAGGGCATGCCGCTTGAACGGCGAGCGCACTGTATTGCTATAACCCTCCAGGGCAGACACCACGATCTGGGCATTGAGCGAACCGCGCTCTGTACACACTTTGCGCGGCTGAATATCGGTGGCAGCGGACCGCTCATAAATCGTCACACCCATCCGCTCAACCGCTGCCGCCAAACCGCGTACCAGCTTGGCCGGATGGATTGCCGCTACATGACGTGCGTACATTCCACCGCGAGTATCGCGGATATTCACCAGGTCGCGGGCTTCGCCTGCGTCGAGCCAACGGAAATCCTCTTCGGTGAAGCCCAAAGACCAGTAGTGCTCCAGCTCGTCGCGGACTCTGTCTTGCTGTACGGGGAAGCGTGCAGCGCTGGCGAGCCATCCCTCATACGCAAGATCGCAGTCAATCCCCTCTCGCGCACAGACGCTGGAAACCTCATCGACAATACCGGTCGCGAGGCCCAGCGCGGTGTTGCGCTCCGCTTCCGGCAACGCGGCAACGTATTCACCCAAACCGCTGAATTCGCCCATCAGCCAGCCGCCGTTGCGACCCGACGCACCAAAGCCGGCAACTTCCTGTTCGACGATGGCAACCGTCAGTTCAGGCCTATTTCGCTTGAGATAATACGCAGTCCATAACCCGGTATAACCCGCACCGACAATCGCAACATCGACCTGTCGATCGGCTTCCAGAGAGGCTCTGGGTACCAACTCTCTGCCGAGGCTATCGAACCAGTAATTCAGCTGGCGATAAGATTCCACAGCTTGCTCCGAATCATCCTGTCACAGATTCTGCGACTGGAGCGCGTTGTTTCTCGGCCCAGAAAATACATAGCTCACCGATAATGAGTGTGGCCAGTACACCGTACAACACCGGCAACTGCAGACCCTCACCCGGTGTATAGACAAACAGCACAATACTGAGTGTCAGCACAGCAATACAGGTCCAGGCCATGATTGTCGCACCAACAACCCCGCCCGGAACCCGGTAGGGGCGCGGACGTTCGGCATCTGTAGTACGCATTTTGAGAAACGCCAGGAGCATGCCGATATAGGGCAACAGGAACAGCACCGCACTGAACGCAAACAGGGACCAGAACAATTCCTCATTGCTGCCGGCCATAAATCCATACAACAGCAACACAGCGGTACTGATCACACCGGTGATCACCGCGGTACCAACGGGCGTGCCGTAGCGAGGATGCTTGTAGGCGAGAATCGCCGGCAGCTCGCCCTCTTCCGCGGCCTTGGCACCCGCACGGTTAACACCAATGGCCCAGGTAACACCGTTGGAAAAGAACGTGAACAAGGCTGCAACCCCCAGCGCCATCACAAACGCATTCCCCATCGCAGAGCCACCGAAGAAGAGCTGCAGGGTATCCATCAGCCCTTCGACCAGGTTGATATTTTCCAGTGGGATCGCCGCCAGTACCGAGAAAGTGCCGAGGGCGTAGAGGGTGATAATAATGAGCCCCGACCAGAATACCGCCCGCGGCACATTGCGCTCGGGCTGCTCGATATCGTCACTGGTCGCACACATCAGTTCAAAACCCAGCATGCCGTAAATAATGACCGGAATGAATTCCAGCCCACCCTGTAGCGACGGCATCAAGGTCGTTGTGTTTAACGGGTTGGCCAGACCATGGTCACTCACATGCAGGAAACATCCACCGATCACTGCGGCAAAAATCAGGATCTTCAGAATTGCTCCGGTATCGGGAATCCACTTGCCGATATCCAGTGTGACAATATTGATGAGCACCGCCAGCCAGGACAGCGCGATACCAATGGCAATCTGCCATCCCAGGGTCAGCCCGGGGAAAAACAGCTGGGAAAAAATACCGGCAAACAGAATAAAGATTGCAGGCATCCACATTGCATTATTGACCCAGTAACCCCAGATCGCCCGGCTCGCCCAGCGACCTCCATAGGCTCTCCGCAACCAGGCATAGATCCCCCCCTGCTCCGGGTAAGTGGTGCCCAGCTCGGCACTGATCAGGCCGATGGGGATATAAAAAATAACCCCGAGGAAAACCCACCAGAACAGGCTCGAGGCCCCAATTGAAGCCGCCCCGGCAAGCGTTTCCAGTAACAGAATTGCCGATACTGTAAACAGGGTCAGATCGGGTAGCTTCAGCGCTTTGTTGTTATTGCTCATGCTGTCAGTCCGTCAGATTGAATCATTCGTTAATCGGGTTGCACACCCTGTGCCTGCAGCTCCTCCAGCATTGGCTGCAGCTCGGCTTCGTAACGGCGCCAGCGTCCAATGGAGCGGGTGTGTGCGGGTTCGCGCACCTGCGCCGCGCTCGCGGTAGAAACTGCCGTCTGCTGCTTGTGGAAGTCCAGACAGGCGTCTTCCCACGGAAGGTCAAGGAACGCCAGTAGACGCCGCGCATTGGGTTCCAGATCGCGCGCAGTGTCTTCATAAGAGATATCGAGGAAGCGATCCGGGAAACGCTCCCGCCAGGTATCCATCAGCTTGCGGTAGCGCGCATGATGACGGGCCATTTCACGCTGGTCGTAGGAGTGCAGGTAGGCATCGGCGAACAGCTGCTTGTAGCTGGCAAAACAGGCATCCATCGGACCTCGCGTCAAGTGCACAATCCTGGCATTGGGGAGGGCCTTCAGAATGAGCGGAATGAGCATGTAGTTTTGCGGCAGCTTGTCGACGAAACGCGGCGTATCGCCGCGCACCTTGGCCACAGACTGAAGATAGAGACCACCGAGCTTGGAGGTATCAATATTCAGGGCGCCCTCGAACAGCTTGGCAGAGAAGCGTTTCGGATCCGTATATTGTGTCAGGCGACGGACGGCCAGACCAAATTGCTGCAATTCGCCCGCGGAATGCACCTGCGAATGGGCAGTGATAATACGCTCCACCAGCGTCGTACCGGTACGTGGCTGGCCCAGTACAAAAATGGGCGAAGCATCCGGATTTCCCTCTCCCAGCGTATCAAACCACGCACGGGTGTAATGCTGCTGGAGAAAGTCAAAAGTCGCCTGTTCCGCAACTTCATCATAGGCAACCGTTTTACGCCGAGCCTGCGCTCCGGACGAAAACGCCTCAAAGGCCTCGTCCCATCGCTGGAGATCTTCCAGCTCCTTGCCAATGCCGTAGTAATAAAATGCCTTGGCCCGATCGGGCATACCCTCTCGTTTGAGTAGCGCGCGCATGGCCTCCACGTGTGTCGGGTCTTTGGCCTTGCGCGCACCCGCCAGTGCCCAATGCGCCTGCGGGCTGTCGTTTTGTCGCTCAATAATGTCTTCGAATGCCTGCTCGGCCAGCGCCGTTTCGCCGTGGTAAACCAGGTTATTCGCATAGTTCAGCAGGTAGGCGGGGTGGTCAGGATCGGCGTCGAGTGCGCGCTGGAAACATCGCTTCGCTTCATCGTAATACCCCATCATGGAGTAGACGGTACCGATCAGATCATTGACCGCACCATCCCGCCCGACACAGGCCTCCGCAGTCTCCAATGCATTGCCCGCCGCATGGAAGTGCCCGTCGCGCATGAACAGTTTGGCAATGTGTGCCCAGGCTGCAGGATGGTCTTTCTGCAGCTTGACGACTGACTGGAATGCACTGAAAGCAATTTTTGGCTGCTGCGACTCCAGTGCCACCAACCCAACCAGGAAGTGCCCCTGTACCAGATCCGGTTGCACCTTAAGCACCGCCTGACAGCACTTGGACGCGGTATCAATATCGCCCCGGGAGAGCGCCTGCAGTCCCTTCGACAGGTTGTGTTGGAGAAATTCGGCTTTGCTGAGTCGCTGATCGGTCATTGCGGTTACCCCAAGATACTTCTTTGGCCACTAATACTTCGTCGGCCACTATAGGCCGGGGAGACGTACAAAAAAAAGCGGTAGCGGCGAGCCGCTACCGCTTTTTCTGGTCAGGACGCTGAGTAATTACTCGAAGTCCATACCAAAGCGCATGCCGATCGTCCGAGGACGCTTGGGTCCGAAGAAATGCGACGGCAGAATGCCACCATTGTTGTTGAGACCGTCCCAGGTAAATTCATTGGTCAGGTTCTCAACATACGCATCGACACGCCAGTTGGCGTTGGACTCATAGCCCACGCGCAGCGCAACGTCCTGATAAGCATCGATTTTGGTGCTTTCCAGGCCTTCCCAGCCACCGCCACGCTCGGATTCCCAGAAGGTCTCCAGGCTACCGGTGATGGTGCCGTCGCCGAACGGGAAGTGCGCATCAAGAACCAGTGCACCGGCGATTTCCGGCGCCCAGAACAGGGAGCTGCCTTCACAGCCGCTGGCGTCTTCAAGTCCACAAATGTCCTGCAGCTTGTTGGCCTCACTATCGAGCCAACCGAGGGAGAACATCAGGTTGAAGTGATCGTTCAGCTCGGCAGTAATGGACGTTTCGAGGCCCATGCTATCCACTTCACCCACGTTCTTCACGATGGAAGCACCACCATCGAAAGTCACAACCTGCAGGTCGGTATAGGTGTACATGAACGCAGTCACGTCGAACAGCGCACGGCCATCGAACAGGGTGCTCTTGTAGCCGGCTTCGAAGGAATCGATTTCTTCCGGGTCAAACACATTCGGGCCAAAACCATCGGCCTGGGTCAGCTCGGTGTTACCGATCGCAGGGTCACCAGCCGCGTTACTGGCCAGGTTGAAGCTACCAAAGCCACCGGACTTGAAGCCTTCGGTAAAGCTGACGAAATAGGTATCTACGTCATTGGGCTGGTATGTCAGGATGGCACGGGAGGTCAACTTGCCCCAGGACTCACTGCCATCGATGAAGCCGTCAGTCGAGAAACCATAAGCCCAGTAGGGGCCCAGCTCACTTTCCGGGGTAGGCACGCTAATCGCGAAGTCTTTATCGTCCTTGGTATAGCGCATACCCAGACCAAAGGTCAGCGTATCGGTCAGCGCGTAGTCCAGGTTGACGTAAGTCGCCCAGCCAGAGTAGGAGCCAACGATATTGCCAGTCTCGGTCAGTTTGCCGTCGGCCGCGGGGCTCCAGGCGTAACCATAATAGGCATACAGGTCGGAACAACCGGTGAAGCCATTGCCCGGATAGTAGTAGTTGCCATAGTAGGCACACATGAAGTCTTCGTCACCACGGAACAGGAACTTCGCATCGATCTCTTCCTTGTAGTAGGAAGCACCGGCATACCACGACAGTGGGCCTTCGCTATTGGAGGTTACCCGAACTTCCTGCTGGAAGTATTCGCCTACCTGATCCTGGCCATAGTCGTTAATGTTCAGCGGGGTACCATCGTAATCTTCGGTGTAGAAGTAATCGTGGTCCTTGTAACCAGTATTGGAGGTCAGGGTGAAGTTATCGAAATCATAGTCGACACGCACACCCAGCGTCAGCACGTTGGCATCATCGGCGTCACCGCTGAAACGATCGACGTCGACATCACCTTTGCTGGCATCGCCGCCGATCATCGGGTCACCGATGGAATCCACGAACGCTTCCCAGATATCCCCTTCTTCCACTGCGCGATAGACGGAACCGGATTGCTCACGGGTCTCGTATTCCACCATAGTCTGCACAGACAGCGCGTCTTGCTCAAAGGTCGTGGACCAACGGAAGGCCTGCTTCTCGTGGGCAATCAGGTCTTCGGAGCCGGGGAAGGCATTGTTAACGAAACCATCTTCCTGAGAACTGTAAGCCGCGAGGCGCATGGCGAAGTTGTCGTTCACACCAATGTTGGCCGCACCCTCAACTACGACCCGACCATTCTGACCGATGTCAGTTTCGAAATAGCCGGTAACACCGTCGGTAATCTCCGCCTTGCGAGTGTGGACACTGAATGCACCACCGATGGAGTTACGACCAAACAGGAAGCCCTGGGGACCGCGCAGAATTTCCGAGCGCTCCATATCGTAAAGGCTGGTCACTGCAGAGCCATTGCGTCCTTCATAGAGGTCATTCTTGAAGAACGCGGCAGAGGGATCACCACCCACGCCAAAATCCTGAGTGCGGATGCCACGTACGCTGATCGCATCGATAAAGCTGTCCTGGCTATTACCGGTTACACCAGGGGTGTAGGAAACCAGGTCTTTGACATCGTCAAGGTTCACTTTCTGGGTGAACTCACCGGACAGCGCCGTAATCGCCAGCGGCACGTCCTGTACGGATTCTTCACGCTTACTCGCGGTAACGGTAACTTCCTCAATCTCCAGAACCTGGGCAGAAACCGGCACGGCCAGTGCGGAAGACAGCACCGCAGCAGTCACTGCCGATGACAGCTGGTTCTTCTTCAGCAATGGCTGGCTGGCAGCCCGCTCCCTAAGACGGCGATAGGTCATTGTATTCCCCTTGCTTTTTATGATTAAAACGATGACAACATACTTAAAAGAGGTACATCAATGCCCCATCTGGGGTAGATAAGGTACCCGTATGGCGCTAGGCTAAGCCAAATGTCGAAAAAGGCGCTATTCGTTTGCGCCGGCTCGGCGAGCAACCGCCCCAGAGCGGTGCAATATTGATACCAACAATAAAGTATTTTGCGCCAATCCTGCCTATCCTGTCGGCTTTTGCGCACCATCGAGGTCTGAAATGCACGATCACCGCGCGCTGGCGGACTGGAACCTGCATCTGTCCGAGGTCGTCCACGCGATTGGCGGAACCGGATTTTTCCCCAAATTGCTCGCGGCGCTCGCCGCGCAAGTGCACATTGACTACCCCCAGGTCTGGTTCTACCGACGCGGTACCACTCCCCGGGCGCTCTACTACAACATGGACGAGACCCATCAGACGGTACAAATCGACAATTATCGGAACGGCGGCTACCAGCTGGACCCGTTCTACCTGGCGTTTCTAAAAGGGGAAAAGTCTTCGGGGGTGCGGCGCCTGGCGGAATTTACCGGCGAGCTGCATAACAGTGACTACTTCCGCACGTATTACTCCGACCTGCATACCAATGACGAGGCGGTGATCATGATCAATATCGACAATGATCGCGCCGTGCACCTCTGTTTAATGCGAGCCGAGGAGTCCGCACCATTTTCCGCGGAGGAAATATCCCTGCTCCGCGGAGGGGAGGAGCTGGTACGCGAACTGGTTTTACTGAACGCACGCAACACCACTTTTGAAGCGTTCAACCACAGCAACCATGCCCTGGAGACCAGTCTCGCCCATGCATTGAAGATGTTCGGTAGCAGTATCCTGACTGGCCGGGAAAAATCTGTGCTGGATTTATTGCTCCGCGGCACCAGTACCAGAGAGGCCGCCGAGGAGCTGGGCGTGGCCATCGACACCCTGCGCAAGCACCGCAAGAACATCTACGAGAAGCTGCATGTCAGCGCGCAAAATGAACTCTTCGCACTGTTCCTGGACTCCGCACAGTACATCACTGAAAACCCTGCCAGTGACCCGCTGAAACTCTTACTGGAAACGCAGGACCTGGCGGCCAAATAACACTAGAGCGGTCGATTTAATCGGCCGGGCAGGTACATTGATCCCGCCACCACGGCCTGCTACCGGGCAGCCTACTGCGCTTCCTTGACAGCCTGAAGCAATGCGTTCATCAAGGCTTGCTGAATCTGGCGCTGGTGCTCCTCCCGCAACGCCTTCATATATTGCGATTCGTCGGGAACCTCAATTGCGGGCAAAATTTCCGTTACAGCAGAGTCACCATCCCACTTCACGGTCGCTCGACTATCAAAGCTTGTACGAAACTTGATGTACTTGTCTTTACTCACAAATACATAGCTATTCGAATACAGCATCACTTCGCTTGGGGTAACGAGTGAAAAAGAGGCCTTCTTTCCCCGGAATTCCTTTCCATCATGGGTAAAGGAGAAATCTTCAAGCACCTGCTCCGAGCGCGACTTGTAGCTACCGTACTGGATAGCGAGATCAATTTCCTCAAGGACATCGTCCATTTCGGAGGAAATCACCGAGTCGGTGTCCTCCCAGGAGACAACATCTACCGGATAGACATAGACGTTGATGTTATCCGTCGGGTACTGCTTGTTTTCATAATCCAGTCCAACCCCCAACAGTGGCTCTTCGTACACTTGCTTGCCAACCAGCACAAAGTTCGGCGTCTCATCCGGGGCAACCAGTTCCCGGTCATAATCGCTGGCATTTTGTGGGCGCACCGAAGCGCAGGATGCGAGCGCCAGACTAAACAGCGCGATGATTATTTTTTCTTTCACAACCCTTCCTTATTTGGTTATCAGTTCAGCTGGCTCATCCCCCCTCCAGCGGTCGGCAACCGGCATCATTCGCAAGCCACCATTGCGGGCGCAAAAGGTTTGCGGTGTGCATGTCAACAACTCCAGCCTACCATCCGCAATCCCCCGATGGCCATTCATCCGGGTACAAAAAACCCCGCCGAGGCGGGGTTTCCAAAAGAGGGTACAGCACCCAATCAGGCGCTATTCAACTCAATCGAGGCTGGGTACTCGTCCCAGGTCTTCTTCCATTTCTACAGCGAGAAACGACATGACGATCCACGCAGCAACATTCTGCTTGAGAATCTCGGGATCTACCTTGTCGAGGGTATCGTTCGGCGTGTGGTGATAATCGAAGTAATCGGTACCATCCTGGTACAAGCCGAACGCCGGTACCCCCTTGGCAACAAACACACTGCTATCCGGGCCACCGTACGACTTGTTATGGCCACGCTCAATCCCCAGCGGCGCGAGCAGCTGCATCATCTGATCCGCCACATCGAGCTTGTCGCTCGGCAGATTGGTGTCGAATCGCCAGATTTTGCCAGCGCCAAAATCAGACTCGGAAATCGCGACGATATTGTCGAGCTCATCCTTATGCGCTTCGACATACTGCTTGGCGCCCAGCAGTCCGATTTCCTCGGCACCATAAAGGATAACCCGCAGGGTACGACGCGGACGCTCCGGCAACTCGCCGATCAGACGCGCCGTCTCCATCACAATCGCCACGCCCGCGCCATCATCCAGAGCGCCGGTACCTTCGTCCCAGGAGTCCAGGTGAGCACCAATGATGACCACTTCCTCCGGCTTTTCCCGGCCAGTGATTTCACCGATGACGTTAAAAGAGGGACCGTCCTCCAGCTGACGGTTGTGTACGTCCAGCTGAAGGGTCACTGGCTTGCCGCGGCGCAACATGGCCTCCACCAGATTGGCATCAGGCGCTGAGAGCGCCAGTGCCGGAATCGGCTCATCCACTTTGAAGGCCATCATGCCGGTATGTGCAAAGCGGTCGGAGTCAGTACCCACCGAGCGAATCACCAGTGCGACAGCGCCCTTTTCGGCAGCAGCCGCCATGCCCTTGCTGCGACCTCCAACGACCGGGCCATACCCTTCTCCGGTACGGGTGCGCTCCATACGCTTGTTGATAAAGGCGATTTTTCCTTTCAGGTCTTTTTCGGACGCATTCATCAGCGCGTCCACATCGGCGAACTCAACGATCTCCGCAGTAATCCCACCTTCCGGCGTGCCGACACTGTAACCCAGTGACGTAACCACCAGCGGTTGTGGGAACGGCGCTACCACGCGAGCATGCGCATGGCCCCGCGCCCAGCGGGGCACCTCGATCTGCTCGGTATAGACGCGGTCAAAACCCAACGCCTTCATTTTTTCCTGGGCCCAGGCCACTGCGCGGCGATCCCCTTCGGAGCCTGCCGGGCGCGGCCCGACTTCAACCGTCAGGGACTCTACAAGACTGTAGGCATCCGAGGATTCCAAAGCGCGGTCTCGCAACGCTTCGGCGACAGAGAGATCTGCCGGCGACAGGGATTTGGCGTGCAACGCGGTAACCGCGAGCGCTGCGCAAATTCCGCCAGTCAGGGTCATCAAGGGTTTTAACATAGTTGTATCCTTGGAGAATATTCTCAGGTTTTCTGTTTCATCAATTCGAGTAATTGTTCCCGCACTTCCCTGAGGCGTTCGATACCAGCGGCGGTGAACAGGTTGGGCATCAGCCCGGTATATTCCGTTTCCTCTATCGTCAGGCATTCCAGCCTGAGCGCTTCCAGGGGCGGATCATGTCGCATGGGATAGCCCACCAGGACCCGCCACTCGTTGTCATCGGCCTGCCCGGCGATCACATCTTCCAGGCCGTGCAGGAAGTCAGCCCGCTCCATACGAAAACGGGGCGTCTTAAAATGCATCAAGCCCCAAATCACCACCGCGAAGATCACGAATGACATCAGCAGCGTGATGAGCAAGCTCATACCCCAACCTCCCCTGGCTCAGGCTTCCATAATAAGTTTGACGGATACCGCGACGGTTGCCGCAATAATTACGGGCCTGACCAGCGCAGCCCCACGGCTGATCACCAGATTGGACCCGAGCCGGGCACCTACCGCCTGCGCCACCGACATACCGATCGCAAGCCAGAGGATCAAATGCCCTCCCAGGGCAAATACCACCATGGCGGTCCCGTTCGTAATCAGTACCAGTGGTTTTGCATACGCTGTTGCCCTGCGCATGTTGTAACCCAGTAAAGCCGTATAGGCCAACGCAGCGATCGACCCCATCCCGGGGCCAAAGAAACCACCGTAAAAACCGATGGCACCACCAACCAGCCAGTTGAACAGCGATGTGTCCATTCGCGGGTGCGCATCCACATCCGCGATCCGCGGAGACAGCGCAAAATAGACCGCAATGCCGATCAACATGACCGGCAGCAACACCTCCAGCTGTTCGGCCCCCAGTCGGGTCACGCACATGGTACCGGCCACAGCACCGATACCGGCGGCGCACAACCCGGGCCACATCGAACGCAGATCCAGATGTCCTTTCTGGAAGTAATTGATCGCGGAAGACAGAGTCCCGAAGACACTCTGAAATTTATTGGTCCCCAAAGCCTCCAGCGGAGGAATACCGGCCCACAATAAAGCGGGCAGCGTCAGCGTGCCCCCGGCACCGGCAATCGCGCTGACAAACCCCGCAATAAAGGCCACCATTACCAGCAGCAGCGCAACCAGCCAGGTGACCTCTGGTGCAAAAGCCACAGAGCTGCTCAGTGATTTTCCAGCGGGGTCTGGTGCTCCGGGATACGGCCCTGATACTTGCTGAAACGACGCTGGACTTCCTTCATATCCACCTCGAGGTCGCCGGTCGGGCGGTAGAGGGAGTCAACACACAGTCGCTTGTTCGGAAAGTCCCAGGCAATCAACAGCACCGGCACGTCCGCTGCATAGGCGATACGCAGAAAACCACTCTTCCACTTGGCAACGCGCTTGCGTGTACCTTCCGGCATGATTGCGACCCACATCCGCTCGTTCTGTCGGTAGGCATGGGAAATCTGTTTCGCCAGGCCACCTGCCGCCTTGCGATCCGTCGGCAAACCGCCAAGGGCGACAAACAGGCGCTTGAACGGGAAAATAAAAGCCTCTTTCTTCATCATGTAAGAGACTTTGATACGCATCGCCATGAGAAACGGCATGGCGACAAAGAAATCCCAATTGGAAGTATGCGGAGCCATCGCCACCATCAGCTTTTTCTCGGCCGGGAACTCGCCGTCAAAACGCCATCCCATCAGCTTGACGATCGCCTTACCGATCGCGCCGACAAATCGACTTTGGAGACGCGGCACCTCTGCCGGAATCTCGTTGGGAACCGAAGTGGTCATGGTTACTGCCCTCTCTTTTTTTATTGCGCCACTACCATCGGAGTTGCGGTCCATCAGTGCTCTCGCGTGGAGTAGAAGCGGACCTCAGGATAACGCTCCTCGGCCAGCTGCAAATTGACTCGCGTGGGTGCCAGATAGGTCAAGTGCCCAGCGCCGTCCAGTGCCAGGTTAATGCTCGCCTTTCGGCGGAAATTATCCAGCTCCTTGGCATTGTCACTGTCGACCCAACGCGCCGTATTTACATTCACGTTTTCGTATATCGCCTCGACCTTGTATTCATCCTTGAGGCGATAGGCCACAACTTCAAACTGCAGCACCCCCACCGCACCTACGATGATGTCGTTGTTATCGAGCGGGAAGAACACCTGGGTGGAGCCCTCCTCCGACAGCTGCTGCAGCCCTTTCTGTAGCTGCTTGAGCTTCAAAGGGTCCTTGAGACGAATACGACGGAACAGTTCCGGTGCGAAGTTGGGGATCCCGGTGAACTTCAGTGCTTCCCCTTCGGTGAAGGTATCGCCGATCTGGATGGTGCCGTGATTGTGTAAACCAATAATGTCACCGGCAATCGCTTCTTCAACATGGGTGCGGTCGCCAGCCATAAAAGTCACCGCATCGGCGATCTTGACGTCTTTACCCAAACGCACGTGCTTCATTTTCATGCCGCGACTGTAAGTGCCGGAACAGACACGCATAAAAGCGATACGGTCACGGTGTTTAGGATCCATATTTGCCTGAATCTTGAAAACGAAACCGCTAAATTTTTCCTCTTCAGGCTGGACACGGCGTTCGTTGGTTTCCCGCGTCTGCGGACCCGGTGCCCACTCTACAAAACCATCGAGGAATTCGCGCACACCAAAATTACCCAGTGCGGTACCAAAAAATACCGGCGTCAGTTCACCGGCGAGGTAGGCTTCCAGGTCAAATTCATGGGTAGCCCCACGTACCAGCTCGATCTCATCGCGAATATCGTCGGCGTACTCGCCCAGCAACTCAGTGGCCTCATCGGAATCCAGCCCTTTAATCTGGATGTCCTCGGGGATGGTGTGACCCTGCCCCTGCTGGAAAACGTGGATCGTGTCAGTGTACAGGTTGTAGACACCCTTAAACTCTTTACCGGAACCGAGTGGCCAGTTGATCGGCGCCGCCTGGATATTCAGCACCTCCTCGATTTCATCCATCACCTCAATCGGGTCACGGATATCGCGGTCGAGCTTGTTGATGAATGACAGAATCGGCGTGGTGCGCAATCGACACACGTTCATCAACTTGATGGTACGGTCCTCGACACCCTTGGCGCCGTCAATCACCATCAACGCGGAATCCACCGCCGTAAGCACCCGATAGGTATCTTCGGAGAAATCTTCGTGTCCCGGGGTATCCAGCAGGTTGACGACCCGGTCTTTATAAGGAAACTGCATCACCGACGAGGTCACGGAAATTCCCCGCTCTTGCTCCATGGTCATCCAGTCCGAGCGCGCGTGGGGGCCCTTTTTGCCCTTGACGGAACCCGCCAGCTGAATCGCGTTTCCGAACAGCAGCAGCTTTTCGGTCACGGTCGTTTTACCGGCGTCCGGGTGGGAAATAATGGCGAAAGTACGGCGGCCGCCAATACCGGCGAGGGAAGAACTCTGACCCATAATATTTAGGCTGTAATAACTCGGCTGTTGCGCAGGAAATCAAGCAGCGCATTATACACGCCAAACCCCGGCAAAGTGCCGACTTTTTAACCAGTTTCAACATGGATTTGGGGCGTACCGGCCCCTGTTCCAGCGATTTAACCCAGGGGGTAATGCCATGAGCACGGAGAGACTAGCGGCGCTGCGCGGACAGCTGGCCCAACAGCATGTACAGGGATTCCTGATCCCGCGCGGGGATGAATACCAGAACGAGTACGTCCCCGCCTGTGACGAACGCCTGGCCTGGCTGACCGGATTTACCGGCTCCGCCGGACTCGCTGCCATGGCCGGTGAGCATGCGGCGTTGTTCGTGGACGGCCGCTACACCCTGCAGGCCCAGCAACAAATTGGTGACCAGCCGCTGGAACAGCTGGACCTCAATCCGGCCTCCATTAACCAGTGGCTCCTGGACAATCTCGAGCCCGGCCAGGCACTAGGCTTCGATCCGCGCCTGCACAGTGAACCGGGGCTCGCTGCATTGCGCCATTTACTGGCACAACGGGACATCACACTGCAGCCGCTGGAAGAAAATCCGCTCGACGCGGTCTGGAGTGACCGCCCCGCCAGCCCCAGTGGTGGCGCCAAGCCACACCCGGAATCACTCGCCGGAGAAAGCTCCGCCAGCAAGCGTCAGAGAATCGCCGAGCGGCTCGCAGAGCGCCGAGCGGACGCACTGTGGCTCGCCAATCCCGAGGTCTGCGCCTGGCTGTTTAACATTCGCGGGGACGACATTCCCCACCTGCCGGTGGCCCTCTCCTGTGGGCTCCTGTATCGCGATGGTTCGGCCACCCTGTACCTGCACCCGAACGCGGTCAGCGATGTCCTGCGACAGCATCTGGGTGACTCCGTCGAACTGGTCAGTGAAAAGTCGGAGTTGTTCGCCGCTGCACAGCGCCAGCATGTCGCCAAAGTCTGGGTCGATCCCGCAATCAGTAACTGCTGGACACTGCAGCATTTCCGCGCGCTGGATATCGAACTGCAGCTGGAACGGGACCCGATTACCGGTGCCAAGGCCTGCAAGAACCCGGTAGAACTGTCCGGTGCCCAATCTGCCCATGAGCGCGATGGTGCCGCGCTGTGCGAGTTTCTTGCGTCCCTGCCCGGCGCGGTCGCCGGCGGCGACTTCGACGAACTCAAGGCGGTACAGCTATTGCGCGCCAAGCGCGAAGCGTGCGCCGGCTTTACCGATGACAGCTTTGACTCCATCTCCGGCTATGGCCCCAATGGCGCCATCGTTCACTATCGAGTCTCTCCGGAGTCCAGCTTGCCGATGCGCGAGGAAGGTCTCTACCTGATCGACTCTGGCGGGCAATATCCGGACGGCACCACTGACGTGACGCGCACCGTGGCGCTTGGACAATTTCCCGAGCACGCCCGCGAGAACTTTACCCGGGTACTGAAGGGACACATCGGCATTGCCACCCTGCGCTTCCCCGCGGGCACTTGCGGCGAACAAATCGATGCCTTCGCACGTCGCGCACTGTGGGATGTCGGCCTCGACTATGCCCATGGTACCGGCCATGGAGTGGGCAGCTTCCTCAGCGTGCATGAAGGCCCTCAGCGAATCGGCAAGGTCAGCACCGGAGTCGCACTGGAAGCAGGTATGATCCTGTCGAACGAACCCGGCTTCTACCTGACTGGCCAATACGGTATCCGCATCGAAAATCTGGTGGTGGTGACACAGAGCGAGCGATATCCCGGCTTTCTCGAGTTTGCAGAACTCACATTGGCGCCGATCGAACGCAAGCTGATCGATCCCAAGTTGCTGACGGAAGGCGAACTGGACTGGTTGAATCGTTACCATCAGCGGGTCAGGGAAACCCTCTCGCCACTGGTCAGTGAAGAGACGCGCAGCTGGCTTGAGCGGGCAACCCGCCCAATGGAGAAATAAACAGGCGGAATTGGTGCGAGGTTAGCTTGTGGCCGGCACGCCCGCACCATGATGGCCGACCTCGCGCCGCAACCACCACCAGGCCAGTAACCCGATCAGGATATTGGCCGCCGCAGCGGCAAGAAACAGCCCGTTCACCCCCCACAGGTAATTCCCCACCCATGCCAGCGGCAGGTACACCCCCAACACACGCAGGAAAGAAATTACCGTAGCCGGTAGAGGCTTACTGAGGCCGTTGAAGGCCGCATTCGCAGACATGACAAAGCCATAACCGCAATAACTGAAGGGCACCAGCACCAGATAGGCGACCGCCACCGCAAGCACTTCCGGAGAATCACTGAACTGTCGCGCCAGCAGCGGACCAACGAAGTACAGCATCACTGCCAACACCGCCCCGCAGCCCAGGCAGAAGCGCGCCAGAACCTGCACCGTTTCCTGCATACGCTCAGGCTTGCCACCACCGGCATTTTGACCAATGAAAGGCCCCACGACCGAAGACAGGGCATAGAAGATGATCAATGCCAGGGGCTCAATACGCATCGCCACCCCCAACCCGGCCACCGCATCGGCGCCATGGGCGGCCACCAGAGCCACGACTACGCCTCCGGACACAGGAATAATGACATTGGTCGCGACAGCCGGCAGGCCGACCCGCATCAGGTCGGCCCAGGAGTCGCGCACCGACGGCCAGTGCCAGTCGGGCGCAGCCAACAGGTGCTCGCGTCGCACCAAGAAATACAGCGCAATAAAGAAACTCACCCCACGGGCGATCACGGTGGCCAGGGCAGCCCCTTGCAACTCCAGGCGTGGGAAACCCAGCAACCCAAAGATCAGCAGCGGATCGAGGATGAGGTTAAACAGGGCGACCAGTAACATCACCCGACCGGCAATGGCGCTATTGCCGATGGCACGCAATGCCGACAAAGCGACCATCGGCACCACATTGAATACCGCGCCGAGGTACCAGATCACCATATAGTCGGAGATCATCGGCAGAATATCGTCTTCGGCCCCCAACAGGCGAAACAGCGGATCAATGGTCAGCAGCCCGGCGACGGATATCACCAGGGAAACCACCAGCGCGAGCAGTGCCGAATCCGTGACAAGTCGCCGGACCCGATCGAGCTCTCCAGCACCATACGCCCGTGCGACGGACGAAGAAGTACCGGCCCCCAGGCCAATGGCCACCGCATTGATCACCATCACTACGGGAAAGGTGAAGCTCATCGCCGCCAATGGTCCATTGCCCAGCTGAGCAACAAAATAGGTATCCACCAGATTGAACGACATGGTGGCGAGGATGCCCCACACCATCGGCAACGCCAGGCGCTTCAGGTGCGCGGCGACAGAGCCTTCCAGCAGTGAGGGATGGTTGGTCTTCAGCATGAATATCTCATTTCGACTGCAGGAGGCTGACAGGGGTGCCCCCCTGTGACCGGCCAATGCCAGTTTCGTGCCGCAACATGCGGGTTATTACTCGTCCGGGGAAACCAATGCCGGGATTTAAGGACACTGCCAACTCATCAGCAGCGCATCTTCCCTACCCCCATCCGCTAATCGGTAATAGCCTGGGCGCCGGCCATCTTCGTGAAGCCCCAAACTGAGGTACAGTGCCCGCGCGCCACGATTGGACTCACGCACCTCCAGTAACAGCCGCCCTCCGGAAGGCACCGAGGCCATGACCTTTCGCAACAGATCTCGCGCGATACCTCTTCGACGCCAATGAGGCGCCACGGCAATATCCAGTATTTCGCACTCATCCAACACGGAAGACACCACACAACAAGCCACCGGCTCTCCGCTCGGATCAAGCTGCAGCCAACACTCGTGCCCCGCACTCAAGCTATCGCGGTACTGCTGCTCGCTCCAGGGGTGAAGGTGGGCCATCGCCGCCAACACTGCCAGTTGCGGACAATCGGCCAAGGTGGCAAGCCGCAACTCACCACCGCCGCCTTCGGCAGGGGTCATTGGCGACGCGTCTGTTGCGGATAGGCTCGCTGCAACAGCGCCCAAAGTTCACGCTTACGCGCGGGCTCCTGCAGCAGATCAGACAAACTGGGCATGGCGATTATTCTGATGCCGTTCCAATCGCTCTCACTGCCCTCGACCAGAGGAGTGGCCAGCGAAATGGGGGCGCAGTACTCGCGCGCGGCAGCGCCCATCAACCAGATGGCTTTAACCGGACGACGCGCACTGGCCGCCTCTAACCAGACACTGCAGGTATCGCGCGCATCAGTGGCTCCCGCTGCCGCAGCGAACGGGTTCTCGGCCAGTGGCCACTGCAATCGCTCGCTCTCCCCGGTGAGCTGGTCCCAGCCCAGTGCCCGGACAATATTCTTGAACAGCGACTCGACCGGCAGCGCAATGCCCGGCTCGCGACTATCCACCGCCAACAGTTCCTCTCCCAGCCACCAGCAGCTCAGCACAAAGGGCGAAACCTGCTGCGGTGGCGCGGCCACTGCGGTTGGGGAAGGCGCATTGCGGGCGATAGACACTTCAGAAGCCACCCCGGCCACAGCGGCTTGCAGCGCCGAAGTATCGGCAGGGCTGGTCTCGCCGAGGGCGGAGGGAGGCAGGGGTGACGAACCACTGTGATCGGGGATGGACTCTGCCGATACCAACTGGGCGACAGAGTGAGATGGCACAGGCTTATCCGGTGCCGCCGCGGGCGGCAACTGGGCCTGCCGCGGCGCGGGGGCCAGCGGCAGGACAAAGCGCGGCATATAGCTGGGAACACCCAGTGCCTGAAGATACTCCGCGCGATGTCGCTCGTGCATTAGACGCCTACTTTCTTACTCTCTCCGGAAGCGAGCAAGTTTAAGGCATCCAGGTACGCCTGTGCAGAGGCAACCAGAATATCTGTGTCCGCACCGACACCATTGACCAGTCGTCCATCACGCTCCAGGCGCACCGTTACATTGCCCTGGGAGTCTGTACCCTGGGTAACGGCATTGACCGAATACAGTTTGAGATCGGAACCGCTCTCCACCACGGATTCAATGGCCTTGAACGTGGCATCCACCGGGCCACTGCCCTCTGCCTCGGCACTGACCTCCTGATCACCAATGCGCAGCTGCAGCATCGCCTTGGGACGCTGACCGCTGCGACTGTGCACATCGATGGCTTCCAGGCCGAACTTTTCTACCGGGGCCTCGACCTCGGTTACCAGAGACTGAAGATCTTCATCAAAGATCTCGTGTTTCTTGTCAGCCAGCTCCTTAAAGCGCTGGAACACTGCCTGGAATTCGCCGGCATCTTCAAACTCAATACCCAGCTCTTCATAACGCGCCTTCACCGCCGCTCGGCCGGAGTGCTTGCCGAGCACCAGTCGGTTCTGCCCCCAGCCCACATCTTCGGCACGCATAATTTCATAGGTCTCGCGATGCTTCAGCACGCCATCCTGGTGGATACCCGATTCGTGGGCGAAGGCATTAGCGCCCACAATGGCCTTGTTGGGCTGCACCGGGAATCCGGTAATAGACGACACCATGCGCGAGGTAGGCACAATGTGGGCAGTATCAATGCGGGTTTCTACCGGGAACAGGTCCTGTCGCGTCTGCACCGCCATCACAATTTCCTCGAGAGAAGCGTTGCCAGCGCGCTCACCCAACCCGTTGATGGTGCACTCTACCTGGCGGACGCCATTCATCACCGCGGAGAGCGAGTTCGCTACCGCCAAACCCAGGTCGTTGTGACAGTGTGTGGAGAAAATTGCCTTATCGGCATTGGGCACATTCTCGATAACACGCTTGAACATGGCTCCGTATTCACCTGGCTCACCATAACCGACCGTGTCGGGAATATTGATGGTGCCGGCACCAGCAGCGATGACCGCCTCAATAATCCGGTACATAAATTCCGGCTCTGAGCGGCTGCCATCCTCCAGCGAGAATTCCACATCGTCGGTAAACTGACGGGCATGGCGCACCGCGTCGACTGCCTGCCGCAGAACCTGCTCCGGCTCCATTTGCAGCTTGTATTTCATGTGGATCGGGGACGTCGCGATAAAGGTGTGAATACGCGACGCATTGGCATTCTTGAGCGCCTCACCCGCACGGATGATGTCGGGCCCTACGGCTCGGGCCAGGCTGCACACACGGGAATCCTTGACGGTTTCGGCGACGGCTTGCACGGCCTCGAAGTCGCCGGGGCTGGCGATCGCAAACCCCGCCTCGATCACATCAACGCGCATTCGCTCCAGCATACGGGCAATGCGGATTTTCTCTTCCTTGGTCATCGACGCGCCGGGGCTCTGCTCGCCGTCGCGCAATGTGGTATCGAAGATGACTAATTTTTCTTTTTGGGTACTCATCTGGGCTCTCCTAGTATGGCCCGAGGCTAAACAGCGTCATTGCCGCTGTCCACGCACGAATCAACAATAAGTGTGGAATTCTGTCTGACGGAGGGGGAATAAAATTATCTGCCACAACCGGGCAGTCGCAGCGAGAAAACTGGGGTAATGGCAGCAGATCCGATGCTGAAAAGTGCGGTTTGCATAGCGGCCGACTTGGTTGATCTCAGTTGGCGCCACTATAGCCTGCTGCTGAGCCGCGCTTCAATGCGCATCCTAAGAAAATGCCATCTGAGGGATAAAAAAACAAAAACCCACCCACTGAAGCATCAGCAAGGAATGAACATCCTATTCAGGAGAGCAATTTACGGTATATTTTGCATCAATGCAGGCCCGGCGAAACACAGGGGGCAAGGCGGGCTAGAGGCCCAGGGGCGCACCGGCCTTGAACTGAGCGAAACACCGGGTACCGACCTCGAGGGACAGCCGCTCGGAGGACAGTGCAGAAATGTCCGCGGCAAAATGAACCTCGCCTGCGCTCAGCCCGAGACGCTTCCGACCATTGTCCAGTCGCGCAACCGCGGTCACCGTGACCGGCACGCAGTTAAGGATGCTTGAGGGGCCCGGTGGCTGCAGGGCCAGACTCACGTCCGCTGCCGCCAACAGAAAATGCACTTCCTGACCGGACTGAAAGGACCCGGTCAGGCGATCCGCATAGAGACGCTCGCCACCGCAATCGAGTGCCAGCAAGCCACCCTCCTGGGAGACCACCTCGGCACGCAGGCGGCTGAAGGCCGGCATTTGCTCACCCTCGAGTCGGGCCGCCACCTCCTCTACCGACAGCAACCCCTGCAAGGCACCGTCCTCCAGCCACAAACACTGCGCTGCCAGCAGCTGGATTTCCTCGACGCAGTGACTGGTCCAGATCACCAGTGCCGGATGGCGCCGCCAGAAGTCCGCCAACAGTGGTAACAATCCACGCAATCGTTGCGGGCGATCCACTGCAGAAAGGGCTTCGTCGCATAGCTGCAGTCTGGCATTGGAAAAGAGCTGACGCAGCAGCGCGACACGCTGGGCTTCCCCTCCCGAGAGCTGCTCAACGGGCCGTGACAGCAGTGACTCAATGCCAAAAGCCCGCACCAGAGACCGCCGCTCCTCTTCCGGCAACGATCTGCGACTATAGCGATGCGCCAGCGCCAGATTGTCAGCGACTGAGGCACCACTAAAAAGACGGGTGTCCTGAAAACCCTGACACGCATCGCGGCGATGGGGAGCGGTGCGCAGCCTTCCGTCCAGCCAAATGTTTTTACCCCATGCAATATGCCCGCTGGCAGAACCCGTTCCCGCCAGCGCTCCGAGTAAAGACGTCTTACCGGCGCCCGACGGCCCGCTCAGGCCAATACAACCTTTGTCCGGCAAACTGAACTGCCAGGCTTCACCCGGGTTCGCGGCAGTGTGCAAGTCACGCACCTGAAGCCAGTTTTCCGTCACTGCACCCTCCCGTCCGCAAACAGCATGGGGCGACTGCGTCCTGCTGACAGCCAGCGTGCAGCGAGCAACAGCACCGTCGTGAGTGCAAACAGTGTCAGCGCGAGCCGATGGGCGGCGCCGTACTCAAGCGCTTCGACATGCTGAAACAGGGCGATGGATACCACCTGGGTTTCGCCCGGAATGGAACCACCAATCATCAGCACCACACCGAACTCGCCCAACGTATGCGCAAAGGTCAGCGCGCACGCACTGATGAGTGCCGGACGGCATGCTGGCAACACCACCCGCAGCAAGGCAGCAACCGGCGGCAGCCCCAGTGTCGACGCGACCTGCGCCAATCGCGCTCCACCCTGGGCAAACGCGCCCACCAATGGTTGCACCATGAAGGGTAGCGAATAAATCACCGAGGCCACCACCAGGCCTTTGAAGGAGAACACCAGCGGCCCACCACTGACTTCAGCCAGCCAGCGTCCCGGCAGAAAATTGGGGGAGAACAACAGCAATAAATAAAAACCGAGCACTGTCGGTGGCAACACCAGCGGCAAGGTAATCAACACCTCGACCAGATGCCGCCAGCGGCTCTGCCACTGGCTCAGCCACCACGCCAGCGGTATACCAATGGCGAGCAGAATCAGGGTGGTTACCGCGGCAAGCTGCAGGGTCAACCAGATTGCCTCAAGATCAGCGGCAGACATCTCAGCCCCGCGCCCCCGCATAACCGATCTCTTGCAGGCGCGCCTGCACCGCAGCGCTGCGCAGGAACCGCGACAATGCCGCAGCGGCGTCGGGGCGGGGGCTCGACTTAAGGATCGCCAACTGATGATCTATCGGCTGATGCCAGTCACTGGGTACCAGCCAGAAGCCCGCCGTTTTACCAGCCGTAAATAACTGACTGGCTGCAACGAAACCCAACGGCGCAGCACCGTTATCCAGCAGCAAAAACGCCTGTCCGGCATTCGTGGTCATGGCCAGCTGAATCGACTTACCGGGGTTGCTGGCCGCCTGGATTTCTTCTGCAACATCAGCCTCTGGCCACACCGCCAGCTTCTGCAGCACCTGCCGCGCCGCGACACCGAAGGGGGCGACCTGGGGATCTGCCACCACCAGATGCCCACGATAGTGCTTCAAGGTATCGGCATCTGGTTGCACAGCGCCCGGGGCCCACAAGGCCAGACGTCCTGACGCATAGGAATGGCGCGAACCTGGCAGAACCTGCTGAGCCTGTTCGAGCAACTCAGGCCGCAGGCTGTCTGCGGAAAGAAAAAGATCAAACGGCGCACCGTGCAGTAACTGCTGATAGAGCGCACCCGAACTGCCACTGGTGACTCGCACCTCGCAACGCTGCATTTCGCGGAAGTCTGGCAAAACGGATTCCAGTGCCGGGCGAAAACTCGCTGCCACAGCAACCCTGAGGCGACATTCAGCCGTCGCGGGCACAGAAATTACCAGCGCAAGACACAGCGCTATCAGTCGCACGCCCACTTTTCCAATTCCTGCGTATCGCTGTCCCGGGCCTCGACCCACTGCTCACCGGACCCATCGGATTCCAGCTTCCAAAAAGGCGCCTCGGTTTTCAGTCGATCCATGATGTAATGACACGCGGCAAAAGCATCCTGACGGTGGCGACTCGTCACCCCCACAAAAACAATATCTTCCGATACCGTCATCGATCCCACCCGATGCACCAAACGCACGCGACCGAGCGACCAGCGTGTCCGCGCATCGGCGACGATACGCTGGAGACTCTTTTCCGTCATGCCGGGGTAATGCTCAAGCGCAAGCGAGGTAACGCCGGCACCCGCATTAAAATCCCTCACCGAGCCAGTAAACATCGCGCAGGCACCGTCTTCAGTATTGTGCCTACGCAACGCCGAATACTCAGCGGCCACATCAATCTTAATTTCACGCACTTCAATCCAATCAGGAACAGCCGTAACCGGTGAGTGTGCGTGCATCGTCGTTGCGTTACTTACTTCCATCGCGGCACCCGAATCAGCCCCCGGTCACCGGTGGAAAAAAAGCGACTTCATCCTGCGCCTTTACCGGAGTCTCCCATGACGCCATCTCTTGATTCACCGCAACCTGAATATCGGCTGCACGCAGCAACGGCGCCCAATCGGGCTGCTGTCGACAAATCTGATCCAGCAATGCCGCAACACTGCCTGAGAATTCTGTAACCTGTAGTTGCGACTCACCCAACTGTGCACGCAACCGGGCAAAAAATAGCACCTTGATCATGTCGCTAACGCTCCTCGGCAGACGAATCTGCCCGCCAGTGGCCGCGCTTGCCACCGACCTTTTCACACAGTTTTGTAGGGCCGATTACCATGGCCGGGTCAACCGCCTTGCACATATCGTAGATGGTGAGTGCTGCCACCGAAGCCGCGGTAAGCGCCTCCATTTCAACCCCCGTCCGCCCCGCCAGCCGACAAAAGCTGCGCACACGAACCGAATGGCCTTCAGCATCCAGCTCGAAATCCAACTCAACCTTGGTGAGCGCCAGCGGATGACAAAGGGGAATCAATTCGGCGGTTTTTTTAGCGGCCTGGATGCCAGCGATACGTGCGACAGCCAGCACATCACCTTTTTTATTGTTCCCGGCACGCAGAGACGCGAATGCCCCTCCGGACATATGTACGGCACTTTCTGCCGTGGCACTACGTTCAGTCACTGCCTTGTCAGTGACATCGACCATATTGGCCTCGCCCCGGGCATTGAGATGGGTCAAATCCTTCACGAAACACTCCGCGGGTCACATTGCTGTGCGCCCTGAACATGCGGGACGAAATTACACGGGCGATGACGAGCGTCCAGCTGTTGTTGCAGGATGCCCTCCCAGGCCGTGCGACAGGCTCCGGTTGATCCCGGCATGCAACAAATCAGGGTATGGTTGGCCAGGCCCGCCAATGCGCGTGACTGGACGGTGGAGCTGCCAATCTCTCCATAGGAAATATGCCGGAATAACTCGCCAAAACCCTCTACTGTCTTGTCGAACAATGGCTGCAGGGCCTCCGGGGTGGAATCACGATCAGTAAAGCCCGTTCCACCGGTAACCAACACGACCTGCACGCCAGCATCTGCGATCCAACCTGATACCACCGCGCGTAACTGGTATATGTCATCGGGCACAATCTTCTTGTCGACGAGTAGATGTCCCTCGGTACGCAACGCCTCGGCAAGGAACTGTCCGGAAGTATCGTTTTCTTCCGTACGGGTATCCGAAACCGTAAGTACGGCAATTTTCAGCGGGACAAATTCCCGCGCAGCATGTCCTGACATAGCCAGCTCTCTTATCCTGTATTCTCTAAATCGTACTGCGCGCCGGCTGCTCCGGACGCAAACAAAGCACGGTATTCCGATGGTGTATTGATGTTGGCAAACTCTTCGGCGCCGCCACACAGTGGCAGCGAGCGGGCAGCAACCTCGGTGAGCAGAGCGCGAAACGATCTCGGTCCCTCTCCGTCAACCGCACGCTGGAGAAATTGCTTCACCGTTTCGTTCAGCGGCAGCCAAACCGGCAGAAAAAACTGTCCGATATAGCACGCCTGACTGGACTGCGTGCCGACTTGCAGGAGTTTCCGCAAAGTCTCCGAAGACAACCGTGGCATATCCACCGGAATAACCAGCAAGCCCGTCTTCACCGTGCGATTTGCAATCGCATGCAGTCCACCCAGGGGCCCCTGCTCCGGGACAATATCTTTTACACCACCGGCACCGCTGACCATCACCTCCCCCAGGCCAAGCGATTCGAGCCGAGCGCGTGCGCACTGTAAAAATGTGCCGGCACCGGTAACCCTCAGTTCCGATTTGTCACGCCCCATTCGGCTCGAGCGTCCGCCCGCCAGCACTACGCCACACGCGTTTGGAAAAGACACGTCATCCACCGAGCATGGCAAGGTTACGCGTCGCACCGGTATACCCCTCATCGAGGTAATGCGTCGCTTCTTTTCCGGAAATACAGGCCCGTATGCGCTCTGCCAGTAAGGCGCTATCCCCACTCGCAATCACTTTACGCAAATCAATTCCCTGGGAGGCAAACAGGCAGAGGTGCAAGGCGCCCTGGGCGGAGATTCGCAAACGGTTGCAACTTGAGCAGAAGTCTTTGCCATAGGGCGTAATCAGGCCAATTCGTCCACAGTAATCCGGGTGGGCATATTCGCGCGCAGGACCTGCATCGCGGGAAGAGGGAACCAGTTGCCAGCCCTCCTGCAAGAGCAGCTTCTCGATATCTGCACCGGCCACGTGGTTACTGGCGAAAAACTCACGATTGTCACCTGTGCGCATTAGCTCGATAAAACGCAAACTGACAGGCGTGGTACGAATCCAATCAAGGAATTGACGAAACTGTGTCAGGTTATGCTCGCGCAACAGAACCGCGTTGATCTTGGTTTCGACGCCCAGGGCCAGGGCGCGCTCGACCCCACGCAGAATCTTGTCCAGCTTGTCGTGGCCCGTAATCGCGTGGAACTGCGCCGGGTCGAGCGAGTCAATGCTGACATTCAGCCGGTCGAGACCTGCTGCCTGCCATTGATCGATACTTTCGACCAGCTTGTAACCATTTGTGGTCAATGCCACGCGACGAATTCCCGGCGTTGCACTCACGGTTTCAATCAGCGGGACGAGATCACGGCGCAGGGAAGGCTCTCCACCGGTGAGGCGGATTTTTTCAGTGCCGAGACTGGCAAATGCACGGGCAACCGTGGCTACCTCAGCAACACTCAGGGGGTTTTCACGCTCCACTGAGCTATCGCACTGGTAACCATCAGGCAGGCAGTAGTTGCAACGAAAGTTGCAGACATCCGTAACGGACAGGCGCAGGTAGTAAAACCTTCGCCCAAAATTATCTTGTAACATTAAACGCCTTTCCAAGTCGGGAGGCTGGCCGGTTTCCCGTACAACCCTGGTGCCCGTGGACTATCCAGGACACGGTCCCCTGACCATACGCAAATAGTGCGCTGCGCTTAGGCGCGGGGACTCGGTGTTTAACCAGTGGCCAGTGTATCAACTTGATGGGGATTTGCACGACTACCCATGGAGCTTTTTGGCACAATTCTCCCCATTAAAAACAATCCGGTGGATAATTCCGCCACGCGCCGCACCAAGGTGGCGCACAAGAGGCTTTAGGCGCCCCAAAACCTCGCAAGGCCCCGGCATTGAGCAGCTCTGGCCTGCTTTGTTACCCTGCCCCTCTATTTCCTCCGAACCCGGTTCCGATATGACGATCGACTGCAATAACCAGCCCGGCATGATGCCCCTGCCCCAAGCTCAGCAACGACTGCTGGAAGCCATCACGCCACTCGAGCGCACTGAACAGGTCGCACTGATCGCCGCGGCGGGACGTATTCTTGCCCACCCAGTTGCTGCCGCTGTTGACCTGCCGCCCTACGACAACTCGGCCATGGATGGTTACGCCCTGCGTCACTCTGATATCACCGGCAACAACTCGCTGCCTCTCGCAGGCAAGGCGTTTGCCGGCGCACCTTTTGCGGGGCAGATGCCCTCTGGCACCTGTATTCGGATCATGACCGGCGCGGTCGTTCCTGAAGGAGCGGATACGGTCGTGATGCAGGAAAACTGTCGTGCGGAAAATGGCCGCGTGACTTTTACAAACCCGGAGAACATTCATCGCGGAGACAATATTCGCGTCCAGGGCGAAGATGTGCGCAGCGGCGACACTCTGATTCCTGCTGGCCAGCGCTTGACCACAGCGCATATCGCACTTGCTGCAGCGGCAGGCACCGCCCATGTCCGCGTTCTCGCGCGGCCCGTGGTCGCTATTTTTTCGACGGGTGATGAATTGCGGCAACCCGGTGAGCCGCTGGCACCGGGAGAAATTTTTGACAGCAATCGCGTAGCGCTTGCCAGCGCTCTGCAACAGCTGGGTGCCGACGTACTCGACCTCGGCGCACTGCCGGACCAGCGTGAAAAAATCGCCGCGGCGCTGCACGATGCAGCAGGAAAAGCAGACGCGATCATTACCTCTGGAGGCGTTTCGGTAGGCGAGGCAGACTACACCCGGGAAGTGATGGAGCAAGAAGGAGAACTCCATCTCTGGAAGATCGCGATGAAGCCGGGAAAACCCTTCGCGTTTGGACGTATGCGGAACACGCCCTTCTTCGGGTTGCCCGGCAACCCCGTTTCTGCACTGGTAACATTTTATTTGTTGGCAGTGCCGGCGCTGCAGCAAGTCAGCGGATCCAAGCCCGATACTCCCCTATCACTGCGCGCCAGGTTGACCGCACCATTACGGAAGAAACCTGGCCGCGCCGACTTTCAGCGCGGCGTCTTTTCTACGGGCGCTGACGGACAGCTGGCGGTCAGTCCTGTCGGTATCCAGGGCAGCCACATCCTGTCCGGGCTGGCGAATGCCAACTGTTTTATCGTACTGCCTCAGGACGGCGCTGACGTCGCCGAGGGCGATGACGTAGAGATCATGCCGCTACAGACTCCGCTCGCATAAATCACCGGCAGGCTGCTATCCGATTGGCAGCCTGCCGGGTACACCGGATACGGGCAAGTCCCGCCCCTGCGACAATCCGTCGCATCCCCAGAAGCCGCTTTGGTTTTTACAATTGTGCCTACCAAGTTTTAGCACCGTCAGGTAGGACACCAAATGCTCACCTCACTCGTACTGGCCGCCGCTGCTTCCGGCACGGATCTGGAGGAAGTCTCTGTTGTAGGCACCCGCTATCACGCGGAAGGTTCCACAACACACATCGCACTCGACGCGGGTAGCGCACTCAAACAACATGCTGGCGTCAATGCGAATGGCAATGGCCCACTGACTTCTATCCTGCAGATTCGCGGTGTATCCGGAGATCGAGTCAGGGTCAATATCGACGGGTTGGCGCCAGCCACCGGCGGCCCCAATGCCATGGACAGTCCCCTTTCCTACGCCATACCTGCATTTGTGGTTCGGACGCACCACTATCGCGGCATTGCGCCAGTCAGCGCCGGCGCCGAGGCTCTCGGCGGAGCAGTAGATATCGAGCGCGCCTATCCGGCCGGAGGAGGACTGCAGGGCCGCCTTGCCTTGCAAGCAGGTAGCGATGCACAACAGATGGCTGCATTTCAGGGTAGTGTCGGTTCAGAGGGATCCTACTTGGGAACCCGTTTACTACTTTCGTCCGGGGATGACCTGTCCTTTGGTGGGGGCGATATCGTCGCAACGCGTCATGACCGCAATACTGCGGAGGTCTTCGGCGCGACTGAAGCGCTGGGCTGGCAGTGGCGGGGCAGCTATGTCGAGCTGGAAACCAGCGACACCGGCACGCCGGTTTTGCCCATGGATATCGGCCTGATCGACAGCGAGCAGTGGCGCCTCGGCGCGCAGCGGGAAACGTCAGCAGGTGCCTTCCGCATTCGCTATGCACGGCAAGATATATTCCATGCAATGGATAATTTTTCCCTTCGCCAGAATGCGGATCCTATGCGCCACCGGCTGACCGCCGCCAATGGCGCGATGCAAGACCTGGCACTGGAGTGGCAGCACGGGTACTGGCACGCCGGCGTCAGCCAGCGTGCCAGCGAGCACGATGCGAATATCACCAACCCCAATAATCCCATGTTTCGGGTAGAAAATTTTCAGGCCGTCGAACGCAAACGAAATAGCGCTTTTGCCGAACTAACCCCCGAACTCGGCGGCGTGCAATGGCAGCTGGGTGCACGCTATAGCCGTGTCAGCACGGATGCTGGAGCGGCCAGTGCAGCGATGCCGATGATGATGGGCGGCGACATGTTGATGATGCCCATGATGGACATGCAGGCGATGGTTGACATGCTATCGATGCAATTTACCCAAAGTTCCCGCGACCGCTCCTTCAACCTGCTGGATCTGGTGGCTGAGGGCCAGATCAACCTCTCCGGCTCACAACGCCTGACATTTGGCGGCAGCCAAAAAGAGCGGGCCCCAAGCTATCAGGAGCTCTATCTGTGGATCCCCATGGAAGCTACCGGGGGCCTGGGCGACGGATACACATACATCGGTGATACCCGTCTCAGGAACGAATCCCAGCGAGAACTCCTCGCTGGCTGGCACTATCAGAAAGACGCGGTAGCGGTGTACGTAACGGCTTTTTGGCGGGAGATCGAAGACTACATCCAGGGCACACCGAGTGGCAATGAGACCGCCAATCGGGTGGCCACCATGATGGGCGGCAAGGCTCCCTTACAGTTCGCCAACACCGATGCCCGCTTGCGTGGCCTGGAAGTCGAATACCGGCAGCAATTCAATGACAGCTTGCAAGCCAGCGCGCGTATCAGCTATGTGCGCGGCGACAGCCTCACCCTCAATGAACCGCTTTACCGACTCGCACCTTTGGAGGGCATCTTCGACCTGACCTATGCACAGGATGGCTGGCAAACAACCCTGGAGCTGGTGGCTCGCGGAGCCCAGAACCGGACCAGCATGATCAATGCGGAGCAGCAATCAAACGGCTACGCGCTGGTCAATGCCAGGACCGTCTATGCAGTGTCCGAAGCCCTGTCACTGGGGCTCAACATGACCAATCTGGCCGATCGCCGCTACTTCGACCACCTCGCAGGCATCTACCGTCCTAACGGGCAGGAAATCGCCCAGGGCACGCGCATGCCCGGCTATGGCCGGCAATGGCAGCTGAGCGCGACCTACCGCTGGTAAGTCGGAGGCTCCCGAATCGAGGGTATCGTCGTGACCAAAGGCGAATTTGGGTCTACAGCCTCGCTTTACCCTGCCGGGCAAAATGGGGACACTATTGCCAGCGAGGTACCAGTATCCATGCAGGCAAATCCCCATTCACTATTTTCCAATCCGACTCTGGACAACCTCCGGCGTTTCACGGCGCTGCGGGCGATTACCCTGACAGGACTGGCGCTCACGGGGCTCTGGTTGATATCCCGGGAACAGGGACAGCTGCAGTTTAGCTTCGCCCTGTTTGTCGCCCTGGGGGCACTGGCAACCGTCGCGAGCGGTATTCGAACACTGGCACGCCACCCCATCTCACGCGGTGAATTCTTTCTGCATGTTGCCGCCGACTGGCTTTGGCTCACCCCCCTGCTCGTGGTCAGCGGTGGCGCTTCCAATCCGTTTGTCACGTACTTGCTCGTACCGCTGATCACCATTGCCGCCACGCTACCCAGGGTTCTGGTCTGGTCCTTTGCCGCGCTGTGCATCGCGACCTACACCTGGCTGCTGATTTACTTTCCCGGTACCGAGAATACCCACGCTCATCATATGCAGCCTGCCGATGCGGGTTTTCGTCAGCATATTGTCGGCATGTGGGCAACCTTTTCCCTGACCGCCCTCCTCATTGCCGGATTTGTCAGCGAGATGAGCGCAGCACTCCGTCGGCGTGATCAGCGCCTGACGCAACTGCAACAGGAACGTGCCCAGCAGGACCAGCTGATGTCCATCGCCACCCTGGCTGCCGGGACCGCACACGAACTGGCAACTCCACTACACACGATGGGCTTGCTGGTTGAGGAATTGAAACGCGCAGATGCGAGCCCTGAAGAGCGCGAACAGGATATCGAACTGCTGGATCAACAGCTGTCGCTCTGCAATCAGACCTTGCAGCAACTGAAATCGAGGGCCAGTGACCCCGAGTCGGCGGAGGCACTACCCATTAGGCAATGGCTGCAGCGGGTGCTCGATCGCTGGCAACTCCTGCGCCCCCAAGCGCGCTATCAGCTGCAAGCTCAGGGAGACACGGCCCTCTGCCGGGTGATCCCGCTGGCACTCGAGCAAGCACTCACTAACGTACTCAATAATGCTGCGGATGCCAGCGACGAACCGATCACCGTCGAGGCCCGGTGGAACCACCAGGCGCTGACGCTCTCTGTTGTCGACAGGGGAGGCCCGCTCCAGAGCGAATCCGACAAAGACGTAAAGACACCAGGCCTCGGTATTGGACTGCAACTGACACGCGCCGCTATCCACCAGTTGCGAGGAAGCTTTGAACTGACCCGTCGCACTATCGGTAGTTGTGCGACGCTGAGCATTCCCTTTGAGGACAGACGAGAAAAAGAGGCGAGTCGCTCGTGAGCATGCGCAAACTCTTGTTGGTCGATGACGATGATGCCGCCCGACACATGATGTCGCGGGCATTGAGACGGGAAGGCTACTGTATCGACGATGCCGAGTCCGTCGATGGCGCAATGCAATGGATCCAAACCCACCAATACGATGCCGCCGTTCTTGATCTCAAAATCGGATCTGAAAGCGGCCTGAATCTGATTGAGCCCCTGCGCAAGACCAGTGACCACTGCCGAATTCTTCTTTTGACAGGCTACTCGAGTATCGCCACCGCGGTGGCCGCCATCAAACTTGGTGCTGATGACTATCTGTGCAAGCCCGCATCGACATTGGATCTGCTGAAAGCACTCGGAGATGCCCCTGCAACAGCCCCGGCTGCCAGCATTTCTGCAAAGCCGCCCTCAGTGAATCGCATGGAGTGGGAACACATTCAGCGCGTGCTGGCTGAACACGATGGCAATATTTCCGCAACCGCACGCAGCCTTGGCATGCACCGGCGCACGCTGCAGCGCAAACTGCAAAAGCGGCCGGTGAATAGTTAAGCGGTTTCGGTAGCGACCGGGGGAGCCGCTACCACCGATTGCCTATCGCGCAGTGGTTCAGGCGAGCAGCTTGGCGATTTCCTCGTCCATCGCCGCCGGCTTGTCTTTCGGAGCAAAACGCTTTACTACCTGGCCATCACGGTCGACGAGAAATTTGGTGAAATTCCACTTGATGCCTTCGGTGCCAAAAATACCCGGCGCTTGCTGCTTGAGCGCAACGTAGAGCGGATGTGCATTCGGCCCATTGACCTCAATCTTGGAATACATCGGAAAGCTCACACCAAAGTTCAGCGAGCAAAAAGACTGAATATCTTCATCGGAACCCGGTTCCTGACTGCCAAACTGGTTGCACGGGAACCCGAGCACGACCAGCCCCTGATCCGCGTACTTTTTATACAGCTCTTCCAGCCCTTCATACTGCGGCGTGAATCCACACTTACTGGCCGTATTCACCAGCAGCAGCACTTTGCCTCGAAACTCTTCGAGCGTCGTCGCCTCACCGGCCTGAGTCGTTACAGGAATCTCATACAGATCTGTCATTTTCCCCTCCCCTGAGTCATCAATAGAATCCAAGCGCACCGCGAAAAGCGCGGTTTCCACGCCACGTTAGTTGTCAGATGCATTGTTGGCAAGAGCCTGAGACCACTTCCCAAGTGGCAATAATCGCCATGCTGGCACCAAAAACCTCATCATGGGATGTTCTACGCGTAACCAACGATTCAGATCAATTGACCCCAGCGGACGCGAACTAAACTGAGAACTCCGATAAAAATTCGAGAAATCGATCCGTGAAAGACATTCTCGTCCTACTGGACAAGCCCAAGCATGAGCAGATCGCGCTGCAGCGCGCTCTCGAGCTATCAGAGAAAACCGGCGCCAGGTTACACCTCGTCAGCTTCATTTATGAGGATCTGCTCAACATGCCGGGGTTTCAGCAGGCAGGCGAAGACCTCGTGAATGACCTCCGGCGCGGCCGCGAACGCTGGCAGGACGAACTCTGCACCGGTCATGGCCTGGGAAGCAATGTACAGACGGACGCTATCTGGCATCACAGTATCGTCGAATGGGTAATGCAACATCTGGCTCGCCACAACTATGGCGTTGTCATCAAAACGGCACAAAAGCAGTTTGGCGGAGGAGGCTTTGGATCCATCGACTGGCAACTGATCGAAAGGTCTTCGGTGCCGCTTTGGCTCGCCGTGGAAACCCCCTGGGTGAAACGCAATCGGATTGTCATCTCTCTCGATCCCCGCCTGGACAGCCCGGAGCACAGCGGCCTGAACGAACGTGTGCTCACAGCCGGCGGCGATATAGGCACAGCACTGGGCGCGCGCCTGGATGCGATTTCGACTCTGGTGTACTCGCCACTACTGCAGGAACTGGGCTTCAGCAAGTCCGCACCCGAAAGGGATGCTCAGGCCCTGCGCGAACATCTTCTGGCTAATGTCGCCGCGAGCGGAGTCGAATGTGATGACCTGAAGCTACCGACGGGGAAACCCGCAAGGGAAGTGAATCGCCTTGTGGACAAATACAAAGCCAGGCTAATGCTGGTCGGCCGCGGGGTACGCAAGGGAGCCGGTGGCATACTCCTCGGCAATACCGCGGAACGCATCCTGTCCAAAGCCAACTCCGATGTCATGGTGGTGCCGTGAGGAAGGGCGACCTAACGGTATAACGAGAGCTTCCCGTGCCTAGAATTATCCATCTCCTGCTTCTTGCCGTGATGCTGGCCGTTACCACTGTTCAGGCGCAACAGGATATTCCCGCGCAGATAGAATCGTCGCAAGAACAGCAGACCGATAGGAGCACGGCTTCCCCCACAGGGCAGGAAAAAAACCAGCGTCCACCGAGTGCCGCAGAGCTCAGACGTATGTTGCACCTGGCGGAATATATTGGTGCTGACTATGCGGAAGCGGTTGTCGATGGCGAAGTCGTCGATATCAACCAGAATCTGAAGATACTGGACTTTGCCGGAGATCTGGTAAAACTCACCGGCCGTCTTGAGCCCTCGACTGCGGCGAGAGAGGCACAACAAATGGCAGCCGCGCTGCAACAATCCCTGGGGGCGCTGGAACCGGTCGAAACAATTCAGTATCAGAGTACCTTGCTACGCAAGGCACTCCTGCAACTGACCCCGGAAATTACTCTACCCAATTCGATCCTCACAGGCCGCAAGGTCAAGCGGCTATATAAGAAACATTGCGCCGCTTGCCATGGTGAAAAAGGCTATGGCGACGGGCCTCTGGCACGCGGCATGCAACCACTGCCAACAGACTTTCATGACCGCGAGCGGGCGGACAACCTGTCACTGCTCGGCTTATATACAGTGATTAGCGAGGGCATCGACGGCACCAGTATGGCCGCCTACCCCATGCTGGATTCACGGGAACGCTGGTCACTGGCGATATACGTGGGCAAGATGGCGTATCTGGGCACGGCGAACGCAGACCCCAGCGAAATCGACCTGGAATCCCTGGTACTGTTCAGCCCAAACGTTCTGGTGGCAGATAGCCCCAGAATCACCCCGGAAATGGTCGCGGTGGCCCGCACCAGAGCCGCGGCGATGTTTTCCCTCAACCCTGCAGGGGTTACCGCCCCACTGGAAGTCGCCAGTAGCCAGCTTAACCGCGCACTGGTCGAGTTTCGGGCAGGCCGCTTTGACAGTGCCCAGTCCCTCGCGATCAGTGCGTATCTGGATGGGTATGATTTAATCCGCTCACCACTCATCGCCCGCGACCGCGACCTGAGCCAATCGATTGAAAAAGACCTGCTTCAACTGAGAAGCAAGCTGAATACCAGTGCCAGCTCAACCGATGTGGAACTGCATGTGCTGCGCCTGCAAAGATCACTGAGAGAGGCACAGGAACTGCTTGAAGGAACACAACTCTCGAATCCCAGCCTGCTTTTTGCCAGTCTGTTGATTTTCCTCAGGGAATGTTTTGAAACCCTATTGATCGTGGTGTCGCTGGCAGCAATCCTGATTAACAGTGGACATAGCAAAACCCTGTATTTTTTACACCTCGGATGGATCTCGGCACTGGGCGCTGGCCTGCTGACCTGGTTTATGGATCGCAACGTTGCAGGCTTTTCAGGCGCAACTCGTGAACTGAGTGAAGGCTCACTGACTCTCGTCGCTGCCAGCGCACTGCTTTTGCTGGGACTGTTTATGCAGGGCAAATCTGATTCGGGGGAGTGGCGGCGCTCTGTCGTCGGCCGTATCCCCATTGCGCTGCGCTGGAGCGTTACCCTGCTCGCGTTCATTGCAGTGTATAGAGAAGCATTTGAGCTGATGCTGAGGTACGAAGCGCTGATGACCCAATCCGCCGTCGGACAACGCTGGCCAGTGTGGCTCGGGATCATTACCGGTATTACCATTTTGGTTGGGCTGGGCGAACTCATCCTTCGAGGCTCAAAAAGACTCCCTCAGCATATACTCTATCGAGTACTGACCAGCCTGCTTCTACTGCTGGCCTTTGTTTTGGCAGGAAAGGGCATTCTGTCTCTGCAGGATGCCACCGTAATACCGACATCCTCTGTTCGCTTCCCCACGGTAGGCTGGCTCGGCATCAACCCGACCCTGCAGGGGTTATCCACGCAGTTTCTGATTGTGCTCATCAGTCTGGTTTTGCTATTTCGCTATCTGGTGCGCAAACGACAACAACAGCTATCGGCAAAGACCAGGCGGTGAGCTGCCTTTTTTGGCAACGTAGCCGGCTAATCCCAGTAAGTCGTCGCCACCGGGGTAGCAACCGGGATGAATCGATGACGGAAATCCCACTGCCATTCATACAGGTCTGGCGCCGGCGGAACAGACTTCTGCGCGAGCGACACCAGGCTCCTCATCGGCATCTCTGGCCACGGGCCTGCAAGTTTTCCAGAGTCGGCAAACGCAAAACTGATACTTTGTCGGCAACGGTCCTCAAACGCCCTGGTGCACTCGGACCGGCATCCCGCTATCTCAGGATTTGCGCTCGCATTCACGTGGAATTGCAGGGGCACTGTGTGCCCAATACGTTCTATGGACAGTTTGCGATAGACATCAAAGATAGAACCGCCCAGTAACTTCGTCTGCGCCTCCAACAGCGTCCACAACAGGGTGAACATCGCAGCCCTTTGGTGTTCCCTACTTTCACCACTCACAATGGCCGCCGTCGCGGGATGCAGAAACTGCTCCGGTTGTTGATGCGGCAACGGCAGGACTTTGGGGTTGCTATCCGAGCGATCCCAACACACCGACGGCGTCGTCTCTATGTCCACACCCACTGGTGAATTCGAAAGCGCAAACACAACGCCCGCTTCACTGTGCGAAATATTGAAGTGCAGGGGCTCACGTCCGGGCAAACTCGGCTTACCGGACTTCGCATACTGGAAATGAATCCCGGTGCTGCTGCAACCCAGCTTGTCTGCGAGCACCGACTTGGCCAGGTACCGCCCTAACAAGAAACGTGTGGCCACCTCTGGCCGCATCCGCGTATATCGGTCACGTTCCGCCGGATCAAGGACACCCTCCAACTCCAGTAACTCCAAAGGCAAGGGGAACCGTTCCGCAGGCAGCAGAAACAGCTGTGTCCAATCGCGGGAAAAGTCGTGATTAGGGCCAGACATTGCGTTACGAGCGCTCGATTCACCAAATACTGATAGGGAGGGAATACCCACCATAAGCGGTGCGGCCAAAGGGGTAAAGTGGTCACTTGGCGTCATCCACAGATTCTCGGGAAAAGCCTGTGCATAAGTCGTGAAAAAACCTCGCACGCGCACGGCTGAAGGCAACCTGTTCAGAAAGATTAAAAATACGTCAATCCGGGCAGCGCAAAATCATAGGGGTTCGGAATAGCGAGTGCCTGAAAATCACCCCACGTCTCCGCACGATTTACCGCTTCCAGCAATGGCCTGCGACTGAGCCAAAAACACCAGACTAGGCCCCGCAGCGCGATAGCCCGACAGTATATTCCGTCACTCTCTGCCCCTGACAACAACCCGGAAAACATTCCGTTCGAATCAGGTCGCCCGCCATCTTTCCTTTTTATCGCGTAGCGAATTTTTCAGGTTCAAAACGGCCTTTCTGTTTACGCAGAGCTCCTCGTCGACACCCTTCGCAATGAAATGAGCGCCACCCTCCATGCACTGACTAAATTAAAATTTTTCGGTTACTCACATGTTCTTGGGATAGTTCTGTGTATAACTTTGGGATACATAGCGGGGAGTGAGCACTACCGGTAATCTGTCACAGTAGTGTAAAAAAACGACAGCCTGCAGCGCCGGTATCGTTCCGATGTACAGCATCATCCGCCACGTGTCAGCACGCAATATGAACAACTTCGGACCCTGTAGGCGCAACGATATCACTTAGGACTTTAGTGTCTGTATTTGCGCCGGGTTCTATGCCGCAATAATGAGCAATAGTCTTATTCTTGCCGAGATCCCATTGGAACTGGTGAGGCAATAGAGCTCGGTACCGCCGCCCATAGCGCAACATGCGCGTGTCCGATCAAGCCTCCGCTCGGTCATCCGTAGCCGGGCGTCCGTCACTCGCAAAACAGGCTTTGCGTCGCCTGCGCGACCGCTCCTCACCCTACTCTCAGAATGTTCGGCATTAGGCATTTGTGTGTTTGATAAATAAAAAAAGGGCCACCCGATTGGGTGGCCCTTTCTTTTATTTAGAAGCCTGACGATGACCTACTCTCACATGGGGAATCCCCACACTACCATCGGCGATGTTGCGTTTCACTTCTGAGTTCGGCAAGGGATCAGGTGGTTCCACAACTCTATGGTCGTCAGGCAAACTGGCTTGGGTTGGCATCGGTCTTAAGAGCCTTGGCTCTGCCTGCCGCGTTATCGCTGTTTGCCTCGGTCTTATGACCGGCGATAACCCCAAATAAGTCGGTAAAACACTCTGTAGTAATACACCGCAAGTCGATGCTCTTACGAGCTTTCTTGCGCGTCTCTCGATTGGACACAATCCAAATCGTTAGTAACCATCTCTGTTGTATGGTCAAGCCGCACGGGCAATTAGTACTGGTTAGCTCAACGCCTCACAACGCTTCCACACCCAGCCTATCAACCTGGTAGTCTTCCAGGGCCCTTCAGGACTCTCAAGGAGTCAGGGAAATCTTATCTTGAAGGAGGCTTCCCGCTTAGATGCTTTCAGCGGTTATCCCGTCCGAACATAGCTACCGGGCAATGCCACTGGCGTGACAACCCGAACACCAGAGGTTCGTTCACTCCGGTCCTCTCGTACTAGGAGCAACTCTTCTCAAATTTCCAACGCCCACGGCAGATAGGGACCGAACTGTCTCACGACGTTCTAAACCCAGCTCGCGTACCACTTTAAATGGCGAACAGCCATACCCTTGGGACCGGCTTCAGCCCCAGGATGTGATGAGCCGACATCGAGGTGCCAAACACCGCCGTCGATGTGAACTCTTGGGCGGTATCAGCCTGTTATCCCCGGAGTACCTTTTATCCGTTGAGCGACGACCCTTCCATACAGAATCGCCGGATCACTATGACCTACTTTCGTACCTGCTCGACATGTCTGTCTCGCAGTCAAGCGCACTTATACCATTATGCTCATTGCATGATTTCCGACCATGCTGAGTGCACCTTCGTACTCCTCCGTTACTCTTTGGGAGGAGACCGCCCCAGTCAAACTACCCACCATACACTGTCCTCGATCCGGATAACGGACCTGAGTTAGAACCTCAAACATACCAGGGTGGTATTTCAAGGACGGCTCCACAATCACTAGCGTGACTGCTTCAAAGCCTCCCACCTATCCTACACAAATAGGCTCAAAGTTCAGTGCAAAGCTGTAGTAAAGGTTCACGGGGTCTTTCCGTCTAGCCGCGGGTACACTGCATCTTAACAGCGATTTCAATTTCACTGAGTCTCTGGTGGAGACAGCGTGGCCATCGTTACGCCATTCGTGCAGGTCGGAACTTACCCGACAAGGAATTTCGCTACCTTAGGACCGTTATAGTTACGGCCGCCGTTTACCGGGGCTTCGATCAAGAGCTTCGCCGAAGCTAACCCCATCAATTAACCTTCCGGCACCGGGCAGGCGTCACACCCTATACGTCCACTTACGTGTTTGCAGAGTGCTATGTTTTTAATAAACAGTCGCAGCCACCTGGTCACTTCGACCGGCCTCAGCTTAGGGAGCAAGTCCCATCACCAAAACCGGCGTACCTTCTCCCGAAGTTACGGTACCATTTTGCCTAGTTCCTTCACCAGAGTTCTCTCAAGCGCCTTGGTATTCTCTACCTGACCACCTGTGTCGGTTTAGAGTACGGTTCACTATTACCTGAAGCTTAGAAGTTTTTCCTGGAAGCATGGCATCAACCACTTCGTCTCTTAAAAAGAGACTCGTCATCAGCTCTCGGCCTTAGGGACCCGGATTTGCCTAAGTCCCCAGCCTACAACCTTAAACACGGACAACCAATCGCCGTGCTGGCCTAGCCTTCTCCGTCACTCCATCGCAGTAATAGCGAGTACAGGAATATTAACCTGTTTTCCATCGACTACGGCTTTCGCCCTCGCCTTAGGGGCCGACTAACCCTGTCCCGATTAGCGTTGGACAGGAACCCTTGGTCTTCCGGCGGGGGGGTTTTTCACCCCCCTTATCGTTACTCATGTCAGCATTCGCACTTCTGATACCTCCAGCAAACCTCTCAGTTCACCTTCAACGGCTTACAGAACGCTCCTCTACCATGCGTGTAAACACGCATCCGCAGCTTCGGTTATCAGTTTGAGCCCCGGTATATCTTCCGCGCGGGCCGACTCGACTAGTGAGCTATTACGCTTTCTTTAAAGGATGGCTGCTTCTAAGCCAACCTCCTAGCTGTCTGGGCCTTCCCACATCGTTTCCCACTTAACTGATATTTGGGACCTTAGCTGGCGGTCTGGGTTGTTTCCCTTTCCACGACGGACGTTAGCACCCGCCGTGTGTCTCCCGCGATTGCACTCCTCGGTATTCGGAGTTTGCATGGGGTTGGTAAGTCGGGATGACCCCCTAGCCCAAACAGTGCTCTACCCCCGAGGGTGAGACGCGAGGCGCTACCTAAATAGCTTTCGAGGAGAACCAGCTATCTCCCGGCTTGATTAGCCTTTCACTCCGATCCACAGGTCATCCCCTAATTTTTCAACATTAGTGGGTTCGGTCCTCCAGTTGATGTTACTCAACCTTCAACCTGCCCATGGATAGATCGCCGGGTTTCGGGTCTATTGCCTGCAACTAAACGCCCTATTAAGACTCGATTTCTCTACGGCTCCCCTAAGCGGTTAACCTTGCTACAGACAATAAGTCGCTGACCCATTATACAAAAGGTACGCAGTCACCCCGAAGGGCTCCTACTGCTTGTACGTATACGGTTTCAGGTTCTATTTCACTCCCCTCTCCGGGGTTCTTTTCGCCTTTCCCTCACGGTACTGGTTCACTATCGGTCAGCTGGGAGTATTTAGCCTTGGAGGATGGTCCCCCCATGTTCAGTCAAGATAACACGTGTCCCGACCTACTCGATTTCACTTAAAATGCCTTTTCGTGTACGGGGCTATCACCCTGTATCGCGGTACTTTCCAGAACCTTCCACTAAAACATTAAAAGCTTAAGGGCTAATCCCCGTTCGCTCGCCGCTACTAAGGGAATCTCGGTTGATTTCTTTTCCTCCGGGTACTTAGATGTTTCAGTTCCCCGGGTTCGCCTCCCTAACCTATGTATTCAGTTAGGGATACCTGTAAAACAGGTGGGTTTCCCCATTCGGAAATCCTAGGATCAAAGTCTGTGTGCCGACTCCCCTAGGCTTATCGCAGGCTCCTACGTCCTTCATCGCCTCCAGCTGCCAAGGCATCCACCGTATACGCTTAGTCGCTTGACCATACAACACAAACGACTACTAACGACTTATTAAACATCCAGGTAAATTCCTGGACGCCGGATTGTGTGCTTGAGAGACACACAATTATTGAATGTTGAGTAGTTGTTAAGTACTCAACCTCGCCTTGCAGTGTATTACTACAAAATGTTCCACCTTGTTAAAGAGCATCTGATGCAAAAATCAGAAAGCTAACTTCTTGAATCAATCAAGCAATTCAAGAAACCAGTTTTCTGACTTCTAATGTAGGGAAGGAAATGGTGGAGCTAAGCGGGATCGAACCGCTGACCTCTTGGATGCAAACCAAGCGCTCTCCCAGCTGAGCTATAGCCCCATCTCGATAAGTCACACTAAGAATGAAACATCGAAGTGCTAAATTTTCCTGTAACTAGGCATTTTGCCCCGCCGCATAGCCTGCTATGCAAGGTGCAAAATAACGACGTTACGGGGAAATTTGGTAGGCCTGGGCAGACTTGAACTGCCGACCTCACCCTTATCAGGGGTGCGCTCTAACCAGCTGAGCTACAGGCCTATTAAACTTGATCTTTTTCCTTCTCACCGCGTTGCACTCCTTTCTCAGTCAGTCACGTACTTATGTACGCTCCTTCCTTCGTTCGTCGTGCGCCTTGTGATAAGCAAAAATCTCGGCGTTTAC
>NZ_JBSWUI010000001.1:4012500-4208698 GCF_056158985.1 Microbulbifer sp. ABF4_148
AGCGAGGGCGCGAACTATACGGAGGGGAGCGGGGCTTCGCAAGCACTTTTTCGCAAATGCGCGAAAAAGTTTTCAAACCCCCGATTTATCCAATTGAAATATCCGCGACACCACTCTGTAACCCTAGTATCGCCGTCGCATGCCCGCAAACATCAAGCCGCCATTTACTCGCTGTCGCCGTCGTCCCGAGCACCCACTTTATTTGCGCTGGCAGCTTCCTGCTTTTTACGCACCCGCAGTCGACGCAAAAACCACGCCGCCGGACCAGAACAGGTATACAGGATCGCGAGCGTCAGAAGGACCTTGGGAGGATCGATAGTGACCAGACTGAAGATCAGAATCACCATCAGCATCATGACGAAGGGCACCCGCCCCTTGAAGTCGAGCTTTTTGAAACTGGTGTAGCGGAAATTGGACACCATCAGCAGGCCCGCTGCGACGGTTGCCAATGCAGCCAGGAAGGCGAGCCCCGTGCCAACCTCGACGTCGTGGCCGGCCCACACCAGGCTCGCCACGATGGCCGCCGCCGATGGACTGGCGAGGCCGACAAAAACCCCCTTATCGACCGTCTCGACCTGCGTATTAAAGCGCGCGAGGCGCAGGGCCGCACAGGCAGCATAAAGAAATGCGGCCGCCCAGCCGAACTTACCCAGCTCGCCCAACCCCCAACTGAACACGACCAGCGCCGGGGCCAAACCGAAAGAAACCATGTCAGAGAGCGAATCGTATTGCACACCGAAGGCACTTTGCGTATCGGTGAGCCGAGCCACCCGCCCATCGAGCCCATCCAGCACCATGGCAACAAAGATCGCGATCGCAGCGGCCTCAAAGTTGCCGTGCATGCCCGCAATAATGGCGTAGAAGCCACTGAACAGTGCGCCGGTCGTTACCAGGTTTGGCAACAGGTACACGCCCCGAGCTCGCACGCGGGCACCGCTGGCTGACACCTCTTCCTCCACATGCTCATCGACGGGCAGACGAATATCCTCAGGGCTTTTGGTCCCACCCCCGGACTTACGCCCCGGTTCCTGGCCTTCATTGTTATGTTGTCCCTGATCTGTAGTCATAATCGCTCCAAAAACACTCTTGCGCAGGCGGCGAGTGTAACGCCATCCCGAAACTTTCGCACAACAGTCTCAAGACAAAAAAAAACGGCGGGGCAAACCCCGCCGTTTCTACAGGCCGACTTTCAGGCAAGACTTAGCTATTGCCTTCGGTCTTGTCGATGATTTTGTTGGCCTTGATCCAGGGCATCATGGCGCGCAGCTTGGCACCAGTTTGCTCGATCTGATGCTCCGCGCCAATACGACGCTCAGCCTTGAGGCGCGGCTGGCCGGCAACCGACTCCAGCATGAAGTCCTTGGCAAAACGACCAGACTGAATGTCTTTCAGCACGCGCTTCATTTCGGCTTTGGTCTCGTCAGTGACGATACGCGGACCGGTGACATAGTCGCCGTACTCAGCGGTATTCGAAATAGAATAGCGCATATCGGCAATACCACCCTGATACATCAGATCGACGATCAGCTTCAGCTCGTGCAAGCACTCAAAGTACGCCATTTCAGGTGCGTAGCCAGCTTCCACCAGGGTTTCAAAGCCAGCCATCACCAGCGCGGAAGCGCCGCCACACAGTACCGCCTGCTCGCCGAACAGATCGGTCTCGGTCTCCTCACGGAAATTCGTCTCGATGATGCCAGAGCGACCACCGCCATTTGCCGAAGCGTAAGAGAGGGCCACCTCTTTGGCATTGCCGGACGCATCCTGATACACCGCAATCAGAGTCGGTACACCACCACCCTCGAGGTAGGTAGAGCGCACGGTGTGACCCGGACCTTTCGGCGCGATCATGATGACGTCGACATCTTTTGGCGGAACAATGAATTCAAAGTGGATATTGAAGCCGTGGGCAAACGCCAGCGTAGATCCGGCACGCAGGTTCGGGGCCACTTCTGCCTTGTAAATCGCCGCCTGGTGCTCATCGGGCGCCAGAATCATAACCACATCGGCATCTTTCACTGCGTCGGCAATCTCCGCCACACGCAGGCCAGCCTTCTCAGCCTTCTCCCAAGAAGCGGAACCCTTGCGCAGGCCCACCACAACATTCTTTACACCAGAGTCTTTCAGGTTGTTGGCATGGGCGTGCCCCTGGGAGCCATAGCCGATAATGGCAACTGTCTTTTCTTTAATCAGGGACTGGTTGCAATCCTTATCGTAATAAACTTGCATAGTTCTCTTCCTGTTTCTTACCAATTCAAACACTCAAGATTTTTTCGCCACGCGCTATACCAGAGACCCCGGAACGCACCACTTCCATAATGGTGTGTTCGCCCAGCGCCTGCAGGAACGCATCTAATTTTTCACTGGTGCCGGCGATTTGCACCGTGTACATATTGCTGGTGACATCCACGATCTGGCCGCGAAAGATATCGACACTGCGCTTTACTTCGTCACGCTGCGCGCCCGAGGCACGCACCTTGACCAGCAGCAATTCTCGCTCGATATGAGATCCCTCGGTGAGATCCACCAGCTTCACCACGTCGATGAGCTTGTTCAGGTTTTTTGTGATCTGCTCGATCTTGTGATCATTACCGATCGTAACCATGGTGAGGCGCGAGAGGGTTTCATCCTCAGTCGGCGCCACGGTCAGGGTTTCGATGTTGTAGCCGCGCTGGGAGAAGAGCCCAACTACCCGGGACAAGGCCCCGGGTTCATTTTCCATCAGGACTGAAATAATTCTGCGCATCTTTGTGACTTCCCTAGGTCCGCTCAGTCTTGCTCAACCACATATCCCGCATAGAGCCGTTCGGCATCACCTGCATGGGATACACGTGCTCTGACGGATCGACATAGCAATCGATAAAGACCGTGCGATCCTTGATCGCAAACGCCTCGCGCAACTTGTCGTGCAGTTCGTCCCGACGCTCAATCTTCATGCCCAGATGACCATAGGCCTCGGCGAGCTTGATAAAGTCCGGCAAGGACTCTTCATACACGCTATTGGAAAGGCGACCGTCGTACTGCATTTCCTGCCACTGTTTCACCATTCCCAGAGCCTGGTTGTTCAGGCAGAGAATCTTCACCGGCAAGTTGTACTGGGTCGCCGTCGACAGTTCCTGGATACACATCTGGATACTGCCTTCGCCGGTTACGCAGATAACCTCGCTGTCCGGGTGTGCAATCTTTACCCCGAGCGCCGCGGGGAGACCAAAGCCCATGGTGCCGAGGCCACCGGAGTTGATCCAACGACGCGGCTTGTTAAACCGGTAGTACTGGGCCGCAAACATCTGGTGCTGCCCGACATCAGAAGTCACAAAGGCGTCACCCCCGGTAATCTCATGTACTGCAGTGATCACTTCCTGCGGCATCAGCATGTCGCCGTCGGTGCGATATCGCGGCGCCGTGTAAATACCGTGACGCGCACGCCAGTCGTCGATCTGATGCCACCAATCGACGATTGCAGACTGATCCGTGTCTTCGCCGGAAGCCTTGAGCATGTCCAGCATTTCACCCAGCACCGACTGCACTGTGCCGACAATCGGCACATCCGCAACGATGGTCTTGGAAATAGAAGCAGGATCCACATCAACGTGGATAATCTTCGCGCCCGGGCAGAACTTGCCCGGTGTATTGGTGACGCGATCATCGAACCGCGCACCGACCGCCAAGATGACATCCGCATGATGCATCGCGGTATTGGCCTCAAAAGTGCCATGCATACCCAGCATGCCCAGGAAACGGCGATCCGTGCCCGGATAACAGCCCAACCCCATCAGGGTATTGGTGACTGGAAAGTTCAATCGCTGCGCCAATTCGGTCAGCAACTCAGAGCCCTCGCCCTGAATAACACCGCCACCGGCGTAAATCACCGGACGTTTGGCAGCAAGCAGCAACGCCAGCGCCTTGCGGATCTGGCCGGCGTGACCCTTGCCCGCCGGCGTGTAGGAGCGCATGCGCAGCTTCTGCGGATACTCGTACGGGAATCGATCCGCCGGATTGGTGACATCCTTGGGAATGTCGATCACGACCGGGCCGGGACGTCCCGACGTCGCAATATAGAAAGCCTTCTTGACCACACCGGGGATATCCTCGGCCCTCTTGACGAGGAAGCTGTGTTTCACGATCGGACGCGAACAACCGACCATGTCGGTCTCCTGAAAGGCATCCTCACCAATTTTGTCTGTAGGTACCTGCCCGGAGATCACCACCATCGGGATGGAATCCATATAAGCAGTCGCAATACCCGTGATGGCATTGGTAGCACCGGGGCCCGACGTCACCAGCACCACACCCGGCTTACCCGTGGCGCGCGCGTAGCCGTCAGCAGAATGGGTCGCACCCTGCTCGTGGCGCACCAGAATGTGCCGAATATGCTTTTGCCGAAAGATGGCGTCGTAGATATGCAACGCCGACCCACCCGGATAACCGAAGATCAGGTCAACGCCTTCATCCTGCAGCGCGCGAACCAACATATCGCCGCCGGAGAGTAATTCCACAGGAACCCCCTAACATTTCCCAAAAATTAGGATATTCATCACACAAGACCAATTGCCAGCGCCTTTCCGCGCAAGGCAGGGCGCGATTGTAAAGGATTTTGATGATAAATATCAGCCTGCGGCGCAAAAATAACCGAAAATTAGGATGACTTCATTCGGAGGAAATATGCGCCAACGATCGCCCAGCTACTTTGCAGTGCCGCAGCGATCTCACAGGCCTCCAGGGTGGGGAGGGCCTTCCCGGCAGGAAAGGAGCGGACGGATGGCCCGCTGGAGGGTAGAGAAAGCCGCGGGGTATGCGGTACATCTACTCGCCGAGAGAAGCGCACGATTCTGCAAACTGTGACCATCATGTCAATAGTTCAGCGGCATGGATCCGCGAAAGTGTGGAGATAGTGGTATCAAAGCCACTGCAGAGGGGTACAATGAGCGGCAATCAAGAGCATCGATTACAACACTTATAACAAACAGGGGCAGTACATGCGCATCGCCATTGCGATCCTGATTTCCAGCCTGGTAGCTTTCGCCCACGCGGACGGTATTTACCAGTGGACAGATGACAACGGTGTGATCCACTACGGGTCGCAGCCACCAAAGGACCGGGATTACTCTGTGGTCCGCAAGCCAAAGTCAGAACGCTACCGTCAGTGGCAGCAGACCGAGGCAGCAGCCAACCCTGACAAGGCGGTAGCGGCTCAACCCGCCGTTGCGACGGCGTCGCGCCAATACGGCAAGACAGCAGAGGAACAGCAGGCGGAGCGCGAAGCCGCACGCGCGCAGCAGGCAGTTCGCAACCAGCGCTGCCAGAAAGCGCAGTCGAATCTGCAGGAACTCCTCACCCACTCCCGTGTACGCGAGGTCGACGCCAGCGGCAATCAGCGGATCCTGCCGGAAGAAGAGCGTCAGCAGCGCATCGCTACCGCCCGCCAGACCATTCGCGATAATTGCTGATCTGGCCATCTCCCTGGCGACGGCATAGTGTCGCCGCCAGGGGTACCCACCCGACTTATTTGGGGTTGTACCAGATGGGCGACGTATAGGCCCGCTCCGTGGTCGTCATCGGCACCGCCTTGTTCATATCTTCCCCGAAGCGCTTGGCCTCATAGGCAGTCCAACGCGGCGTCGGAATCTCAATCACCCGTGCGTAGTAGAACGCTTTCTGGGTCGGATCAAAGTCGGGGTCACGCCACGCACTACTCAACTCCGAAGCCCCGATAGAGTTTGTCCAGGTCGCATTCTTTACATCGACCGTGTTGCCGACCAGCGGCACTTTCCCGTCGCGACCGGGTTTTCGATCGCCACTCCAGGTCACATCGTAAACTTTCTCATGGACCTTGCCGTCCTTGTCCAGCCAGCCTTTCACAATCTGGATTCGATCCAGGTTGCCACCCACAGGATCTTTCAGCGCTGCGACCAGAAACGTGGGGGCACTTTTACTGGGCGAGTCCGGCAGGTCACCCCCCATGGGTACGCCTTTGGCGTACCCTGCTTCAGCGACCGAACGCACGTTCGAATCCGCATCGGTAAAGTCCCAGCCGCCAAAGAATCGAACCACCATACGGGGACCAGTGGTGGCGTACGTCTCTTTGCGCTCCATCGCATCAAACAACGCTTCCCGTGTATTCTCCTTCGCCCATACTGCGGCATAGCCGGACGCGGCCTGCTGCCAGCCGTACACGGTAAATTCAGGATCGGGTGCCTCAATCACCATGTGCTCCCAGCGCTTCGGTTCCGGCTCTACCCCAGAATGCTTGCCAAAAAAGTTTTCCTCTTCAACCGCCGCCATACTGGTATGCGCATCGGTGCTGCCGATCATGCCGAATTTAAACGGATTGATGCCGAGCATCTGCTCCAGGATCAGGCCAGTCTTCAGCGCTTCACGAGCATACTCCCAGCGCAGCATCTCCGGCTTTTTCTGCTCAGTGCCATCAAGATTGGAGCGGTCCCAGGTCTCATAATCAGCAAATTCATCATTTGGGGAGAGCAATGGATGGGCCTCACCATCCCCCTTGATCTGCGTGACCTCGACAATCTTCTCAAACTCGTTGCGCAGCTCGGCGATGTCCTTGGTCAATGGTTCGCCGGAAAATGTCTCCATATTGAAGAGTCGACCATTGCTCAGATTCCCGTTGTGAGGGATAGACATGACCTGCCCTCCCGTTTGCTCTTCGTACTTATCGAGAGCGCGCCACAGGTCCTCCGGGTTCTTACTGTCGAACTGGGAGAAGGGCACCGTTTTATTGGCCTGCGCCGCATTCCCCCGGAACAGGACATTACGATGCAGGTTGTCCCCACCGATAGCTGTCCACTCGTAACCAATAATCGCCGTGAACCGCCCGGGATCATTGTATTTGTCCGCCAGTGCCGTGTAGCGCTGCCAGGCATCCTTGACGATATCGTCACTTTTGAATGGAGGTTCGTCCTCGGACAGAGACGCGACAATCTCCATCGCCGCCTGGAAGGTTTTATCGCGATCACCACCAGTCAGCATGTCATACCAGCGTTTGCCCTTTTCCGTCGCCAGGATTTCCTTGTCTCCCGCGAGCAGCTGCGGCATCAGCCCGTACATTTCCGCATGATCCGAAATCACCAGAAAATCCAGCGGCCGGCCGAGACGGGCCTTGAGACCATGGGTTGTCGTTATTTCCTCCCCTCGGGCAAAACGAAATGCCTCCTCCTGGCCCAGCCGATTCATTGTGCCGGCATCCACAGAAACATCGGTATGCAAATGCGTGTCACCCCAAAAAACCTGGGTGGGATAGTCTCGATCAACATAGGGAGAAAACTGCTCGCCCTGCTCACTCAGGGCAGCCGATGCGCCCAGCAAGGCAACAACCAGTGCAGAAATACGAAAAGCGCGCACGCGAGGGGTAATAAATGTATTCACGGTATCCGTTCCGAAAACAGGACTTCTCGGAAAGTCTAGCTGTCAACCTGACGGCGCAAGTGTTGCGCGACGATCCCCATGCCAAACGAAAAAAGGCGGCCTGATGGCCGCCCTGGTGACTCCAGCAAACGCGTTTATTGCGCCGGCATCAGAACACTATCGATGACGTGAACCACACCATTTTTGTTCATCACATCCGCTTTGACCACAGTCGCAGTATTACCCTTCGCATCCGTGACCGTGACTTTTTCTCCATCCAGCTTCAGGGTGAGCTTCCCACCCTGTGCGGTAGGCACCTCGGCACTACCACCACCGTCCTTGATCATCTTCATCACGGCTTCCGCAGTCGCCTTTGCGGGAACGACATGATAAGTCAGGATGGTAGTGAGTTTACCTTTGTTCTCGGGCTTCAACAGCTCTTCCACAGTACCGGCAGGCAGCGCAGCGAACGCGGAGTTCAACGGCGCAAATACGGTAAAGGGTCCGTCGCCAGACAGGGTGTCGACCAGGTCCGCCGCTTTGACTGCTGCGACCAGGGTGGAAAGATCCTCTAATGCTGCCGCATTTTCAACGATCGTCTTGTCCGCCTTTTTGTGATGATCACCGGCCTGTGCAAAACCACAGAAACAGAACACTATCAGCAGCGGGGCCAGAAGGAAACGGGGTCCGATCAAGTGCATGAAACGCATTGCATACCTCCAAAAGACTGAGTCCCGGCAGCCGAAATTGACAACTGATTCGATGCCGGGGTGGATAGTCACGGCGGAGTATAGGGTGACGATGTCATCACCACATCTTCAAAATAGAGTGGAAAATTCTACCGGCGGTCGCTACGACGTACCGGGGCTTTCCGATAGCGCCTCTACTGACCAGTCACGCGCGAGATACAGATACATCGCCGGCAGCACAAAAAGGGTGAACAAAGTGCCGATGGTCATGCCACTCGCCACAACCAGCCCCATCGCAAAGCGAGCACCGCCACCGGGGCCGGAGGCAACCAGCAACGGTACCATCGCCAAAACCAGCGACGCTGTGGTCATTAATACCGGGCGCAAACGGATACTGGCGGCTTCCTCGATGGCTGTGCGCTTGTCGCGCCCCTGCTGCTGCAACTTGTTGGCGAATTCGACGATCAGGATACCGTGCTTGGATATCACGCCAATTAATGTCACCAGCCCCACCTGGGTATAGATATTCATGCTGGTCAGGCCAAGGCTGACAAAGATCATCGCCCCGCAAACACTCATGGGTACCGTCACCAGCATGATCAGCGGATCGCGCCAACTTTCAAACTGCGCCGCCAACACCAGGTAAATCACCACCAGCGCAAAAAAGAAAGTGGCTACCAGCTCATTGCCTTCTGCCTTGTACTGCCGCGACTGCCCGGCGTAATCAATGGAATAGCCCGAAGGTAGCAGACCCGTCGCCGCCTCATCGAGCACATCCAGTGCCTCACCCAGCGTCACTCCAGGACGCGGCACCCCGGAAATCGTGACGGCATTGAGCTGCTGGAAACGTTTTAACTGCCGTGGCTCCACGGTTTCCCGCAACGTCACCAGCGTGGCCATGGGTACCAGCTGACCCGTACCGGTGCGGATGTAATAGTCCTTGAGCTGGTCCGCGGTCAGGCGATCGACCCGCAGTACCTGGGGTATAACTTTGTAGCTGCGATTATCCAGCGAGAAGCGATTGGTATAGGCACCCGACATCATACTGCCGAGTTCCCGCGCGATGTCTGCCATGGTGACGCCCATCGCTGCCGCCTTGTCACGGTCGATGACAACGCGCTGCCGCGGCTGGTCCAGCTTCAAGTCGGCGTCAACGAAAATAAATTTACGGCTATCCCTGGCACGCTGCATCAACTCCTGTGCCAGGCTGTTGAGATTTTCCAGCGGCTCCGTTGAACCCACAACAAACTCAATGGGTAGACGCCCACCGGCTGTAGGGAGACTCGGCGGCACCACGACCGCAATTTTCAATCCGGCGATCGGCGCGACATCCTGGCTGATCAGCGCCTGCATTTGATGGGTGTCCTTGTCGCGCTCTGTCCATGGACCCAGCACAAATCCGGCAATGGCACTGGTCCGCCCACTGCCACCGGAACCGTTGATCAAAAACAGGTTCCTGACTTCGTCATGACTCTCCGCAATGACGTTGAGCTCATTGGTAAATTGCTCGAGGTAATCCAGTGTGGCGTAGGCATCGGCCGAAGAAATCGTCAGCACCAATCCCCGGTCTTCTTTGGGCTCCAGCTCTTTCGGTGCGCTTTCGAACAAGAAATAGCAACTGCCCAGCACGATCAGACCAAACAGCAGAATGACAAACCGATCATCGAGGGCACTGTGCAATCGCCTCTGGTACGCGGCCTGCAGGCGGTCAAAGTATCCCCCGAGCCAGCGCTCAACGCGCGACACTTTCTGCCCCTTGGGTTGCAGAATACGGGAAGTCATCATGGGCGAAAGGGTCAGCGCCACCACACCCGACAATAGCACTGCGCCTGCCAGCGAAAAGGCAAATTCGAGGAAGAGCGTTCCGGTGAGGCCACCGAGAAACCCGATAGGCAGGAATACCGCCACCAAGGTTGTTGTCATTGCGACGACCGGCCACGCCAATTCACGCGCTCCGACAATGGCCGCATCAAATGGCGTCAGGCCCTCCTCGATATGCCGGTGCACATTTTCCAGCACAATAATCGCGTCATCCACAACTATGCCGATGGCCAACACCATCGCCAGCAACGTCAGCAGGTTGATGGAAAACCCCATCAGCAGCATCAGAAACAATGCACCAACCAGGGAGAGGGGCACCGCCACTGCAGGAATGATCACCGCCCGCACAGAGCCCAGAAACAGGTAGATCACCACAATAACAATCAGTACTGCCTCGGCGATGGTGCGAATCACCTCGTCGATCGAGTCCTGGATATATTTGGTGCTGTCGTAAGGAATCTCGCCAAGGAGCCCTTTCGGCAATTGCGGGAAGATCTCACCCTCAAGTTTTTCCCGCACCTCGCGGATCACCTCCAATGCATTGGCGTTGGGCGTCAACTCCACGGCGATAAAGGTTGCGGTGCGGCCGTTGAAGGTGACCGAGCTGTCATAGGACTCCGAGCCCAGCTCCACTTCCGCCACATCCTCCAGGCGTACAATACGATCGCCATCCGCGCGCACTACCAGCTGGCGAAATGCACTTTCCGAAGCGATATCCGTATCTGCGGACAAATCGACCCGCACCCAGGAACCCTTGGTGCCGCCCACTGCCGCCAGTACATTGTTTTGTCGCAGCGCCAGGGAAACGTCCGCCGGCGTTACCTCCTGCGCGGCCATTTCCGCCGGGTTGAGCCAGATGCGCATGGCAAACGTGCGATCACCCAGCAGATTGGCACGCTGCACACCGGGAATCGTCGACAGTTTGGGCTGTACGACCCGTGCGAGATAATCGGTAATCTGGTTGTTGGTGAGAATCTCGGACGAAAACGACAGATACATCGCGGCCACCGTCTGGCCGATCGATAACTCAACGGTACTGTCCTCTGATTCCTGCGGCAGTTCGTTGCGCAACTTGCTGACTTTGGTGATGACCTGGGTCAGGACTTCATTGGGATCATAATCCAGGCGCACATAAGCCTGAATCGTCGAGCCACTCTGCACACTCGTCGACACCATGTAATCAATGCCATCGGCGGTGGCGATCTCCTGTTCCAGCGGCGTAGTGATAAAGCCCTGCACCAGATCCGCATCCGCACCGACATAGACAGTGGTCACCGTGATGACCGCATTCTGCAGCTCCGGATACTCCCTGACATTGAGCTCTACCGCCGCACGCAGTCCCAACAGAAAGATGAATAAACTGATCACCACTGCCAGTACCGGTTTGCGGATAAAGATCTCAGTGAAGTTCACGCTGTCTCAGATCCCTGCCGTTACTGGTTTTCGGGCTGCGGATTGGCTTCTGCAGGCAGTGCGTTATCGTTATTCACGATCACCGCACGCTCATTGCGGAGCTTGAGTAATCCACTGGTGGCGACCAGCTCCCCTTCCTCCACCCCCTCAACCAATTCCACCAGGTCGCCGCGTTCCTCGCCGGTTTTGACAAATCGGCTGCCCGCGGTATAACCGTCGCCCGCTTCATTCGGTATCAGTACAAATACAGCGTTCCCGTATGGCGAAAATCGAATCGCCGTGCGGGGAACGTAGAGCACCTGTCGGCGCCCGGGAAGCTTTATCGTGACGTCGGCGAACATGCCGGGATGGAGCTCTTCCTTCGGATTCTTGAGAGTGGCCTGCACCAGCACATTGCGACTGCCGCTGTCGACGCGGGGGTCCACGGCGGAAACTCGCCCGCTAAATTCCCTGCCGGGGAATGCGTCCGTCTGCAGCGCGATCACCAGCCCATCCTTCAGCAGTGCGAGATGCCGCTCCGGAACAGAAAAATCGACATAAATCGGATCGAGCTGCTGCAGGGTCACCACCGGGTCGCCTGGGCCGACATTTTGCCCAAGGTCGACCTGACGGATACCGACACGCCCATTGAAAGGTACCAGCACCCTGCGCTCGTCGACCGTCTCTTCCTGCACAGCAATATTCGCGGCGATGCGTTCCATGGTGGTACGCGCATCATCCAGCTCCTGCTCTGTCGCGACGCCGCGGGTATGCAGCCGCTGAATCCGGCGATGATTGCGTGTTGCAAGCCCCAGCTCCGTCTCGAGTACCTGCAGTTGCGCAGCCTCTGGTCCGACACTCAGCTGTACGAGCACTGCGCCTTTTTTCACCGACTGACCCGACTTGAAGTAAATCCCCTGCACCACGCCCTGCGCACGCGTCGTCACCTCTACGCCATTGACCGCGCGCATGGTACCGACAGCGCGCAGGGTTTCCTGCCAACTGGCGCGCATCACATTGGTCGCAGTGACCGTCGCTGGAGGCCGTGTCATCGTGTCAAACGCGCGATTCATCATGACGTTGCCAAATTTCTTGAAGGCAAAGATTCCGCCGAATACCAGCAGGCACCCCAACAGCATCAAGAACATCCGCCAGTTGAAAATTGGATGGCGCTGGGACACTACTGATTCCCTATCAAAAACCACAACACGGCCTACCCCGGGGAAGGCATGCATTCAGTTTAGTTGGCAAGTGGAAGGGAATGACGACCCGTGGCGGGAGGGAGCTTGCGTTGGTCGATTTGGGGCCAGAGAAGAAAGGTAAGGGGCGACTGAATGCCTTCAGTCACCCCTATTGAAGGAAAAGCTATTTGGTAAATACCGGTTTGTCTCCCTCAAGCTTGGCGTGGATGGTATCCCCGGGAGCGAACTTGCCTGCCAAGACGTCCTGCGCGAGCGGGTTTTCAATCCACATCTGAATCGCGCGCTTGAGCGGACGCGCCCCGTACACCGGGTCGAAGCCAACATCGGCCAACTGATCCATAAAGGCTTCGCTGATCTCCAACTTGAGATCCCGCTCCGCCAGCCGCTTGCGCAACTGCTCGAGCTGAATCTCGGCAATGGCCCGCACCTGGTCTTTGCCCAGCGGATGAAAGACCACGACCTCATCGATACGATTTATAAATTCAGGACGGAAATGCGACCCGACCACGTCCATCACGGCACTCTTCATTTGCCGGTACTGGATCTCTTCGTCCAGCTCATCGCCCTCCTGACTGCTGGCAAATTTCTGGATGATGTCAGAACCCAGATTGGAGGTCATGACCACCACGGTGTTGCGGAAATCCACAGTGCGCCCCTGGCCATCGGTGAGGCGCCCATCTTCCAGCACCTGCAGCAAGATATTGAACACATCCGGGTGCGCCTTCTCGACTTCATCGAGCAACACGACCGAGTAGGGCTTGCGACGAATCGCTTCGGTCAGGTAGCCACCCTCTTCGTACCCGACATAGCCCGGAGGTGCACCGATCAGGCGCGCGACGGAGTGCTTCTCCATAAACTCGGACATATCGATTCGCACCATGGCGTCCTGTGTGTCGAACAGGAATTCAGCCAGCGCCTTGCATAACTCGGTTTTACCCACCCCGGTAGGACCGAGGAACAGGAAAGAACCGTTGGGGCGATTCGGGTCTGCAAGACCGGCGCGAGAACGTCGTACCGCATTGGAGACTGCCTCAACTGCCTCGTCCTGGCCAATCACACGCCTGTGTAATTCGTCTTCCATCCGCAGCAGTTTTTCCCGCTCACCCTCGAGCATCTTGGATACGGGAATACCCGTCCAGCGGGAGACCACCTCGGCTACCTCTTCATCGGTCACGCGATTGCGCAGCAAGCGCATTTCCTCGCCGCCCTCTCCAGACTCTGCGGTAGAGGCGGACTTGAGCTGCTCCTCGAGCTGGGGAATCACGCCGTATTGAATTTCCGACATGCGCGCCAGATCACCGGCGCGACGGGCGGCCTCCATATCCAGCCGGGCCTGCTCGAGTTTCTCTTTGATATCGTGGCTGCCAGCCAGCTGGGCCTTTTCCGCCTTCCAGACCTCTTCCAGGTCTGAATACTCACGCTCGATCTGGTCGATCTCTTCTTCCAGCTTTTCCAGTCGTTTGGCCGCAGCCTCATCGTCCTTATCTTTTTTGACCGCCTCCCGCTCAATTTTCAACTGGATCAGGCGACGATCCAGCTTATCCATTTCCTCCGGCTTGGAGTCGATCTCCATTCGGATCCGGCTGGCGGCTTCGTCAATCAGATCGATGGCTTTGTCGGGTAATTGACGGTCGGTGATATAGCGCTGCGACAGTTTTGTCGCGGCGATAATGGCGGAATCGGTGATATCGACGCCATGATGCACTTCATAGCGTTCTTTCAACCCGCGCAAGATCGCAATGGTGTCTTCTTCTGTCGGTTCATCCACCAGTACTTTCTGGAAGCGACGCTCCAGCGCGGCATCTTTTTCGATGTACTGCCGATATTCATCGAGCGTGGTCGCACCGACGCAGTGCAGCTCTCCACGCGCCAGTGCAGGCTTGAGCATATTGCCCGCATCCATTGCGCCATCCGCTTTGCCGGCACCCACCATGGTGTGCAATTCATCAATAAACAGAATGACGCGGCCTTCCTGCTTGGAAAGCTCGTTCAGCACCGCTTTCAGCCGCTCTTCAAATTCGCCGCGGAATTTTGCTCCGGCGAGCAAGGCCCCCAGATCAAGAGACAGCAGGCGCTTGTCTTTCAAGCCTTCCGGCACCTCGCCGTTCACAATACGCTGGGCGAGCCCCTCGACAATGGCGGTCTTGCCCACACCGGGCTCACCGATCAAGACCGGATTGTTTTTGGTGCGGCGCTGTAATACCTGAATGGTTCGGCGAATTTCATCATCGCGGCCGATCACCGGGTCGAGTTTGCCCGCCACCGCGCGTTCGGTCAGGTCGAGGGTATATTTATCCAGCGCCTGTCGAGCATCTTCGGCGCCAGCATCGTCGACTTTCTCGTCGCCACGGACCTTGTCGATGGCGGCCTGCAGCTGTTCTTCACTACCGGCGGCACGCAGGATTTTCGACACTTCACCCGCAGCCGGGTCAAAGGCGGCCAGCAATACCGTTTCGCTCGCTATAAATGAGTCGCCCTTTTGCTGGGCTTTTTTATCGGCCAGGTTGAACAGGCGCATCAATTCTTGTGACATCCCCACATCACCGGTGGGGGTCGAGACGGTTGGCAAACTATCCAGGCGCTTGGCGAGGTCATTACGCAAGCCATTGACGTTAAATGCTGCTTGCGAGAGAAATGCAGGTACACTGCCACCATTCTGGTCGAGCAGCGCCTGAAGCAAGTGCTCAGGATAAATCTGATTGTGGTCGCGTCCTACCGCCAGCGACTGTGCATCTGCGATCGCAGCCTGCAAAGGATTTGTCATTCGATCAATACGCATGGACGACCCCTCTCCTCACCGTCTTGGAAATCATTCTCGGGAATGGTTGAACGAAAAGTTCCCTGGTACAGGCATTGTCGGGACGCGGCCAATATTTTCGCCACTACCAACAACGACTCCCCACCTGTTAATTAAGTGAGGGTCACCATTCGTTTTTCAATGGTAGGAAAAAAAGCAGAGGGGAAATAAATTCGGCGGAGATAACTTTTGCGCGCCAGCTGACGCGCGGGTGATATCGGAGGTCAGGACTCGAGCCAGATCAGGGAAGCCATACGTCCGGTGACCTTATCGCGACGATAGCTGTAAAAGCGCTCGCTGTCCGTGTGGGTGCACTCCCCGCCACCAAACAGCCGGTGCACCCCCAATCTGGCCAATTCGGCGCGCGCGAGCGCATACATATCACCGAGAAAGTGCAGCGGTTTCTCTACATGGGGGCGAAAACAACGGGCGATCGCCTCGGTGTGCTCACCATCCATGGCATTCTCAAAAAATACCTCGAGGACATCGACACCAACCTCGAAGGCTGCGGGCCCGATCGCCGGCCCCATCCACACCAGTAACTCGTCGGGATCACAATCCAGCGCTGCAATACTGTTGCGTACCACACCCTCAGCCAATCCGCGCCAGCCCGCGTGAATGGCCGCCACGCGACTGCCGGCGCGATCACACACCAGCAATGGCAGGCAATCGGCCGTCATGACGGCGCAGACAATCCCGTGAGAGAGGGTAAAGCTGGCATCGGCGGTGCGGACCAACCCATCACTCTCCGCCATGATGATCCGGTCACTGTGAATCTGTTCCAGCCACTGTGGCTCCGACGGCAAATTCAGCTCCCGGACCAGCTGGGCACGATTGGCCACAACCCGCTCCGGCACATCCTCTACATGTGCCGCCATATTAAAGGAAGCGAACGCGTCCTCACTGTGACCACCAGAGCGCAGCGTAGTCACAGCCCGTACCTGAGGCCTGGCCGGCCATTGCGGGATCAGATAGTGTTCGCTCGCCTGCGGCCATTCATCGATCGGTTTACTCACTGCCTTCCCTCGCCTTCCTCTTGCGCCTCGGCGCGATCGTCGCGAAGCGCCTCTACCAGCGCCAGCATATCCTCCGGCATCGCCGCCTCCCAGTGCAGGCGCTCCCCACTGACCGGATGGTCGAGCGCCAGCGCCGCAGCATGTAGTGCCTGGCGATCAAAACCCTGCAGCACACTGACCAGCGCCTGCCCGGCGGCGGGCGGCAACTTCGGTCGGCCACCATAGAGCGGGTCACCGACCAGCGGGTGGCGAATGTGCGCCATATGCACCCGAATTTGGTGCGTACGGCCGGTTTCGAGCCGGCAGCGCAGCAGGGTCTGGGCGCGAAAACGCTCTTCGACCGCATAGTGTGTGACGGCTTCCTTACCGCCAAAGGGCAATACGGCCATCTTTAACCGGTTCTGTCGATGACGGCCGATGGGCGCATCCACGGTGCCACCGCCAGTAATCAATCCCTGTGCAACCGCCAGATACTGGCGGCTCACACTGCGCTCCTTAAGCTGGTCCACCAGATCCGCTTGCGCCTGCAACGTCTTTGCCACAACCATCAGGCCGCTGGTTTCTTTATCCAGGCGATGCACGATGCCCGCGCGCGGGATCGCACTCTGCCCCGGACAGTGAAACAGTAATGCATTGAGCAAAGTACCGTCTGGGTTGCCCGCGGCCGGGTGCACCACCAGGCCTGCCGGTTTGTTGACAACCAGCAGGCTGTCATCCTCATAGACAATATCCAGAGGAAGATCCTGGGGCTCCCACTCTCCCTGGGGCTCAAGCTCGGCACGCAAGCTGAGCTTCTCGCCGCCGAAAAGCTTCTCCTTGGGCTTGGCGACACGACCATCCACTGTCAATTGACCACTTTTTATCCACCCCTGCAGGCGGGCACGGGAAAACTCGGGAATTATTTCCGCGGCGATATGGTCAAACCTCTGTCCCGCCAGCTGGGCGGGAACCTCGATATCGATCTCTAATCGATCACTCATGGCAAATACTTTGGACCACTGCACGTCTGTGGTTAAATGGCGAGCCGCCGACCGGCTTACTAAACTGGCGGCAAGTGTACCGCACCGCACCGCGCGAAACATGATTTGTACACGCGCGCACCGGGGGTATCGGGGTGCGAATCACCGAATAGATGGTAGAAAGAGAGACATAATGATAGAGCGAGGCGCCATGCAGGCCTGTAAGACGCTATGGCTGGTAGTACTTTCGGCGATCCTGGTCGCCTGTGCGAGCACCGATGAGGAAGAAGGACTGCCCAGTGGCAGCCGAACTGAGCAGGCATTCTACGAGAACGCCCAGCGCCAGTTGCGTTCCAGTCAGTGGGACCTCGCCATCAAGAACCTGCGGGCACTGGAAGATAACTTCCCGTTCGGCAGCTACGCGGAACAGGCCCAGCTTGAGCTGATTTATGCGTACTACCGCAACTATGAGAACGACGCAGCAATCGCTGCCGCAGACCGATTTATCCGCCTGCACCCCCAACATCGCAACGTGGATTACGCCTATTACATGAAGGGCCTCGCCTCTTTTACTGAGGGCAGCGGCTTGTTCGAGCGCTTTCTCCCGACCGACATGACGCGTCGGGATCCGGGTTCGGCGCGCGAGTCCTTCGCCTACTTCTCGCAGCTGATGGCGCGCTACCCCGAGAGTCGCTATGCGGCGGATGCCCAGAAGCGCATGATCCATCTGCGCAACCTGCTGGCGCGGTATGAAATCCACGTTGCCAACTATTACTTCAAGCGCGGTGCCTACCTGGCGGCCACCAACCGCGGTCGCTACGTGGTGGAAAACTTCCAGCAAACCCCGGCGATTCCCGACGCCCTGGCGGTGATGGTGCAGGGCTATCACCTGCTCGAAATGCGTGACCTCGAGGCTGATGCACTCTACGTACTGCGGACCAACTACCCCCATCACCCGGCGTTTCGCAATGATGGCAGCTTCAATTACAACTATTACAAGGGCACACGCGGTCGCAGCCTGGTGCATCGGGTAACCCTGGGACTGTTCGAAAAATCGGACCCCCGCGGCTTCGACAGTCGCGAACAATACAACGCGGCAACCCGTCGCGAGGCAGCCCCGCTGCCGCCGGAGTTGATGTAAGCTCCCCAGCATTTGAAAACGGCGCCAATTGGCGCCGTTTTTCGTTTCAGACATCCGCGGTCTGGCACTCTACTTATTCGCCAGCCTTCCAGCCGTTGGTAATCGGATAACGGCGGTCGCGGCCAAAGCCGCGCTCGGAGATCCGCACACCCACGGCCGCCTGACGACGCTTGTATTCGTTGCGATCCACCAGCCGAACAACCCGCTCCACATCGGCACGCTCAAACCCCTTGTCCACGATGGCATCGGCACTGAGATCGCGCTCGATGTAGAGATTGAGGATCTGATCAAGGACCTCGTAGGGAGGCAGGCTGTCCTCATCCACCTGGTCCGGCGCGAGCTCAGCGCTCGGCGGACGGGTGATCACCGTTTCCGGAATGACCTCGGACAGCGTATTGCGATACCGGGCAAGCTCGAACACCAATACTTTGGGGACATCCTTGAGCGCATTGTAGCCACCGACCATGTCGCCGTAGAGCGTGGCATAACCCACCGCCATTTCGCTTTTGTTACCGGTCGTCAGCACCATAGCGCCTTTCTTGTTGGAAATGGCCATCAACAAGACCCCGCGTGAGCGCGCCTGGAGGTTTTCCTCCGTGGTGTCCCGCTCGGTGCCGGCGAACTCCCCGGCGAGCGCCTGCATAAACGCATCGAAAATGGGCTCGATACTGATCACCCGGTAGTTGATACCCAGGCGCTGGGCCTGATCGGCCGCATCATTTTTACTGAGATCCGAGGTATAGCGGAATGGCATCATCACGGCCTCGACCCGGTCTTTACCCAGCGCATCCACGGCAATCGCCAGTGTCAGCGCAGAGTCAATGCCACCCGACAAGCCCAGCACCACGCCATTAAAGCCGTTTTTATTCACGTAATCGCGTACACCCAGCACCAATGCCTGATACACCGAAGCCAGGCCATCCAGCGGCGCCGCCGGCTCCGCTGCCGTCAGCGCGATTGACGCATCCGTTGCCTCGACCCGCACCGGCAGGAGCTCTTCTTCAAACTCCCGCGCGCGCGCGCACAGTTTGCCGTCGGCATCAACGGCAAAGGATCCACCATCAAAGACCAGTTCGTCCTGCCCACCGACCCAATTGCAGTACACGATGGGCATCTGGCCCATCCGCGCCTGGTTGGCGAGTAAATTGAGACGTTCTCCGGCCTTGCCACGGTGGAAAGGCGAGGCATTGATATTCAGCATCAGCCTGGCGCCAGCTGCGGCAGCCTGCTCTACCGGTTCCGGATGCCAGATATCCTCACAAATCGTGATGGCGGTGGGAATACCGGCAATATCCACCACACAGGGACGGTCACCCGCGACGAAGTAGCGCTCCTCATCGAACACCTGATAGTTCGGCAGCTTTTGCTTGGCATACTCCGCGACCAACCGGCCGTCCTGTATCAGGCCCGCCATATTGAACACCTTTCCGGCCACGACCCTCGGGTAGCCGATCAAGATACCGCAGGGTAGCCCGGCACCGAGCAACGCCTCCAGTGCCGCATCCACGCGTTTCTGCATACTCGGGCGCAGCAGCAGATCCTCGGGCGGATAGCCACACAAGGTCAGCTCAGGGAACAGGACGAGGTCCGCACCATAGGCCTGATGGGCGCGGCGCGTCACTTCAATCACTTTCTGCGTATTGCCGGGGATATCCCCGACCAGGGAATTGATTTGTGCCAGTACTAGCTGCAAAGTAGACATCTCGAAATCTCGCTCAGGGCTACATGGCCCGCGATCTGTTGGGACCGGTGGGTCCGGGGTCGTAAAAGGCCGGCATTATACATCCCGCCCCGGGGTGCCGCTCGGCCCGGGCGGACTTCATCCCGACAAACCGCGGCCGGAAAGCCTTCGCCACAACAATAAGAGCGCTCTCCCTTGAGTAGTACAGTTGCCGAACAGCGTGAATCCTTCCTGCAGCAGCACGGCCTGTTGCAGATCTACGCCTATTACCGCGTGGCAATCGCACTGGCCTTGCTCGGCGTATTTTCCAGCGACATGGGCCGCGGCAGCATCGGTAACGATGCCCCGACCCTCTACCTGTATACCGTCGTCGCCTATGCCCTGCTGAATGTTGGCTGGCTGTTGCAGCTACGGCGCAATGCCTATCAGGCCGACGCCGGCATGGTGACCCTGATCCTGGGCTGCGATATCCCGGTGTTTCTGCTGTTGATCCAGGCCAGTGGCGGCCTTGGCTCGGGATTGGGCTACCTGCTCATCATCAATTGCTCGGTGGGGGCACTGCTCCTCGACCGCAGAATGGGCGCCTTCCTCGCCGCGGTCGCCAGCACCGGGATCATCGGCCAGCAGCTGTATAAGCTAGCGACAGATTCTGCAGACGCGGAAGATGTGGTCTCGGCCGGCGGCCTGGGCATTATGCTGTTCGCGGCCGTCAGCGGGTTGCAGTACCTCGCCGGAATGGTGCGTACCGCCAACTACCGCGCCGAGCAACAAACCCGCGAGGCGGCGCAGGCACAACGTCTCGCCCAACAGATCGTCGAGCGGATGCGCACCGGTGTCCTGGTACTGGGCAGTGGCAACAAAATCCGTCTGGTGAACAATGCCGCGCAGCGGTTGCGCGGATCGGAAGACACCGACCTGGAAACACAGCTATTCAATGCCCTGGCCAACTGGCGCCAAAACCCGGAACAGTCCAGTGCCGTCATCGGCAACCCGGGCACAACGGAACTGCGCCTGTCCTTCGCCCCGCTGCAAAGCCAGGATCGCGAAAGCGCACTGGTTTTCCTCGAAGACAACCGGAAACTTACCCAGGAGGCGCAAAAGCTGAAGCTGGCTTCCCTGGGAAGACTGACCGGGTCCATCGCCCACGAAGTTCGAAACCCACTGGGCGCCATCAGTCATGCCGCCCAGTTGCTGATGGAGTCCGCCAACGTCACGGAGGAGGACCGCCATCTTGCGGCCATCATCTGCCGTCACAGCGAGCGGGTGAATCAGATTGTAGAGAATGTCCTCAGACTATCGCGGGGGCGCGCGGCCACCCCCAGGGAAAACGAACTGGGCATCTGGCTCGAGCAGTTTGTTGCGGAATATCGGGTGGGCGCGCCGGGTCAGGCCCGTCTGGAAGTGGTTTTGCCCGATGACCCGGTGATTGCCCGATTCGACGGCGAGCAGTTCGCCCAGGTCATGACCAACCTGTGTAATAACGCCCTGCGCTACTCGGAGCGGGCCACGGGCAGCGCAGACGTAAAAATCGCAGTGCGCCAGGTGGCATCCCAGGGCTGCGCAGTCGTGGACGTGGTGGATTATGGCGAGGGCGTGGCCCCCGAGCTGCGCGATCAGATTTTTGAACCCTTCTTCACCACCGGTCACGGGGGCAACGGCCTCGGACTGTATCTTGCGCGGGAACTGTGCGAGGCCAATCAGGCCAGCCTGATCTACTGCCACGATGCCGATGGCAACAGCTGCTTCCGGGTCGAGCTACCCCTCGCCTGACCCAACCGTCAGCGAAAATCCCAGCGCGCACGCACGCAGTTTGAGGCAGATCTCTGTGGCAATCTCTGCCATAATCGGCGTTTGCGAACACACCAACAATAAACGCGAACCACCATGCAGCCAATGGCCCTGGTCGTCGATGACGAGCCGGATATTTGCGAACTTCTGACCATGACCCTCCGTCGAATGGAGGTCACTTGCCATACCGCCAACAATCTGGCGGAGGCGCATCGGCTGCTCGCGGAAAACCGCTACGATTTCTGCCTGACCGACATGCGCCTGCCCGATGGAGACGGACTGCAGCTGGTCGCCTATCTTCAGAATCAGCATACCCAGCAACTCCCCATCGCCGTTATTACGGCGCACGGCAACATGGATTGCGCCATACGGGCGCTAAAGCTCGGCGCCTTCGACTTTGTCAGTAAGCCCGTCAATCTGGAGCGACTGCGGACGTTGGTGCAACTTGCCCTCAAGGTCAATGGCAACGCGGCCAACCAGCCGCTGCCCGATGAAGGTCAACTGCAGGGGGTGAGTACCGGCATCCAGCAGCTGCGACGACAAATCGACAAGGTCGCACGCAGTGATGCGCCGGTCTATATCAGTGGCGAGCCCGGATCCGGTAAAGAAACCGTCGCCAGAGCCATCCACGCGCGCAGTGCGCGCTCAGACCAGCCTTTTGTGCCAGTGAACTGCGGTGCCGTGCCCGCCGAGCAGATGGAAAGTGAACTGTTCGGGCACAAGAGGGGCAGCTTCTCCGCAGCGCACCGCGATAAACAGGGGTTACTGGAAACCGCGACCGGCGGCACGGTGTTTCTCGACGAGGTGGCCGACCTACCGCTCGATATCCAGGTAAAACTGTTGCGTGCCATTCAGGAAAAATCGGTTCGTCCGATTGGCGCGAACGTGGAGCACGCGGTCGACGTGCGCATACTCAGCGCAACCCATAAAGACCTCGCTGCAGAAGTGGCTGCAGGCCGATTTCGCAGCGACCTGTTTTATCGCATTAATGTCATCGAAATTGGGGTGCTCCCCCTGCGCGAGCGGACCGACGATATTCCCGTACTGGCACAGGCACTGCTGCAACGCATTGCCGAGCGCGCGGGCCGGGCCGTCCCCAAAATATCCGAGCAGGCGTTGCGGGAACTCAGGAATCACCCACTCCCGGGCAACGTGCGGCAACTGGAAAATATTCTGGAGCGCGCGTACACCCTGAGTAACCAGCAGGAAATCGTGCGGGAAGACCTGTTGCTCGACAGTGCCCCACAGTTGTCGACCAATACTGACGCAATGACAGAGCCTGCCGATGCACCACAGCAGCAGGGGAGCAAGCCCGCAGCGCTACGCTTCGACCCCGCCCAGCATCAATCCCTGGACGCGTTTCTCCAGTCTATCGAGCGGGAAGCGCTGGAAAGTGCTCTGGCGGAAACCCGCTGGAATCGTACCGCAGCCGCACAGAAGCTCGGAATCAGTTTCCGCTCTCTGCGATATCGACTGAAGAAATTGGGACTGGAGGATTGAGTGGCGGCGTTACAGCACGTTTCGAAATGAGAGCTAGATGGGAGAAAGCCAGAGCACCGCGGCTATCCGCACGATGGACCACTTAGAGAAAGAAAAAACAACAGGCGCACACTGAACTTCAGTAAAGCAGCGCGCACCTGCCAGACGGCAAAACTTAGCTGCAGGTTTTACTCCAGCACATTTCCGACGGGTCAGCCAGGGTACCGTCGCCATTTTGATCCCAGCCTTTTTCTCCCGACGAACGCAGTTCGAGGAATCCATCCGCTGACTGCACGCCTGTGCTCTTGGGTGTGGCCCGCAGCACATAGGAAGTCGCATCGGCACTCTCGATGGTGAGGTCATAGACCTTGTTGCTGCCATCAACCGGGGATTCCGCCGGGAAAATGTCGGGCTTCTTGGAAGTGTGGGAACCATCGTAGGTGCCCTTCTCGGTAAAATGCCGCTCCATCGCCTGCGCCAGCCCCATCAGCGCGCCCTGGGCATCGGCGCGATTGCCTGAACGGACCTGAGACTGATAGGAAGGCCAGGCGACCCCGACCAGGATCGCAACAATCGCCACCGCAATCATCAGCTCAATCAGGGTAAAACCCTGCTGCTTGTTCATCTTCATTATTTCAAACCCCAATGTTGTGCGGTCAATCGCATTCTGATGGTACACCGCCGGGTGCACGCTGCGAACCCGGCGGCCAGTTTACCCGGCATTTTTTAGCGCGGTGAGAACTCTTCCCAGGACAGGCGTCCCTCGCGCTCTTCGTCACCCACATCAATGTCATCACAGATCACGTCACCGGAGCTGCCGGGGGTACAGCGCACATCGCCGATAAAGCCCGACTGACCCGGCATACCGGGATCTTCGCCGCTGGTGCCACCCTGGCCACAGGAATCCCCCGAGCAGGACTCGAACTCTTTCCCGACAAAGCCCGCATCTCCGGCATCGATTTCTCCGTCGTCGTTATAATCCGCCACACCTTCAGATCCAGCCATACCACTGAGGAAGTCCAGCGCCATCAGGTAGCCTTTACCACTGGAAGCACAGGGTTCCGGGTTCGGACTGATAGTGCTGAAGAACAGCGTACTGCGTCGCAACGTCGGTGCTGTGATCACACGCTCCGCGGCATAGTCGGTACCCGAATTGGTCTCCAGATCGAAATACCAGCCGTACTGGGTCGTCCAGTCCACCGCCGCGCCACTCTGGATCTTGCGGTTGGAGCCAACGTTTTCCAGCACACGTACTGCCAGGTCGTCGCGACCCAGACTGCGCGTCCCGTTGTCCCACACCGCATAAAACGCACCCGGCGAGCCACCTGTCGCCAGATCGGTAGAAGACAGGTATTGGCCGGTTCCGAACAGCACCACCACATTGGGATCACTACCGGTGGCTTCGGTATTCCGGGCAACCAGCGGTGCCGCCAGAATAGCGCTGTGCGCTTCGCCCTGGTCCGGCGTTTGGAACAACGGCGCCCCGCCAGACACACCCCAGCTGCTGTCGCTGTTGGCCGAGAGATCAAACGCCCACATATTCCCCATCAAGTCGCCGGCATAGACGGCATCCACCACCCTGTCACCATTCAGATCAATCAGGCGCGGTGAGGAGAGCCCGTTTTTACGCGAATCGATTGTGCCAGAGCCGGTAGAAATAAACTTCCAGTCGCCGGTACTCCAGGTACCATCGGCGCCGTCTTCGATATACACCACAAACAAACCGGCAACGCCGTTTTCACTGTTGTAGCCATTGCCGAAAATCGCTGCCCACTTGCCATTGTTCAACTTGGCGATTTGCGCCTCGGAATAGGAGAAACCGAGGTTAGCGCGATCCGTATCATTGCCGCCGTCAAACTCCCACAGGAAGATATCGTCGGCATTGGACTCGGTGAGGCTGGAGGGATCGGTGACATCCAGGGCGAAATACCCCTTGCCGCCGCCGCGCAATCCGCCCACCAGCACCGTGGTCCAGTCGCGCTGATTGGTGCGCCCTTCAGGATTAATGTAGACATCGGAGACCGAGGGGGTCAGGTCCACATAGTACTTGTGTGCATACTCGATTGAGGAAAGCGCATGCAGGCCGTTGTAACGCTCAGCGCTCAGCACCAGCTCCGGGATATAGGCAATCACTTCCTCACCGGTACTGGCATTGAACCCGTGCAACATGCCGTCATTGGCCCCAACGTACACCATCGGGGTACGGTCAGCCTGATCGATGACGAACTGCGCATAAGGCTCATTGTTCGAGCCAAAATCGGCAGGCCAGTTCAGCTGCGGTTCACCCACATAAACCGGGGTCGAGTGGACAATGTCGCCCAGTAATTTGGGACCGGACAGGCCGTCAAGCAACGGTGAGAAAGCACCGCGACTGCGGAAAGTATCGGTGCCTTCGTTGGCGGTATTACCGCGCAGGAAATCCAGGCGGTTCGACCAGTCCGCATCGGTGACGCCATCCTTGTCATCCACCTGCAGATCCGACTCGTGCGCTGTCCCCTCTACCCCCGAGTTGGAGGCAACAAAAGGCAGGCCGGTGCCACCGGAACTGGTGATGATCTGGCGGGACGCAGAAGACTCATTGGACAACTCTTCCGCCGCCTCCCACAACTCACCGGCAATGCGGCCGGTATCCGGATTCATGGAACGGGCATATAGCCGGCCACTGTTATCCGAGGTATCAAACTTTGCGGAGTAAATAACCGAGCCAACATCCAGCGAGGTGGAGTTAAAGGCAACCGACGCCTGGGTACCAATCGAGTTGGTAATCGCATTCACCGCATCATTCAGGGTGGACAGCAGGCTGGACGCATCGCTGGCAAACTTGTAACTACCACCGCCGTGGGAACCGGCATCTTCCAGCAACTGGTTGTCGGCTAGGTTCGGATCGGCAAATCCGATAAAATAGCTGGTGATGTTGTTCTTGTGGTCAGTGTCACTCGGGTTTGTCAGGTCCGGCCGCCAGTCGATATCGTAAAGGGCCTTGGCCACATCATCGAGCGCGTTGTTATTGCCGGTATTGCCATCCTCATCATAGTCCGAGAGATAGGTTGTTCTGGCAGAGTCCCGCGTCGGCTCACCGTCCGTCAGCGCCAAAATAAAGTTTTTCTGGCAGTATTCCTGAATGGCCGGAGAAGCAGCGGACGGCGCGGAGATGCCATTGTAATTTAGGCTGTTGCCAATCACGTCCCCGGCATTCAGACCGGTCTGCTCGGTCGCGGTGCCCGGGTGGATTGTAATGTTGCCCCCATTCTGGAAACCCGCAACAAAATAGCTGCCGATATCCGCAACCGCTTCCCCCAGCGGGGTATAGCCATCGGCGACGATAGCGTCGATTTCCGTCAGCAGTGCGGCACGCACACCACTGTCCTCGACGCTTTCCAGTCCGCGCAGCAGAGTCGCCCCATTTTCTCCATTAAACTGTGCCAGACCCACGCGCAGCCCGCCCAATCCGCTCACAACGGTTTTTGCCGCTGTCTGCGCAATATAGAGGCGCGAGTCCTCGACGTTTGCCGGCTCATTATTACTGCTGACCTCGCGCCTCATCGAGCCTGATGAATCCATCAAAATCATCAGGTTGGGCTCTACCTGCCCGGTAGCCTGCAGTGGCACCTGGGACAAAGACAACGGATCCGCAGCACTGACACAGGTGGCTGCCGTCATGGAAAAACCAAACAGGCCGAAGACCAGCGGCTTGAGAGCAAAGTTTCGGGTATGCATTTTCTTTCCTTTCCAGGGCGCCTTAGAAGCGCTTGCCGTAATGGCTGATAATGGTGCGAGTCGTACTACCGGATTCCAGCTGCCCCGACAGGCCATACCCCATCGCCACAATACGGAACACTTTGATTTCACCACCACCGGTGGTCTGGCCATAACCGCCCACAGTAATGTCATCGGCCGGATCTTCTTTGTCCGCGAGCCCCGACAACTGGATATACAGACGGCCCTTCAGTTTGTTGCCATCGGCATCCAGCATTTCCACTTCCAGCTCGGAAGAATTGGTGTCATTCCAGGTAGTGCTGTCGTAAAGACTGTTGGGCGCATCTTCCTCGGTATGCAGCCACGCCGCGGTACCAAAATCCCCAGTCGTCTGGATAGAGTCGATATACCGTTCGCCGTGACGAACCAGCGACTCCGCGACTTCCAGTGCAACCTTGGCATCGCGGGAAGCGAAGGTCATCTTCTCTTCCAGCTGCACAGTCCGCGCGGTGGATACACCAATCAATGTCAGCACCAGTAAGACAATCAGGCTGACCACCAGCACGGCGCCCCTCTGCGAGGCGAGCCCTCTATTCAACGTGTGCATTACATCTCCCCCCGGTTGCGGATTTTCGCCGAGGACAGGTACACCTTGCGCAGGCGCCCGTCGGTATAGGTGGTATCCGTCCCGTCGATATCAGTGAGCGTGACGTCGTCGGCATTGACCCTGTTGTCACTGACCGCGACCAATTCAACCTTGAGCGCAAGCACCTGTTCCATGTCGTTGGCGACCTGACTCATCGAGCTCCACAAGTCCACCACGTCATCATTATTGCTATCCCGACCGGCAAGGATTTGCAGGTTATCGATACCCGGTATCACCTCCTGGGCACCACCGCGATCTTCGTTGACGTACAGAGAGAAGCCGCCATCCGAACCGGTGGCAACGAAGTAAATCCGCTCATAAGGCATAAGAATCCGTGCATCCGCGCCATATTCACGCTGCAGATTCTTCGTGGCATTCTCAATAAAGCCATTCGCTAGAGAACCGGTGTTATGCACTACCGTTCGCTTGCCGGAGTTACCACCGCTTCCATTCTGCACATTGGTAATGGTCATCAGCTCCCCACTCTGGCAGTTCGACAACAATATGGTTTGCCCAATCTGCACATCACAGTCCTGGCTGACCATCAAGGCTGCCGCCGTCGTGGAAGGCACCATACGTCCTGTGCCACCGCACGCATCATCCGCACCGCGCAAATAGAGGATATCGGTGCCCGCCTTGACTTCGACCCCACCGATCATGGTGCCAGCGCTCACATTGTCTGTACCGAGCACGCCATTGGTACCGAGGCCATCGAGCACGTCTGAGGAGTAATCCGGGTCAGAGGTGTCCAGATGGTTGCGAATACTGCCCGCATCAGGCGCACAACCCCAGTAGTCCGCGATACGGATTTCCTTGGCGAGCAAATCCATCGCAAAGCGTCCACTCTCCTGCAAACGGGCAAAAGCGGTTTGGGTTTGCATGGTCGCTCGGTTGCTGTCAAAAATTTGCAAAACGCCGAGCAGTAGCAAAGCCGCCAGCACCAGCGCAATCATCAATTCGATCAGGGACAGGCCGCGCTGCTTGATCAGGGACATCTTTTTCACAGCTCCACCACCATTACAAAGTTCGAATCCAACAGCCCGTTCGTTCCGGCACCTGAACCGGTTTGCTGTTCTTTCCAGCTCACGGTAAAGGTCACCACTTCCCCGGCACGCTCAACCAGTCCGGTTCCGGCCGGCAGATTGTTGGCGATGACCCGACCCCAGTCATATAAATCAAGGCGAGCGATATCAGCGGCACTGCAGGCGACGCTGCAATCGACAGCGGTCTCTTCGCCGGTGACCGTTTTATCGTCATAGGCGTTGAGCTCCATACCATCGGGATTTGCCCGCATGCGCTCGGCCATTTCGTGCGCCGCCAGTGCGGCGAGGTAACGATGATGGGCGTTGTTACTGTTCTTGAGGCTCATCACCTGAGTCGCAGACAGCCCAAGCAGGCCTACGGCGAGAATCAGGATGGTGACGAGAACCTCAATCATGGTTGCGCCGCGCTGATACTTCATGTCGCTTCTCCCCTTTAACTGCAGGTCAGGCTGGAACTGGTTCGCAACACGCCGGAGGCGAGCAGCCGCAGCTGCTTGCCATGATTGCCGGCACGGCTGTCACAAAACTGGAGTTTCAGCTCGTTGCCCGCACCGCTCACGGTACCGCGGGGACTGAAGCTGAGATCAAGGGAGGCTTCGGAACCATCGACAAAATTGGTCGCACGCAGTTCGACCACGCTGCTCAGACGCACCACTCGCAGCTCTTCGCCGCTGTTGTAACTGCCGTTGCCGTTGCTGTCGAACCAGACGCGGAAGCCGTCGGTCAGGTCACTGGTCGACAGCGCCTCGATACCCACCGTGCGCCCGCGACGTACGGCTTCCGACCTGGCAAAGTGGAAGGCGCCCGTCACATCGTTGAGGGTGGCGGACAGCCGGTTGTTCTGGATCATGGTGGTGAACGACGGCACGGCGATCGAGATCACGACACCAAGCACCGCAATGACCACCATAAGCTCGATTAGCGTGAATCCGCGCTCTCGGCGAGATATGCTCATTATTTAACCTGTTAACTGGGACTTCGGCTGATGTACGTTCTTTTGCGACGTACTTTTACCAGGGTGGGATTTAAATGAATCAGACGCCGGGCTGCAATCGGCAGGAGATTAGCGGCGGAGAAGTGCCGATAAGCGGCAACGGAAGTCTGACGGCCGTCACATTTCAGTGGACCACGGTACGTATGGCATAAAAAACAACCAAAAGCTGCAGTTATGACGGCCAGTTCACCACCGCAGCGCGTTACCCGGGTACTCTGTACCCAGTCCAATGACATAGGAATTGTCTGGTGCTCTCCACAACCCGATCAAAGACCTCGTGCCCCACCACCGCAACCATCCCATCGCGACGGCCTGACGACCGGGGCTTTACCCTGGTAGAACTCCTGGTGACCTTGTCGGTTCTCGGCATTGTGATCGCTGTCGCAGCGCCTTCGTTTACGGCGATGATCGAACGCCATCAGACCCGGGCGGCCAGTGAAGAAATGCTGCAAACTTTCAACTATGCACGCAGCATGGCGGTCGCCCAGCAGCAACCAGTAGTGGTGTGTAGCACAACGGACAAGAGCACCTGTTCGACCAGTGAAGACTGGTCAGGTGGTGGAATGGTATTTGCCGACCGCAATACCAATGGGCAGCGAGAGAATGACGAGGTGTTGCTACGGGTTTTCGGAGATACGAACACTGGCAGCACACTGGTGTTTCGCGGCGGCGCCACGGCAAAATACCTGCGTTTCAAACCCAATGGCGAACTGAATGCATCGGGGCACTTCGCCTATTGCCCGGCAAGCCAAAAGGCCGCGGATGGCTGGACGCTTATTTTCCATATCGGCGGACGCCCTTACTTCGGCCGCGATATGGACGAAGACGGGGTTGCCGAAGATGGCTCCGGCAACCCCCTGGCCTGCTGAGGAGCGAGAGCAGGCAGCCAGAGGCCGCTCACTTTCACTGACTGCGACCGGAAATTAGAATGGGGTAATTTCCAACCAGGACAGGCGTCCCTCCAATTGGCGGAATCCATCCCGGTCTCCGCACACGGCGGTGCCCGCCACATTCAGACAGAGCTGAATGCTGCCATCCCCTTTCTCGATCAGGGAGGGCCCCGTTGGGATCCCAACCTCTGCCGGCAATCCACCCGGGGGCTCATTCTGATCGACGAACTCTTCCGCCGTTACGCCAACGAACCCCACATCCAGGTCATCGATAACGCCATCACCATTTCCGTCGAGTATTGGTTCGTCAAAGGCGAGGCCGGTATTGAAGTCCACGTTCATCAGAAATCCGGTGCCACCCGATGAGCAGGTCTCACTGCTGGGGATCGCTGTATTGAAAAAGATTACCGGGCCATAAAGTGCCGATTCTGTAATCACCCGCTCGCCGCCGGTGACCGATTCCAGTGAGGCACTGCCATCCTGCAGGGGAATCGTCCAGCCAAACTCCCCCGAGATACCGTTATACCAGACGATATCCGCCCCAGACACAGTGCGAAACTGTCCGACACGATTCAGGGTTCTTGATGCGAGGTCTCTGGAGTCGAGCCCGCTCTCCCCGGCATCCCACACGCCGTAGAACGCAGTTCCATCAGTGTCCTTGAAGTCTTCGGTATTCAGGTATTGGCCCGAGCCAAACAGAATCATGAGGTTTGGATTCGGGTTGCTGCCACCGCTGAGTGGCGGCGCATCGAGATTCATGGCGATGCGAGGCTCCGTGGTGATCGCCTCGCGATTACTCGAAGTGCCCGTGACAAACAGCGGCTCGCCATAGGCTTCATCCCAGTTTGCGTCGCTCTCTTCACAGTTCCACAGGCCGGAGCTATCGTTGCACAAGTCAAACGCCCACATATTCCCCTGTACGTCTCCGGCGTATACCCGATCGGTAATGCCGTCGCCGTTCAGGTCAACCAGGGATGGCGAGGACAGACCGTTTTTATCTCCCTCATCACCGGTCCACCCGGTATCGATTTTTTTGATATCACCGTTATCAAAGTAATAAATGTAGAGGAGCGCCTTACCGCTTTCACTATTGTAGCCATTGCCAAAAATTGCCGCCCAGCGCTGATTGTTAAGCAGCGTGACCTTGGGCCGACTGAACGACAAGCCCATATCCTCATCGTCCTGACCGATCTCGTCGAGCACGATAGACCCTGCATTCGTTGAGCTAAAACTGTCAGGGTCTGTCACGTCCAGGAAAAAGTATCCGTTACCGCCACCACCTAATCCGCCGACCAGCACTGTCCTCCACTGATCGTCAAGAAAGATACTCGCGATGGTCGGCGTCAGGTCCACGTAGAAACGATGCGCGTAACTCTGTGCGGTAAGGTAGTGCAATCCCTCATCCGTTTCGGTACTCAGAACCAGCTCGGGAATATAGGCCATCAACTCTTCGCCATCATCGGCTGCAAACGCATGCAGCATGCCATCGTTGGCCCCAACATAAACCACCGGCGTGCGCGCTTCCTGCTCTGTCACAAACTCGGAGTAGCGATTACCGTCTGCGCCAAACACCGATGAGTCCGGATACACGCCCGCGGGCGGCGCGGCGACGTAGATCGGGGTGGAGTTGACGATATCTCCGAGCTTGCTATCGCGGATTCGGAACTCGTCGGCGTTGGAGCCCTCCTTGGAACGGTCTCCGCGCACGTAATCCAGGCGTTCGCCAGCGCGCGTGTCCGGCGTCGCGGTAGCAGTATCCACCTGCAAATCCGCTTCCTGGGGCGTCGCCGGATTTTCCGTATCGCCACCGATCAGCGATAGCGTGAAGTTTTTTCCGACGCCATCCTCCGACGTCAGAATCAAGCGCGAATCTGCAGAGCGGTTGTCCAGCTCTTCCGAGGCCTCCCAGATGGCATCCTCAGCGGGGACGCCATCAATATCCAGCTGCCGCGCCTCCAGCGTGCCTGACCAGCGACCACTGTTGTAGCCTGCCGTATACACAACGGTGCCCGGAATCAGGCGCGTGGAATTAAAAGACGCCGCCGAAGATGCTCCCAGTTTGGAGAAAACATCGGTTAACACGGACTGAAAAGCGGTCTGAAGGTCGGCGCTATTAGACGCATAGAAAAACTTACCGCCCGCCTGTTCGGCTGCAGCAGTCAGCAGGCTATCGCCGTCCAGGCCCGATCCGGCAAAGCCAACCATGTACGACGTCACATTGTTTTTCACCGGGCTGGAGGAGTCCGGGCCGGTGAGATCCGGGCGTAAATCCATGTCAAACATGGCTGTGGTCACATCGTCCAGATAATCAGATCCGTCGCCGTCTAAATACGTTCGACAAGCGGTATCATCCCCTACTCCATCCAATACCCCGTCGCCATCGGTATCCAGTTCGCAGTCCAGGTCATAGTCTTTCAGATCATCGCTAACGTCGAAGTCACCATTGGGACGGCCATCGGTTAGCAACAGCATAAAATTTTTCTGGCAATAATATTGGACGGCCGTGGATGGCGCCGATATGGAATTCAAATAAGCCGGCTCGTCCTCAAAGATACTGGCAACAGAGGCACTTTCTTCCGTTTGACGGTAGGAGTTGGCCGGGTGCAGCACCAGGTTGTTATCCGAATCATACCCATAGGTAAAATAACGGCCGATATCAGAGGCTGCTTCCGCCAGAGGCGTCACCCCGCTTGCGGGAATACCATTGATGGTCGTCTTCAGCGTAAGCTTTTCTGCATCAGTCAGTAGCGTAAGATTCTGCAGAACCCGCGCCCCGTTGCCCCCGTTAAATCGGGCGATGCCAACGCGCATACTCTCGTTGGACAGGCTGTCAATGAGATTGCTTGCCGCAGACTTCATAACCGTCGAGCGGCTGTCGTCGGTCCCGGAAACCAGATTGGCCATGGAACCGGATGAATCCAGCACCATCATCAGGTTGGGCGGCGCCCCGCCCTGGGTGATGAGCGGTACATTGGAGATTGGACCGGGCGCAGTTTCGGCACTCACCAGGGTAGAAAACCCCAGGAGTCCTGAGACAACGATGGTTAACGTCCGGCGGATACTGCCGTGCAACGGCTTTTGCGGTAGCGCTCCTGCAAGATGCATGACTGATTCCCTTTAGTCTTCCAATAACTTTCCGAAATACGACACCACCACACGATTTGACCCGCTCAATCCCGATCCGCGCGCGACGATACGAAATACTTTTATGGTCGCTGTCGGTGCAGCCGCGTTATTTCCGCCACGAATTTCTACACTGCCGGCCAGTACCCTTGGATCAGCCTCTCCCAACACTTCCATAAAATATCGGCCTTCAAAATCCTGCTCCCCCATACTGGTCTGTACAGACTGGGAAACACTGTTGCCCCATGTGGCTTCGGCGAAAAGATCGAGAGGCCCGTTGCCCTCGCTGTAACGGCCATTCGTACCGCTACTGACAAAACTCACGAGGTCCGCCGTGGAAGACAGCTGACCGATTTCACGCTCCGCGGCACGGATGGCTGTTTCGGCAACCTGCAGTGCGAGATGCGCGTCGCGGGAAGCCGAAGTCATTCGCTCCTGCAGCATGACGTTTCGCGCACCAACGGTGCCAATGAGGGTGAGGACCAGCAGCACAATCAGACAGACGACCAGCACGGCCCCTCTCTCGTCAGATAATCGAGGATGGATCATCAGCGGCTCCCCCGGTTGCGCAGTTTGGTGAGTGCGCTATAGGTTTTTCTCAGGTTGCCATCGTCCGGCGCGCTCACTTCAGTGGTGGTGCCAAGCGGAATGTAGGCAAACGGTTCCGCACCGACATTTTCATCAGCGGCAATCAATAACTGGAAACGCACTGCCACAATTTCTTCTGCTTCATCTGCCGACGAGGGAGGACCACCCCAGACATCAACGATATCGTCACCACCGCCCGAATCGCGGCCGAAGACGACCTGCAGGTCTTCGACGCCCGGCATAAACTCCACCGCGGTCGCGCCGTTTTCACTGATAAACAAACCGGGATTTCCGGTGACCGTATCTGTGCTGACAAAGTATTCGCGCACATAAGGCCGATAAATGTGCGCCTGTACCCCGTAGTTGGTACTCAGGTTATTGTTCACCGTGAGGATGGGGGGATCTCCAGCAATCGATACCACCGTTGTAATATCGCCGGCGCTACAGCTGGAAACCAACACATATTCGCCGGTCTGTACGCCCGCGCAACTGCCTTCCAGCTGCAACTGGGTGGTATTGACCGTGCTGCTGACGCGTCCTTGCCCTCCACAGGCATCCTCGGCGCCCTGCAGGGTCAGGACATCGGTGTCTTTGGTCACCGTTTTCCCACCAATCACGATGCCGTCGGGCACGTTGTCCTGGCCGTCAATTTTATTCCCGTCGAACATGGTGCCCACATGGTTCTGAGGCGCACCGATAAAGGCCAGGCAGCCGGTAAACGCGGTGCCGCGCAATTCCCGCGATAACAGGTCGCTGGCCATACGACCACTTTCCTGAATGCGCGATATCGCGTCCTGCAGTCGACTGGTCTGCCGGTTGCCATCGAAAATTTGCAGAACGCCGAGTAACAGTATCGACGCGAGCAGGATCGCAATCATCAGCTCAATCAGTGACAGACCAAGCTGACGATTCAGAGTTTTTTTTCCGGAAATTTGCATGGTCAAAGCTCCACGACCAGCTCAAAGGAACGTGCCGCGCTGCCACCGGTGGCGGAGCCATATTCAGCTCCGGTATTCTGCTCAGTCCACTCCACGGTGACCGTTGCGGTTGACGCGATAACAATACCCAGCGAATCAACCGTATGCTCGGTTGCGATACTGCCTTTACCCTCTGGTAAATTCGCCGATAGTGTTTGTGCCCATTCGTACAAATCCATTTCCGCGAGCCGCAGGGTTCCGCAAAATTGCGCGGTGGAGCAGGTCACCGGGTCAGCACCGTCTTTGTCGAGGTCCTCGACGACATAGGCATTGCTTTCTAACGCAATGGGGTTTGCCCGCATGCGCTCGACAATCTCGTAGGCAGCCAGGGAGGCGAAGTAAGTATGATTGGCATTGTTGGCATTTTTGAGACTGAGAATCTGGGTAGCCCCGAGGCCCAATAATCCAACAGACATAATCAGAATGGTGACGAGCACTTCAATGAGCGTTGCACCACGCTGTGAATGTGACATCGCTGTAGCCCTCCATGGCTGCAGAAACAGAATTCGCCGGGTCCACGACATATCCGCGCGCAAGTTGCAAAACATCGCGAACCGTTACAAGAATCGAGCTGGACTGGACGGGGGGTGCCCCCTGAGGACCCCGGAAGAGAGCGCCGGAGATCATGAATGGCTGCCTTCATATCCGTAAAGGCTGCGTTCACCAGTCCTTGGTCAACGCATACATTGATATAAGAAGGGGAGCGGGAAAGCTGTGAGTTTGTACCAATTAGCGCCAGCAGCAGGATAAACGGTAGATTAATACCGACAGGCGGGAATTTTTTGCTGCCATTACACCCAATTACAAATGATTATCGCGCCAAAAATAATAAATTAGGCGACAGGCGTCGCCTAGCGCAACTCTTTCGGTAATGAGAAGCGAATATTTTCCGGACGGCCCTGCATTTCCTGGGGCAGTTCGGCACCCAGAGTTTGCAAGCGTCGAATCACTTCCTGCACCAGCACTTCCGGGGCCGACGCACCCGCGGTGACCCCGATGGCACTTTTACCGTTCAGCCAGGAGGGATCGATATCATCAGCGCGATCAATCAGCTGGGCACTGGCCCCACACCGTTCCGCCAGCTCACGCAGGCGGTTGGAATTGGAGCTGTTAGGACTACCCACCACGAGGACCAGATCACTCTCCAGCGCCAACTGTTTGACCGCATCCTGGCGATTCTGAGTGGCGTAACAAATATCGTCCTTGCGCGGCCCACGAATATGCGGAAATCTCGCACGCAGTGCATCGATCACCCGTGCGGTATCATCCATGGACAGGGTTGTCTGGGTGACAAAACTCAGGTTGTTCTCGTCTTTCACCTGCAGGTTGGCCACATCTTCTTCATCTTCCACCAGATAAATGGCACCGCCCGTGCTGGTGTCATATTGCCCCATGGTCCCCTCGACCTCAGGGTGACCTTCGTGACCAATCAGGATGCACTCGCTGCCTTCCGAACTGAATTTGGAAACCTCAATATGCACTTTGGTCACCAGGGGACAAGTGGCATCGAACACTTTCAGGCCGCGCTCCTGTGCCTCACGCTGTACAGCCTTCGACACCCCGTGTGCACTGAAAATGACAATCACATCATCCGGCACTTCCGATAGCTCATCCACAAAAACGGCGCCGCGCTCCCGCAGGCTCTCCACGACAAATTTGTTGTGGACAACTTCATGGCGCACGTAGATCGGCGCACCAAATACATCGAGGGCCCGATTGACGATATCGATCGCACGATCGACACCAGCACAGAAACCACGCGGGTTAGCGAGACGAATTTCAGTCATCAGTTCACCGAGGCAACTTCAATAATTTTTACGTGGAACAGCAGCGTCTGGCCAGCAAGGGGGTGATTGAAATCGATAGTGACGTCCTCTTCGCCAATTTCACGGACGACGCCTGGCAACTCACCACTGCCATTGTCGAAGGACACCACCAGCCCCGGCTCCAGTTCCATGTCCGGAGCAAAATGATCGCGCCGTACCTTCTGGATATTGGACGGATTCCGCTGACCAAAGCCCGCCTCTGGCGGCATCTCGATCTCCGCTTCGTCACCGGCCTTGAGGCCGAACAGAGCCTTCTCGAACCCCGGCAGCAAGCTGCCATCCCCGACAGAAAAGGATGCAGGCTCCCCTTCAAAGGTACTATCTACTTCCGTGCCATCATCCAGCTTCAGGCTGAAATGCAAAGTCACGCGGCTGTGTTCGCCGATAACGTTATCGCTCATACTTTCTCTACTTCAGAACCCTTGTCACTTTTTTTATCGCCGTCACCTTGTTTGTGCTCGGCAAAAAAGATCAATTCGATGAGTATCATTGCGGCGCCAATACAAATCGCCATATCCGCGACATTGAACACCGGAAAGCTCCAGTTGCCGTAATACACGGAAATAAAATCCCTCACGTAGCCCAGCACCATACGATCCCAGAAGTTGCCCAGGGCTCCCCCCAACAGCAACCCGAGCGCAAAAGGTTCCCACCGTTTACCGGCCTCCACACGCCATATCCAGGGGATCACCAGTCCACAGAAAAAGATCGTTATGACAGCGAACAGCCAAATTTGCCAACCTCCAGCATCCGCCAAAAAGCTAAATGCTGCACCGTAGTTTTCTGCGTAGGTAAATTGCAACAGGCCCGGAATAATTTGCATGGCTGGACCATACATAAACCGATCGACTGCCCATACCTTGGTTGCAATATCTATTGCAACCACAACCAGCGCCAGCCAGTACCAGCGCCAGGGATGACCGGTTAACAAATTGCCCTTAGGCATACAGACGTTCCTCGCCTTCTCCTTCCACGTTCTCTACACAGCGGCCACAGATCTCGGGATGCTCGCTGTGGGCACCCACATCCTCTCGATGGTGCCAGCAACGCGCACATTTCGGGTAATCGACTTTTTGCACCTCGACTTTCAGGCCGTCGAGCTCCGTGTCATGTGCGCCCGCCGCATCGGCAAGACGCAACACAGAGGTAGAGGAGCAAATCAGTACAAAGCGCAGTTCATCCTGCAGGGCAGCCAGTTTTTCCCGCAGCGGATCATCCGCATAGAGAGTGACTGCCGCTTGCAGGGAGCCGCCGATATTGCCGGCATTTCGCTGCTCTTCCAGCACCTTGTTCACCGCAGTTTTGACCTCGGCAATGGCCGCCCAGTAATCCGCGCCCTTGTCCGCATCGGCCTCCAGTTTGGGCAGTGCGTACCACTCCTCAACAAAGACGGTTTCGCCCTTGTCACCGGGAATAAACTGCCACAATTCATCCGCGGTAAAGCTGAGGATCGGCGCTACCCAACGGACGAATGCCTGAATGATATGGTACAGCGCAGTCTGCGCAGAGCGTCTGGCAACACTGTCGGCACGGGTGGTGTACTGGCGGTCCTTGATGATATCCAGATAGAAACCACCCATTTCGACCACACAGAAGTTATGCAGTTTCTGGTAGATCTGGTGGAACTGGTAATCGTCATACGCTGCGATAATTTCATCCTGCAGGCGCGCGGCCTTGTCCAGCGCCCAGCGATCCAGCGCCAGCAGTTCATCCGCCGGCAACAGGTCGGTGGCAGGATCAAAGCCAGCCAGGTTGGACAGGAAGAAGCGCGCGGTGTTGCGCAGGCGGCGATAGGAATCCGCGGTACGCTTGAGAATCTCGTCGGAGACTGCCATCTCGCCACTGAAGTCGGTGGCCGCCACCCACAAACGCAGTACGTCTGCCCCCATCTTGTTGATCACGTCCTGCGGCGCGACGGTGTTGCCGATGGACTTGGACATCTTGCGACCCTCGGCATCGACGGTGAAACCGTGGGTAAGCACTTGCTTGTAGGGCGCACAGTCATTGATGGCGATGGAGGTCTTCAGGGACGACTGGAACCAGCCACGATGCTGATCGGAACCTTCCAGATACAGGTCCGCGGGGAAGCGCAGGTTTTTGCGACGCTCCAGTACCGCGTAATGGGTCACCCCGGAATCGAACCAGACATCCAGGGTGTCGGTGACTTTCTGGTACTGGTCAGCCTCGTCGCCCAGCAGTTCAGCCGGATCCAGATCAAACCAGACATCCATGCCCCCCGCATCGACACGCTCGGCCACTTTTTGCATCAGCGCCGGCGTATCCGGGTGAATCTCCTGGGTCTCTTTATGCACGAACAACACGATGGGCGCACCCCAGGTACGCTGCCGAGAGATACACCAGTCCGGGCTCGCATCCAGCATCGCATCGATACGCGCTTTACCCCAACCCGGAATCCACTGCACGTCATCCGCGGCTTTCTGGGCGTGATCCAGCAAATCGTTCTGCTGCATGCTGATAAACCACTGCGGCGTCGCACGATAAATCAGCGGGGTTTTGGTGCGCCAGCAATGCGGGTAGCTGTGTTCCAGCTTGCCCTCGTGCAGCAATACTTCGCGCTCGCGCAGCAGCTCGACAATTTTCCCATCGACCTTGTACACATGCTCACCGGCAAACAGCGGCACGCTATCGCGGTAAACACCGTTGTCATCGACATAATTCAGGGTTTCGATGCCGTAACGCTTGCCTACCTGAAAATCGTCCGGGCCGTGGTCCGGTGCGGTATGCACACAACCGGTACCCGCATCGGTAGTTACGTGATCACCCAGCACCATCGGCAGCAATTTGTCGTAGAACGGATGGTTCACTTTCAGGTGTTCAAGCGCCGCGCCGCGGATACGGCCAACGACTTCGCCTGACAAGCCGGCGCGCTCCAGCACCGCATCTTTCAATTCTTCTGCCAACAGGATACGTCGGCCATCCAGCTGCACGACGACATATTCCAGCTCGCCATTCACCGAGACCGCCTGACTCGAAGGCAGGGTCCAGGGCGTCGTGGTCCAGATCACCACAGAGAGCGGGCCATCACCGGCGTGACCGCCGGCGGCATCCGCAACCGCCAGCGCGGTTTCATCGGTAACGGGATAGCAAACGTCGATAGAGAAGGAGACCTTGTCCTGGTACTCGACCTCAGTTTCCGCCAGTGCGGAACCACCAACCACACTCCAGTAAACCGGCTTAACGCCGCGGGCGAGATGGCCATTTTCGACGATACGGCCTAGCGCGCGGATGATGTCGCCTTCGAACTGGTAATCCATGGTGCGATAGGGGTTATCCCATTCGCCGAACACCCCGAGACGCAAGAAGTCTTTCTTCTGCCCCTCGACCTGCTTGGCTGCGTAATCGCGACATTTCTGCCGGAAGGTCTTGTGATCAACCTTTACCCCCGCCTTGCCAATTTTTTTCTCGACACGGTTTTCGATCGGCAGACCGTGACAATCCCATCCAGGCACATAGGGGGCATCAAAACCGCTCAGGGTCTTGGCCTTAACAATGATGTCCTTGAGGATCTTGTTAACCGAGTGACCAATGTGAATATCGCCATTGGCGTAGGGCGGGCCATCGTGCAGGATAAACTGCTCGCGCCCGGCACGGGCTGCACGAATCGTTTCGTACAGTTTGCTCTCCTGCCATTTCTTTAGGGTCGCCGGTTCCCGCTGGGGCAGGTTGCCGCGCATGGGAAAACCGGTCTCGGGCAGGTTCAGGGTCGCTTTATAGTCGGTCATCAGTTGTCTACTTCGGTTTCAAGACTCAAAAATTATTCGACAGGCACAGGGCCTCAGGCGTGGTGTTCAAACCAGTCGCGCGCTTCGGCGATATCAGCCGCAATGCGGGCCTTGAGGATGTCCAACGAGGCAAACTTCTCCTCGTCCCTCAATTTATGGCGGAATTCGACTGCCAGCTCGCGGCCGTAAAGGTCAGCAGAGAAGTCCAGCAAATGCACTTCCAGCAGCGGCCGGGCTCCCTCGCCCTCTACGGTGGGACGGAAGCCCACATTGGCCACACCATTCACCTGGGTTCTTGTACCATCGAGCGGACCGCCATCGGTGGCTGTCACGCTCACGGTATAAACCCCGACCAGCGGGGATCGGTAACGATGCAGGCGCACGTTGGCAGTCGGCGCACCAAGCTGTCGCCCCAGAGCACGCCCTCGCGCCACTCTTCCGGTAATCCGGTAAGGCTTGCCCAGCAGTGTCTGCGCCAGGGCAAAATCACTATTCTGCAGGGCTGCACGAATCCGCGTGCTGCTGACCCGGGCCTCCGCTATGGTCAGGGTCGCCGTATCTTCCACGCTGAACCCCGCCTCGGCGCCCATTCGCTGTAACAGGGCGTAGTCACCGGAGCGGTCGCAGCCAAAGCGGAAATCATCCCCGACCACGAGATGCCGGGTGCCCATGCCCTCGACCAGTATCTGCTCAACGAAGTCTTCAGCGCTCAGGGTTCGCAGGTACTGGTTGAATTGCAGGCACAGTACCCGGTCGACACCGGCCTCAAACAGGGCCAGGACCTTCTCTTTGAAGCGCATCAGACGGGCCGGTGCGCGCTCGCCGGAAAAAAACTCATGGGGCTGCGGCTCGAAAATCATGGCCACCGACGGCAAGCCGTGCTCCCGGGCGCGACCGTTCAACTGATCAATGATCGCCTGATGCCCCAGGTGAACACCATCGAACGAGCCAATCGTGGCGACACAGCCACGGTGGCAGGGGTGCAGGTTATGCAGTCCGCGGATCAATTCCCGTTCGCCAGCCAAAATGCTCTTTCCGTGCTCACAAAAACAAGCGCCGCAGTATACCGGATAAGCAGATACCGGTCAGTGGGTGCAAACGCCATCAACGATCCACCGTTGAGCCGCTCTCAGCCAGCCCCCAATCGGAAGTGCCGGGGCCGCATACCACTCGCCAGCAACGTCAGGGCAAAGACACCACTTCCGCTGGCGACCAATACCCCCATCCGCCAGGAGCGTTCCCACCAACTCCAGTCACTCCACCCCGGCCAGAAGTACAGGGCCACCAGTAAACAGGCCACCATCGCCACACAGGCCAGTATCAGGCGGGTCAAAAAGGCGGCCCAGCCCGGCTCCGGCCGGTAGACCCCTTCGCTACGCAGGCCCCGGTACAATAACCAGGCATTGATCGCCGCCTGGGCCGCGGTGGCCAGCGCCAGCCCCATATGGCCCAGCTGCAGGTAGTGGTTGAGGGGGATCACAAACAACAGGCTCAACACCATCTTTGCGGCAATCGCGATCAGGCCAAATCGCACCGGTGTCGCGGTGTTCTGGCGGGCGAAATACCCCGGCGCCAGCACCTTGATCAACATAAAAGACAGCAACCCCAGCGCATAAGCGCGAAGCGACCAGGCCGCCATTTCCATATCCCGGGGCTCCATACGCCCGTACTGGAACAGGGTGGTCAACAGGGGTTCCGCCAGCACCACCAGCGCCAACGCCGCCGGCAGGGAAATCAGCGTCACGCTGCGCAGTGCCCAGTCGAGCGTATGACGAAAGCGCTCGGGATCCCCTCCGCTGTGTTGGCGCGACAAGCTGGGCAGGATGACGGTGGCCACGGCCACACCGAACACCCCCAGTGGCAACTCGGTCAGGCGGTCGGAAAAGTACAGCCATGAGACACTGCCCGAAGGCAGGAACGACGCGAGCACAGTATCGAGTACCAGGCTGATCTGGGTCACCGACACACCAAAAATGGCCGGCGCCATCAATCTCAGGATTTTGCGAACACCAGGATGCTTCCAGTCCCAACGCGGTCGCGGTAACAACCCCTGACGGGCGAGGAATGGCAACTGGAACAGCAGCTGTATAACACCCGCCGCAAACACGCCCCAGGCGAGCGCCATAATCTGGGGGTCGAACCAGTTGGTGGCCCACAGTGCCGCGGCAATCAGCACCAGATTCAGCAACACCGGCGTCAACGCCGGGACCGCAAAGCGATCGAAACTATTGAGAATGGCGCCGGAGAATCCCGCCAGGGAAATGAGCATCAGGTAGGGAAAGGTCACCCGCAACATATCCGTTGCCAGCTCGAACTTCTCCCGCTCGGCGCCATCCCACCACCAGCCAAATGCAAACAACCCGGCCACCAGTGGCGCGCAAACCACCCCAATCAGGGTAAACAGCAGCAGGGCCCCGCCCAACGCGCCGGCCACCCGATCGTTCAGCTCGCGGGCGGCAGCAATACCTCCGTTCTGGCGATACTCGGCCAGAACCGGCACAAAGGCCTGGGCAAAGGCCCCCTCGGCAAACAGTCGGCGAAAGAAATTGGGGATTTTGAACGCGACAAAGAAGGCATCTGCAGCATCGCTGGCGCCAGCGACACGGGCCAGCACCACATCGCGTGCCAACCCCATCACCCGGGAGAGCATGGTGGCACCGCCCACAACGGAACTACCCTGCAGTAGCCGACGCGCCCCGCCATCCCGTTTCTGACCGGCTGGGGTGTCCGCCGTCGGATTTGACTGCTCTAGCGGCGTTTGGTCGGACTGAGAGTCGGGCAAACCGGGCTCCTGAAGACGATGACTGGGCGTGGCTCGCAAGTCTAACGCAATTCTGCCGCCAGGATGCCTGCCCAGAATTGCCAATTTGTTCCTACCTGCGCCGGCTTGGGAAACTATACTCAAAGTGTGATTATGGCGCGCAGCAACGGATTGCCCGCGTTAAGGAGATAACGGATGACCTTCAACGCCTTGATTATCGCTCTTGCGCTGGCATTTGTGCTGTATGTCGCGGTAGTGCTTGGGCCTCGCCCCCCGCGCGTCCGTGTGCGCATTGATGCACCGCGCGACCGGCGCTATCGCCGCCAGCAACGCTGACCCAACTAAGGGTCACACAGCCACAGAGCCATAATTCGCCATAATTGCGCTGGAATCGGCCCGATTGGTGCCACTCCAAGGCCTCCTTGCGGTTTTTTAATAAGCCTCGACCGGGACAGAAAGTCCCGCTGACACCAAGGCAAAGAAAACCGCAAGGAGAAGACTAATGAAGACAACCAAGAAGGTTCTGTTGGCCACCACCCTGGGCGCTCTGATTGCAGGCACCGCGCAGGCCGACCAAGCAGCTGTTCACGGATCGAACGAGTTTCAAGGATCGAAACTAACCCCGGTTAAGCAGGCCACCGTATTCAGCGGTGCCGCCATTGCAGGAGCCGCGGTGGGCGGTCCGGTAGGCTTTATCGCTGGTGCACTCGGCGGAGCCTGGCTGGGCGAACAGATCAAGCAAGCAGAAGAGGCAGATATGCTGGCATCACAATTGACCGAGAGCCGCGCAGAGCTCACCAGCCTGGCACAACAACTGGACGCTACTCGCCTGTCGGCCAACGACGCCAGCCAACTGGCCCTCGAATCCCTCCAGTTCAAAATGCTGTTCACCACTGGTGAGGACGAGCTGCAGGAATCCCAGCTCGAACAGGTAGCCGCACTGGCGGACTTCCTGCAGCGTCACCCGCACCTGGAAATTGAACTGGAAGGTCGCGCAGACCCCCGCGGCACAGACGGCTACAACAATGTCCTGTCCGACCAGCGCGCTCTCAGCGTTCAACGTGCCCTGGAAGCACACGGTATTAACCCGAGCCGGATCAGTCGTCGCGCACTCGGCTCCACCTACTCCCAGGCCACTCGCGGTGATGCTGACGCCTACGCCATGGAGCGCCGGGTAGACATCTTCTTCCGCCCCGCAGAAGCGGTCGCCGGACACTTCTAATTCCCCTATCCCGTTAATCGCACGGCGGCGCCCCAGGCGTCGCCGTGAAATGCCGCACCCCATTTACACCTTCGAGCCGGCACTTGGTGTCGAGCGGCTTTTTCCGGCATGATCTTGGCGAGTACGGCGCCATGCGCGCTGCAATCGTTCAAATCGCCATGACAGACAACAACAGCATGACTGCCACCATTGCCATCGTCGAAGACGAACGCGCGATCGCCGAAAACTACCGCGATGCGTTGCGCCGCACCGGCTACGCGGTGAACCTTTACACCAGCCGTCCAGAGGCACTCGACGCGTTCAGGCAACGCCTGCCGGATCTGGCCGTGATCGATGTCGGCCTCGGTGCCGAAGTAGAAGGCGGGTTCGAACTCTGCCGAGAATTGCGCGCCATGGCGCCGACATTGCCCATCCTGTTTCTGACCGCACGGGATTCCGAGCTCGACATCATCTCCGGACTGCGCCTCGGAGCCGATGATTACCTGACCAAGGACATCTCCCTGCCCCACATGCAGGCACGAATCAATGCCCTGCTGCGCCGGGTCAATGTCCTGCGCGACCAGAGCGATACCGATGACACCTTCACCCAGGGCGACCTGACACTCGACGTTGCGCGCATGCACTGTCACTGGAAGGCACAACCGGTGGACCTGACCGTCACCGAATTCTGGATCGTCCATGCGCTGGCCAAGCGACCCGGCCATGTCAAAAGTCGCGGACAGCTCATGGAGTCCGCGCGCGTGGTGCTCGACGACAACACCATTACCTCCCACGTTAAGAGAATTCGCCGCAAGTTCCAGAGCCTGGACGGTGACTTTGACGCCATTGCCACAGCCTATGGCATGGGCTATCGCTGGCAGGTGTGAGGTCTACGGTCATGGTCAGGGGGTAGAAACAAGGTGAAACTACGCCGCCAGTTGCTGCTCGTCAGTCTGGTTGCCCTGGCCCTGCCATGGGCGGGTTGCCAGTACCTGCGCCAGGTCGACGCCGCGCTGGCCGAAGGGCAGTTGCAAGCCCTGGAGGCCACCGCCCAGGCCGTCGCAGGACGCCTCGCCAGTGCCCCGGAGCTGATCGCGCCGGACACTCTGCGACTCGGTCGCCCGCCAGGGGCGCAGCTATACCTCAATGCTCTTCCACAGGCACCGCGTCTCGACGGCTACGGGGAAGAGTGGCGGCTATGGCAGCTCCCCGCCCGCCGACTGCAGGACGGTGCCGGCGACGACCGTGCCCTGATCACCCTGGGACGCCACCGGGACACGCTGCATGGATTGCTCACTGTCGCTGACGCCACACCCAGCGAGCACGATCCCCGCAGCAATGTAGTCGCCAGCGGCGACGCTATCGAGATCCATACCCGCGCGCGCACCTACACGCTCCCTGTGGCGGCGCAGGGCAACGCCAAAGCCTTCTGGCGCAACCCCCGCACCCGTCGCGATGAGCGGGAGCTGCGCCTGCGCGGGCGCTGGAGTCGCGTCTCCGGCGGCTACCAGCTTGAATTCACCCTGCCTCTGGCACTTACCGCAGGCGACTTCGGTGTGCGTGTTCTGGATCGGTCGACCTCAGGGGACATACTGCACAGCACCTCCAGCCTCGCCAGCGATGGCCTGCCGGGTCGGCTGGTACACCCACTGGCGGGGCTGCAGGAGGAACTCAAACATTTCCAGCGCGACCAGCTGCGCCTGGTGGTGGTCGACAGCGAAGGGTTCATCCTGGCTGATGCCGGTGATACCGAGGCCTTCGCCCAATCGGGCAGCGAGCCTCACTGGCTCAAGAACTGGTTCTATCGGCGCCTGCAAGGCCAGGCAGCAATGCCCCCACAACCACCGTCGCATCAACTCGCCGCTGCCCTGACCGGGCGCGACCCGTCCGGGCGCCACATCGCGCGCAGCTGGTTCAGCGGTCCGCGGGAAACCCGCCTGGGGGCTGTAAGCGCACCAGTGATCACGCGTGTCGATAACATCATCGAGCGCCCGCTGCTCGGTCGTGTAATCGCACTGCAATCGGGCCATGCCGCAACCGCCCTCACCCAATCCGCGGGCTTCCAGCTGTGGCTGGTCTCGGCCGCCGCGGCCGGCACCGCGCTGATCCTGCTACTGGGCTACGCCAGCTGGCTGTCCTGGCGGATCCGGCGCCTGCACCGGGCCGCCCGCAGTGCGGTAGATTCCAGCGGCCGACTGCGCGGCGCCTTTCCGCGCTCCCGCCTCGGAGATGAGCTCGGCGCGCTCAACCACGCATTTGCCAGCCTGCTAGGGGAACTGGATCAATACCACCAGTACCTGCGCACCCTGGCGAGCAAGCTGTCGCATGAATTGCGCACGCCACTGGCCGTCGTGCGCGGATCACTCGACAATCTCACCGCCGGGGACCTGGACGGCGACAGCCGTCGGTTTGCGGAACGTGCACTGGAGGGCAGCAACCGATTGACCGGCATCCTCAACAGCCTGTCGGCGGCGAGCGATCTCGAAGCCAGCATTCGCCGGGCACAGGGCGAGCCGGGTGGGCGCAGCAAGGAGCAGTTTGATCTGGCAGACTTTCTTCATGTGATGTGCGATTGCTACCGCGATGCGCATGCGCAGCACGTCTTCTCGCTCGACTGTCCGCCATCGCCACAGCCTTGCTTCGGCGCCCCGGAACTGTTGGCCCAACTGCTGGACAAACTGGTGGACAACGCGGCGAGCTTCGCACCAGAGGGCAGTGAAATATCACTGACGCTAGTCGCCGACGCTCAATATTATCGGCTATCTGTCAGCAATCACGGCCCCTCTCTGCCCGAGGGCTTCAACAGGAAGCTGTTTGATTCGCTAGTGTCCGTGCGTGCTGACGGTGACCGCGGCGGACACCTTGGCCTGGGACTGCATATTGCCCGGTTAATTGCCGAATTCCATGAGGGGAAACTCTCTGCCAAAGACCGCGCCGATGGCGACGGTGTCACCTTCACACTGGAACTCCCTCGAGCGCGATGAAGGCGTCCGCACAGCGCAGCACAGCCAGAGCGACCGACAAGTCTATCCATAGCGCACAGAACTGCCCGCGAACCAGCAGTTTCCAGTCGGTTGAGCGGTTGACAAACAACCAACTGTGGGGATAATGTCGCGTCCCAATCGGGCCCCGGCCCGTTAGTTACTGATTTTTAGATTCCTACAGGAGCAACCGGTGGCCAACTCACCTCAAGCGAAGAAGCGCGCGCGCCAGAACGACAAGCGCCGCAACCACAACGCTAGCCTGCGCTCCATGGTGCGCACCTACATCAAAAAGGTAGTTGCAGCCATCGATGCAGGTGACGCGGAAAAAGCCAAGACTGCTTACGCAGAAGCAGTACCGGTCATCGACCGTATGGCAGACAAAGGCATTATTCACAAGAATAAGGCCGCCCGTCACAAGAGCCGTCTGAACGCTCAGATCAAGGCCCTGGCTGCCTGATCTCGCGTTGAGTTACGCTTAAAAAAGCCCCGCTAATGCGGGGCTTTTTATTTTTGGGAAGATAGCGGCCCGGTACCGGACTTTACTCCTGAATATTCTCGCCACCATCCTCGAGCTGTTGCGGACGCTGCCAGTAACTGAACTGTGGAGTCCAGTCACCCTCTCCAAGCCCCGCCAGCCCCAGCAAACTCCACATGGCACAGTAGATATCCCCCGGGCCGAAAACGCAGCTGCTCTTGCGATAGAGCTGTTCTCCGTCACGCTCATAAAGTACCGCACCGGGCATGTTCCCCATGCCGGGCATCACCGACTGCTCCTCCAGATAACGCCCGCCACCATGAGAGGCGAGCCGAAAGCGCCAGCCGCGACTGCCGGCAAAACGTTGCTGTTGCGCCGGGGCATCTTTGGACACCAGCACTACCGACATCACCGATTCGAGATGCGGCAATAACCCGTTAAAGCCGTCCGCCCAGAGGGTGCAGTAACGACAGCCCTGCCCCATGTTGTGCACCAGCAACAATCGATCTCGCCCGGCAAAGAGATCCCCAAGGGACACCTGGCCCGTCAGCGTCTCAAAGCGATAGTTTTCCACCGGGGCACCGGCATGCTCACGTCGTAGCTCGCGCAGCTCGACCATCAATTCGCCGATTTGCCGCTCCAATTCCTGAATCCTGTCCATGGACCCCTCCGCTGCTGTCAGGACATCTAGCCTAACCGCAATGATCGGGAAAAAGGGAAAAGGAGCCGCCAGTGGCGCGAATGACACCACCGGCGTAGCTGGCAAGCAGGGGGGGCTAAAGCAGGATCAGGTTGTCGCGATGAATCAGCTCATCATCGTCGCGATACCCGAGCAGTTCGGCAATCCGCTCCGACGGTTGCCCGAGGATCCGCGCCGTCTCACCACTATCGTAATTGACCAGACCACGGGCGATTTCCTCGCCCGCCACATTACGACAGGACACCAGCTCTCCGCGCAGGAAGCGACCATCAACCGCAGAGACCCCGACCGCGAGCAGACTTTTACCCTGCTCCCGCAGCGCCAACTCTGCCCCCGCATCGAGGGTCAAAACGCCACTAACCTGCAGGCGGCCGGCCAGCCAGCGTTTGCGCGCAGTGAGGGGGTCGGCATCCGGCAGCAGTAGGGTACCGAGATCCTCTCCATTGCAGGCGCGCTCGATGACATTGTCGCGCGCACCTCCAGCAATGACCGTCAACGCGCCGGAGCGGGCCGCCAGCTGCGCGGCGCGCACCTTGGTGGTCATACCACCCCGACCGAGCCCACTGCGAGAACCGCCAGCCATTCCCAGCAATCGCGCATCAGAGGCCGCTGCCTCGGCAATCAACTCTGCATCGGGGTTGTCGCGGGGATCCGCAGTAAACAGGCCATCGGCATCGGTCAAAATCAACAGCGCATCCGCTTCAACCAGGTTGGCCACAAGTGCTGCCAGGGTATCGTTATCACCGAAACGAATCTCGTCGGTTACAACGGTATCGTTTTCGTTAATGATGGGTACCGCACCGAGGCCGAGCAGGGTACGCAGGGTACTGCGCGCATTGAGATAACGCGTTCGATTGGAAAGATCGTCGTGATCCAGCAGGATTTGCGCGGTGCGACAGTCGAAGCGACCGAATGCCTGCTCGTAGACCTGCACCAAGTGGCTCTGGCCAATGGCGGCAGCTGCCTGCAGCTGGTGAATGGACTCAGGGCGACGACTCCACCCCAGACGATCCATACCGGCTGCAACGGCGCCGGAAGACACCAGCACCACTTCGATTCCGCGCTCGCGCAGGGCGGCCATCTGCGCCACCCAATTGTCGATCGCTGCGCGGTTTACCCCACGCCCGTTATCCGTCAGCAGCGCACTGCCGATTTTCACTACCCAGCGGCGACAACCCGCCAGTTGATGCCGTGCGTGCACGGTATCCCTCCCTTGGAAAACGCCCCGAAGGGCGGAAAACCGGGCAAAACCTCTGCCCGGTAACAACTCACTGCCGATATTCTATCTCGACATCGTGATCATCGTCGTCCCAATCATCGTCATCGTCCTGCCCTTTGGCACCGCGACGACGCGAACGCTGGGCCTCGCGCAACGCATCAATAAGCTCTCGCGCTTCGCGCTGCATCTGGCGCTGCGCCTCCAGCTCGGCTTCCGCCACAGCGGGATCTGCCTCTTCCTCTTCACGGCGCGCTTCCAGGTAATCCATCAGACGGCCGGATAACACATCCGTCCCTTCACCACGGATCGCCGCGACACGGAACACCGGCCCCTCCCAGCCAAGCGCATCAACCACTTCCTGGCAGCGCTCTTCCAGTTCAGCCGCCGGTACCAGATCGGTTTTGTTCAACACCAGCCAGCGCTCACGTCCCGCCAGGGTAGGGCTGAAGGACTCCAGCTCACGCTCAATGGCGAGCGCATTTTCAACCGCATTGCTGCCATCAAACGGAGCGAGATCCACCAGGTGCAGCAACACTCGACAGCGCGTGAGGTGCTTGAGGAAACGGATACCCAGGCCGGCCCCTTCGGCCGCCCCTTCAATCAGACCCGGAATATCGGCAATGACAAAGCTGCGGTGCTTCTGCACCTGCACCACCCCCAGATTGGGCACCAGGGTTGTGAACGGATAATTGGCCACTTTGGGCTTGGCGGCAGAAACTGCACGAATAAAGGTCGACTTGCCCGCATTGGGCAAACCGAGCATACCCACGTCCGCCAGCACCTTCAGTTCCAGCTTGAGACTGCGCTCCTCCCCGGGGGTGCCATTGGTCGTCTGTCGCGGTGCGCGGTTGGTGCTCGATTTAAAACGGGTATTGCCGAGTCCGTGAAAGCCGCCCTGCGCGACTTTGAGTCGCTCCCCGGCATGGGTCAAATCTCCCAGGGTTTCCTCCGTCTCGACATCGATCACGGTGGTACCAACCGGCACCTTCAAAACCAGGTCTTCACCCTTGGCACCGGTGCAGTTGCGACCACGCCCGGGCTGGCCGCTCTCGGCGGCGTAGCGCGGCTGGTAGCGATAATCCACCAGCGTGTTCAGCGAGTCGTCGGCTAACAGATAGACGGAACCGCCGTCCCCTCCGTCGCCACCGTCGGGACCCCCTTTCTCAACAAACTTCTCCCGGCGGAAGCTCAGGCAGCCATTGCCACCTTTGCCGGCCTGGACGTGAATAGGGGCCTCATCGACAAATTTCATGGTTTCTCCACCGCCTTAGCGGCTTTCTTTCCTTCCTGCAGTGTAATCTGCGGAATTCTTCCTCACAGGCTGCGCCGGGCCGAAACAAATCTGGCGCAATAAAAAAGCCCCGCATTGGCGGGGCTTTTCGGATCGGGCAGGGTCGCCGCTTACGCAGTTTCGATGGAAACGAACTTGCGGTTATTGGGGCCCTTCACCTCGAACTTCACAACGCCATCGGCGGTCGCGAACAGGGTGTGATCCTTGCCCATGCCAACGTTAACGCCAGCGTGGAATTTGGTACCGCGCTGACGCACGATGATGTTGCCGGCTGCTACAGCCTGACCGCCAAAGCGCTTTACGCCCAGGCGTTTACTTTCGGAATCGCGACCATTTCGCGTACTACCGCCAGCTTTTTTATGTGCCATGAGTAGCTACTCCTCTTCTGTTACCTGGTGATTAGCCTTTGATGCCAGTGATTTTAACTTCGGTGTACCACTGACGGTGGCCCTGACGCTTCATGGAGTGCTTACGACGACGGAACTTGATGATTTTCACCTTCTCGCCGCGGCCGTGACTAACCACTTCAGCAGTGACCTTGGCACCGCTTACCAGCGGAGCGCCGATGTTGATGCTGTCACCGTCGACAACCATCAACACCTTGTCAAAATCGATGGATTCGCCAGTAGCGACTTCCAGTTTCTCGAGGCGAAGTACTTCACCTTCTTCTACACGGTGCTGCTTACCACCGCTTTCAAATACAGCGTACATATCTCTATGCTCCGGAATGGACGACACGAAGCAGCGCCAGGGGTGCCAAAAGCAGCCTCCTCCACGCATTTCGGGAGCTTGCGCCGTGTAATTACCAATTAAAGACCGCTGACGTCCACAGGGACAGCCAGAACGGGGCGCAGATTCTAATCAATTCGGGAGATTGATACAATAGCCGCCCTTTCGCCCCCGGCAGCCCGCAAAAGCCCGCCGGCCGGGCATTCGCAACCCCTGACTTGCAGTATAAGGAAACTTTGAATGTTGCCATTTCACCGGGTCGCGGCAGATGACTTTGCCGCCGTCAACCAGCGCATCCTGGAGCAGCTCCACTCCGACGTCCCGCTGGTTGAGAACATCGGCCACTATCTGGTCGAAGCCGGCGGCAAACGCCTGCGCCCCCTGCTGGTGCTGCTTTGCGCCCGCGCCACCGGGTATACCGGTGCCAACCACATCGACCTGGCAACGATCATCGAGTTCATCCATACCGCCACACTGCTGCATGACGATGTAGTGGATACCTCCGACATGCGCCGCGGCCGGCTGACCGCCAACGCCAAGTGGGGCAACGCACCCAGCGTTCTGGTTGGCGATTTCCTCTACTCCCGCGCCTTCCAGATGATGGTCGCACTGGAAGATATGGACATCATGGCCATCCTCTCGGAAACCACCAATACCATCGCGGAGGGCGAGGTACAGCAGCTGGTGAATGCCGGCGACCCGGAAGTCAGTGAAGACAACTACTTTACCGTGATCCACAAGAAAACCGGCGCCCTGTTCGAGGCCGCCTGTGAAACGGCTGCGGTGCTGGCAGGCTGCAGCGCCAAAGACCGCGAGGCACTGAAACTGTATGGGCGCGAACTGGGCCTGGCGTTCCAGCTGGTGGACGATGCCCTCGACTATCAGGGCAACCCGGAAGAGCTCGGCAAGAACGTCGGTGACGACCTGGCCGAGGGCAAGCCTACCCTGCCCCTGATTTACACCATGGCCAACGGCACGACAGCCCAGGCGCAACTGGTGCGGGAAGCGATCACTGAGCGTAGCGGTGAAAAACTCGAAGAAATTGTCGAAGCGATCAAGGCCTGCGGCGCCCTCGATTACACCCTGGACCGGGCACGTGCCGCGGTTGAACAGGCCAAGGACCGACTCGAATTCCTGCCAGCGGGAGAATACAAAACCGCACTACAGCAGCTGGCTTCATTTGCAGTGGAACGCACTGTTTAAGCTTCTCTTTATCTGCACGGCTGCCGCTTAAACTTCGCACTAGCTCCCTGGCGGCCTTGCCGCCAGGAGTGATGCGCAAGACACGCATGTCGCAACCCAGCTGGCTCTTCACGGCCCCCCATGGCCGTACTTCCTGTTTAACCGCGCACCTATAGCCGATCTTCCTTGACTCCCAGTGTTAGACAGGCAAACAGCCGTCCAGCAGTCTTCGACGCTCGTTGAGAAAAGACCCAAAATAAAGAAAAAGAAGGGCTTGGGGCTGCCCGGATAGATGCGGGAAGGTGATGACAGGCAGAAATGAAAACCCTGCGAAGACGGGTGTTGAGTCAGACCCTGCGCAGCCAAAGATGGCCGCGCAGCGCCTGGAGGGAAGTCTCTACAGCGAGACAGGCACAGGACCGGCCGCAGCAGAATTGCCACGGCGCACCCCTAAGCCAATAGCGCCATTCACCCCTGAATCATCTCCAGCAACTCGGCCGTCTTGGCTTCCATCAACGCGACGTCACCTCGGGACTCGACGTTCAGGCGAACCACCGGCTCGGTATTGGACATACGCAGGCTAAAGCGCCAGTCCGGATAGGCGATACTGAGGCCATCCACGTGCTCGACACTGTCCGCGTCCGGGCCGTATTTTTCCTCAACCGCTTTCAGCAATGCCGCAGTATCCGCCACCTTGGAATTGATTTCGCCTGAGCAGGGGAAGGCGGCCATGCGCTCACCCACCAGCTGGGACAGGGACTTGCCGGAAGAGCTGACCAACTCCGCCACCAAAAGCCAGGGAATCATACCGCTGTCACAGTAGGCAAAGTCGCGGAAGTAGTGATGCGCACTCATTTCACCACCGTAAATGGCGTCTTCCTTGCGCATGCGTTCCTTGATAAACGCGTGTCCGGTTTTGCTCTGCACCGGCTCGCCACCCGCGGACTCGACAATGTCCTGGGTATTCCAGACCAGGCGGGGATCGTGCACGATCTTGGCACCCTTGTGCTTGGCCAGGAAGGCTTCCGCCAACAGGCCCACCACATAGTAACCCTCGATAAACTCACCCTGCTCATCGAAGAAGAAACAGCGATCGAAATCACCGTCCCAGGCCATACCGAAGTCAGCACCACTGGCTTTCACGGCTTCTGCAGTCGCGCTACGGTTTTCTGGCAGGATCGGGTTGGGGATACCATTCGGGAAATTGCCATCCGGCTCGTGATGCACGCGCACAATGTCAAACGGCAGGTGCGGCTCAAGCGCCTCGACAACCGCACCGGCACCACCATTACCCGGATTGGAAACCAGCTTGAGAGGCTTGAGCGATGTGGTGTCGATATAACCAAGCAGGTGCTTGACGAAATCCGCACGGCTTTCGAAACGCTGCAGGTCGCCACGATGGGCAACAGCCGGAAAATCATTTTCTTCCGCCAGGCGCTTGATATCGAGCAGGCCGGTATCCCCACTGATCGGGCGACTGCCTGCGCGAACAAATTTCATGCCGTTGTAGTCCATGGGGTTGTGACTCGCGGTCACGCAGATACCACCGTCGAAATCCCCGTGGAAAGTGGCAAAGTAAACTTCCTCGGTACCGCACTCGCCGATATGAAAGACATCTGCACCCGCATCGCGCAAGCCATTGGCCAGCGCATCGGTCAGCTCGCCACTGGTCAGGCGAATATCATGACCGACCACGACCTTCTTCGCGCCCAGGAACTGGGCAAAAGCGCGCCCTACCCGGTAAGCCACATCCGTATTCAATTCGTCCGGTACCCGCCCCCGCAGGTCATAGGCCTTAAAACAAGTCAATTCGGCCACTAGATCACTCTCCACTATCAGAAATCCCCATTTTATGACGGTAAATAGATATTTTCGTAAACATAATTCGTGGCTTCTACAAAGCCATCCACAGACCCGCAATCAAATCGCCGCCCCTTGAAGCGATAGGCCAGCACGCACCCGCGCTGCGCCTGGGCCAGCAGGGCATCGGTAATCTGCACCTCGCCATTTTTCCCCGGTGGCGTCTCACGCAACAGGTCAAAAATATCGGGGGTCAAAATATAGCGCCCGATGATCGCCATATTACTGGGCGCATCTTCCGCCGCGGGCTTCTCGACCATGCTGGTCACCTGATACAGGCCCGGTTTAATTTCGTTGCCAGCAATCACACCGAACTTGTGGATCTGCTCCAGCGGAACTTCCTCCACCGCAACGATGCTGCAGCGAAACTGCTTGTGCAGCTGCACCATTTGCCCAAGGACACCCAGTTCGTCACACAGACACAGGTCGTCCGCCAGCACAACGGCAAAAGGCTCGTCACCCACCAGCCGCTCGCCCTGCAAGATGGCATCGCCCAGCCCACGCATCTCCCCCTGACGGGTATAGGAAAAGCTCGCGCGGTCGATCACATCTTGTACCGACTCCAGGAAGCGCTCTTTACCGGTACCGGCAATCTGTGCTTCCAGTTCAAAATTGGTATCAAAGTGATCTTCGATGGCTCGTTTTCCGCGACCGGTCACAAATCCGATCTCGCTCAGCCCCGCCTCGATCGCCTCTTCAACGCCGTATTGCACGAGCGGCTTGTTGACCAGCGGTAACATCTCTTTTGGCATGGCTTTGGTGGCCGGCAGAAACCGGGTTCCGTAGCCCGCCACAGGGAACAAACATTTTCTCAGCATTTCGACCTGCCTATGGCAATGGTTCTAATTTGCCCCCCCCGGGGCCCGGAACTTAGCACAAATTTGTGACGCAGTTCACCTGTTTGGTCCGCCTTGGATTTTGCGCCGAAACCGGGCATTTGCGGCGTTCACCCCTGCAATCTAGTCAGCAAAGGGTGTGCCAGCCACAAAAAGCTGCATGACTGGCTGGACATCACACCCCCACACTTTAGAATGCCTGCTCTTGCAAAAACGCCCAAAATTGGGGACAAAATGAGTAACTTCGTTCAGAAAAGCAGCTATTCCCGTGAAGAACTCCTCGCCTGCTCGCAGGGTGAGATGTTCGGTCCGGGCAATGCTCAGCTACCCGCTCCCAACATGCTGATGCTGGATCGCATCACCCACATCTCCAAGGATGGCGGCGCCCACGGCAAAGGCGAGCTGATCGCCGAACTCGATATCCACCCGGACCTGTGGTTCTTTGACTGCCACTTCCCCGGCGACCCGGTCATGCCCGGCTGCCTAGGCCTCGATGCCATGTGGCAGTTGCTCGGCTACTTCCTCGCCTGGAAAGGCAACCCGGGCCGCGGCCGTGCGCTGGGTTGCGGTGAAGTGAAATTCACCGGACAAATTCTCCCAACCGCCAAAAAGGTGACATACCATATCCAGATGAGCCGCCTGGTTGAGCGCAAACTGGTCATGGGCATCGGTGACGGTTCCGTGGCAGTGGATGGTCGTGAGATCTACACCGCAAAAGACCTGCGCGTAGGCCTGTTCACCAGCACGGACGACTTCTAATAAACGAGCCGAACACAACCGGAGTCATCAGGCTCCGGTACGCTCGCCTCAATAATTGTCGAAAAGCATTACTGGAGACCAAATATGCGTCGGGTAGCTATCACCGGAATGGGAATCACCTCCTGTATCGGCACGGACCTCGAGACGGTCACAGAGTCTCTGCGCCTCGGGCGCAGCGGTATTCGCGAAAATGAAGAGTATCGGGAACTGGGACTGCGCAGCCAAGTTGCGGGCCCTGTAGACATCGATTTCAAAGACCATATCGATCGCAAGCATCTGCGCTTTATGGGCGACTCGGCTGCCTACGCCTACATTGCGATGCAGGAAGCTGTGCGCACCTCCGGCCTGGAAGAAAGCGATATTTCCAACCCGCGCACCGGACTGGTAATGGGCTCCGGCGGTACGTCCACCGCGGCCATTATCGATGCAGCGCAAACCCTGAAAGAAAAGGGTGTACGCCGTGTTGGTGCCTTTCGCGTCCCCCAGGTGATGGGCAGCACGGTTTCCGCCTGTCTCGCGACCCCCTTTAAAATAAAAGGGGTCAACTACAGCATTTCATCCGCCTGTGCGACCAGCGCACACTGCATTGGCAATGGCGCTGAGCTTATCCAGATGGGCAAGCAGGACATTGTCTTTGCCGGTGGCGGCGAAGAGCTGGCATGGAGCCTGACGCATCTGTTCGATGCCATGGGCGCACTGTCGAGCAATTACAACGATACGCCTACCAAGGCTTCACGCCCTTACGACGCCGAGCGGGATGGCTTTGTCATCGCCGGTGGCGGTGGCTGCCTGGTGCTGGAAGAGATGGATCATGCCATTGCCCGTGGCGCCACGATCTATGCCGAACTGACCGGATACGGTGCCACTTCCGACGGATACGACATGGTGGCCCCCAGCGGTGAAGGCGCCGCGCGTTGCATGCAGCAGGCCCTGGCCGGCATGGACGGCAAAGGTCTCGAAGGCGCTGTGGACTATATCAACACCCACGGCACCTCGACGCCGGTAGGCGACGTCGCAGAGCTGCGCGCAATGCGTGAAGTCTTTGGCGATAACGTACCCGCGTTCTCATCGACCAAGTCCCTGACCGGACACTCTCTTGGTGCCGCAGGCGTGCAGGAAGCCATTTACTGCCTGCTGATGATGCAGCACGGCTTTATCACTGCCTCTGCCAATGTTGAGAAGCGTGACGAGCAAGCCGAGGGACTCGACCTGGTTACCGAATTGCGCGAAGCCGAGCTGAATCGTATCGTCTCCAACAGTTTTGGGTTTGGCGGCACCAACGCCAGCCTGATCTTTGACAAGGTTCGGTAACAGCACGCTACCGCGGACATAAAAAAGGGGCGCTTCTGCGCCCCTTTTTGATTGTCCCGCTGCAGCCAGCGTTACTGCCGGCCAGCCTCCAGCTTTTCCAGCCAAAGCTCCACCTGACGTGTCAGGCCCTGTCGCCAGCTACGCTGCTGGATCCCAAACACATCGCGCAGTTTGCCGCAGGCCAGCACTGCACTGTGATTCCCCGATGTCTGCGCCAGGGGTGCCAGATCTCCGCCCAGATTCTCTTCAAAAAAGGATTGCGCGCGCTCGATCACCTCGCGGGAAAACTCGAGTGCTGTGCAACTGTCGGCGGCACCATAGTGATAGATACCCGCGCCGGGAGCACCACTGGCCAGCTGCTGGGCGACAGCAACGGTCACCCGCACCAAATCCGCCACAGTTACCGGGCTGCCATAGCTCTGGTCGTCCGCAACCATCGGTTCTCGCGCTAACAGTTTGGCCAAAACCCGGGCCAGTAGCGCCCGCTCACTGCGATCCACCATCCAGCCGAACCGCAGCAGAGAGACATTCTCCACCCCTGCCAGTGCCTGCTCGCACTCCAGCCACGCCCGGCCGCTTGCGGAAGTTGCATTGGGAATATCCTCCTCGTCATAGCGTTTGCGCGCACCGCCCGCAAACACGCGGTAAGAGGAGATATGGATCAGGAAGGTGTAATCGTCACGGCGCGCCAGTTCGCGGCAAACCTGCAGAGCCTTGTCCATTCCGGCACTGCCGGCACAACACGCCGCATTGATCACCAGGGAACCCGGCCTCAAGTCGGCGAGCTCTTCACCGCTCAATAACTGCACGCGGAAACCAACCCGCTGCAGGCGTTTCTGCAACGGGCTGTCGATCTGATTGCCGGCACCGATCAGAGCGATCGAATCCGGCTGATAACCGGTGGGGAATTCAGCCAAGACGGGGCCGTCACTCAGAAGGGAATGTCGTCGTCAAAGCTGTTATCAAATCCACCCGCGGGCGGCTGGTTTGAAGGTGCCTGGGCCTGCTGCTGGTTGGACGGCGCCATGGATGAAGGCGCGGAGCGTCCCTGATTGCCCTGGGCGTAAGGGTCCGCCTGCTGCTGGAAGCCGCCGCCCTGCTGTTGGTTGTATCCGCCCTGGCCACCCATATTCTGGTTCTGACCGCCCATTCCCTGGCCAAAGCCAGCCTGGTCACCACGGCTGTCCAGCATCTGCATTTCGCTGGCGACAATCTCGGTAGTGTAACGATCCTGGCCGGTGTTTTTGTCCTGCCACTTGCGAGTGCGCAGGGAGCCCTCAACGTAGACCTTGGAGCCCTTACGGAGGTATTCACCGGCGATTTCCGCGAGGCGATTGAAGAAGACCACACGGTGCCACTCTGTGCGTTCCTGCTGCTGCCCGGACTGCTTGTCTTTCCAGGACTCTGAGGTAGCCAGGTTCACATTGGTCACTGCGCCGCCACTTGGCATATAGCGGGTTTCCGGGTCTCCGCCCAGATTACCGATCAGGATTACTTTGTTAATGCCCTTGGCCATTGGCCTCTCCTCTCTACCGAAATCTATCTCTATGTAACTAACTTTACGTTGCCTGTAAGGAGCCGTTCGCGCTCGATAGCGGCACCTTCCGGGAGATCACTCCTGGAGGCCAGACCTGCCAGCCACTGAATCGCAAAAGCCATCGCGGCATGATAGCAGGGTCGAGGCCCGCACAGTGTATTTTTATCCAGCGTTCAACAACACCAGCCTGACCAGAGAGCCACAGCAGGTCGCACCCTCAGCGCGGGGCTATTCCGGGGCGCTACGCCCATCGGGGGCAGGCGCGGTATTGCGCAGTTGCCACCAAATAAGCGCCCACACCACCAGTACACCAAAGCCGAGCAGTGCCACCGCAGGCGCGCGCCCAAGGCCGAACAGGTAACCGCCTGCGACGCCACCAAAGAAGGTGCCCAAAAACTGCAGGGTGGCATACATTCCCGTCGCAGCCCCCCGGGCCTGAGCCGTTGCAGTGCGGGTCAATTGGGCCGGCAACAACGCCTCCAGCAAATTGAAGGCAACAAAAAACACCCCCAGCAGCAACACCAGTACGACGCCTGAGACACCCCCCAGCAACGCCAGACTGCCGGCGCCAAGCCCCACCAACGCGCAGGCCATGGCCTGAGGCACCCGGTGGCGGATCTCCGCCAAGCGCATCAACGGCAGCATGATCAGAAAGGAGATGAACAGCAACGGCGCGTAGAGTTTCCAGTGCGATGCCGTCGCCAGACCGAGCTGATCCACCAGCAGCAGCGGCAGCGGGACAAACAGGGCGGTCAGCAGCATATGCGAAAAGAATACCCCGGAAACCAACACCCAGGTCTCACTGCTGCGGACCAGATACTTCAGTTCCAGTCGATAATTCCTCGGCACCGGTACAACCTGCGGGCTCGGCACCAGACGCCAGACCAACAGCATGCCAGTGAGCGCCAGTCCGGCGGTCAGCCAGAAAATGGCGGGCAAACCTCCCTGACTGGCGAGGACCGGACCGAGCACAACCGCCAGCAAAAAAGACAGACCAATCGCAGCGCCAATGGCCGCCATGGCCTTGCCCCGGTTCTCGTCGCGCGTTAAATCGGCCAGCAGCGCCATGGTGGCCGCCGCGATAGCACCACATCCCTGCAAAACGCGCCCGACGATCAAGCCGTACACAGAGTCTGTCAGTGCCGCCACCACACTGCCCAGTGCAAACAGTGACAGACCGAGATAGATCACGGGTTTCCGGCCGATTCGGTCAGACAGGGCACCAAACGGGATTTGCAGCAGTGCCTGGCTCAAACCGTATGCGCCCAGTGCTGCACCGATCAGCAACGGCGTACTGTCACGGTAGTCAGACCCGTAGACGGACAATACCGGCAGCACCATGAACAGGCCGAGCATGCGGAAGATATACAGGGCCGCCAGCCCGCCAAGGGCACGACGTTCAGAGGAGTCCATGACTAGGTCCGGTCAGAAACAAAACGGGCGCGCATTGTATCAGTGCGCGCCCGTGGGCGGGAGGCCAAGATCCGCTCACCGGCGGTGCTCAGCGACGTCCGTATTTGTCCTCAAAGCGGATGATGTCATCCTCACCAAGATAGCTCCCTGACTGGACCTCGATCAGCTCCAGGGGGATGGTTCCGGGGTTTTCCAGCCGATGGACAACACCCAGCGGGATATACGTGGATTCATTCTCGGAGATCAGCAGCTCATCTTCGCCCCGGGTCACTTTTGCGGTACCGCGTACCACAATCCAGTGTTCCGCGCGGTGATGGTGCATCTGCAAAGACAACTGCCTGCCGGGTTTGACCACAATGCGCTTCACCTGAAAACGGTCGCCGGCATCAATGGAATCGTAATACCCCCAGGGACGATAGACCTTGCGATGACGCAGGGCCTCACTGCGCTCTGATTCGTTCAGCCGCTGAACCAGCTTTTTGACTTGCTGCACCTGGCGCTTATCGGCGATTAACACTGCGTCATCGGTATCGACCACCACCAGATCGCTCACCCCCAGCAGCCCAACCAATCGGCTATCCGCACGCACCAGGCAGCCGGCGGAATCCTCTGCCAGCACATCGCCGTGCAGCAGATTGTCATCACCGTCTTTCTCGGCCAGCTCCCAAAGCGCGGACCAGGACCCCACATCACTCCAACCCGCATCCATCGGTACCACGGCCGCAGACTCGGTGTGCTCCATTACCGCGTAATCCACGGACTCGGAGGGACAGGCGGCAAAGGCATCGGCGCAGATCCGGGTGAAATCGAGATCGCGACCCGCACCGGCGAAAGCGGCCTTGCAGGCATCGAAAATATCGGCGCGATGGTGGCCCAGCTCCTCGACAAAGCGCGAAGCCCTGAACAGGAACATCCCGCTGTTCCATCCATATTCGCCACTTTCCAGATAGGCAGAGGCCGTTTCGGCACTGGGCTTCTCTACAAATTCGGCGACCTTCCAGGCACCCTCTCCGAGAGACTCCCCGCGGCGAATATAGCCATAGCCGGTTTCCGGGCTGGTGGGCACGATACCGAAGGTAACCAGGTTACCCTGCTCAGCCAGTTCCCGGGCAGACTCCACCGTCCGCTGGAAAACCGCCACGTCAGTAACGGCATGGTCAGCAGGCAGAACCAGCAGCAGCGGGTCCTCTCCGGATTCCAGCGCGGACAGCGCCGCAAGGGCGATGGCCGGGGCAGTGTTGCGCGCACAGGGCTCCAAAATGATCTTCTGCGCCGCACATCCCGCTTCCTGCAGTTGCTCAGCCGCCGCAAAACGGTGCTCTTCGTTACATACCAGAATCGGGGATTCAGCCCCATTGAGCCCCTGGAGACGCAGGGCGGTCGCCTGCAACATGGTGTGGCTGCCGGCGAGAGGCAGGAATTGCTTGGGGAACGCCTCGCGCGAAAGCGGCCAAAGACGCGATCCGGTACCACCGCAGAGAATAACGGGAATCATGGACATCCTTTCCATTTACTTGTGAGTAGATTCTCAAGGGATTTTGGCACAGATCCCTGTCAGATTATACTTGCCGGTTTCCCGCTCACTCGATAGCCCAACCCTCAGGAAGCGCAGTGGACACGATTTATGTACGGGGTGCCCGCACCCACAACCTGAAGAATATCGACCTGGATATTCCCCGCGACAAACTGATTGTCATTACCGGGCTATCCGGCTCAGGCAAGTCATCACTGGCTTTCGACACCCTCTATGCCGAGGGACAACGGCGGTATGTGGAATCCCTGTCGACCTACGCGCGGCAATTCCTCTCGATGATGGAAAAGCCCGATGTGGACACCGTGGAGGGGCTGTCCCCAGCCATCTCGATCGAGCAGAAATCCACCTCGCACAATCCACGCTCCACCGTGGGCACCATCACAGAGATCTACGATTACCTGCGCCTGCTGTTTGCCCGTGTGGGTGAACCGCGCTGCCCCGACCACGGTGAGCCACTGCAGGCCCAGACGGTCAGCCAGATGGTGGACCAGGTCCTGGCACTACCGGAAGGCACCAAGATCATGCTGCTCGCACCAGTGGTGCGTGACCGCAAAGGGGAACACCTGCATGTGTTTGAACAGCTGCGACGCGATGGTTTCGTCCGTGCGCGTATTGACGGACTGGTCTGTGACCTGGACGACACACCAAAGCTCGACAAGCGTAAAAAGCACACGATCGAAGTCGTGGTCGACCGGTTCAAGGTGCGCGATGACCTGCAGCTGCGCCTGGCAGAGTCTTTTGAGACCGCCCTGCAGCTGACCGACGGAATTGCGTCGATCAGCTTTATGGACGGGGATAAAGAGGACCGCCTGTTCTCGGCCCGCCACGCCTGCCCAGTGTGTGACTACTCACTAAACGAGCTCGAACCGCGCCTGTTTTCGTTTAATAACCCCGCCGGTGCCTGCCCGAGCTGTGACGGCTTGGGCGTCAGGCAGTTCTTCGATGAGGACAAGGTAATCCTCGACCCGGAGAGCAGCATATCGGAGGGAGCGATTCGCGGCTGGGATCGCCGCAATATCTACTACTACCATATGCTCGACTCGCTGGCGGAGCACTATGGCTTCGACCTCGACAAGCCCTGGAAGAAACTGCGCAAGGCCCACCGCGAGGTTATCCTGCACGGCAGTGGCGATACGGAAATCGATTTCAGCTACGTCAATGACCGCGGAGATGTCACCGTTCGCCAGCACACCTTCGAGGGCATCATCCCGAATTTCGAGCGACGCTACCGGGATACGGACTCCCAGTCTGTGCGCGATGAGCTGGCCAAGTACCTCAGCACCCAGAACTGCCCGGAATGTGCGGGCACCCGCCTGCGCCGCGAGGCCCGCAATGTCTTCGTTGACAACCAAACCCTGGCCCAGATTACTGCCCTGCCGGTCGGCGATGCCCATCACTACTTTGCGGAGACACTGCAATTTTCCGGGGCCCAGAAAGAGATTGCTGACAAGATCCTCAAAGAGCTGCGTGATCGCTTCCGCTTCCTGGTCGATGTAGGCCTGAACTACCTGACACTGAATCGCAGCGCCGAAACCCTTTCCGGCGGGGAAGCCCAGCGAATTCGCCTGGCCAGTCAGATCGGCGCCGGGCTCGTGGGCGTGATGTACATCCTCGACGAACCCTCGATTGGCCTGCATCAGCGCGACAACGAACGCCTGCTGAATACCCTCACGCATTTGCGCGACCTGGGTAATACGGTGATCGTGGTGGAGCATGATGAAGACGCAATCCGCAGTGCGGACTTTATCGTCGACATCGGTCCTGGTGCGGGCGTACACGGCGGCGAGGTTGTCGTCGCCGGGACTTCTGACGAAATTGCCCATTGTGATCGCTCACTCACCGGACAATACCTGTCCGGCAGCAAGAAAATCGCTGTGCCGGAAGAGCGCTATGTTTTCGATCCGGATTACGTATTACGTATCGAGGGCGCTACCGGCAACAACCTGCAATCGGTGGACCTGGAGATTCCGGTGGGCCTGTTTACCTGCATCACCGGCGTTTCCGGTTCGGGTAAATCCACCCTGATCAACGCCACCCTCTACCCGCTGGCGGCAACCGCCCTCAACAAGGCCACCACCCTGAAGGCGGCGCCACACAAGAACATCGAGGGGCTCGACCATTTCGACAAGTGTGTCGATATCGATCAGAGCCCGATCGGCCGAACCCCGCGCTCCAACCCCGCCACTTATACCGGCATCTTCACACCCATCCGCGAGCTGTTTGCCGGCACCCAGGAAGCGCGCTCCCGTGGCTACAAGCCCGGCCGCTTCAGCTTCAATGTGAAAGGTGGCCGCTGCGAGGCGTGTCAGGGCGATGGCGTGATCAAGGTGGAAATGCACTTCCTCCCGGATATCTACGTGCCCTGCGATACGTGTAAGGGCAAGCGCTATAACCGCGAGACACTCGAGGTCCACTACAAAGGCAAGAACATCCACGAAGTGCTGGAAATGACGGTGGAAGACGCACGCGAATTCTTCGACCCGGTGCCCTCCATTGCCAAGAAACTGCAAACCCTGAGGGACGTGGGCCTGTCTTACATCAAGCTCGGCCAGGCTGCGACGACGCTGTCCGGCGGTGAAGCCCAGCGTGTCAAACTGTCACGGGAGCTGTCCAAACGCGATACCGGGCAGACGCTATATATTCTCGATGAGCCGACTACCGGCCTGCACTTTGCTGACATTCAACTACTGCTGGATGTGCTGCATCGACTGCGGGACCACGGCAATACCATCGTGGTGATCGAACACAACCTGGACGTGATCAAAACGGCAGACTGGATTGTGGACCTTGGCCCCGAGGGCGGCTCCGGTGGTGGACAGATTATTGCCACCGGCACCCCCGAAGAAGTCGCTGAAGTGGACGCATCCCACACCGGACGTTTTCTCGGCCCCATGCTGGGGTAAGCCCGAAAACGATCCGGTGCCTTCCACTCAATAGCGGGCGTGATCCTGCGGACGATAGCGCCGCACCGCCCGCTGCTCGATTTCTGCCCGCTCGAAGTAGACGTCGCGCACCCGCTGCTGGGCAAAAAGCGTTGCCTGGTCCGCGTAGTGCGGCGAGCTGGCGTCGAGTGTGGCACTGCCAAAGTTATGCACCGCGCGAGACTCCACCGGCCCACCTTCCGGCCAGCTTACAAACATGATGTAGCTATCGCCGGCACGATTCTCCCAGAAACCTTCCTCATTCAGTTCGCCGCCGTATACCGCACGAAGGGTATCAGCCGCACCGCTCAACGGCAGGCTCAAGTCCCCGCGGACGTGCCGGTTCACTTCTCCGAAAGGCACACGGTACTGCCCGTGCGCCTCGACCAGGTTGTCGACGGCATCGCGAAAGGCTGTGTCCACCTGTGCCTTGGCAACATCAGAAGAGTTCGCAGACTGGAATGGAGCGAGGGTCAACGACGCCAGGGCCGCAATCGGATCGGCGGCATCAAAGCTTCCGGACCAGCTCTCCAGGTCATCCAGTGCAGCCGCATAGTGCGTATCGGTGAAACGCTCTGCGGCCTGATTCAGCCAACTTCTGAGTCCCACCAACTGAAAGGAATCGGGATGGTAGTCGGCATCATATTTGAACGCCTCAAATTGCTCGGGCGAAATTTTGGCACGACTGCCATACAGCGCTTCGATCTGCAGCGCCCGGTTGGTAACCACCGACTCAATCCCCATCGATAGCGGAAACTGAGACGGACGTGGATCATCATCGCCATCCGTGGCCTGAAACGGCGGGTTGTTCGCGTTGTACACCAGCCCGGAAACCGGATTCACTGTCTTGGGCATTTGCTCGAATGAACGATATCGCTGCCAAATCAATTCGGAGCGATCCCCGGGTAACACCTTTTTCCAATCCCAGCCTTCGATTCGCTGTGGAAACTGAGCGTTGTAATAGTGGGCAATGTTCCCCGCCCGATCGGCGTAGACATAGTTAATACTCGGCATCGCCTGCAGACGCAGCGCCGCCTCGAATTCATTGAGGTTGGCCGCCCGGTTTAGCGCGTGCATAAAATCCAGTGTTCGCGACTCTCGCATCCCCGCCCAGCGCAGCGCGTAATGTCCGTGGTCGGTTTCCATGACCGGTCCATGCGCGGAACGCAGGATCGCTTTGTCGACGGTCCAGTGCAGCGGACCGAGGAGTTTGACGGTCATGGATGCAGTAGCGTGCTCAAACGCCACCCACTCACCATCCAGCAAATATTGTGCTGAATTTTCCGGGTTAACGGTGAGTTTGAAGATATCCACCAGGTCTGGCTTGTTGACCGTATTGGCCCAGGCGATGTCGCGATTGTGACCATGGATGATCAGCGGCGAACCGGGAAACGTGCTGCCCGCCATATCCAACCCCTCTTCGGAGTGAATACTCGCTTCGTACCAGGCAACCGGTCCGGTCAGCGGCTGGTGAGAATTCACCAACAGACGTGTGACACCGTCTGACGAGCGGTGCGGGGCCACCGCAATTCCCTGACTGCCGATGGGCAATCCGGTGAGCGGCTGCCAAGTGAGTGCACGATCGCCCTCCAGCGCCATTTCCAGCGGCTGTTCGCTATTGAGCAGCGCCCCCAACGCCTTATCAAACCCGTAAAACATGGGTGTTTTAAAGGTAAATCCAGCGACGAGATCTTTACCGGTCACCGGTAGCAGGTAGCGCGCGACGGCGTCCGGGTTTTGCACCGCATACAGATTGATCCCGGCCGCATAGGCCTCGGCAATAGCCCTGCCCTGCTCCGACAGTTTAGTGTCATAGCCCTGGTTGACGGTGTCCCATACCCCCATCCACTGGACGAGGTAGTCGGTCTTGATCGCGGACCAGCCCTTATGCGTGGCCAATCGTCCGCGTGTCGCCAGAATGACATCCTGAATCGTGGCAAAGTCGTCCTCGGCATGGGCAAATGCGAGACCAAAAGCCGCGTCCGCGTCTGTCACACCGAATACATGAGGAATGCCCCATTCATCACGCAGGATTTCCGCATCATAGTGAGTGGCAGTGGCTTGGACTCTTGCGCGCAACGCATCGTCGACAGGGTCGGGCAAATTGTGCTCGGCAACCAACCACACCGCGAGGACAGCGGCAAAGGGCAACAGCAAGTAAGAAAGGAAGCGCATCGTTATTATCTTGTCGGAACTCTGCCTGCAGTTTCCGGCGCTTTAACGGACAGGTAAAGGCATTAACCTGTCTGGGCAGTCACGATCATTACACCCAGTTCAGGGTCTGCTCATCATCCTTATCGCCGCAAGGTGTCTTTTTCTGCTTGGGCGCCACGTAACCAACCCGCTCCTCTGCGGAGAGATGACGCCCCTCCCAGCTGGCAATCGCCTCGACACACAAGGTTTTCTGCTCGTCACTGAGAGACTGACCATTGGGCCATTTGCCCAGTTCGACGGCGCGCTTGAGACTCCCCACTATCTGCGGGTTAAGGTTATTTAACAGGGCATCGACGGAATCAAAGGACATTCGGGCACCTCGACCAATAGAGAACGCCATTGTACAAAAAACAAACTATCGGACACAAAAAAGCCGGTCAATGACCGGCTTCTTTGTGCATGGCAACCTCGACTTACGCCTCGGCAACCTCGACGGCATCGTCGTCGACCTGCGGACGGTCAACCAGCTCGACGTAGGCCATCGGGGCCTTATCGCCGGCACGGAAACCGCACTTCAGGATGCGAATGTAGCCACCAGGACGCGCCTCATAACGCGGACCCAGCTCGTCGAACAGCTTGCGCACGGCATCCTTGTCACGGATACGGGCAAAAGCCAGACGACGGTTGGCAACACTGTCTTTCTTGGCCAGGGTGATCAGCGGCTCCGCAACGCGACGCAGCTCCTTGGCTTTCGGCAGTGTAGTTTTGATCAGTTCATGCTCTACCAGAGAGGCGGTCATGTTCTTGAACATGGCCTTGCGGTGAGCGCTTGTACGGCTGAATTTACGGCCACTATAGCGATGACGCATGACTCAATTCCTTACGACGTTTCTGCTAACGACAAATGCTGTGTCAGCCCGTCGTTATAGAGCGGTAATCGCCGAAGCAATACCACTCGGGTTATATCTACTTCAGCACGACCTTTGGCCGCGCTAACCAAATGCTTACAGGGGGCTCAGCTTGCTGTCGCCCTTGAGGCTGGCCGGCGGCCAGTTCTCCAGGCGCATGCCCAGGGACAAACCGCGCGAGGCCAGAACATCCTTGATCTCGGTCAGGGATTTCTTGCCCAGGTTCGGAGTCTTCAGCAGTTCTACTTCAGTGCGCTGAATCAGGTCACCGATGTAGTAGATGTTTTCCGCTTTCAGACAGTTGGCCGAACGTACGGTCAGCTCCAGATCATCTACCGGGCGCAGCAATACCGGATCCACATCAGGCTCTTCCTTCTGTGCCGGTGCTTCCTTGCCCTGATCCAGGTCTACAAACGCAGACAGCTGCTCCTGCAGAATGGTAGCTGCACGACGGATCGCTTCTTCCGGATCCAGAGTACCGTTGGTCTCCAGGTCCAAAACCAGCTTGTCCAGGTCGGTGCGCTGCTCAACACGGGCCGCTTCGACGCTGTAACTAACGCGACGAACCGGGCTGTATGAAGCATCCAGCTGCAGACGGCCAATGGCGCGAGTCTCTTCCTCGTCTTCACGACGTGCATCGGCGGGCTGATAGCCACGACCGCGCGCGACGGTAAGACGCAGGCTGAGCTCTACGTCACCAGTGATATTGGCAATCACGTGCTCCGGGTTAACGATCTCGATATCGTGATCGACCTGGATGTCACCTGCGGTAACCGCACCTGGGCCCTTCTTGCTCAGGCTCAATACCGCCTGGTCCTTGCCGTGCATGACCACGGCAATTTCCTTCAGGTTCAGCAGGATTTCGATAACGTCTTCCTGCACACCTTCAATGGCGCTGTACTCGTGCTCAACACCATCGATCTCGACTTCAGTGACGGCGCAGCCCGGCATGGAGGACAGCAGGATGCGGCGCAGCGCGTTACCGAGAGTGTGGCCGAAGCCACGCTCCAGGGGTTCCAGAACCACTTTGGCGTGACTCTGGTTGTACTCCGTTACATCAATACGATTGGGTGTCAAAAACTCGTTGACAGCAGTCTGCATAGCCATACCTGTTTACAGTTGCATTCCTTAAGTGGACTGGGCCTTACTTGGAGTAGAGTTCCACGATAAGGTTTTCGTTGATCTCTGCCGGCAGGTCCACACGATCAGGAACGCGCTTGAAAGTGCCTTCCAGTTTGGTCGCGTTTACGTCTACCCACTCCACGTCACCACGCTGTCCAGCGAGTGCAACGGAGCTTTGGATACGCATCTGCTTCTTGGCTTTCTCACGAATGGAGATCACGTCACCAGCCTTGACCTGATAAGACGGGATGTTTACAACCGCGCCATTTACCAGGATCGCCTTGTGGGATACGAGCTGACGCGCTTCGGAACGGGTAGAACCGAAACCCATGCGGTAAACCACGTTGTCCAGGCGCTTCTCGAGGAGCTGCAGCAGGTTTTCACCAGTTGCACCCTTCAGGCGTGCCGCTTCCTTATAGTAGTTGCGGAACTGCTTTTCCAGTACGCCGTAGATACGACGAACTTTTTGTTTCTCACGCAGCTGTACGCCGTAGTCGGACAGACGTCCACGGCCAGCGCCGTGCTGTCCCGGCTTGGATTCAGCGCGACACTTGGAATCGTGTGCGCGAACGCCGCTTTTCAGCTGCAGATCAGTACCTTCCCGACGGGAAAGCTTACATTTTGGTCCAATATAACGTGCCATTTTGTCAGCCCCCTCTTACACGCGACGCTTTTTAGGCGGACGACAACCATTGTGTGGAATCGGCGTCACGTCGGTGATGTTGGTGATCTTGTAGCCGCAGTTGTTCAGAGCGCGAACAGCAGATTCGCGACCCGGGCCAGGGCCCTTAACTTCGACATCAAGGTTTTTCAGGCCGTATTCCTGAGCGGCAGTACCTGCGCGCTCGGCGGCAACCTGGGCTGCAAACGGTGTGCTCTTACGAGAGCCACGGAAACCGGAACCACCTGCGGTGGCCCAGCTGAGGGTATTGCCCTGGCGATCAGTGATCGTCACGATCGTGTTGTTAAACGACGCGTGGATGTGGGCGATACCGTCGACAACGGTCTTTTTGACCTTCTTGCGAACAGTAGTCTTTGGCTTAGCCATACCTGTATCCTAAATCCTGTATCAATTCCCCGACCTAGGCCCGGGATTGTTTAACCGTAATGCCCGATTACTTACGAATCGGCTTGCGCGGACCCTTACGGGTACGGGCATTGGTCTTGGTGCGCTGACCGCGAAGCGGCAGGCTGCGACGGTGGCGCAGGCCACGGAAACAACCCAGGTCCATCAAACGCTTGATGTTCATGGACACTTCACGACGCAAGTCACCTTCAACGGTGAGCTTTGCAACTTCACCGCGAACGGCTTCCAGCTGCTCTTCAGACAGATCACGGATTTTGGTGGATTCAGCGATATTAAGCGCTGCCAAAATAGACTTAGCCGTAGTGCGACCGACACCAAAGATATGGGTCAGGGAGATCACGGCGTGCTTGTGGTCTGGTACATTGACACCAGCAATACGTGCCATAGAGGCGTACTCCACGTATTGGGAGCCACATAATGCTTAAATGCGTGGCTCTACTCTAGATTCGGCGCTGACAGCGACTAAAAAACCGACGGCGCCACCAAAAAGGCGCGCAAGAATAGCTTTTCAGACACCAAATTGCAATAGCCCACAGCCTCCCCAATCAACTTTGGGAAGAGTTGTGGACGACAGTCAACGCCCCCTGTGGTAGCGGCTGGCTAATGCCCCCGCTACCCACAATTGACCGGGCGGCCAGTTGCGGTGCCAGTGCCAGGGAGGAGGCCCCCCGGCACCAGCTGATTCAATTAGCCCTGACGCTGCTTGTGACGCGGCTCGGCGCTGCAGATAACCCGCAGAACACCTTTACGACGTACAATTTTGCAGTTACGGCAGATCTTTTTAACAGAAGCGCGTACTTTCATGACCTTACCTCAATTCTGTTGCCTGCAACCGGGTGCCGCTTAGCGACGCCCGTAACCTTGCAGATTCGCTTTCTTCATCATCCCTTCATACTGGTGCGACAACAGGTGAGATTGAACCTGTGCCATGAAGTCCATCACCACGACCACAACGATCAGCAGTGAAGTACCCCCCAGATAGAAGGGAATGTTCAGCCCAACTACCAGGAACTGTGGCAGAAGGGAAACCAGAGCGATGTAGACGGCACCGACCAGAGTCAAGCGAGTCAGAACGTTATCGATGTAACGCGCCGTCTGCTCACCAGGACGGATACCGGGCACATAAGCACCGGACTTTTTCAAGTTGTCCGCTACTTCGTTCGGGTTGAACATCAACGCCGTATAGAAGAAGCAGAAGAAACCGATCAGCAGGGCGAACAGGATAATGTTCAGCGGCTGACCCGGGCCCAGCTGCAGAGCCATCCACTGGAGGATCTGCGCGCCGATGCCCTCTCCCCCTTCACCGAACCATTGGGCCAGTGTCGCGGGGAACAGCAAAATACTACTGGCGAAAATCACCGGGATAACACCGGCCATATTCACCTTCAACGGCAGGTGGCTCGCCTGCGCAGCCGGAGCTGCAGAGTAACGGCCGGCCTGACGCCGAGCATGGTTGATGGTAATACGGCGCTGACCGCGCTCCATTACCACCACAAAGTAGACGACGGCGAGAGCAACAAAGCCGATCGCGAGCAGCAGCAGAATATGCAGCTCACCCTGTCGCGCCTGTTCAAACGCCTGGCCGACAGCACTCGGCAGACCGGCGACGATACCGGCGAAGATCAGCATGGAAATACCATTGCCAACGCCTCGCTCGGTGATCTGCTCACCAAGCCACATCATGAACACGGCGCCGGTAACCAGTGACACAACGGCCACAAAGTAGAAACCGAACGCCGGCTCAGCGGAATAAGCCAGGTTCTGGCCCGCCAGGCCGAAAGTCATACCGATACCCTGAACAAGCGCCAGCAGCACCGTCAGGTAACGGGTGTACTGGTTGATCTTGCGCCGTCCGGCGTCGCCCTCTTTCTTGAGTGCTTCCAGAGACGGGGTCACCGCGGTCATCAACTGCATAATGATGGACGCGGAAATGTACGGCATGATGCCAAGCGCCAGGATACTCATGCGCTCCAGTGCGCCACCGGAGAACATATTAAACAGGCCAAGGATCGTACCCTGGTTCTGGTTAAACAGGTTCGCCAGCTTCTCCGGGTCAATCCCCGGTACCGGAATGTGAGTACCCAGGCGATACACCAGTATCGCCAGGAACAGAAAACGAAGGCGAGCCCAAAGCTCGCCCAATCCCTTGCTGTTGCCCGGGGTATTAACGCCAGATCCTGGTCGTGCCATTGGGGCCTCTTAGTCTTCTACTTTACCGCCAGCAGCTTCGATGGCTGCTTTAGCACCCTTGGTGACGCCCAGTCCTTTTACGGTAACTGCTTTAGTCAGTTCACCGGACAGGAATACCTTGGCGCGCTTAATGTGGTTGCCGATGATATCGGCATTCTTCAGCGCTGCCAAATCGATCACGTCGGCATCTACCTTCGCCAGCTCCGCCAGACGTACTTCCGCGGTGAAGCGGGTAACACGTGCGGTGAAACCATACTTGGGCAGGCGCTTCTGCAGTGGCATCTGACCACCTTCGAAGCCCGGACGAACACTGCCGCCGGAACGGGACTTCTGACCTTTGTGGCCACGGCCACCAGTCTTGCCCAAACCACTACCGATACCACGACCAACGCGCTTACCGCTGCTCTTGTGACCGGGGTTGGGAGAAAGCTCATTCAAACGCATGTTATTCCCCCTCAACCTTAACCAGGTAGCTGACTTTGTTGATCATGCCGCGCACAGAGGGAGTATCTTCTACTTCCACAGTGTGACCAATGCGACGCAGGCCCAGACCCGCAACGCACGCCTGATGACTTTTCAGGCGCCCGTTGATGCTTTTGGTCTGGGTGACTTTAATGGTCTTCTTAGCCATTGTCTTAACCCACTTTTAACTTTTGTCCGAACTGCAATCAGTTCAGGATTTCTTCAACAGACTTACCACGCTTGGCCGCTACGTCTTCCGGGCTGCTCATCTGAGCCAGCGCATCGAAAGTAGCGCGTACTACGTTCACCGGGTTGGTGGAGCCGTAGCACTTAGCCAGTACGTTGTGTACGCCAGCCATTTCCAGAACGGAGCGCATTGCACCGCCGGCAATTACACCGGTACCCTGGGAAGCGGGCTGCATGAATACCTGGGAACCACCGTGGCGGCCCTTGGTAGCGTACTGGATCGTGTCGCCGTTCAGTTCTACCTGAACCATATTGCGACGCGCGGATTCCATTGCCTTCTGGATTGCGACCGGTACTTCGCGAGCCTTACCACGACCGAAGCCAACACGGCCATTGCCGTCGCCTACTACAGTCAGTGCGGTAAAGGCGAAGATACGACCACCTTTAACAGTCTTGGCGACGCGGTTAACCTGAACCAGCTTTTCCATCAGGCCTTCGTCGTTGCCGTTCTCTTTCTCTCTAGCCATAACTCAAACCCTTAGAATTTCAGACCGGCTTCGCGAGCAGCGTCAGCCAGGGCCTTGATGCGGCCGTGGTACTGGAAACCGCTGCGATCAAAAGCCACTGATTCAACACCGGCCGCTTTGGCGCGCTCAGCGATCAAAGTGCCAACCGCAGTCGCGGCATCAACATTTCCGGTTTTGCCGGAACGCAGGTCCTTGTCCAGGGTGGAGGCGCTAGCCAACACCTTGTCGCCAGAAGCGGACAGAATCTGCGCGTAAATGTGACGCGGAGTGCGGTTCACGGTCAGGCGCACAGCGCCCAACTCGCGGATCTTGGCGCGGGCACGACGTGCACGACGCAAGCGAGATGCTTTTTTAACGTTCATTTCTATGCCCTACCTAATTACTTCTTCTTAGCCTCTTTGCGATACACACGTTCCTCGGCATAACGGACACCCTTACCTTTGTAGGGCTCCGGCGGACGGAACGCGCGGATCTCAGCGGCTACCTGACCCAGCAACTGCTTGTTGCTGCTCTTCAGAACGATTTCGGTCTGGCTCGGGGTCTCAGCAGTGACACCCTCTGGCAGTGCGTAATCGATCGGATGGGAGAAACCCAGCGTCAGGTTGACGGTCTTACCGGATGCTTTCGCACGGTAACCAACGCCAAGAAGCTGCAGTTTCTTTTCGAAGCCCTGGCTCACGCCAACAACCATGTTGTTGACCAGTGCACGGGTGGTGCCAGCCAGCGCACGCGCCTGCTTGGAACCGTTACGTGCTGCGAACTTCAGCTCGTTTTCACCCTGGCTAACTTCAACGTCGCCGTGAACAACCATATTCAGGTTGCCATTACCGCCTTTTACAGCGATGTCCTGGCCCTTCAGGTCAACGGTAACGCCAGCGGGGATTGCGACGGGACTATTTGCTACTCGAGACATACTAACCCCCGCTTAGAATACGGTGCAGAGCACTTCGCCACCGATACCGGCCTGGCGTGCAGCGCGATCAGTCATCACACCCTTGGAGGTGGAGACGATGGCGATACCCAGACCGCCACGTACGGACGGCAGTGCTTTTTTACCTGCGTAGTTACGCAGGCCCGGACGGGAAACGCGGTCCAGCTCAGCAATAACCGGCTTGCCCTGGAAATATTTCAGGTCAATGGTCAGTTCTGGCTTGGCGCCTTCGTTTACCGCGAAATCTACCACGTAACCTTCGTCTTTCAGGACTTTGGCTACAGCGATCTTCAGCTTGGAAGAAGGCAGGGTTACTGACGCCTTACCGCGGCCCAGGGCGTTGCGGATGCGGGTCAGCATATCTGCCAACGGATCTTGCATACTCATTTATTGAGACTCCTCAAATCTGCCTAAACCAGCGGGATTACCAGCTGGACTTCACCAGGCCGGGAACATCACCACGCATGGCTGCTTCACGCAGTTTGTTACGGCACAGGCCGAACTTGCGGTAGACAGCGTGTGGGCGACCAGTAATACGACAGCGACGTTGCTGACGTACCGGGCTTGCATCGCGCGGCAGTTTCTGCAGCTTGAGTTGAGCCTCCCACTTTTCCTCATCGGAAACAGTGGAACTGGCGATGATCGCCTTCAGCTCTTGACGCTTTTCAGCGAACTTAGCTGCGGTTCGAGCGCGCTTGTTCTCACGCGCAATCATGGATTTCTTCGCCATGGAATCCTCTTAACCCTTGAAAGGGAAGTTAAATGCTTTCAGCAGAGCACGACCTTGGTCGTCGGTAGCTGCTGAAGTAGTGATACAAATATCCAGACCACGGAGCTTGTCTACTTTGTCGTAGTCAACTTCCGGGAAGATAATTTGTTCAGTCACACCCATCGAGAAGTTTCCACGACCGTCAAATTGCTTCGGGCTAATGCCACGGAAGTCACGGATACGCGGAATCGCGATGTCGACCAGACGCTCCAGGAACTCATACATGCGCTCACCGCGCAGAGTCACCTTGCAGCCGATCGGCCAACCGTCACGAATCTTAAAGCCCGCAATTGACTTGCGCGCCTTAGTGACGATCGGTTTTTGACCAGTGATCGCTGTCATATCGTTGACAGCATGCTCCAGTACCTTCTTATCACCAATTGCTTCGCCGACACCCATGTTGACGGTGATCTTGGTGATCCGCGGCACGGACATCACGTTGTCGAGCCCCAGCTCTTCTTTCAGCTTGGGCGCGAGGTCTTTTGAATAGAGCTCTTTCAGCCTTGCCATGATATCTACCTGATCTACTTAAGCGTCAACGGCTTCGCCGTTGGATTTGAAGACGCGGATCTTAGTGCCGTCTTCCAGTACTTTGAAGCCTACACGGTCAGCTTTTTGGGTTGACGGATTGAAAATCGCAACGTTGGAAACCTGAATAGCGGCTTCTTTCTCTACGATTCCACCGGCAACACCCAGCTGGGGGTTCGGCTTCTGGTGTTTTTTGATCATCTGCACACCGGAAACGATCAGTCGGCCATCGTTCAGCACCTTACGTACGGTGCCGCGCTTGCCTTTGTCGCGACCGGCGATAACGATGACTTCATCGTCACGCTTGATCTTGCGCATAACTCTTTCTCCGCTCCAGGCTTAGATAACTTCGGGAGCCAGTGAGATGATCTTCATGAACTTCTCACCGCGCAGCTCGCGAGTTACCGGGCCAAAAATACGGGTGCCGACCGGCGCATTCTGCTGGTTCAGCATTACCGCTGCGTTATCGTCAAACTTGATCAGGGAACCGTCGGGACGACGAACGCCCTTCTTGGTGCGAACGACAACAGCGTTCATAACCTGACCCTTCTTTACTTTACCGCGGGGAATGGCTTCCTTAACGGTTACCTTGATAATGTCGCCCACGCCAGCATACCGACGATGGGAGCCGCCCAGCACCTTGATGCACATGACGCGGCGAGCCCCACTGTTGTCAGCTACTTCTAAGTAGGATTCCGCTTGAATCATTGTTCCTCTCCGAAACTCTTCAATTCGGCAGTCAATGCGCTAGGGGTTAAACCTTCGCAGCACGCTCTACAATTTTCTGCAAAGCCCAGGACTTGCTCTTGGACAACGGACGAGATTCCTCGATGGTTACAACATCACCGATGTTGCAATCATTGTTCTCATCATGTGCCTTGAGCTTTGTGGACTTGCTCAGGATTTTGCCGTAGATCGGGTGCTTAACACGGCGCTCGATCAAAACGGTGATGGTTTTATCCATCTTGTCACTCACGACCTTGCCGGTCAGAGTACGCTTCAGTTTTGCTTCTGCCATGATTAGTTACCTGCTTTCTCGGTCAACACAGTCTTAATGCGAGCAATGTCGCGACGAGTCTGCTTCAGCAGATGAGTCTGATTCAGCTGACCGGTTGTCTTTTGCATACGCAGCTTGAATTGCGCTTCCAGCTGAGACAAAAGCTCCTGGTTCAGCTCTTCAACTGACTTTTCGCGTAGATCTGCAGTCTTCATTACATCACCGAACGCTTAACGAAAGTTGTCTTTACAGGCAGCTTGGCCGCAGCGAGTTCAAATGCCTCACGTGCGAGATCCTCGGAAACGCCCTCCATTTCATAGAGAACTTTACCCGGTTGGATCTGAGCCACCCAGTATTCAACGCCACCTTTACCTTTACCCATACGTACTTCGAGGGGCTTGTTGGTAATTGGCTTGTCCGGAAACACACGAATCCAGATCTTACCGCCACGCTTAACGTGACGAGTCATTGCGCGACGAGCCGCTTCGATCTGGCGCGCAGTAATGCGACCGCGACCGATAGCCTTCAGGCCAAACTCGCCAAAGCTCACCTTGGAGCCGCGCTGAGAAAGACCGCGGTTGCGCCCCTTCTGTACCTTACGGAATTTTGTACGCTTCGGTTGTAGCATCTGCGTACCCCTTATTTAGAAGATTTCTTACGGGTCTTCTTGGGCTGCTCTTCGGGGATTTCATCTCCGATAACTTCACCTTTGAAGATCCAAACCTTGATACCGATGATGCCGTAAGTGGTCATCGCTTCAGCAGTGGCGTAGTCGATGTTCGCACGCAGGGTGTGCAGCGGCACACGACCTTCGCGATACCACTCGGTACGTGCGATTTCCGCACCGCCGAGACGACCACTGATCTGAATCTTGATACCTTCGGCACCCTGGCGCATTGCGTTCTGTACCGCACGCTTCATAGCGCGACGGAACATCACACGACGCTCCAGCTGCTGAGCAACGTTCTGGGCTACCAGAGCAGCGTCCAGGTCGGGCTTGCGCACTTCTTCGATGTCGATGTGCACAGGCACGCCCATCTTGGCGCTAACCTCGTTGCGCAGACGCTCAACGTCTTCGCCCTTCTTACCAATCACGATGCCCGGACGCGCAGTGTGAATGATCACACGTGCAGTGTTTGCCGGACGCTCGATCTCGATGCGGCTCACGGATGCGTGAGACAGCTTCTTCTGGATGTATTCGCGAACTTTCAGGTCCGTGTACAGCTTGTCTGCGTACTCGTCGCTGCCCGCATACCAAACAGAAGTATGCTTTTTAACGATACCCAGACGAATGCCGGTAGGATGTACTTTTTGTCCCATGGTTTTCTCGCCTGCTCTCTTATTTCTCGGCCACTTTCACAGTGATGTGACAAGTACGCTTCAGAATACGATCAGCACGACCTTTAGCGCGGGGCTTAATGCGCTTCATGGTCATACCCTCATCTACGAAGATGGTGGATACCTTCAGTTCGTCAACGTCAGCACCTTCGTTGTGCTCAGCGTTGGCGATAGCGGATTCCAAAACCTTCTTGACGATCGCCGCACCTTTCTTCTGGCTGAAAGCCAGAATATCCAGGGCTTCTTCGACGCCTTTGCCGCGAACCTGATCAGCTACCAGTCGCGCCTTTTGCGCCGACAGACGAGCGCCGCGTAATTTTGCTGCTACTTCCATCGTTATAACCTCGGCTTAGCGCTTCGCTTTCTTGTCCGCGGCATGACCACGGTAAGTGCGGGTAGCTGCGAACTCGCCCAGTTTGTGGCCAACCATTTCTTCGTTGACCAAAACGGGCACGTGTTGACGGCCGTTATGTACGGCAATCGTCAGGCCCACCATCTCCGGCATAACCATTGAACGGCGGGACCAGGTTTTAATCGGCCGGCGGTCATTTGCTGCAACCGCTGCCTCCACCTTCTTGATCAAATGCAGATCAATAAAGGGACCTTTCTTTAATGAGCGTGGCACTGTCGATTCCTCTCTAGCTGCTCAGACGTGCTACGGCTTACTTGCCGCGGCGACGTACAATCATCTTATCGGTGCGCTTGTTCTTGCGCGTTTTCTTACCCTTGGTAGGTACGCCCCACGGAGTAACCGGGTGACGGCCACCAGAGGTACGACCTTCACCACCACCGTGCGGGTGATCTACCGGGTTCATCGCCACACCGCGAACGGTAGGACGAACGCCGCGCCAACGCTTGGCACCAGCTTTACCCAGCTTACGCAGGCTGTGCTCAGAGTTGCTCACTTCACCCAGGGTGGCGCGGCACTCAGTCAGAACCTTGCGCATTTCACCGGAACGCAGGCGAATGGTCGCGTACTGACCTTCACGAGCAACCAGCTGTACGGAGGTACCAGCGGAACGCGCCAGCTGAGCGCCTTTACCAGGCTTCAGCTCGATGGCGTGAATCACGGAACCAACCGGGATATTGCGCAGCGGCAGGGTATTACCAACACTAATCGGCGCTGCATCGCCAGACTGGACAGTTGCACCAGCCTTCAGACCTTTCGGGGCGAGAATGTAGCGACGCTCACCGTCGGCATAACAAACCAGAGCGATATGTGCGCTACGGTTCGGATCGTATTCCAAACGCTCAACCTTGGCCGGGATACCGTCCTTGTTGCGCTTGAAATCTACCTTGCGGTAGTGATGCTTGTGACCACCACCAATGTGGCGAGTGGTAATACGGCCGTTGTTGTTACGACCACCGCTCTTGCTCTTGCTCTCCAGCAAAGGCGCGTAAGGAGCACCCTTGTGCAGGTCCTCATTAACAACCTTGACCAGGTGGCGACGGCCGGCAGAGGTCGGTTTAGTCTTTACAATTGCCATTGTAACTTTCCCCTTTACTCAGCAGCTTCAAAGTTGATGTCGCTGCCTTCGGCCAGACGAACGTAGGCTTTTTTCCAATCATTGCGCTGGCCCATACCGTGACGGGTGCGCTTGGTTTTGCCTTTAACGTTCACGGTGCGAACCTGCTCAACAGAAACGTTGAACAGCTTTTCGACCGCAGCCTTGATCTCAGCTTTGGTGGCGTCAGTGGTAACCTTGAACACTACCTGGTTGGCAGCATCTGCCAGCACAGCAGCCTTCTCGGAAATTACCGGACCGAGCAGTACTTTGTAGAGACGTTCTTGGTTCATCCCAGCACCTCGTCAATTTTCTTGAGTGCAGAAACGGTAACCACAACCTTCTCAAAGCGGATCAGGCTAACCGGGTCAATGGCCTGCACGTCACGAACATCGATTTTGTGCAGGTTGCGAGCTGCGAGGTACAGATTCTCACTCACCTCTTCAGTTACGATCAGCGCTTCCGCGAGATCAAACTGAGCCAGCTTGCTAACCAGCTGCTTGGTCTTCGGAGCGTCGACGTCAAAAGACTCAACCACTACGAGACGCTCCTGACGAGCCAGCTCGGACAGGATGCAACGCAGCGCTGCACGGTACATTTTCTTGTTCAGCTTCAGGCTGTGATCACGCGGCTCAGCAGCGAAAGTCACACCACCGGAACGCCACAGTGGGCTACGGATGGTGCCCGCACGCGCGCGGCCAGTGCCCTTCTGGCGCCATGGCTTTTTGCCACCACCAGAAACAGCAGAACGGTTTTTCTGGGCCTTGGTACCCTGGCGTGCGCCGGCCATGTAGGCGACAACAGCTTGGTGTACCAGGTCCTGATTGAACTCACGACCGAAAGTCACTTCAGAGACAGCAACAGTGCCTTTAGCGCCTTCGGGAGTTGCGATATTCAGTTCCATATCTATTTCCCCCAGACTCAGGCTTTCACTGCCGGACGAACGATTACGTCGCCACCCGGAGCACCCGGAACAGCACCCTTAACCAGCAGCAGGTTGCGCTCAGCGTCAACACGCACTACTTCGAGGTTCTGTGTGGTTACACGCTCAGCACCCATGTGACCGGCCATTTTCTTACCCTTGAATACACGACCAGGGGTCTGACACTGACCGATAGAACCGGGAGCGCGGTGAGACAGGGAGTTACCGTGGGTAGCATCTTGCATGCTGAAGTTCCAGCGCTTAACGCCGCCCTGGAAACCTTTACCTTTGGAGGTGCCGGTTACGTCGATTTTCTGACCAGCCTCAAACTGGGAAACAGAAATCTCAGCACCGACTTCAAAAGCTTCGTCGGAACCGTCGGTACGCAGCTCATAGAGAGCGCTACCAGCGTCAACGTTCGCCTTTGCGAAGTGGCCCGCTTCGGGCTTGGAGATACGGGAGGGCTTGCGAGCACCAATTGCTACCTGCACAGCAGAGTAGCCGTCAGTGTCGACAGTTTTCACCTGGGTGACGCGATTCGGAGCTACCTCAATAACGGTAACCGGAATGGACGCGCCGTCCTCAGTGAATACACGAGTCATGCCGCTCTTGCGGCCGACAATACCTATAGTCATCGTATTAACCTCTCAGTGCACGGGGCTTTAACCCACTGCGGCCGCCCAATTTCAGAGCGTTACACTACCCGGACCGTTTTCGCCCGGGATTCGGTAGTTGATTAAAAAGTGTTAGCCGAGACTGATCTGAACCTCAACACCGGCCGCCAGATCGAGCTTCATCAGCGCATCTACGGTTTTCTCGGTGGGCTCAACAATGTCCAGCAAACGCTTGTGAGTACGAATCTCGTACTGATCGCGCGCGTCTTTGTTGACGTGCGGAGAAATCAGCACGGTGTACTTCTCTTTGCGAGTCGGCAGCGGGATAGGACCACGTACCTGGGCGCCAGTGCGCTTGGCCGTCTCGACGATCTCCTGAGTAGACGTGTCAATCAGCTTGTGATCGAACGCCTTCAGGCGAATTCGGATGCGTTGACCCTGCATGGAATCAAACTCCAACTAAATAAAACTAAAGAACGCCCTTTTACGCAGCCCCGAGGGCGGGCGAAAAGGAGCGCGAATTCTACGGCCACGCTGGCTACATGTCAACCAACATAAGGAATGGATTTGGGGCGCCCGTCTGGCGCGAAACTACACTAAGTAAAGACCCTTCTGCCAGCGAGGTAAACGCCATGACCATTGCCCGCACCGTCAGCAACTACCTGAGCGACCAAGCAGTCAAATATCAGGTTATTGAACATGCACACACTACGCGTAGCAGCGAGACCGCACGAGCGGCAAATGTTCGGGAAGATAGCGTTGCCAAAGCGATTCTCCTCAAGGATGAACTGGGCTATGTCCTCGCAGTCATCCCGGCAAGCTCCAGTCTCGATATGCGCGCACTCCACGACGAATCCGGTCGCAACCAGCTGGAGATGGTACCGGAAGACGAACTCCAGACCGTGTTCTCTGATTGCGAGCTAGGGGCCCTGCCACCGATCGGACAGGCATACGGCATTCCCACCTACCTCGACAGCAGCCTGCGACATCAGGACAGCGTCCATCTGGAAGCTGGCGACCATCAGGGACTCATCAAGCTCGACCAACAAACCTTTTCGCGACTATTTGAGCATTGCCAGTCAGCCGATCTCAGCCGGGACTGGCCTTAATAGATGCGCAGTGGCGACATGGGACAAGTGAAATTGGCGAGGAAGCGCTTTGGCCGCCTCGCCCTCCTGACGGCCTGCTCGACTGCTTTCTATATAAGACGATCAGACCCTCGGGGTTCTATATAGGACCTGGACCACGACACCCAACAGCCTTACCCCTATCGGCTGAGGAGGACGGCTAGCAACGCGGATCAGTAGCTATAGCTAAAGCGAGCAAACAAGACATGCTCCTCCTGTTCCGGCACGGCGACGTCAAGAGCTTCTGCGACCGTGGCGTTTAAAGCCCAGCGGCGACCGGACAAACTGACTCCGAATCCTGCGGCGGCTAGGGTTTCCTGTGGATTCAGGGACTTCACATCGCCGTAGTCATAGAAGGCAAAGACATCAATCGCAGTATCCAACCAGTACCAGGCATCGTAATGGAGCTCCAGCTGCCCATACCAACCACGGTCACCACTGACCTCACTGGAGTGATAACCACGCACACTGGTGGGACCACCTAGCGCGAAGGAGAGGGATCCGGGCAGACTCTCTCCCTCCGTGTACTGCCACTCTGCCGCGCCGATACTATAAAAGCCGCTATCCCGGAATCGGTAGTAAGCACTCACGCCACCACTGTACAAAACTTCACTGGCGCGCTGCTGTGCTCCGCCCTCATCGGACTTGTCATTGAAGTCCATGCCGGAAATCATCTGCCGACCCGAAATCTGCCACTGCTGTCCTATCCAGTTCAGGGAAGTGCCCAGCTGAATTTGCTGCACCGCATCATCACTAATGGTCACCCCCGCAACATCAGTCGCTGAGCGCGTATAACCTGCCCCCCCAAGCAATGAAAGCCACAGGCGCTCGCCAGACCATGCCAACCAGCTGGATTCAACGCCAAGGCGAAACGACTCACCTTCAACACCGGAAATCGCAAAATCTCCTTCGATCAGATCCGTGCGTGTCGTTGAACCACTGCCGCCAACCCGCCAGCGACTTGCGCCGACCGGCGCGTTATAGCTCAAACTGAGAGATCGGGTTCCTTCACTGGCGGCGAGATAGGCGATAGAGCGATCTCCGTCGCTCAGTAGATGTTGGTGCCGGTACATAAAACCCAGCTCTTCCGCCCCCGAGCTCTCAAAACCGTAGTTGTCAGCAAATGCCTGGAAATAGCTCCGCTCAGGCTCGGCCACGGTGACTACGATATCGGTCAGCCCGAAAGACTCACCTCGACGCAATTCAGCTTTGAGGCGCTGGTCATTAATCCGATTGAACTCCAGGATATCGGCTTCCAAAGCGGGCAAATCAACGGTTTCCTGCCCCTGGTGCGCGGACATCCATCGACCGAGGTATTCGTTCGAAGTGTATTCATTTCCTTCAAAACGAATTTCACCCAATTTGCCCTCGATCAAACGAACGATCACGACACCATTTTGTATTTCCTGCTCAGGCAAAACAGCGACGGCGGTATACACATGCATCTGACGATAGTGCCGATTAACGCCCTCAACGATTTTCAACAGGTCGCTGTGTGATACCTGCTGCCCCAGGAAAGGGGTAACGATTTCTCGCAGGTCGCCCTCTGATAGCAATTCAGAACGCGTAAACCGCACACTGCGTAACTCGAATTTCGGCCCTTCCAGGGCGGCCGGGTCACCGGTCACCTGAACCTCATCAATAACCGGCTGCTCCACATACCTGGGCTGGAGTCGCTCCGCACGGCGACGCTGTTCGCGATCCGTTGCACCGGGGTCAATTCGCGGCAGCTCCAGTATCAACTCTGGCGGCAAACCTGGATCAACCTGTGCAGAGACCGTCGACGCGGCGGAAACCAACCACAGGGCACTCCCCACTACAGCGCCAATAGAACCCATATGCGAGCGCAGCGCTCCCCCACAACTTTTACTACTCAAGTGATTCACCATCGGGGCACATTTCGTCGTGCCCTTTTGCTTATTTCAATAATCGTGACCGATGAACCGCTCCGATATTAATCTATCGAAGCGAGACCATCTTCCAGCGAGATCTCCGCATAGATGCCATCGATCGGCCCCTCATCCATCTCGCTATACTCATCCGCATCCAGTGGCTCGACCAGAATGCCGTCCAGGCCAATCCCAATCAGGTACTCCAGCAAACGCGGATCCCAGTAGTACTCCGCTGCAGTACCCGTGGCCTTCTCACCCTTCACCTCGTTCTCGAGCTGGTATTCCACACTCAGACGGGAGAAGCCGAGCTCATCGTCGAGGTATTCACCTTCCTTACCTTCGTAGGTCAACACCAACGGATTGCGATAGCGGGTGACCTGTGCATTGGTGAACAACAAGTTGTCCTCCGTATCCAGCCAGAACTCTCCATAAGGCGTAACCAGCTGACCGGTCACATCCCGCGGAGCCAGATCCACATTGGACAGGGACAAACTCAAACCGCCAGATTCCATGGCCAACTCGGAAAGCACCTCCGCGCTCTCCAGGCGTAGATCGCCGCTAGTGGCAATAGAACCGAAGTCAGTGAGCAGTCGGTCAATCGTTAGACGCTGGGTATTGTCCACATTGACCCCAATCCAGTCGGCTGTACCACCGTCAATACCGGTCAGGGTCATAAAGGTTTCCACATTGCCCCGGGCATCAACGTTGATGTCAATCTGCGGTCCCTGAGCCACCAGCGGACCACTGGTCGTCAGGTTGACCAGGTCCAGCTGCATGCCTTCTTCGGCAATGAAAGTTCCTTGTGGTACGGTCATCTCCCGCGCCAGCAGGAACCCGTCGATCCACAAGTACGGAGTGCCAAACAGTTCTTCAATTTCGATATCGCCCAGAGCGCGGATACGCACTTCACCGGCCTGAGCCGAGAGCAATTCCGCGTGGGCATCATTGAGAAGAATCAGGCTGATATTGCCTTCATCGGTCACTGCCGAGAACCAAGGCAAGTCCATGACGAGAGGATCCCCGATGCCTGTTGCTGCCTCGAGATAACTACGGCCACCGCTAGTACCTCGCAGGTGAACATCCGCATCACTGCGACCGGAAATGGCACCGCCAGAAACCAGATCAAATGCCGCGTCACCGCCCCAGTTACTGGTGAGCTCTGACAGGAGCATGTCACCGGTACTGCGCATTGCAACGGAACCTTCGGCCTCCAGTCGACTGCCGGCACCCATCGTCCAGCTCAGTGCATCAAAGGAAACTGCTTCTCCTACTTTCACCAATGCGTCGTCGGCAAGGTCCAGCTCACCTGCTGCCGTTACCGTAAAGTCTCCACCGGTATAGACATCGCGCAGCAGCGCTACCTGGCCACCACTTTCAATCGCCAGGTCACCGCCCACATTCAGTCGGCGGAATGCGCCGTCGCCACCAAGTGCGATGTCACTATTGCCCAGCACTTGCAGGCGCGCATCAGTGAGCATTTGCCAACGATCAGCCCGCGCAGCCAAGTCGCCATGGATGACCAACTGCTGGTTTTCGAACTGCACCACGTCTGCCACCGCGTCAACTTGCAAGCTACCGGAGACTTCAGCACGCTCCAGGAACGCGACACCAGCACCACTGTCCAGCACCGAATCACCGCCCAGTTGTACCTGAGCCAGAACCATGCCCGCTTCGGTGAGGACTTCTGCACCCGCACCAACATTCAGTTGGCTCGTTGCACCCATGGTCAAACTGGCAGCCGATGCGTCCAGAGCGCCGCCAATCGCCAGATGACGCCCGGACTCCAACTGCAGCGCACCAACGCTGGCGACCTGTGCATTACCATCAATCTCGCCGTCTCCGGAGAAGGTTGTTTGGCCACCACTTTCCAGTTGCAGATCGCCGCCGACTCGCATGGCACTGACTAACTGCCAGTTTCCGCCTGCGGTCATTTCGGCATTGCCACCGCTGACCAGCTCGAATAAGCGCTGGCTATCTCGAGTGCGAATGATGGTGTTGCCGGCAACATTCAGAGTCGCGTTATCGCCCATCGTGAAACGGTACGCATCCAGTGTGAAGTCGCCGAGAGACGACATCGTCTGGCCCGCATAAAGATCAACATCATTGGCCGCAACGATCTCTATTGAATCACCCGCGTCGACCATTTCACGCAAGGCGATTCCAGACCCGCTCGCCAGTACCAGAGTGCTGCCGCTATCCAGCTGCGCGAGGTCCATACCGGCTACGGTATCGATCTGCATGGCACCGCCGCTCTGCAGCAGGGCAGTGTCGCCCATGCTCCAGCTGTTGGCGGAAACAGACAAATCACCGCTGATCGCGAAGATCTGGGCGGCAGACTGGGAAACGTCACCACGCGAAGTGAGATTCGCATTGCCGGTAACCGCTACATCATCAGCCATAACGAGGTTGTCGCCGTCCGCGATGGTCAGGTCGGCACCGATATTGGCGGCCTCGCTAAAGGCGATATCGCCACCAGCAGTCAGAACTGCATTGCCATCCACATCCACCAGCGTGTAGCGCTGTTCGGTAGTGGTGGTGGCGTCGAAGTCGCTAGCCACTTTCAAGCTGGCACTGGTACCCATGGTGAAGCTGTCACTGGTCACAGAAAGATTGTTTCCGCTGACCAGCTGTGCGGCGTCACTCAGGGTGATGGCGTCCACTGCTTGTAAGGTAACGCTGTCGACGGCATTCATGGATTCACGCAGTGCGATCTCGGCGCCGCTGGTCAATGACAAGATGCTGCCACTATCGACTTGCGCCAGATCCATACCGGTAACGGTATCGATCTGCATGGCACCACCGCTCTGCAGCAGGGCGGTGTCGCCCATGCTCCAGCTGTTGGCGGAAGCCGTCAGGTCGTTGCCGATAGTGAACTGCTGGCCGGCAGACTGGGTAACGTCACCGCGCAGGGTGAGGTTTGTATTGCCGGTAACCGCAACGTGGTCAGTCATGGCCAGGTTGTCGCCATCGACGATGGTCAAACCGGCGCCAATGTTGGCTGCTTCGCTGAAGGCGATGTCACCACCGGCTGTCACAACTGCATTGCCATCCACATCCACCAGCGCGTAGTGCTGGCCGTTGGTTGTGGTCGCCTCGAAGTCAGCGGCCACTTGCAGGTTGGCGCCGGCACCCATGGTGAAGCTGTCACTGTCTACGGACAGATTGTTGCCAATCACTAACTGTGCAGCATCGCTCAGGATGATCGCATCAGTTGCTTGCAGAGTAATGCTGTCGACGGCATTCATGGATTCACGCAGGGCGATCTCGGCACCGCTGGTGAGAGCCAGGGTGCTACCGCTATCGGCTTGTGCCAGGTCCATACCAGCAATGGTATCGATCTGCATGGCACCGCCGCTCTGCAGCAGGGCGGTGTCGCCCATGCTCCAGCTGTTGGCGGAAGCGCTCAGATCACCGCTGATGGTGAAGGTCTCAGCTGCAGATTGGGTAACGTCACCGCGCAGGGTTAAGTTCGCATTACCTGTAACCGCAACGTGGTCGGTCATGGCCAGGTTGTCGCCATCGACGATGGTGAGGCCGGCACCGATATTGGCGGCTTCGCTGAAGGTGATATCGCCACCGGCAGTCAACACCGCATTGCCGTCCACGTCTACCAGTGCGTAGTGCTGGCCGTTGGTGGTGGTCGCATCGAAGTCACTCGCCACCTGCAGGTTGGCGCCGGCACCCATGGTGAAGCTGTCACTGGTTACAGAAAGATTGTTTCCGCTGACCAGTTGTGCGGCATCACTCAGGGTGATCGCATCGGCTGCCTGCAGGGTAATGCTGTCGACCGCATTCATGGTTTCACGCAGGGCGATCTCGGCGCCGCTGGTCAGGGCCAGGGTGCTGCCGCTATCCAACTGTGCCAGGTCCATACCGGCAACGGTATCGATCTGCATGGCACCGCCGCTCTGCAGCAGGGCGGTGTCGCCCATGCTCCAGCTGTTGGCGGAAACAGACAAATCACCGCTGATCGCGAAGATCTGGGCGGCAGACTGGGAAACGTCACCGCGCAAAGTGAGGTTCGTATGGGCAGTGCCCGCGGAGCCAACGGTAACATCACCAACTAGATTCAAGTGATTACCGTCGGTAATGCTCAGGGAGCTACCAAAATCGGCCGTTTCACTAAACTGGATATCGCCGCCTGCATTCAACTGCGCGCTATTGGTTACAGCCAACAGGGCGAAGTCGATGCCCTGCTGCGCAATCACATTCATCGCGTCACGGGTATCGACCAGGCTGCCACTACCGGCGGTGAAACTACCGACACGTGCCGAAGCTTCGCCAATACCCTGCCAGTTACCGTAAGTCAGCAATGTTGCCGCATCGGCAAGAGAGACATCGCCATCGACATTCAACATCAGGTTTGCAGCGGAAACATTTGAACCGACGGTAACGTCGTTCAGGAAGTCGATCTCACCAGCGCTAGCAATAGAAAGGTCACCCCCACTGGTAAGCAACCCAAAGGTGCTTGCAGAGGTCAATCCAAACGATGACCCAGCACCGCTGCGCAAAACACTGTTAGTGGCCGCGCCCCAGGCTAACGCTTCAACATTGAACGCACCGCTGGCGATGCTTGCTTGACCGGCAGACTGCGTAACTGCGCCGTCCAACAGCAAGGTCATGTCAGACGCGGATGCCGTGCCGACGCTCAAATCGCCAACGAGGTAAAGACCAGCGTCACCGGTCAGATGCAAATGACCACCGACATCGGTATTCGCATTGAAAGTAATATCATCGCCAGCGCGCTGGGTGAGATTTCCAGTCACCGACAGCGTTTCAAAAGCTTGCAGGCCATCAGTGTCAAGTTCAGCGTTGTTGGCTACCAGCAGCTGACTGGACACTCCCATTTGCCAACTTTGCGCAAGTAGTGCGGATGTCGCAATGCCACGGAGGTTGCGACCAATATCCAGTGCCACGCCATCACTGACAAATACATCACCAAGCGTTTCCAACCGCAGGTTATTGCCTGTATTCACGTCATTGGCAAAGGTAATATCGCTGTCACTATCCAGAATCAGGTTAGTGCTGGTCGCCAAGCGACCGAAAGTGCTGTCACTACCGCGCAGGGTGAACCGCGCAGCGCCACCTGAGGTCATCTGGCTGGCTACATTCGCTGCTATTCCGCGCGCCGTCACATCGATGGATCCGGCATCGATCAGACTGATCGCAGAAAGGGAGAAGTCACCTGCCGTATCAGCGAGGAACTGACCACTGGTATAGGCACTGCCACCCAGCGTTAGGTCGCCAACACCCGACTGCAAGTCAATCGACGTCACTTTGCTCACTGCGCTGCCGATATCGCCTTGTACTTCCAGGCCGCTGCCGGCGACCACCACCACATTACCGTCGGTCAGCAGATCGCCGGTAACCTGCAGGGTTTCACTATCAAGATTGATAACCCCTGATGCAGCAACATCAACCAGGTTCAGCGCGTCGCGCGCATCAACGTAGACATTATCAGCCTGCAGATATACCGCATCTATATCACCCAGCGTTGTATCCAGCAGGTTCAATGCGGTGAGATTGATATCGCCACCCGCGATCAAGGATTGTAGATCAAGGCTATCGACTGCAGTGAGCTGGATATCGTCTTCGCTGCGAATGAATTTGCCCGCAGCCATCGTAATGCCCTGGGCATCCGCCAGCAGCCGCGCATCGCTACCGGAAGAAGCGGTGGTATAGGCAATATCAAGATCGCCATTTAACTGCATTGCGCCGGTTGCCAGCAGATCGAGATCACCTTCAGTGGTGATATCACCCAAAGTCATGGCGCCGGCGGTCGCGTCAAAGTCACCACTGCCGATATCGAAGGTCACTGCATCGACATCGATATTGTCTGCGGAAAGTTTTGCCAGATTGGTGACGGTTACAGTTACCGCACCGCTGTCGAGGATGTCCCCCGCGGCGTAGAGATCCAGGGCAGACGCACTGATACCACCGTCAATGACCAGATTACCGCTGGCATCGATGCTGAGAACACCATTCAGGCTTGCGCCCAGGCGCGCCTCAGAAGTACCCGCGATATTCAGCCAGGCGTTGTCCGCAGTAATATCCATATCGCCACCACCGGACATACGCAGGTTCAGCGCCTGGGTATTACTACCCAGGTCATCTCCTGCGACCAGTTGAATCGCGCTGCCAGAAACAACGCTTTCGCCATCCAGGCCGAGGATATCCGCATTGCTGGTCAGGCTTGCAATGCCGCCCGCGCTCACCGCGTCAGCAATCAAATCGCCACCAACCTGGGTAAGGTACAAGTTGTTGGCTGCGCCTGCCTGGCGCAGTACGCCAGCCAGATCTACCTGGACGCGGTTGCTTACGCTACCGATATCACCCTGGGTGTTTGCCAGGTACAGGTCGTTTGCGGAAATGTTGGTACCGCTGATCGCGTCGATGGCACCGTTCACCGCCAGACGTACATCGCCATCGGTAGAAACAATACTGCCCAAGGTCAGGCCGCTAGCAGACTCCGCATAAATTTCGTCAGTAGCGGCAATGTTCAGTACGCCGGTGGTATCGATCTTGATAGGATCCACTTGCGAAACATTAAAGGTAATCAGCGAACCATTCTCGCTGGTTTCGATATCACCGGGGCCCGCTTCCAACAGCGCAATTTTTTGTGCGTCGGTAATTGTTGGGTTATCGCGATCGATAACGAACACCAGATCCGCGAGATCTTCACCCACGCTGCCACCACTGACATTAATGTCGAGGTTCGGCGCAACGATGTTGGCTTCACGATTGGTCAGCGTTGCCTGCGCATCCGCATTCAGGGCCGCCGCGTTAATACTGATATCCAGCTGGCTCTGGCTCCATTGCGCGCCCTCGACCAGGTCTGCATACCAGGAACTGGCCTCATTAATCACCAGCGCGTAGTCCGCGTCATAACTGCTGGTCAGCAGGTCGCCGTAGTCGTAACCCTCCAGGGTACCTTTCTGCTCTACGCCAATCGCATCTTCCTCATTGGCGTAAACGTCGGGTGCAGCGACCTGATCTGAGAACCAGTCTTCCAACGCGAAGTATTCTTCCTTCGCCAGTTGAGTTGCCTCAGCAACTGTTGACACGCCGTAGCGGGACATAAAGGTGTCTTCGAAGGCACCGTCGATAGTAAAGCCAGCCTCAGACGAATCGCTCAGACGCTGCTTGATCAACCAGTAAGTGTGATACTTGCTGGTAAACTGGTTTTCATAGCCAGTAACTGCGATTTCGCCGGCGTCTGCATCCTGCAGGCCGAGACGATCCCAAACAGTCTGCAGATAGGCCAGCTCTTCATCGGTCTTTTCATTCTGGCCGATGCCATTTGTAAGGCTGCCATTACCGAGGGTAATTACCACATCTTCGCTGGCGGTAATGGTATTCACCGCCAGGTCGCCGGATGCCTGGTAAATCACGATGTCGTCAGCGGCCTCCAGGGTGATTTCGTTGAGGTCTACATTGATGTAATCGTAGGACGATACGGTGCCGATGGTGCCCGCAGAACCGATGCTACCCGAATAGCTCACCAGATCGAGCGTATCGCCTTGAATGTGGATACCGTTGCCAACACCTTCCAGGCCTTTATCCACAGTACCGACGATATCGTACAGCCCTTGGAATTTTTCCAGCTGTACTGCGCCGGACTTACCGGTGATATCGAAATACAAAGACCCCTTGTTCGAATGCAGAGACACGGTATTGGTGGCGATATTCAGCGGGTCATCCAGGCTTCCCAGATCACCCTTACCGGCATATAAGCGTAGGGTTTCCGCATCAAACGCGGCACCGGTGCTAACATCCAAAACACCATTGGTATTGATGTCGGTAGTGCCCAGCGGGTTGTAAATATTGCCGTTGATACTGACGTTTGCTGCCGAATCAATATCAATACTGCCGGTACCCACACCGGTAAAGGAAATGCCGATACTGTGATCCGCTTTCACATAGGTGTGGGTTTCCATGTTGAGATAATACGGGATGTATACACTGGGATCCGTATCGGTCCAGTTGGAGCCGTAATAACTGTCGTAGCTGTAACCAATAGCCCACCAGTAACGGCTGATGCTGTCCGCATCATACTCCTGGCGAATGTAATTGGTCGCAGTGCCGTTGGTACACACATCCGGGTTGGCGGCACAAGTAGTGTAGTAGCTCGCTTCTACATTCCACTCCAGATCACCGTTTGCACCTGTGCCCTGCCACTCGCCCACGGTATTCGGATACTTGGCCAGGTATCCATCCGGGAAGTCGGTGTAAGAGCGACTGACGGAGGCGTCTTCACGGATGTAATACAACTGTCCGGCGAGCGGATTGTAGGTGGTGCTGGAGGTGGTCCCGGTACCACCAGAAGTACGAACAAACGCACCATCTTCGTAGCTTGTCGCATAGGAAGTCGTTTCGTATTCCTGAATCTGTCCACCAGGACTGTGTACATACCAGTGACTGAAGTAGTCGTTGCTGCTACCACCGTCGTTCATGTTTTTGGTGAAGTTGTAGTCGGTAATACGCACGATACCCACAGCATCGTCACCCGCATCCAGACTATTAATCACTAGTTCAGTATTGGAATCGTTGTCAATATCGATCTGGCCGAGACCGTCGCGAACCAGAATCTTCCCATCCGCTCCGGTAGAGGAAATCTTGGCATTGATCGACAGGTAGCCACCACCAGAAACCGGCACGTCGTCTACCAGCAACTGCCCGCTGGCGACGTCATAGGTGAGCATGATGCTTTCCGCACCGGTAACTTTGGATATCTGCGGATCGATATAGATATAGCGATCTTCAAATGGCGTCACATAGGCGTTCACGTAAGCCGGATTATCGACCTTCAGGGTTTGCCCCGGCTGCAGCTCGATCTGATCCCCACTGGAGAGACCTGCGAGGCTGATGTATTGCGCGATCGCAGAATCAAAACCACTACCAACACTTACCGACCAGTTGTTGTCAGTGCCAACTTCAATGGTTCCATTGATATCTACGCGGCGTGCATTGATAACTACCTTTTCGCCAACAAGGGTGCTGCCCGGTGAACCAATATCGCTTTTCACCGAATTGTAGCTCGCCGTCCGAATCAGGTTGCCCTGCTTGTCCTCTACTGGCTGGAAACGCCAGTTTCTCCCGCCACGACTATCGCTATCCTTTTTAAACTTAAGGCGAATCTGGTCGTCGCCGTCGTACTCCTGAGAGTCACTGAATCCCCAGTTAAAGAAAACACGCACGGTATCGTAGTCACCGGCGTAATAGGGATCTTCGTCGTTATCTTCAACGCCGCCGATATAGCAATCTTTGGCGGTGGCGCAGGCATAGAACCAGTTATTGAACTCATCGATTCCGGTTGCATCGATATCATCTTCATAGCGGTGGTTGATCCAGTACTGGACGAAATCATCCGCATCCTCAGGTTTCCATTTATCGACAAAATTCACCAGTGATGACGGCGCACGGCCATAGTAAACATCGCTATTACCCGCATTTACCACCAGGCTGCCATTTTCAACCGTCAGGTTGATGGTATTGGCCTCGATGGAAGCCTGCTGTAACAGGTCCCCCTCTTCGAGGGTAATATCGACCGTTGACAGCAAATTGGTGATCGCACCATCGATGATGACGTCAGAATTCAGATAATTAGTGCCGCCCGGGTTATGGACAATATGAATACCGGAGCTGACACCAGTGGTACTGCTGTCTTCCTCAGTAATATAAGCCTCATCTAAAGAGGCCCCACCAGTCACATACACGTTACCGCCGGTCTGGTTGGCAATGTAGAGGTTACCTACCAGCAGGTGCTGGTCATCGCGATTATTGATATCGATGTAGGCATCGCCACGAGCAATAAACTCAGGACGGTTATTGCTACCGCCCTGTAAATCAATGGTGTCGGCGAGCAGGCTGACATTACCCGCAGACGCGCTGATGTCCGTCACCGCAATCACGTTATTTTCCTGCTCGGACAGCGTGTCGAGAACAACGGAAAGCGCGGCAATCTCGGTTTTCAGTTCGGCAATTTCGTCGGTATACGGGTTTTCACCGGAGCTACCGGTACCGACTTCGGTGCTGGTACCGCCACTGCCGGTATCACCGGTATCTTCGTTACCGTCGGTCTTGCCACCTTCGTTGCTGGTGCCTGACTCAGTCCAGGCCTCGTACTCATCTACCAGCGCCTGTAATTCATCGATATAGGCCTGCAAGCTGGCGCGCGAGGAATACTTTCCGCTTAATTGGCCTGCACTACCGTAGCCGGCCAGGTCAGAAGTGATATTGCCCGAGTCATCCACATCCACCCACTGATAGGCATTCTGACCCGCAACCACAGAGCCAGAACCTTCAAACACCAGCGAGTTATCGCTGCTGGTGTCGTTTGAGCCGAAAGTGGTTTCTGTGGAGAAGAGTTCCAAATAGGGGTTGCGCTCAACACCATCGGCATTGGCATAGAGAGAGCCCTCATTGGCTTCCACGGTAACGTGGCTGTCACTACCCAAATCAATGTCATCGCCGAAGATTACGGTGTTGGTGACATTAATATCGGCGTCGGCATCGTTGCCCGCCGGAATCGGGACCGCAGTCCAGTTATACACATTGGTGCGCGCATCAGCGACCAACTGGTTTTCATACAGGTAGCTGGAACCACGGCCGGCATAGATACCGATATTGTCGAGGGCGTTGATGAAAACGTCCTGACCGATATCCACCGTGTTGGTAACGTTGACGTTCACATCGGATACACCACCAGCCACACCCGCAACTGCCCACACGCTGGTCTCCGCCTGCGCCGTTGCAGAACCGGTGGTGTAGGTACCGATACCAATTTCACCAATCGGGTTGAACAGCACCACACCATCACCAATGGTGACGGTGTTTTTGGTGGTCGCATCCACGTCGGATTCGGAGCCTGCCCCCTGCAGGGCGCCCCCCACTTTCAACACCGCGGCATCATAGACATAGAATCGGGTATGGGCGTCAATCGAAATACCATGTTCATAGCTGCTGTCCAGCCATGCCAGATCACTGATTGCCAGTACCGCGTTATTGCCAATAGTTACTGCCGCTTCGACACCGGTAAGATCCTGGTTCGACAGCCCTGCGGAACCGTTGGCAGCGCCACCGGCACCGGCATTAATACTGGTTGAGAAGCCCGACTCCGCCGGATCCTGAATTTGTAACGCGCTATTGTCAGCTTCGATTTCAATTTGCAGCGCTTCAAAGCTAACGTTGTTGCCCAGAGTGACTTCGACATCATTGTCGATGTCCGAGTTGGATACTGCACCCGAGCCGCCCACGACAGAGACAGTGGTGGAATCGGTACCAGCGAAGAACTGGCTTTCGTGCGCAGCCGACAGCCTCACCTCTCCTCCAAGTACCGGCACCGCCGAATAACCAGAAGCCCAGTCTGCGATGTCAACACTCGCTGACTTGTTGGAGTTCGAGTTGTTATAGCTGTTCGCGTTGGAAACCGCCGCGGAACCCGCGTAGTAACCGCCACCGCCAGCGGTGGTGAAGCTCTGGTTTTCGTCGTAGTTGTAGGCGTCGAGGATAAAGTCGCCGGTGCGTAACACCGCGTTGGAGATCGGGTTGTTGCCGTACTCTACGCGCGCGGAGGTACTGGACTCTGCGGCAGACCAGTTAAAGCCACCGGCAAACAGACCAACGAAGTAGCCATCCGCATCCGCGTACTGCACCGCGGTATTACGCGCATAAACGCCGAAGTCATTGTCCGGGATACGCACGCCGTCGCCCACTTTGGCAACCGCTTGCGAGCTGTTTTCTGCGAGTGCTTCCGAACCGGCCACGCCGGCCAGTAGGCCGCCGGATGCGGCAAATGCATTGGCATCGGCGCTGACATAATCGTCATTGGAACCATCACCGGTTTCCGCGCGGATATTTACATCCGCATTGCCAGTGAAGTAGGTACCGTCTCCAGCCTCAGCGACCGCCTTGGTATCCGCGATGGCATAGGAGAAGGAACCACCCATGGCGCCACCGGCAGCAACAGTGACACCGTAGGCACGGGAGAAGACTTCCGGGGTCGCCTGGGCATCGATATTGACCACAGCGTCGGCATCAATGGTGCCGTGCACAGTGGCATTAACATTGGATTTGTCGCGGGCATCGGTCACCACGCCCTGAACACCGGCGAGCAGACCACCGGCCAGCGCGAAGGCACTGGTTTTCACCAGACCCGCGGAGTAGGCCTCCAGCTCGACGGTGCTGTAACCGCTGATGGCCTTGCCGGTTTCACCCAGCCAGGCATCCACGTCACTGTTCTTTTCCGCAAAGCCAATAGAAGCACCAATGGCGCCAGCGCCGATAGTGACACTCAGGGATCCTTCCGTCGGGTCGGACGGTTTGCCGGCATCCAGATCGCCCACGCGCAGTTCCGTGGTATCGCGGGCCGATACCGAAATATCACCACCGTCATCACCGGTCGCAGAAGACACTCCGGCTACGGTGCGCAGTTCACTGCGTACATCGTTGTAGTTCACGGTAATACCGGTACCGCCGCCACTGACCACCCAGGACTTCATTTCGCCTGCGGCGTCATCGTCGGATACGTCCATCACCTGTGCGTCGACGGTCACGTTGGTAGCGGTGAGATCGGTATCCACAGTGGCAATGGTCATGTCATACAGACGGGTGACACCCACAGCTCCAGAGATGGCACCACTGCCCAGGGAAACTGCACCCAGGCCCTGATACGTGAACAGCAGGGTCTGAGCGTCGACATCCAGCGTATCCACATCGATGTCACCGCCTGAAATACGCGCGGCCACCACACTCTCGCCGCCGATCTTCAGCGAATTACCGGATTCGGTCGTGGTGCTGGTGCTCGGCGCAGTAGACGCCTCGATGGTTGAGCCGCTCTCTTCCTCGATCGCGGCAATGTCATCAGTGGACAGGTGCGGGTTATAACCCGCAGTGTCTTCCGCCAGCACATTGTTGGCAGTCTGACGGGACGGATCGAATTCATCTTCAGCATTGGTGCCGTCTTCGGTGGTGGTATCCCCCTGGCCAAACAGTGCGACACCAATACTTACTGCAGCACCCACATTGGTGGAGGCACCGCCGGCCATAGAAATCATCCACGCCTCGCGCTGCGCGGTGGCATCAATATCCAGCAGAGTGGCATCGACATCGGAACCGACCACTTCGGAATATACCTGACTGCGACCGAGCACCACGTTGGCCACTGCACCTACACCGACACTGCTACCAGCACCAATGCCCAGAGTTTCCTGGTCGACATCGAGAATGTCCTGCGCATTGACAGTGACAGTGGTGGCATCGGAGGTGCCGTCCTTACCAATAATCTGGGTGGTAAAGTAATCGTCGGCAGTATTCGAGCTGGTACCGTTGTCGTGCAGCAGCCCATGCACACCGGCACGGGTTTCGCCTTTGAACTCGGTGACGTTGATCATCGCCGCAACACCGAAGCCGGTGCTGAGGCCGGCACCGAGGGAGTAGCTGTTCACACTCTCCAGGCGGTCGGCATCGACGGTTACGTTATCTGCCTTGATCAGGGTGGTGTCGTCATCAGCGGAGTCATCCAGATCGTTGCCGATCAGTGCCGTGCTGTCGCCGCCCACCAGGTTAACCGCAAGACCAAAACCGACGCCCACGGTGGTACCAATACCCGCAGAACCGGCCGCGGAATTCACATCCTGACGACGTTCCGCGTTGACCACCACATCAGAGGCGGTAATGGTGCTGTCGTGCAGCCATGCCTTGGTGCCGCCCATCATTTTGTTGATGGTTACAGAGGCCGCACCGCCGAGACCACTCTCGGCGCCCACGCCCGCAGCAATACCGGCGGAAACCGCCTGCGCAAGCTGGGTGGAATTTGCCTCCAGTACCAGCTCATCCGCATCGATCGTGCTGTTATCGATCTCTGCGTTGGCTTCTTTACCCATATGGTTGGTAGAGAAACCACCAATGCCAGAGCCACCGCCAGAAATCGCTACACCGGCAGATACTCCGAGCCCGTAGTCATGGCTGGAGCCACGCACGACAACGTCCGCAGTATCCGTGCCGGATACACCACTATTGATGGTGGAGTTCTTAATGTAAGCGTCCGTACTGGACTCGAACACATTGGTGGCGACGTTCGCGGTAATCGCTATATTCTTACTGCCGGAGCCACCGACGGTGATCGCCTGCTGTTTAACAAAACTAGTGGCGTTGACTGCGACACCGGTAACCGCTTCATTGCCTTCGCTCAAATTCTGCGAGCCAAATGCGGTGGTGAGATCATCCATCGATACGTCGGAATTACCGACTGCGTTGGAGTTGCCATCAGAGTCTTCGTCAGTGGCAGAAAGATCCGGCAATGCCGTCATGCCGGTGAGCTCACCGTCAAGTATATTAAAGGCGCCGCCAAGGCCCAGGGCCTTAACCGTTGCATCTTCGATATAGGCCTGGGTCTTGCCGTATTCAGCCGCGGTGGAAATGGCAATTGCACCCGCGCCGCCATTCAAACCAACGCCAACTGCACCACTACCCACCAGATTTTCGGTATGCGCCTGCGCTTCAACCCCAACGTTGCCGTAGGCATCGATGTCGGCCTTATCTGCGATACGCGCCGTCACATTGCCGTCGACAACACCGGTACCAATCGACGGGGCTACCGATATCTGATTCGATGCGGCAACGCCCGCATCGATGGTGAGCAACCAATTATCGCGTAGGGCATCGACGTAAACATGTTTTGCTGCGAGTACCGTGCTGGTATCGCTGCTATCGTCACCAAGAATTTCTGCAGTTACATCGGAATCCACACGGTTTACCGCCAGAGCGATGCCGCCTGCAGAACCGCTGGAAGAACCTGCACCCATCCAGGCGGTGGAAACACTGTCGGTGTAATCGGTGGACTGCACGCGAATGGTGCCGCCGCTATTGGTCGCGGAGCCGTCGGAGTTTTCCCCGACATTCTTGATCCCCGCCTGTACCGTCTGGTCGACATCGGTAACACCGATGGCACCGGCGAATGCGAGGCCGGAACCTCCGGTAGAGGCACCAACCCCAATGGCGTTACCTACCAGCAGGTTTTCATCGCCGTCGGAACCGCTGGACGCCTTCACGGTAATATCATCGGAAACTTCCAGATCAACATTACCGATGCGCGCACGGGTTTCGTGCCCGCTATCGCCCACCAGATTCAGGGCAACTGCCAGGCCGACAGCCGCACCACTACCGGTGGAAACACCCACTGCACCCGCAACATTAATTGCGTCCATATCGTTTTGTGCGGTGACTGCCACATCTTCGGCGTGAATAAGGCCCGCTTTACTACCGTTCCAATCGCCGATTTCGGCTTTCACAGTGTTATTGAGGCTGTTGACCGCAACCGAACCAATACCTGAGTACTTGCCGGTGGCCACACCAACACCGATGGAAACGGTGTATAGCAGAGCTTCGTCACGGGCACTTACATCGACACTGCTGGCGGCCGTATCGGACTCATTGATATTGGCGTTGCGAATTTGCGCAGTTTTTTCCGTACTCACATCCGCGTGGGCATAGGAAATCCCCAGGTTGCTCTTGCCAACCTGCACCACACCGGCAACCGCAATAATGCGCTCGCCTTCGGTGCCATAGTTATAGGCGGAGCCGGTGCCGTCATCACTGGTGTGCACTTCCGTGTTATCGAAGGCACTTGCGCCAGAGAAGTCGTAATCGTCATTGACGCTGCTGGAACCCAGCCCATCGAGGATACTGTCAAGGCTGCCGCTCTTGCTGCCCGCTACGTTAACGGAAATGGTATCCGCGCTGGTGATATCCACATTTTCCAGCAATGCTTTGCTATCGCTGCGGATAGAGCCAATGGCAAAGCTACCCATAAAGCCAAAGGCGTTTTCGGCGTTATCGTTGTAGCCAACACCCGCTGCACCGATGCCAATACGCTGCAAGCCACGCGCGCTGATATCGATATTCTGGAAACCATTGAATTCGCTATTGGTGCCGGAATAGTCAGTGACAACGGCTTCTACCGCTTTGCCGCTGTATACGTCTTCGTTGTACGCGCTGCTCCAGATATTGTTGCCATCCGGATTACTATCGCCGACCAGATCTGCTGGATCATCAATATCGGCATAGGTAATCGCCAGACCAAAACCCTGCTGCCCTCCGGCGTAAAGCGTACCGCCACCCACACCGACATCGGTATTGTTGTAGGCGGTGACCTCCAGATTTTCATCACCACCCTCGCTGGAACTGATTGATGAGCCTTCAACCCGTGCCGAGGTGCCGTCACGCACCATAGCGCCAGACACCGATAAGCCCGCAGAGGTGGACTTCCCGCCCTCGGAAGGCTTGTCGATCGCGAGCGCCAAACCAATGGAGGTCAGATCGCCACCATGCAGCGCCTGTACCGCGACATCACCAGCGTCTTCCACCGTGGAATCCACCAGCCATGCCAAGGCATCATTGAAGGTAATCTGATAGGCAATCGCACCCGCCATTGCCTTGCTGTTTGGAGTAGAAGGTGACTGCGACAGGTTGACCGCAGCCGAGCCGGAAGCAGAAGCAGACACGATTTTTTCAAGCGCCTGGATGTCGAGATTCACTTCATCGCCAACACCATCGTGCGCACGTATATTGGCACCATCAACGATGGATTTGGCATCCAGGTTGGTAACAGAAACTGTCACGCTACCCGCGCCGGCAAAGCTGGTCGCATCAGCGTCCACTTCAGCCACGCTATCGCTGCTGTCGGAAGAACTGCCGTTCGAAGCATCACTGGATGCCTGATTAATCGAGCTTTTGCTACTACTGCTGCTACTGCTGGCGTCGCTATGTTTGCCGGACAGTTTGCTGGAAATTTTACTGGCCAGACCACCAGTCTTGCTATCCAACCAACCCTTCAGTTTGGTGGACATACCCGGCTCATCGGTGTGCTCCTGCAACAGCGCACCGGCCGCGGCGAGGCTGCCATTGGTACCAGAAGATTTACTCCGCACATCGACATTGCGCGCAACAATGGCGCGTTCGGTAGGTGCCGGTGCCGACGGTGCGTCTGGTGCAGGCTGGGAATCGTTTTTGAACGAAACCTTTTCTTCTTCTTCAGAGTTATCGCCAATGAACGCCTTGGTGTCACCCTGGGTAATGTTGACGGCAATGGCCACTCCCACGGCGCTCTCACCGGTCGTCCAGTTAACCGCGCCGCCCGCCGCCCAGTTACCCATCTGATGATCGGCAACGATCACCAAATCATCGGCCGTGACAAACGCACGATTGCTCAGGGAGGCATGCGTCAATGCTTCGGAATTCAGTACGGAGATCGCGCCATTAAAACCGGTACCAGCACCCCACCCTGAAGATGGGGTAACAACAAAGTGTCGCTCGTCGGTTTCTGCGGTGATGGATATATCGCCGGCAGCAGTAACCGTCGACTCACCGATGCCCGCCACTGCATCCGCATTTTGCTGTACGAATACGATAGACCCACCAACGGATTTTCCTTCCTGGTTGGTTCCGTTCGCGTTCGGAATCAGGCCAAGGCTACCGATATTACCTGCGACGTTCGCGCTCTCAATCAAATTGAACGCGCGAACAGATACTGACTCATCAAAGTCAAAGGTATAAGTTACCGTCTCAAAAGGCTCGAAATCGTTGAGGATGCCCGGCGTACCGCTAGTGCTTTCGACAGTGCGATCTGCGCTCCAGCTGCCAGTGCCCGAAGTAATCACTGTCGCGTTGTCGCCGATCCAGGCTTTGGTGTCGATATCATTCCACACCACATTAACGGTGCCGCCGTAGGCTTCCTTATCCGCACTCGCACCAGAGTTGGCGAAGGTTGTCAGAATATTACTTTCCAGCCCACCAGTGCTGCTGAACTTATTCTTGATATCGGACATGGTGTCCCACCGATCGTAGGTGGAAACGATCGGCATTTTCTGCTCTGCAACTACGCCAAGATTTTGCGCATTAATGGTGACATAGTCACCAACCTCAGCGACGGCCTCGCCTTCGTTGATGGCAAAATTGAAAGCGAGCGCAGCACTTTTCTCCGCATTTGCGACCACATTGCCGCGCTTCTTCGGAGAGGAAATACTCGCCTGCGCAGTCGTGCGGTAGCCGCCCTGGTCTCCACCCACTGCACCGCGACCATCGCCGCCAATGATTGCGTCATTGTCAGTACCGAGGTCCGTGCCCGCAGCAACCAGTACGTTACCACTCGCATCAATACTTGGCGCTTCGTCCGCGCCAGAAACATTGTTCCCCAGATAGGCGTACGCTTCGTGATCCGACAGATTAAGCGAGAGCGCCAGGCCTCCCTTCCACTCAACCTCACCGGGCTTGCCCGAGTCTTCCGGCGCTTCAGTACTATCAGGCAGATATTGCGTCAGTAGGTTCGACGCGCCGCTCTGTACTTTGTTGGCACCTTTGATCAGTTTGGAGCCGAACATGCGCAGGAGCTTTCCTGCACCGATCTTCACTCCAGAGTGCACGCGCTGCTCTACGGTGCGATCCAGGGCAGTAACGGTTACGTTGCCCACCTGATCGCCTGCACTGCCGATATCAGCCCCGAGCTCCGCGGTTGCGTTCGTATCAAAGTCACCTACGGCAACCGCAATGCCGTAGCGAGTACCCGTCAAGCCGTAAACACTGGCGGAGGTATAAAATCGATTCAGGTTCTCTGCGGAGAGCACCAGATTCTCTGCATCCAGATCTGCGCCGTTTTCGATACGCGCGATCGCATTAACGTCGCCTTCGCCCACGGACGCCGCAACAACGGCCTTGTTTGAATTCTGGGCCTGAATCACAAAGGCCGAGGCGGCCACATACGCCTCATTATGCGCTGTGACGCTAAGATCCTGGCCGGCATGAACCACAGCGCCAGACTGGATCTCTGTAGTGCTGCTCGCATCGGAATGGCTGTAGATCCCTGCCATACCTACACCAGCCGGCGCCCCCCCAACCATGGCCGCCAGAGATTCACTCATGGCGTGGGATTCAGAAGCCAGCGTGATGTCATCGGTCGCGTTGAGATCTGCGGTCGCAGTTACGGTGACGGTGGCATCCGCCAACGCTTCCATGTAGTTGAACTCGACGCCCAGCAGCTGCGCCACAGACTTGACCCCGAGAGTCGTTCCCAGCTCCGCATACATAGAGCTGATGGCAATGCTTTCGGCTTTGGCCGTAATATTCGCCGCATCAATTTCTCCCGAAAGGGTGATGCTGGTGCTTGCGCTAGCGGTGCCATAGCCAACTTCACTTTTCTCACGTGCCGTAATGGTGACGTCACCATCGGCAGCCACACCGGTGGCATCCAGGTGGCTGCCTTCTTCCAGGGTTATCTTCCGGCCATCGATGGTGATATCACCGCCGCCAGTGGAGAGGCTGCCGGAAACTTTGATGGTGTCTCCATCCAGTTCTATATTGGCCGCCGTAATATCGGTCGCTGACGCAATCGTGATGGTATCGGCAATCAATGCCAGATCACCGCCATACACCAGCGATTTGGTCCAGGTCAGATCATCGGAGTCCAATGTGAGCTTGGCGGCATTGAGGCCACTGAGGTCGAGGCTGTCATCAATAGACGAGCGCAGCAGGATTTCACCTGTGGCATTAAGGGTGCCACTGGTATCGAAGGTATCCACTGCCAGCGCAATATTATCCGCTGTTACCGACGTATCGGTGGTCAGCGTCAGCGTGCCTGCCGAAAAGCTGATGTCGGAGCCGACGAAGTCAAAGTCCCCGCTGTCTACCCAGATAATATCTTCCGCGGCGGCACCGGTAACCGCGCTATCTGAAGCATTATCGGAAAGTACAATCGCCGCATCGGTAACCACTGCCAGTTCTGAGAAACTGAGATTTCCCAGATCCGCATAGCGCGCACTTTGCTCTAACGTAATGGAGCCCAGTGTTGCCGCATCGCTGTCGCCAGCATCGGCAATGACGCTGCCACTGATTTGTGTATCGGCAGAATTCAACGAGATATTCTCTGCGGTTACAGTAGTGCCACTGGTCACCGAGATCGCGCCGGCGGAGAGCTTCAGTTCACCATCGAAGTCAACGGCACCAATCAACTTGAAGTCATCCGCTCCGGCTGCCGCGTATTCGCTGTCAGTGGCCGCGGCAGCAAAGACCATGTTGTTTGTGGTAGCCAGCGAGAGTACATCAGCACTGATCTGGGAAAAGTCAAACTCGAGGGTGCTTCCGCTCAGGGTGATTTCGCCACTGGCCGTCAACTGATCTCCCACCGTGAGCCCATCGACAGCGGTCAGCAGAATCTCCTCTGCGGAGAGCGATAAACCGGATGTGGTCTCGAGGTTTTGCGCTTCCAGTTCCAGCGCAAAGTCCAGATCAATCAACCCGGTAGATTCCTCCCAAACGAGATCGGTGCTACTGCTTGAGACAGAGCTTGCATCGCTGGTGAGGTAAAAATCGTTTGCGGTGACGACTTTGACACGGGTTGCAGAGATATTACCCAGGTCATTGTAGTCGGCATCACCATCCAGCAGCACCTGCCCTTTACTGTCCGCAGCCGCCGCATCCGCCGTGAGACTGCCGCTAACCTGGATTTCACTCGCATGCAAAGCGACGTCTGAGCCAGAAACGGAGTTGCCTGCTGTCACCTGGATCGAACCGGCTGTGATATCCAGCGTATCGTAGGCATCCAGCTGACCGACAACGAGCATGTCATCAGCGCCAGCAGAGCTCACCGCCGCGTCGTCGATGGTCGCCGCCAGAATCAGGGCGTCAGTACCGCCATCCACATTAAATTGCGGCGCATCAACGTCAATGGTACCGACCACGACCGCATTTTCGTCGTCTTCAGTACCGATGCTACCCAATGCAGTCAGGTTACCGGTCACCGTAACAGCTTGATCCGCACCAATGCTGATATCACTGGCCAGTACTTCGCCGGCCAACGAAACCGTATCACCGAGGAACATTGCCGTGGTCGCAGCCTCGGAAGCGACAGTATCGTCCCGCGCATCGATAGTCGCGCCACTCTCGACCGCAACACCCACCGCACTAATAGTAATGCCGCCATCGGCCAGCAAATCACCACCAATGGTTGCGCCTCCCTCGGCAACGATTGCAATCGTGCCACCCTCGACCTGCAGCGCAGTGGGCGCGCTATAGTCGCCCACATTCACCATCGCCGTATCGACATAGATAGCCTGTACGGCGTTACCAGCCGTCAACACCGCGCCAGCGCTGACATCAACTTGATTGGCATAGATGTCGATACCACTGGCGGTATTGATCTTACCTTCGATCGTGACCAGGCCACTGGTAGAGATACTGTAACTGTCGTTAGAAAGGGCAGTGATTCCCTCGTCAGAAAATGCCGGGGTAGCGGTATCCAACCAACTGTCGATATCTCCCTGCGAAGGCGTCCGCACCGACAGCTGGCCGACATTGATGATGCCCGAGGGACCGACCAGAAAACCGTAAGAGCTGGCAAACAATACATTGCCGCCCAGCGTCCCATCCTGATAGCTGTTCAGCACACCGTGAACTTCAGGACGGCTGTTGCGGACAATGTTCACGAGCTGATCAATATCGCTATCCAGCTCGAGGTTAACCGTATTGAAATCGCCTACAACGAAGTCATTGAATACATTGACGCCGATAGAACCTTTCTTGTACTTGCTCGTAATTCTCTCGACATTCCCACCAAGATCTTCAACCTCGGTAAAAGCGTCTACCGCATCGATATTATGTGTTGCCGCCAATAGATTGGCTGCACCAGTTGACAACAAAGTGCCCAGTGCGAGTTGTTTACCCAAGTGCTTTTGCACTAACGCATTGGGCTCACTCTCGACGGCTCTGGAGGCGTTGCGGATGGCACGGGCAAGCATATGGTGGCGGAACGGCTTCATTCTCTCGGTCCTTGAAGACAGCTGAGTGCTAATTTTCGTAGCGAGTGATGCGGAGGTAACACGCATGACTCTTACTGATAATGTGTTTTTGTTTTGGGCGCTTTGTGAAAAGCGCTCGATTCAAAAGCAGCAAAGCAGCCGCGCCTTCCAGGGCACATGGCTGCTTAGAGGCCGGACGGAAAACCACCCGGGCTATTTTTTTCGCCGCGTTATCGGTTCTTGATCCGGCTAATTAAGTCGACCTGACTGGGCTTTTTCCCGGGATTCTTCGGCAGCATTACTTTGCGCCTGACGGCGGGAGAGCTGGCGTAACGCCCCGAGTGAGTGCAGGTGCGCATAAATCCAGGCCAGCTGGCCTGACTTGAACCACTGTTGACCTGGTCCTGATCAACCTCAATCAGCTTCGCCTCATCAATGACATGCAGACCTTCAAGCCGCACAGGCTGGCCATCGCCCGCCAGAACCTGAATATTGAAGGGCTTATACAGATCGGCGGAGGCAACAGACTCGCAAAACTCCCGCGTGCGCTGGTGCGATTCGTCGAAATTATTCAGAAACTGGAGCACGTTGTTCAGCGTCGGCGTGTTTTCTCCTTGCTCGTCGAACAACGGCTCCCCCTCCTCCTCGGAGAAGTGCTCAGAGCTATCATCGAAACACACCGTGTTGTCACCGGTCATGGCAAACGGATAGCGACGAATAAATGCCGGAACGTAATTCCCCTGCCACTCACCAGCCTCGCTCAGCAAGGCATGCTGATCATTGCGCAGTGACAGCAGCACGAGCGGGAAGTACTGCCCCGCATCATTGCGACTAAAAAGGATGGGCAGGTCACGACTCGCCTCAAAAAACTCCACACCGGTCAAAGGCACTGAGTTCACATTGCTCGAGAACCGAAACTTGTCGCTGGGAGAAAATCTGAGGTTGCGATGACGCTCCCGGTTCAGTGCAACGGGGTTGCGGTAAAACAGCAGTTCACTCATCTGCTTTCACTCCAAAAATCGGATTGGTAACACTCTGTGCTCTTATCGGCATGGAACGGTCGCCGGACACAAAAACACACAAATCATCAGAGATATTTGCGATCAATTTAACGCCAATTTTGTGACACTTTTAACAAAAAAATCGCTATTTATTCACTTTTGTCACTTAAAGGAGCTTTGGCGCGTTAAGATTTCAGACTGATTGTCTCAACGGCTCTCCTGACTTGGCTGGAGTACAAAGAGCAGAAATGGGCGCTTTACCAAACAGAACAACGCCCCGCCTTGATCATTTTGTAATCAACCCCATGTGCTCCACCCGGACAAAAAGGACCACCTATAACTAATTACGTATTCACCCGTCCCAACCCCTCATGGCGCGTCGTTTTTTGTAATATCCTTTGTCTCGCAAATCCGAGGTCGTACCGTAATGCCACAACCAGAAACCATGCCCGAGCTGACGGAGCAGCTCTATCAGGAGCTACGTCATTGCGCGCGCCGGATCCTTGGCGGGCAGAGTGACAATGTGACCTTGCAGACGACCGAGATCGTGCACGAAGCCTTTATTCGTCTTTCCGAGTCTCCCGGTGGATATGAAGGCAAGGCCCACATCTTTCGCTGTGCCGCGAAAGCCATGCGCCACCTGCTCATCGATCACGCCAGGGCCAAATCGGCACAAAAGCGCAACGGGCAACAACTGCGGACGGTGTGGATGGACGACCTGCTGGCAGATATCGATGTGAATCTCGGCCTGCTCACCATCGACAAGACTCTTACCGAGATGTCCACGATCAGTGAACGCCTGGAGACCATCGCCGAGCTGCACTATCTGGCCGGCTGCACTCAGGCAAAGATTGCCGACCTGCTCTCCCTCAGCCTCGCTACGGTCGAGCGGGAGTTGAAATTCGCCCGCTCATTTCTGACCGACCGCCTGACGCACAGCCATGCCTGACGAAGCCCCGTTGAATCTCAAGGAGGTCAAACAACTGTTTGACCAATGCGAGCCACTCGCCCCCGCGGAGCGAGAGAGCGTGCTCGCTGAGCCCGGGCTTGATCCGGCAACGGCTGTGGAGGTGCGGCGGCTCCTCAGCATCTGTGATACCGACGCACCCTCCGAAAAGCAGGCGAACATCATTGGCCAACACCTGCAGGACCTCAGCCAGAACCTGGCCTCAGGGCAGAGACTGGGCGCCTATCGCGTAGAACACGAGATCGGTCGTGGCGGTATGGGCATTGTCTTTCTCGCCAGGCGGGACGATGGTACTTATCGACAGCAAGTCGCTATCAAGATCGCCTCGAGCTTTACGGGCGAAGAAGAACTCAAACATTTCCATCGCGAGCGACAAATCCTGGCGCAGCTGCAGCACCCGAATATCGCCACGCTGATGGACGGCGGGTCTACCGCGGACCGGCGCCCCTATCTGGTGATGGAATACATTGATGGACAGCCAATCACTGAGTTCTGTGCGCAGCGCCAACTCAATTTGACCCAACGGCTGCAGCTGTTCCTGCAAGTCTGTGACGGCATTGGATTCGCGCACAGCCATCTGGTCATTCATCGCGACATCAAGCCTGAAAATGTACTGGTGACCGATAGCGGACAGGTAAAGCTACTGGACTTCGGGGTCAGTAAGATCCTGCACAGTGAAGATATCCACCACAAAACAAGTCTTGCAGGGCTCACCCCCTCATACGCCAGTCCGGAGCAAATCCAGGGCGAGCCAAGCACGACCGCGACTGACATCTATGGGCTTGGCCTACTGCTCTTCACTCTGGTCACCGGCGCGCCCCCGTTTGGTCAGGGCAACACCACGGTAGAGCAGACTTTTCGGTCTATTTGTGAAGGTGCAGTACCGCTCGCCAGTCGCAGGGCGCGCGAGCAGCGGATAACGTGGACGGATTGGCGTAGCCTGCGCGGAGACATCGACAATATCCTCTCCTGCGCACTTGAACGGGAAACTACCCGGCGCTACGCCTCCGCGAGTGAGTTCCGTCAGGATATTGAGCGATTCCTGCAAAATGAACCGGTACACGCCACCCCACCGAGCCTTGTCTACCGTACGGGAAAGTTGATCCGACGCTATCCCGTTGCCTGCGCGCTGTCAGCCTTCGTTTTTATCTCTATTGCGGGCGGGCTCTCCGCAAGCATCAATCTGTCCAACAAGTTACGCCTGGAGCGCGACAACCTGATCGCCTCGCAACTGGAAACCCAACAACAGTCAGAAACGGCGGAGCGGGTCAGTGCGCTACTCATCGACACGTTCTCCGCCGCTTCGCCAGAAAATGCCCGGGGCAGAACCGTCAATGTCGACAAATTGCTCGATATATCGGTAGAAAAGACCAGAGCTTCCCTGGGCGAGAGACCGCAGGTCAAAGCGCAACTGCTCAAGACACTCGCCACCGTCAAATATAAAACAGGCAAATATATAGACGCGGCTGACCTGCAGCGGTCAGCCATGGTCATCGAACAGCAACTAGCCGACCGTAGGACGGCAAGCACCGCTGGGGATTTGGCGCAACTTGCTCACTACTACCGTGAGTCTGATCAACTGGAAGATGCCCGCAAGTCACTGGAGCTAGCCCAGCACATTCTGCAGCAACACCCTGACAAGCATATCGAACCGATTGTCCTGATGCGTCAGGGGCAGCTACTGGTCGATCTCGGGGATGCCCAAGCAGGTATTAAACTCCTTACCGCGGCGGACGCGCGATGGAAGCAGCTTCCCGATCACGGTGGCGAACTGGGGCGAACCACACTGCACAGCCTTGCTGTTGCACATTTCGATGCGGCAGATTTCCAGTCGGCGACAGTATTCGCTCGAGCCGCACTGGATGCGCGAATTGAGTCCCTGGGTACAAGTCATCCACAAACATTAGACAGTCACTTTTATCTGGCGAAGTGCTTGAAGCGTTTGAGCCGATGGACCGAGGCACAAACGCATCTTGAATTTGCCTACACCACGGGAAGCAAGATTTTCTCAAAAGACAATGCGACCCTGAGAAGCATTTCCATTCAATATGCCAGGTTGGTGCGACGCCTTGGGCACCATGAACTAGCGGTAAAAGTGTTGAGCCAACTCCTATCCGTCCCCGCGCAAAGTGAAGGGTCGACCGCGGGCGTTCTCAATCATCGTGGTTTTACGTATCTGGAAATGGGCTTACTCGAGGAAGCGCGCAATGATTTACAACGCGCACACGCGTCTCTTTCCGGGATTTATCCCGAGAAGTCTGCTGCACTATTCCTCACTCATATCAATCTCGGCGAGGTGTTAGCGCGTACTGGCGATGTTGAGCGGGGAATGTCCCTCCTTCAAAGCACCCGCAACGTCACCATTCAGCAATTCGGTGAAGAGGATTACGGCGTTGCTGCGATTCATTTGAAGTTCGCGCGTATCGCTTTTCACCAGCAACAGTATGACGTCGCTCTCGAACAATTACGGGAGTCAAGACGCATCAACCTGAAACACTTCGAGCCGCATAACCCGATCGTTTTGGAGACGATCGAACTGGAAGCACAGATTGCGCGGGAACTCGGGGATACGACACTGGCCAAGTCGCTGCACGAAGCATTGATTACCAGCTATTTGCAGATTTTTCCGGCAAGTGCGCCAGTTATCGCCAAACATAGAAAAATACTGTCGGAATTCAGCTGACAGCGACGGACGTTTTAGGTCCTCCAATGAAGATTTTGAGCGGGCACAAAAAAAGCCGCAGCGTTTCCGCTGCGGCTTTTTTGATGCGATCCAGAGTAAAGATTACTCGATGATCTTGGCTACAACGCCAGCACCAACGGTACGGCCACCTTCGCGGATCGCGAAGCGCAGACCTTCTTCCATCGCGATCGGCGCGATGAGAGTAACCGCCATCTGGATGTTGTCGCCCGGCATTACCATCTCGGTGCCTTCCGGCAGCTCACAAGCGCCAGTCACGTCAGTGGTACGGAAGTAGAACTGCGGACGGTAGCCCTTGAAGAACGGGGTGTGACGACCACCTTCGTCCTTGGACAGGATGTACACTTCCGCTTCGAACTTGGTGTGCGGGGTGATGGAGCCCGGCTTAGCCAGAACCTGACCACGCTCAACTTCGTCACGCTTGGTACCACGCAGCAGCGCACCAATGTTCTCACCAGCACGACCTTCGTCGAGCAGCTTGCGGAACATCTCAACACCAGTACAGGTAGTAGTGGTGGTTTCCTTGATACCAACGATCTCGATCTCGTCGCCAGTATTGATCACGCCACGCTCAACACGACCAGTTACAACGGTACCACGACCGGAGATGGAGAATACGTCTTCGATCGGCATCAGGAACGGCTGGTCTACCGCACGCTCCGGCTCCGGAATGTACTCGTCCAGGGTCTCAACCAGCTTCTTAACAGCGGTAGTACCCATTTCGTTGCTGTCGTCGCCATTCAGGGCCATCAGAGCAGAACCAACGATGATCGGAGTGTCGTCACCCGGGAACTCGTACTGGTCGAGAAGTTCGCGAACTTCCATTTCTACCAGCTCGAGCAGCTCTTCGTCGTCTACCATGTCAGCCTTGTTCAGGAATACCACGATGTACGGTACACCAACCTGACGAGACAGCAGGATGTGCTCGCGAGTCTGCGGCATGGGGCCGTCAGCTGCGGAACATACCAGGATAGCGCCGTCCATCTGAGCAGCACCGGTGATCATGTTCTTAACGTAGTCAGCGTGTCCCGGGCAGTCTACGTGCGCGTAGTGACGGGTCGGGGACTCGTATTCAACGTGGGAGGTAGCAATGGTAATACCACGCTCACGCTCTTCCGGAGCGTTGTCGATACCGTCAAACGCTACCGCGTCACCGCCCCAAACTTCAGCACATACGCGAGTCAGAGCAGCGGTCAGGGTGGTTTTACCGTGGTCAACGTGACCGATGGTGCCCACGTTTACGTGGGGCTTGGAACGTTCAAACTTTTCCTTTGCCATTTTTCAATGTCCTCTAGCAAAAAAGAGTTAGTAATTAAGCCTTGGTCTTCGCGATGATTTCATCGGCGACGTTTTTCGGTGCTTCCGCGTACTTCAGGAATTCCATGGTGTAGGTTGCACGGCCCTGAGTCGCAGAACGCAGGTCAGTGGCGTAGCCGAACATTTCAGCCAGCGGCACTTCCGCGTTTACAACCTTACCGGACGCGTTCTCATCCATACCCTGGATCAGGCCGCGACGACGGTTAAGGTCGCCAACCACGTCACCCATGTTCTCTTCTGGAGTCACAACTTCAACCTTCATCATCGGCTCGAGCAGAACAGCACCGCCCTTTTCAGCCAACTGCTTGGTTGCCATGGAGCCAGCGATCTTGAACGCCATCTCGTTGGAGTCCACATCGTGGTAGGAACCGTCGTACAGGGTTGCTTTCAGGCCCAGCAGCGGGAAGCCCGCCAGTACACCGTTCTGCATCTGCTCTTCGATACCTTTCTGTACCGCAGGAATGTATTCCTTCGGTACCACACCACCCACGATTTCGTTAACGAATTCCAGGCCTTCCTGGGACTCGTCTTCTGCCGGCTCAAACTTGACCCAGACATGACCGTACTGACCACGACCACCGGACTGACGTACGAACTTGCCTTCGATGTCAGAGGTGTTGCGGATGGTCTCGCGGTAGGCAACCTGCGGCTTACCGATGTTGGCCTCAACGCTGAACTCACGCTTCATACGGTCGACGATGATGTCGAGGTGCAGCTCACCCATACCGGAGATAATGGTCTGGCCAGTCTCTTCGTCGGTCTTAACGCGGAAAGACGGGTCTTCCTGAGCCAGCTTGCCCAGTGCGATACCCATTTTTTCCTGATCCGGCTTGGACTTCGGCTCAACGGCAACAGAAATTACCGGCTCCGGGAATTCCATACGCTCGAGAACGATCTTGGCGTCTTCGGAACACAGGGTGTCACCAGTGGTGACATCCTTCAGGCCGATTGCTGCGGCGATGTCGCCAGCCAGTACTTCTTTGATTTCCTGACGGTCATTGGAGTGCATCTGCACCATACGGCCGACACGCTCTTTTTTCTGCTTCACGGAGTTGTAGACCGCGGTGCCGCTTTCCAGCTTACCGGAGTACACACGGAAGAAGGTCAGAGTACCAACGAAGGGGTCTGTGGCGATTTTAAACGCCAGTGCAGCAAACGGCGCATCGTCGTCGGCTTCACGGGTTTCTACGGTCTCTTCTTTATCCAGCAGAGTACCTTCGATCGCCTTAACTTCGGTCGGCGCCGGCAGGTATTCGATTACCGCGTCCAGTACAGCCTGTACACCCTTGTTCTTGAACGCAGAACCGCCCAGAACCGGAACAATTTCGTTCGCCAGGGTACGCTGACGGATCGCTGCCTTGATTTCTTCTTCGGTCAGCTCGCCTTCTTCGAGGTACTTTTCCATCAGCTCTTCAGTAGCTTCGGCAGCAGCCTCAACCAGGAACTCGTGCATTTCAGCACATTCGTCCTGCAGGTCAGCGGGGATATCTTCGTAAGTGAAGGTCATGCCCTGGTCGTCTTCGTTCCAGATGATGGCCTTCATCTTCACCAGGTCAACCACACCCTTGAACTCGTCTTCGGAGCCAATGGTCATCTGCAGCGGAACGGCGTTTGCGTTCAGACGCTCTTTCAGCTGGCTGACAACGTTGCGGTAGTCCGCACCGGCGCGGTCCATTTTGTTGACGAAGACCATACGCGGTACTTCGTACTTGTTGGCCTGGCGCCATACGGTTTCGGTCTGCGGCTGAACGCCGGAGGAACCACACAGAACAACAACAGCACCGTCGAGTACACGCAGGGAGCGCTCTACTTCAATGGTGAAGTCAACGTGTCCCGGGGTATCAATAATGTTGACGCGGTGCTGCGGGAACTGCTGCTGCATACCAGCCCAGAAACAGGTCGTTGCTGCAGAAGTAATGGTAATACCACGCTCCTGCTCCTGCTCCATCCAGTCCATGGTCGCGGCGCCTTCGTGCACCTCACCAATTTTGTGGGACAGACCGGTGTAGAACAGTACGCGCTCAGTGGTCGTGGTCTTACCGGCATCTACGTGGGCGCAGATACCGATATTGCGATAGCGGTCGATAGGCGTTTTACGTGCCACAGTTGTATCCTCGATATAACGGCAAAAGGCAGCTTGGATTTTTCCGTGCTGCCTTTCGGTATTAATTTCCGATGTTGGTATTCATCAGACTTAGAAGCGGTAGTGAGAGAACGCCTTGTTGGCTTCCGCCATACGGTGCACGTCTTCACGCTTCTTGACCGCACCGCCCTTACCTTGGGCAGCGTCAATCATTTCGTTAGCCAGACGCTGGGCCATGGACTTCTCACCGCGCTTACGGGAGAACTCTACCAGCCAACGCATTGCCAGAGCATTACGGCGCGCAGGACGCACCTCTACCGGCACCTGGTAAGTAGCACCACCAACACGACGGGACTTAACTTCCACCATCGGGGCGATGTTTTCCAGGGACTCTTCGAAAATTTCAATCGGATCTTTGTTCAGCTTTTCTGAAACCAGATCCAGCGCACCGTATACGATACGCTCAGCCACAGACTTCTTGCCGCTGATCATGACGTGGTTCATGAACTTGGCCAGTGTGACATTCCCGAACTTGGGATCGGGCAGTACTTCGCGCTTGGCGACTACTCGTCTTCTTGGCATTGCAAATTGCCTCTCTTCAGGGTTGCTCTGAGACGCCGCCGTAAACACTTACAACTCGGCGAGCTCAGCCTTACTCCGGTTGGAAACCGAAACGCAAATCGTTACAGGGTTTTAGCCTTTCGGGCGCTTAACGCCGTACTTGGAACGGCCCTGCTTACGATCGTTTACGCCGGCACAGTCAAGTGCACCGCGTACAGTGTGGTAGCGCACACCCGGCAGGTCTTTAACACGACCGCCGCGAATCAGTACCACGCTGTGCTCCTGCAGGTTGTGGCCTTCACCGCCGATGTACGAAGTAACTTCGAAACCATTGGTGAGACGCACACGGCACACCTTGCGCAGTGCAGAGTTCGGCTTCTTCGGTGTAGTGGTGTACACACGAGTGCAAACTCCACGACGCTGCGGGCAGGCCTGCAGAGCGGGAACGTCGCTTTTTTCGACTTTGCGTTTTCTCGGCTTACGAACCAACTGGTTGATCGTTGCCATTAAAAATCACTCCAAAAATAAAACGCCCCCACCCAACCTAGATAGAGTGAGGGCCCAGTCGTTAGTGCACGGCCGCCAGCATAACAGCCAGACGGACGCACCCCATATGCGGGGGCCGCATTCTATAAGCGTCGGCGCCCCTAGTCAATCACCAGCGATAGTAAGCACTAACTTTCGCTGCTGACCGAAATTCTGTGACCGGCGGGACAGCGCCCCGCCGGACAAACTCACTCGCCAGAGGACTTGAGTGCCTCGGTGAGTGCTGCTTCGACTTCCTCTGCCGACGGCCCTTCAGTGGCAAAGCCCTGGGACATCTGCAGGCTGCGCTTGCGCTTGCGCTCGGTGTGGTACGCCAGACCGGTACCCGCCGGGATCAGGCGACCAACAACCACGTTTTCCTTCAGGCCACGCAGGTTGTCTTCCTTGCCGGTTACTGCAGCCTCGGTCAGGACACGGGTAGTCTCCTGGAAGGATGCGGCAGACAGGAAGGACTCGGTCGCCAGCGACGCCTTGGTGATACCCAGCAGCAGGCGCTCGAACTGAGCCGGCTGCTTGTTTTCGGCACGCAGACGCTCGTTCTCTTCGACCACACGCTGGTACTCCACCTGGTCACCCTTAATGAACTGGGAGTCACCCATTTCCAGGATCTCGACCTTACGCAGCATCTGACGCACGATAGTTTCAATGTGCTTGTCGTTAATGCCTACACCCTGGAGGCGGTAAACCTCCTGGATCTCGTTGGTGATGTAACGAGCCAGCTCTTCCACGCCTTTCAGACGCAGGATGTCATGCGGGTTGGACGGGCCGTCGGAGATGACCTCGCCCTTCTCTACGGTCTCACCTTCGAACACGGTCAGCTGGCGGTGTTTCGGAATCAGTACTTCGTAGTGATCCTTGCCGTTGGCCAGCGGCTTACCGTCGTTCGGGGTGATCTGCAGACGTACCTTGCCCTTGGTCTCCTTACCGAAGGAAACGGTACCGGAGATCTCCGCCAGGATGGACGGCTCTTTCGGCTTACGGGCTTCGAACAGGTCAGCAACCCGCGGCAGACCACCGGTGATGTCCTTGGTACCACCGGATTCCTGCGGAATACGTGCGATAACGTCACCAACGTTGGCCTTGTCACCCTCTGACAGGCTCAGTACTGCACGCGGCGGCAGCGCGTAGTGCGCCGGCGCGTTGCTGTTAGCTAGGGTCAGTTCTTCACCGTTCTCGTCAACCAGGGTCACAGCCGGACGCAGGTCTTTACCTGCCGCCGGACGCTCGGCCGGATCGATGATTTCGATCGAAGATACACCGGTCAGCTCGTCAGTCTGCTTACGGATGGACAGACCTTCTTCCATACCGGACAGCTTCACCCAACCGGCTACCTCAGTGATGATCGGGTGGGTATGCGGATCCCACTTGGCCACAATCTGGCCACCATCGACCTCGGAACCTTCAGCAACTGTGATCTGCGCACCGTAAGGCAGCTTATAACGCTCGCGCTCGCGGCCGGCACTGTCAGCCACCGCCAGCTCACCGGAACGGGATACCGCAACCAGGTTGCCCGCTTCAGTCTTCACGGTCTTCAGGTTGTGCAGGCGAATGGTACCGCCCAGCTTCACCTGGATGCTGTCCGCTGCAGAGGCACGGCTCGCTGCACCACCGATGTGGAAGGTACGCATGGTCAGCTGGGTACCCGGCTCACCAATGGACTGGGCTGCAACAACGCCCACTGATTCACCCGGATTGGCACGATGACCACGGGCAAGATCGCGTCCGTAACACTGCGAACAGATACCGTGAGAGGTCTCACAGCTGATCGGTGACCGCACCATCACCTCATCGATACCCATGGACTCGATACGCTCAACCCACTTTTCGTCGATCATGGTGCCTGCCGGAACCGCGATCTCGTCGCTACCGGGCTTGATCACGTCACGTGCGACTACACGACCGAGGATACGGTCACCAAGGGACTCGATGACGTCACCGCCCTCGATCACCGGTGCCATGGTCAGGCCTTCGTCGGTGCCACAATCAATCTCGGTAATGACCACGTCCTGCGCAACGTCTACCAGACGACGCGTCAGGTAACCGGAGTTCGCCGTCTTCAGTGCGGTATCCGCCAGACCCTTACGCGCACCGTGGGTCGAGATGAAGTACTGCTGTACGGTCAGACCTTCACGGAAGTTTGCGGTAATGGCGTTTTCGATAATGGAACCATCCGGACGCGCCATCAGTCCACGCATACCGGCCAGCTGACGAATCTGCGCCTCACTACCCCGTGCGCCGGAGTCGGCATACATGTACACGGAGTTGAAGGAGTCCTGTTCGGTGTCATTACCCTCGCGATCCACAACCGGCTCTTTCTTGATACCGGCCATCATCGCCTGGGTCACTTTGTCGTTGGTGCGGGACCAAACGTCGATCACCTTGTTGTACTTCTCGCCCTGGGTTACCAGACCGGAAGCAAACTGGCTTTCAATTTCTTTCACTTCTGCTTCCGCACCCGCGATCAGCTCAGCCTTCTCGTCGGGGATCTGGAAGTCGTTCACACCAATGGAAGAACCGGACTTGGTGGAGAAGTCAAAACCGGTATACATCAGCTGGTCAGCGAAGATAACGGTCGCCTTCAGGCCCACCAGACGGTAGCACTGGTTCAGCGCACGGGAGATCGCCTTCTTCTTCATCGGCTGGTTGACCAGCTCGAAGGGCAGGCCTTCCGGTACGATATTCCACAGCAGTGCACGGCCGACAGTGGTGTCGATCAGACTGGTGCGCTCGGTCTTCTCGCGATCTTCGCCAATAATGACTTCACGCACGCGCACTTTGATCTTCGCCTGCAGACCAACCTGCTTGGCGTAGAACGCGCGGCTGACTTCCTTGATGTCGGCAAAGACCATGCCTTCACCCTTGTCGTTGACGCGCTCACGGGTCATCCAGTACAGACCCAGAACAACGTCCTGGGACGGTACGATGATCGGCTCACCGTTGGCTGGCGACAAAATGTTGTTGGTGGACATCATCAGCGCGCGGGATTCCAGCTGCGCTTCAATGGTCAGCGGTACGTGTACCGCCATCTGGTCACCGTCGAAGTCAGCGTTATAGGCCGCACAAACCAGCGGATGCAGCTGGATTGCCTTACCTTCAATCAGTACCGGCTCAAATGCCTGGATACCGAGACGGTGCAGGGTCGGGGCGCGGTTGAGCAGTACCGGGTGCTCGCGGATGACCTCGTCGAGGATATCCCACACCACCGCTTCTTCGCGCTCGACCATCTTCTTGGCCGCCTTGATGGTGGTCGCCAGACCACGGGCTTCCAGCTTGCCGAAAATAAACGGCTTGAACAGCTCGAGGGCCATCTTCTTCGGCAGACCACACTGGTGCAGACGCAGGGTCGGGCCAACCACGATGACGGAACGGCCAGAGTAGTCAACGCGCTTACCGAGCAGGTTCTGACGGAAACGACCCTGCTTACCCTTAATCATGTCAGCCAGGGACTTCAGCGGGCGCTTGTTGGAACCTGTGATGGCGCGACCGCGACGGCCGTTGTCCAGCAGGGCGTCAACCGATTCCTGCAGCATGCGCTTTTCGTTGCGCACGATAATGTCCGGCGCATTCAGCTCGAGCAGGCGCTTCAGACGGTTGTTCCGGTTGATTACACGGCGGTACAGGTCGTTCAGATCGGAGGTCGCGAAGCGGCCACCGTCCAGCGGTACCAGCGGACGCAGATCCGGCGGCAGAACCGGCAGCGCTTCCATCACCATCCACTCCGGGTTGTTACCGGACTTGTAGAAGGCTTCCAGCAGCTTCAGGCGCTTGGACAGTTTCTTGATCTTGGTTTCCGAGTTGGTCGCGGGAATTTCTTCGCGCAGACGCTGTACTTCAGACGGCAGGTCGATGTCACGCATCAGCTCCTGGATCGCCTCGGCGCCCATCTTGGCTTCGAACTCATCGGCGAACTCTTCCATCGCCTCGAAGTACTGCTCGTCATTCAGCAGCTGGCCGCGCTCCAGGGTAGTCATACCCGGATCGGTCACTACATAAGATTCGAAGTACAGTACGCGCTCGATATCACGCAGGGTCATATCCAGCAGCAGACCGATACGGGACGGCAGTGACTTCAGGAACCAGATGTGTGCAACCGGGCTAGCCAGCTCGATGTGGCCCATGCGCTCACGACGCACCTTGGCTTTGGTCACTTCCACACCGCACTTCTCACAGATAATGCCGCGGTGCTTCATGCGCTTGTACTTACCGCACAGGCACTCGTAGTCCTTGACCGGGCCAAAGATCTTGGCGCAGAACAGACCTTCACGCTCCGGCTTGAAGGTACGGTAGTTGATGGTCTCCGGCTTTTTCACTTCGCCGTAGGACCAGGAGCGGATCATGTCCGGGGACGCGAGGCCGATGCGGATCGCGTCAAATTCTTCCAGCTGCTCCCGGTCTTTCACCAGGTTTAACAAATCTTTCAAGGCCATTCCTCCAGTTGAGGGTGTCAACCCGACCCGGACCCTTTCGGTCCGGGCCAGCCGGCGCCCGCGGGCGCCGGTCTCTAATCACATTCGCCTGCGAACAGGCGCCTTCAGTCAGTCTCAGTCGTGCTCGAGCTCGAAGTTCATGCCGAGAGCACGGATCTCCTTGACCAGTACGTTGAAGGATTCGGGCATACCCGGCTCCATGCGGTGGTCGGAATCCACGATGTTCTTGTACATCTTGGTCCGGCCTTCCACGTCATCGGATTTAACCGTGAGCATTTCCTGCAGGGTGTAGGCGGCACCGTATGCTTCCAGTGCCCACACCTCCATCTCACCGAAGCGCTGGCCACCAAACTGCGCCTTACCACCCAGCGGCTGCTGGGTAACCAGGCTGTATGAACCGGTAGAACGCGCGTGCATCTTGTCGTCTACCAGGTGGTTCAGCTTCAGCATATACATGTAACCAACGGTGACCGGACGCTCGAAGGCATCACCGGTACGGCCGTCATGCAGGGTGATCTGACCCGAGTCAGGGATGTCGGCGAGGCGCAACAATGTCTTGATTTCGCTCTCGTCGGCACCGTCGAATACCGGCGTCGCCATCGGTACACCCTTGCGCAGGTTCTGCGCCATGGCCTGTACTTCCTGGTCGGTCAGCTCGTCCAGATCTTCTTTGCGGCCACCCGTGGAGTTGTATACCTCTCCCAGGAACTCACGCACCTTGGCGACTTCCTGCTGCTCCTTGACCATCTTGTCGATCTTTACACCCAGGCCCTTGGCGGCCATACCGAGGTGCATTTCAAGAACCTGTCCGACGTTCATACGAGAAGGAACACCCAGCGGGTTAAGCACGATATCGACCGGCTCACCATTCTCGTCGTACGGCATATCCTCGACCGGCTTGATCACGGAGATCACACCCTTGTTACCGTGGCGACCGGCCATCTTGTCACCCGGCTGGATACGACGCTTGATCGCAAGGTAAACCTTGACGATCTTCAGCACACCCGGTGCCAGATCGTCACCGGACTCCAGTTTCTTCTTCTTGTCTTCAAATTGCTCGTCGAGCAGCTTGCGTCGCTCATTCAGCTGAGCTTCGGCTTTTTCGAGCTGTTCGTTCAGGCTCTCTTCTGCGAGACGCAGTTTGAACCAGTCTTCACGCGGCAGTTCGGCAAGCACAGCGGCAGACAGCACATCGCCCTTCTTGACGCCTTTACCGCCAGCGACGGTCTGACCTTCCAGGGCCGCCTGCAGACGCTCAAAGGTCGCGCCTTCGACAATACGGTATTCCTCGTTCAGGTCTTTGCGGACTTCATCCAGCTGCGCCTTTTCGATATCGATAGAGCGCTGGTCCTTCTGCAGACCGTCACGAGTAAAGACCTGTACGTCAATCACGGTACCGCGAGTGCCACTCGGCGCACGCAGGGAAGTGTCTTTCACGTCAGAGGCTTTCTCACCGAAGATCGCACGCAGCAGCTTCTCTTCCGGAGTCAGCTGGGCCTCGCCTTTCGGCGTCACCTTGCCAACCAGGATGTCGCCAGCGCCGACTTCCGCACCGATATAAACGATGCCGGACTCATCCAGCTTATTCAGCGCAGACTCACCTACGTTGGGGATATCCGCAGTAATCTCTTCGCTGCCCAGTTTGGTATCACGGGCGATACAGGTCAGTTCCTGAATGTGGATGGTCGTGAAGCGATCTTCCTGCACGACGCGCTCAGAGATAAGGATGGAATCCTCGAAGTTGTAGCCGTTCCAGGGCATGAATGCGATACGCATGTTCTGGCCCAGCGCCAGCTCACCCAGGTCAACGGACGGGCCGTCTGCCAGGATGTCACCGCGAGCAACCACGTCGCCAGTCTTCACGATCGGGCGCTGGTTGATACAGGTGTTCTGGTTCGAACGGGTGTATTTGGTCAGACCATACAGATCCACACCGGCATCACCGGCTTCCACCTCGTCATCGTGGACACGCACAACAACACGGCTGGCATCGACACGCTCGATCACGCCGCCACGCTTGGCGACAACACACACACCGGAATCGCGCGCAACAGTACGCTCCATACCGGTTCCGACCAGCGGCTTGTCGGCACGCAGCGTCGGCACCGCCTGGCGCTGCATGTTCGAGCCCATCAGTGCGCGGTTCGCATCATCGTGCTCGAGGAACGGAATCATCGCTGCCGCAACGGACACCACCTGACGCGCGGACACGTCCTGGTACTCGATGTCTTCCGGCTGCTTCAGGCTAAATTCGTTCTGGAAGCGTGCGCTAACCAGATCATCGGCAAAGCGGCCGTCTTCATTCACTGCAGCAGAAGCCTGGGCGATAACGTAGTTGGCTTCGTTGATCGCCGACAGGTATTCAATCTCTTCGGTAACCTTGCCGTCAACAACCTTGCGATACGGGCTTTCCAGGAAGCCGTAATGGTTGGCACGCGCGTAGGTTGCCAGCGAGTTGATCAGACCAATGTTCGGACCTTCCGGTGTCTCAATCGGACATACGCGGCCGTAGTGGGTCGGGTGAACGTCGCGAACCTCAAAACCGGCACGCTCACGGGTCAGACCACCCGGGCCAAGCGCAGAAACACGGCGCTTGTGTGTCACTTCCGACAGCGGGTTGTTCTGGTCCATAAACTGGGACAACTGGGAAGAACCAAAGAATTCTTTCACCGCAGCCGCTACCGGCTTGGCATTGATCAGGTCCTGAGGCATCAGGCCCTCGGACTCCGCCATGGACAGACGTTCTTTTACGGCGCGCTCTACACGCACCAGGCCTACGCGGAACTGGTTTTCAGCCATTTCGCCGACGGAACGCACACGACGGTTACCCAGGTGATCGATGTCATCGACCATGCCGCGGCCGTTACGGATATCGATCAGGGTTTTGAGTACCTCAACGATATCGTCTTTGCTCAGGGTACCCTCACCGGTTTCGTCTTCACGACCCAGGCGACGGTTGAACTTCATGCGACCAACCGCTGACAGGTCGTAGCGCTCGTCGGTGAAGAACAGGTTCTCAAACAGGGTTTCCGCAGACTCCTTGGTGGGCGGCTCGCCCGGGCGCATCATACGGTAGATTTCCACCAGCGCTTCCAGCTGCGTACGGGACGGGTCCGCGCGCAGGGTATCGGAAATAAACGGACCGCAGTCGAGGTCGTTGGTGTACAGCGTCTGGAACGTCTTGACGTTAAGCGCACGCATTTTGCCGACCACTTCTTCAGTGATCTCAGCGTTGGCTTCCACGGCAACTTCACCGGTGGACTCATCAATGATGTCGTGCGCCAGAACACGGCCGTACAGGTATTCCAGCGGCGCTTCGAGGGTTTCCACACCAGCTTTTTCCAACTGGCGGATATGACGCGGCGTAATGCGTCGACCTTCCTCAACGATCACCTTGCCGCTGCCATCCTTGATATCGAAGGAGGCAACATCGCCGCGCAGACGCGACGGGATCAGTTCCAGTTTGGCCGACTCTTCGCCCAGTTCGAATGTGCTGGTATCGAAGAACATGCCCAGCATTTCTTCGGAGCTGTAGCCCAGCGCACGCAGCAAAATGGTCGCGGGCAGCTTCCGGCGACGGTCAATTCGGACGTAAACCAGGTCCTTCGGATCGAACTCGAAGTCCAGCCAGGAGCCACGGTAGGGGATCACGCGCGCGGCATACAGTAGTTTACCGGAGGAGTGGGTCTTACCCTTGTCGTGATCGAAGAATACACCCGGGGAACGGTGCAGCTGGGATACGATCACGCGCTCGGTACCATTGATCACAAAGGTACCGTTCTCGGTCATGAGCGGAATTTCGCCCATGTACACTTCCTGCTCCTTGATGTCCTTGATGGACTTATTCGCTGATTCCTTATCATAGATAATCAGGCGAACGCGCACACGCAACGGACAGGCGTAGGTTACGCCACGCAGAGTACATTCTTTTACGTCGAATGCGGGCTTGCCCAGGGTGTAGCTTACAAATTCCAGTGCAGCATTGCCGGAATAGCTGACAATCGGAAATACGGACTTAAACGCCGCCTGCAATCCGACATCCAGTCTGTCGTCAGGCCGGGCATCGGCCTGGGTAAATTTGCGATACGAGTCCAGCTGTATCGCAAGCAGGAAAGGCACATCCATGACCTTTGGCAGCTTGCCAAAATCCTTTCGGATACGTTTTTTCTCAGTGTATGAGTAAGCCATTCATATTCCCCAGCTTGATCAGTGACAAGACTTCTTGGTTTGCCCGAATCGGGAAACCGGGGCCAGAGTAAAATTATTTGCCAGCGCGACAACCAGCCGGCCTAACCATCCAAAAATAATCTTACTCTGAGCCCAATTTCCCCGGGCGAGAAGCCTCTGGTCAATGCAGTGTCCTACACTGAACAGAACCCTCTCTACCGAATGCGACTGTGGCGAAAAACGCCAGTGCCGCAAACGGCAAAAAGGCCGGCGGGCATAACCCACCAGCCTTGTCGCTGAAAGCGGCATTGCCGGCTTTCAGCGAGAGTGTGTAAAACCGAATTACTTCAGTTCTACAACAGCGCCAGCTTCTTCCAGCTCTTTCTTCGCTGCTTCGGCTTCTTCCTTGCTTACGCCTTCTTTCAGCGGGCTCGGAGCGCCGTCTACCAGACCCTTGGCTTCTTTCAGGCCAAGACCGGTGATACCGCGAACAACCTTGATCACGTTTACTTTCTTGTCGCCAGCAGAAGTCAGAATTACGTCAAATTCAGTCTTCTCTTCAGCGGCAGCTTCACCACCAGCCGGGCCAGCCATAACAGCGGCAGCAGCAGTTACACCGAACTTCTCTTCCATAGCTTCGATCAGCTCAGCAACGTCCTTTACGGACATTTCAGCGATCGCATTGATGATATCGTCTTTAGTCAGAGACATTTGTAAGTACCTGATTTGTGTGAGCAGTCAACTGCTCAAATAAGTTTTGAAAACTGCGACTTCGATGTACGAAGTGATTAAGCAGCTTCTTGCTCTTTCTGGTCGCGAACGGCCGCAATAGTGCGGACCAGCTTGCCAGCGGATGCTTCTTTCAGCACGCTCATCAGCTTGGCGATTGCTTCGTCGTAGGTCGGCAGGCTTGCCAACACAGCGATATCAGTCACCTCACCTTCGAAGGCGGCACCTTTCAGCTCCAGCTTGTCATTACCCTTGGCGAACTCCTTGAGGATGCGCGCACCGGCACCCGGGTGTTCATTAGAAAAGGCAATAATGCTGGGACCAACGAACGTCTCGGTGAGACATTCGAATTCGGTACCGGCCAGAGCGCGACGCGCCAGAGTATTGCGGACGACTTTCAACCAAACGCCGTTCTCGCGAGCCTCTTTGCGCAAGGCAGTCATGTCATTCACGGTTACGCCGCGGGAATCCGCAACCACCGCTGACAGAGCACCTTCAGCAGCCTGCTGGACATCTGCGACAATCGCTTTCTTGTCTTCGAGTCCAATAGCCATAGTGTCACTCCTGGATTTGAAAAAAACCGGATGAAACTCATCCGATCCGTTCCGGTGCATAAAGCTCAAATCCAGTAAAAAATACTGGTTTGGGCGACACCGTCTGCGTAGGCTCGAATTCACCGATGGCCAGCCTGGCCGGAATCCGGATTAAGTCGCGCAAGCTAAACCTCAAACCTGCGAAACACCTACGGTCTTTGACGGCCCGCTTTCCTGCCTAGACAGTCCAGCGGACCCCAAAGTTCTGTTGCCCCTCACCCGCAATGCGCATGAGAGAGTGGCCGCAGCTGGTACCGCGGCCAGACATTCAATTATTTGATGTCGAGGGAAGCCTGATCGATCACCAGACCCGGGCCCATAGTGGTGCTCAGGGTGATTTTTTTCAGGAACACGCCCTTGGCAGAAGCCGGCTTGGCTTTCTTCAGGTCCGCAACCAGCGCTTCCAGGTTTTCTTTCAACGCGCTTGCGTCGAAAGCAACCTTGCCGATGCCGCCGTGAATGATGCCGCCCTTGTCAGCGCGGAAACGCACCTGACCAGCCTTGGCATTCTTGACTGCAGTCGCCACGTCCGGGGTAACAGTGCCAGTCTTCGGGTTCGGCATCAGGCCGCGCGGACCAAGGATCTGGCCCAGCTGGCCAACAACGCGCATCGCGTCCGGAGAAGCGATCACCACGTCGAAATCCATCTTGCCGGCTTTTACGTCAGCAGCCAGCTCGTCCATACCTACCAGGTCAGCGCCCGCTTCTTTAGCGGCGTCAGCATTCGGACCCTGGGTGAATACGGCAACGCGTACTTCTTTACCAGTGCCGTGCGGCAGAGTGGTCGCACCGCGAACAGCCTGGTCGGATTTACGCGGATCGATACCCAGATTGATGGAGGCGTCGACAGTCTCGGCGAACTTGACGTTGGACAGTTCTTTCAGCAGAGAAACGGCGTCTTCGATACCGTAAGCCTTACCTGCTTCAACTTTTTCAGCGATAGCGCGCTGACGCTTGCTCAGTTTGGCCACTTACACACCCTCCGTCTCAATACCAGCACTGCGCGCGGAACCCGCGATAGTGCGAACCGCTGCGTCCATATCAGAAGCAGTCAGGTCTGGCATCTTTGCGGTGGCAATTTCTTCCAGCTGAGCGCGGGTCAGTTTGCCCACTTTCTCAGTGTTAGGACGGCCACTACCAGACTTGATCTTCGCTGCTTTCTTCAGCAGGAAGGAAGCCGGCGGAGTCTTCATGGTGAAGGTGAAGGAGCGATCGTTGTATACGGAGATCACTACCGGCACCGGAGCGCCCGGCTCCAGGCTCTGGGTCTGGGCGTTGAACGCCTTACAGAATTCCATGATGTTCACGCCGTGCTGACCCAGCGCAGGACCAACGGGCGGACTCGGGTTTGCTTGGCCAGCGGCCACTTGCAGCTTAATGTAAGCTTCTACTTTCTTAGCCATTACAGCTCTCCTCTAGTTGGGTGGTAACGCCCGCACTAACCAGCCCCTTACAATAGAGACCGCAATGCCAGGCTCCCCTGGTGCCCCCAAATTGCCAGACAGCAGATTTCAGGGACGCGAAAACCCCCTTCCGCGCACAGCGAAAGAGGGCAAACAATCCAATTGCGGGTCAGCTCTTCTCGACCTGACCGAATTCCAGCTCCACCGGAGTGGAACGACCGAAGATCAGCACTGCAACACGCAGGCGGCTCTTCTCGTAATTCACTTCTTCAACAACACCATTGAAGTCGTTGAACGGACCATCAATGACGCGAACCATTTCACCCGGTTCAAACAGCGTCTTGGGCTTCGGCTTATCCACAGAGTCGTCGATACGATTCAGGATAGCCTGCGCTTCGCGATCGGTGATTGGTGCAGGCTTGTCCGCCTTGCCGCCAATAAAGCCGAGCACACGCGGCGTCTCTTTCACCAAGTGCCAGGTGTCATCATTGAGCTCCATCTCCACCAGGACATAACCCGGGAAGAACTTGCGCTCACTCTTACGCTTCTGGCCAGCGCGCATTTCCACCACCTCTTCGGTAGGCACCAAGACCTCACCAAACAGATGCCCCATCTCATGGAGCTCAATACGCTCTTTCAGAGAGGACGCAACGCGCTTTTCATAGCCGGAATACGCCTGTACCACGTACCAATGCTTAGACATGCGTCAACCTTTAGCCAATAAACTTGGATACAACCCAGCCCAGAGCTGAGTCCAGCGCCCACAGAATCAGGGCGACGATCAACACAAATACAACCACGATGAGGGTAGTCTGAGTAGCCTCCTGGCGAGTAGGCCAAACTACACGCCGCACCTCTGCCTGCGCTTCACGCAACAGAGTCCAGAGCGCATCGCCCTTGGCGGTATTGACCGCGACAACCAGCGCCACCAGACAGATGGCAACCATCGCCAGAACGCGGTACAGGAGGGGGAATTCAGCGTAGTAGGAGTTGCCGGCAATAGCGCCACCTACCAGCAGCACGACCAGCAACCACTTTAGGCCGTCAAGACGAAACGTTTTCGCCTCTACTTTCGCATTCATACAAAGAAGCCCTTAGCGATTACAAAGCAGGTCGCCGACCTAACGGTCAACCCGCAACGCCCTCAGGCAATCAAGACGGGGCGCTGGAAAAATGGCAGGCCAGGAGGGACTCGAACCCCCAACAGCCGGTTTTGGAGACCGGTGCTCTACCAATTGAACTACTGGCCTGGAGCAATTCTTGGTCATTGCGAAATTAAACGCCAAAGACCAAAAAATGCGGGGGCGGATATTAGCATTCTCCCCCGCATTTGAAAAGTGCGCAGCGGGACCGCCCCGCCACACACTCAGCATCGATTACTCGATGATCTTGGCTACAACGCCAGCACCAACGGTACGGCCACCTTCGCGGATCGCGAAGCGCAGACCTTCTTCCATCGCGATCGGCGCGATGAGAGTAACCGCCATCTGGATGTTGTCGCCCGGCATTACCATCTCGGTGCCTTCCGGCAGCTCACAAGCGCCAGTCACGTCAGTGGTACGGAAGTAGAACTGCGGACGGTAGCCCTTGAAGAACGGGGTGTGACGACCACCTTCGTCCTTGGACAGGATGTACACTTCCGCTTCGAACTTGGTGTGCGGGGTGATGGAGCCCGGCTTAGCCAGAACCTGACCACGCTCAACTTCGTCACGCTTGGTACCACGCAGCAGCGCACCAATGTTCTCACCAGCACGACCTTCGTCGAGCAGCTTGCGGAACATCTCAACACCAGTACAGGTAGTAGTGGTGGTTTCCTTGATGCCAACGATCTCGATCTCGTCGCCAGTATTGATCACGCCACGCTCAACACGACCAGTTACAACGGTACCACGACCGGAGATGGAGAATACGTCTTCAATCGGCATCAGGAACGGCTGGTCTACCGCACGCTCCGGCTCCGGAATGTACTCGTCCAGGGTCTCAACCAGCTTCTTAACAGCGGTGGTACCCATTTCGTTGTCGTCTTCGCCGTTCAGGGCCATCAGAGCAGAACCAACGATGATCGGAGTGTCATCACCCGGGAACTCGTACTGGTCGAGAAGTTCGCGAACTTCCATTTCTACCAGCTCGAGCAGCTCTTCGTCGTCTACCATGTCAGCCTTGTTCAGGAATACCACGATGTACGGTACACCAACCTGACGAGACAGCAGGATGTGCTCGCGAGTCTGCGGCATGGGGCCGTCAGCTGCGGAACATACCAGGATAGCGCCGTCCATCTGAGCAGCACCGGTGATCATGTTCTTAACGTAGTCAGCGTGTCCCGGGCAGTCTACGTGCGCGTAGTGACGGGTCGGGGACTCGTATTCAACGTGGGAGGTAGCAATGGTAATACCACGCTCACGCTCTTCCGGAGCGTTGTCGATACCGTCAAACGCTACCGCGTCACCGCCCCAAACTTCAGCACATACGCGAGTCAGAGCAGCGGTCAGGGTGGTTTTACCGTGGTCAACGTGACCGATGGTGCCCACGTTTACGTGGGGCTTGGAACGTTCAAACTTTTCTTTTGCCATTGCAGCCTCCAATTAATAGATGCACCCGTTGGCACAGCTATTTAAAGAACCGGCGTATCCAATCACCACAAAAAACGCGATACCCGGATACAAATAACCGCAGAGACATCTGCCCCCGCGGCCATCAAAAAAATGGAGCTCATGGGCGGATTTGAACCGCCGACCTCACCCTTACCAAGGGTGTGCTCTACCCCTGAGCTACATGAGCACGCTACTGCTTATTGCCAGCACTTACTGGCAGCGACCCGTTAATCCTTGCGAGTCACACCCCGGCAAGCCGGGAATCTCGATCCACTCCAGAGCAGATCTTGGAGCGGGCAGCGGGAATCGAACCCGCATCATCAGCTTGGAAGGCTGAGGTTCTACCATTGAACTATGCCCGCATTACCACCTCGTACCGAACGGCCGGATAAAGGTCCTAAATGCCAGGGCCCATTCAACCTTCCGCTGGCGGCAACCACTCAACGAGTCGAGTGAAGCCTGAATAATGGTGCAGGGGGGTGGATTCGAACCACCGAAGCTTTCGCGTCAGATTTACAGTCTGATCCCTTTGGCCACTCGGGAACCCCTGCTGAAAGCGGTGTGCATTCTCTACACACGCCATCACACTGTCAACACTTTTTTCTTTAAATTCACAGACTTACCTGCGATTCCTAAAGCTCAACAGCGCATGAGACAAAAATGGAGCTGGCGAGAGGAGTCGAACCCCCGACCGGCTGATTACAAGTCAGCTGCTCTACCAACTGAGCTACGCCAGCCCTGTCTCAGCACTTACGGCAACACGTGGTACCCCGTAAGTGAGGGCGGGATTCTAGGGGATGTTCTGCTGACAAGCAACCGTTGCGAAAGGACTTTTTTATTCAATCAGTACTATTCCGGCGCCAGCTCGCTACAGAGGTTCTGGCGCCGATCCAGGTCCGGGTAATCCCGGGCAATTCGCACCCAGAAATCCTCAGCGAGGGCATCGGCCCCTCCAGGCGGAATCACAACCCAGCGTTCCAGATGCATCTCCGGCTCTTCGCGACTTTTCGCGGCAACCCCCTTCGCAGTCAGCTCATTGAGCAGCTTCTCGGCGCGCGCCGGTTCATTGAAAATACCAAAGGAAATCCCGTTCTCCAGTGACCCCTTGGGGATCACATAACTGTCGATGCCGGCGGCCTGCAGTTCACGCAAACGGTTGAAAGCCTCACGGGATGAGCCCAGTGGATCGAGGAATACCCAGTAGCGCATGCGCCCGGGCATCTCCAGTTGACGCAAATCCCCTTCCACCGAGAGCGCAGCGAGCCGCTCGACTACGTCATTTCCCTGATACGCCTCGGCAAACGGCCCCAGTATCGTGCAGATGCGCTCTCCGACACCACCCACCGGATCGACCGCCGGGTCGCCATTGAGCCGGGATGCCGAATCTTCCGCGCGACTTTCAGCGGGCGTAGCGGGCAATTCAGGCTCAGGGGCTGACTGCCGCACAAAATCCGGGCCGGCCTCTTCCAGCAACTCCAGGCGGGCGCCAGCAGTGTCGCGCTCAGGCGCATCCGCGCGCCGCTCAGAGACCGCCTTTCCTGCAGTCTGAAACCAGGCGAACACGGCAATATTTGCCACCAGTAACGCCAATACGATCCAGCGCATATGCTCTATTTACCACCAATTCTTCACAATGTGATCCGGCTTCAGGGATTACTGATTGCCAGACCATCCAAAACCAATTCGGGGACATGCTCCTGCACGCCACCATACAGCGCCGATAGTGTCGGCGCATCTCCTCCGGTAAACCAAACCTTGGGAATACCCGCGCGACCCGATTTGTCTTCCGCGGCAACCAGCTGGGCAAGCGCCATTTCGATAGCGCCCAGCACCATTAGCGGCAGCCCATGATTCACCGCTTCGTCGGTGTGCCGACCGGGGGCCAGGGATATCGCCTCTGCCGGCTCGGCAACTTTAACCGCATCGGTATCCCGGTACAGTGCTCGCCGCATCAATCCCAGACCGGGCACGATATAGCCGCCAAGATGCTGCCCGCCACTGCCCAACAAATCCAGCGTGACCGCGCTCCCGGCATCAACCACGAGCGCCGGCGCGACATCTCGCGCATGCACCGCCAGCACCGCCAGCCAACGATCCACCCCGAGCCGCGAGACATCTCGATAAGCACAGGAAACTCCGGACCAGAGAGGCTCGACCCGCGCGTACTCTATTGCCAGTCCCGACGATGCAAATTCGCGCTCCAGCGCTGCGGCCACTTCACCACCGGCGACATTCGCGGCGCGAACCCGCTGCAGCTCTGGCGTGCGCCAGATTGCAGGGACCTCCTGCCCAGTACCCAGCCGGCTGTGGTCCAGAGATCCCCGCTCGACGACCACGCCGTCTTTGACGATACGCCACTTTCCGCGGGTATTGCCGAGATCAAACTCCAGTATCACGACTCTCCTCGCAATGAAATCTCTCCGCCGTGATAGGCCTGCAGCTCTCCCTCCACCTCCAGCAACAGGGCACCCGTGTGATCAACACCCCGGGCAACTCCCTGCCATGCCTGCGTCGATGACTGCAGACGCACAGTACGCCCAGCGAAATGGTCCAGTGCCTGCCAGTCCTCGCGATACGCCGCGAACCCCCGGTCCGCATACCCGTGGAGTAGCGGCAGCAATTCATTGAGCATGGCTGCGGCCAGATCATTGCGGCTCACGCCTGGAGCAACCTGTCGAAGATCAATCCAGGGCTGATCAATCTGAGCAGCCTGAGACCGCGGCAGCCCGACGTTCAAGCCGACACCCAGCACCACTGCACAACGGTCGGTCAGATCACCACTCAGTTCCAGCAACACACCGGCAAGCTTGCGTCCGCGACACCAGATATCGTTGGGCCACTTGAGGCTGACATCGGGGATATCAAATCGACCCAATGCACGCGCCAGGGACACCCCCACCGCAAGGCTGAGCCCCTCAAGCAACTGTACGCCGCCATTGAACTGCCAGCCGAGGGACAGGCTGATGCCGCTGCCGAATGGACTCAGCCACTGCCTGCCACGCCGTCCGCGTCCCGCCGTCTGGCGTTCCGCGAACATAGCCAGGGCGTGCCCCTCTCCCTGCTCGAGCAAAGAAAGAACACGCGCATTGGTAGAGTCCACCTGATCGTGGATCTCAAGACTGGCCAAAATCTCGCTCGCACCCGGGGACAGTCCCTCGCGCACAGCCCGAGGATCGAGCAGATCCAGACCATCCGGAAGGCGATACCCTTTGCCCCGCACGGATTCCAGCTCAAGTCCGATATCGGCGAGCTTCTGCAATTGCTTCCAAACGGCTGCGCGGCTGACTCCCAGCGCCTCACCCAGGGATTCACCCGAATGCACCTGCCCATCTGCCAGCAACTCCAGCACTGGCCTCAGAGGCTTCAGCGCACTCTGCCCTGATGACATATCCAAACCCCTATTTCCCCAGATACCGGCGGTAGTACCGCACACCGAGACTGGTGAGAATCTCATAACCAATAGTGCCCGCACCGGCGGCGACATCATCCACGGTCAACTGGGCGTTCAGCACCTCAATGCTCTCCAGCAAATTTCGCTCTGCGTCACTCAACGCACTGATATCGTAAACCGTGGAATCCATGGATACCCGACCCACCATCGGTACCTTGCGGCCGAGGGCCCATCCGCTGCCGCTGCCACTTTGCGAGCGCAGTATACCGTCGGCATAACCCCCGCGCGCCACTGCCAACCAGCTGCCGGCAGTCGCGGTTGCTGTCGCCCCGTAACCCACGGGGCGATCCGCGTCGACGCGACGCACCTGCACTACCGGCAGAGCCATTCGCACAACCGGCAACATCGGATTTGGCTCACCCGGTAACGGGTTCACGCCATACAGGGAGGCTCCGGGCCTGACGACATCAAAATGATACTGCTCGCCAAGACAAATACCTGACGAGTTGGCGAGGCTCAGCTGAACTTCTGGCAACAGCGCGCGCAGACGCTGGCTAGCCGCCTCAAACTCCGCCAACTGCAGGGCATTCAAAGGATGCCGGGACTCGTCTGCACATGCGAGATGGCTCATAAACAGGTCTACATTCGCGGCACGCACCAGCGCCGGATCCGCCAGGAGTTGCGCAAACTCCTCAAGTGACAACCCCAAACGGGTCATTCCCGTATCCAGCTTCAGTGCCGCCGGCGCACGAAGATTGGCCCGGGTACAGGCCTGGGCCCACCGCTTCACCTGTTCCAGCGAAACCAGCACGGGCACCAGTCGAGCGCGCATGCAGTCCAGCTCGCGACCGGCCCGGACACCGGTGAACAACAGTACCCGCGCATCAGGCGGTAGCAGCCGGCGCAATGACTCACCCTCGGCCTGCGTCGCCACAAAAAAGTCTCGGCAACCACGGCGATACAGCGCCGGCGCCACCTGTGCGACACCGAGCCCGTAAGCATCGGCCTTGACCACGGCACCGCAGCGCGCCCGACCGGTCAAACGCGCAGACATGCGCTGGTAATTCTCGCCCAGAGCCTCGAGGTCAATGGTCAGCACGCCTTCGCGGGCATCAATCATATAAATTCCAACTTCACTCAACGATTCAGGTGGCGCTCAGCAGGGTTTCCCGCTGCAGTGCCTTCGCTCCCAGCAGTACCGCCAAAAGCGACAACCCGAGCGTCACCAGCGATCCCGCCAGCACCAGAGGCAGAGATACCGCCTCACCGATCAACAGGGCTTTCAACCACTGCTGTTGCGATACCAGGGGTACCAGATGCCAAACAGGGTCATTCAATTCAACGCGCGACATATCCAGCGCCATCAATACCAGCACCGGCGCAATCTGCAAAATACTCAATTGTGTCTGTGCATCCTTGAACGACTGCGAACGCAACGCCAGCAGAATCTGGACGATCGAAACCAGTAGCGCCAGAGGCAGCAACAACAGCGCCATCGCCACGACCCCGCTGACACTGGTCGCCTGCCGAATACCCAGCTCAGCCAGCGGCATCAGCGGCATCAGCGCAACCAGGGCCGCAATCGCCAGCACCGCACCCAGCCAGCCCATGCTGGCCACCGCGATCATTTTCGCCAGGACAACCTGCCAGCGGGGCAATGGCTGCATCAGCAACACCTCCAGGCTCAGCCGCTCACGCTCGCCCGCGGAGGTATCAACAGAGGTCGCGAGGCTTGCCACGAACAGGGTCAGGATCAGCAGTCCGGGCACCATCGCCAGGAGCATCGCCCCGCGGCTACTCGGCGTGCTCAGGTCACGCACTTCCAGCTTCCATGGCGCCATCAGCTGCGGTGCCACTCCTCTTGCGACCAGACGCTGGCGAACGACCTGCCCCTGCAACTGCTGCAGCCCTCCCTCGACAATCTGTTGCGCTCGCCGGCCGCCATCGGAGGCGGCGTTCAGATACAGATAAAGGTAAGGCACATTGAGCTGGCGATATGCACTGCCAAAGTCATCGCCTACTTGCAGCACCAGGTCAAAACCCGAATCCAGCAACTCCTCCGGCGAACCACCTTCCACATACTCGGCCGCCACCTGACGGTTATCCACCAGCCGGGCCAGCTCCGCCGCCCCGGTATCGCCCAGCACGGCCATGCGATAGGTTTCTTCCGTGGCTTTTTTGACCGCAAAAACGCTGCCGCCCGCGAGCATCGCGGGAAACAGCAGGGAGAAGCAAATCGCCATCCATAGGGCGCGCCGATCTCGCCAGGCCTCCAGCATTTCCTTCCGTAACAAGGCCCCCATCGGGCCGCGCATCAACTGTGGCAGATTCATCATGTTAACGCTCCCTGCAACGCTTCGCGGCCATACGCCATGGTGACAAAGGTGTCCTCGAGGTTTTCGCAACCAGCCTGCTCCATTAATTCCGCCGGCGCCCCGGCACCGACCAGTCGACCATCGGACATCACCAGCACCCGATCGGCCAACTCCAGAACCTCCGACATCACATGACTGGAAAACAGGATGGTGGTACCCGCATTACGCAGGCGCAGTAGTGTTCGCCGCAACAGACGGGCGGCCAGCACATCCAGGCCGCGTGTAGGCTCATCCAGAATCAGATGGCGGGGCTGATGTACCAGCGCGCGCGCCAGAGACACCTTCATCCGCTCCCCCTGGGAAAATCCGCGGGTGCGCCGCTCCCAGAGATCCTCGAGCTCCAGCTGAGTGCGCACGCGATTCAACGCATCGTCCAGCGCACTGCCGTGCAAACCCTGCATGCGCGCAAAGAGCGCGAGATACTCTTCCACCGATAGCCGCTCGTACAGCCCCTCGCGATCGCCGACCACACCCAGCTGGCGACGCACCTCGAGAGGGTTCGCAGCCACGTCGGTCCCACCGACCCGAACACGCCCCGCATCCGCGCCAAGCAAACCGGTAACGATACGCAGGCAAGTCGTCTTGCCCGCGCCATTCGCGCCCAACAATGCCGTAATCTTGCCGTCCGGTACCTGAAAACTCAGGTCTTTTAGAATGGCTTTCCCGTCAAACTGCTTGCGCAGCCCCTGAACTTCAATCATCGGACTGCTCCTCTATCGTTGCAGCATCAGCGCCCGTCAGATCGGGACCGAACGCCCCGGCCATAAACGGCGGACGCTGGATTTTGGCAACGCAATCGCTATCGACGGGTTCTGATGGCGCACTAAGGAAATCTTCGATCAGCTCGGGGATGCAGCCGCGCGCCGAGTTGATATGCCCCCCACTCGCCACCACCAGGTGCTGGCGGTTACTGAGGTAATCCAGGTCCCGCTCTGCGTATTCCGGCGGCGTAATCGGATCCGCGCTTCCGGAGATCAGCAGTACCGGATGATCCCGCGGCTCGGGCACCGCATAGGGCCTCGGTTCCACTGGCCACACATCACAACCGCTGCGGAACAGGTCAAAGAACCCTGAACCCAGGAAGCTTCCGCGGCTATCTTCAGCAACCTCGTCCGGAGAAATACGGTTCATTTCCTCCGCGCAAGCCACCGAAAACGTCAAACCCATCGACATGCTTCCACTCGTATCCAGGAACTGGCCAGACAGGCCAGACAGTGGCAGCCAGTTGCCTTGTGCGGCCTGATCAATGGCAAATGGCAATTGGGCCGAAGTCGACGGACTGTACAAAGCGGTGCGCACCGTATTTGCCACCTGCCAGGCAGCAATCTGCTCCACAACAGGCTCGCCACTGAGGGGATCGGTCAACTCAGGGGGCATTCGATCCCAGTCCGCCAGCAGCTGGTCCAGCTGCGCTCGCCAGCCGGTAAAACGCGCACAGGCCGGATCAGCGGCACAATCCGCTTCCAGCTGCTCGAGCGCCTGCTCCGCCACCCGCGCGGTAAGAAACACTTTGCTATCGATCGGTGCCACCCCGTCGAGCACCAGCGCGGTCAGCGATTGCGGGTACCATTGCTGGTACAGCAGCGCTGTGCGGCTCCCCCAGGAACCACCCCACAGGGCGATGCGCGGATAGCCGAGGAATTGGCGCACTTCCTCCAGGTCCTCTACCGTCTGACGGCTGTTCAGCGTCTTCGTGAGCGGCGTGTTGTCCGCGTAGCAGTCGGCCAATTGGGCAACCAGCTCGGACAACTGAGTGGTCAGATTTTCCTGTAGCGCGCAATCGAAGGCTCCGGAGCGACCGGCACCACGCCGATCCACCAGCACGATATCGCGTTTGCGATTGACCCCGCGCAATGCCGGCAACAGCGGGGCCAGATCGCTTGCTGCCTGACCCGGACCGCCTGCCAGCAAAAACAAAGGCGCCGCGTCACTCTCGTCCAACGACGGCGCTACCGCGACCGCCAGCATTGCGCCGCCGGAGCCTGACACAGCGACCTGATGGCACTGCAGGGGATTGCCCCATCCGTGGATAAAGCATTGCTCGGGCGACGGCGCGACCCGGTCTGCAAAAGACTCTCCGCCGGGAGCTCCCTGCCCCATTACCGGCCCGGCCAACAGCGAAACTATCGCAGCGGCTCCCCACCGCAGTGTCTTCAGCGGCGACCGACTGATCATTCCTAATTCCACTTGCCACTCCAGTTCCGTGATCACAGGGTTACCGAGTCTACCGAAGTTTGCCGGACGGGTCGCCCGGGGGCCGTGGCGCTTGGGCGGCCCGAGTGATATCGTTCACGTTTCACCTGATGTATTCCAATAACTATGAATTTTTCCGACAGAGAAAAACAATTAATCCGCGCGGCGTTTGCCTGGGGCCAGATCAGCCAGGAAGAGGGATACACGCTCACGGACGGCGAAATCGAGAAGTCGGTTTTGTTCCGCCGTCTCCTCGCTGGCAGGCCACCGCTGGCCTTCCCGCCGCCCCTGCGCCACGGCTACCCCTGGTACGAAATCATTGAGGGGCGCGGTCGCCACACCGTCAATGCCGCACCGGCACCACTGGAAACCAGCGACGGTCAACAGGGCGAGAACTGCATTCTGATCGAGGGGTCCTTCTGGCGTGTAGCGGAGACCATCCGCGAAAGCGAGGAATACATTGTCGAATGGGGCAACTACCCCATCCAGTGGCGGCTGGAGCGTCACTGGCAAGTCAGCTACGAGATGACACAGCAGCTACAGAGCTTTCGCCAGGCAAACCCCTCTGCAGAGCTGAATTTCGGCCAGGGTAAAACCGCCGCTGGAGAACGGGATTACGGCGAGTTCCGCATCGACAGCGAACAGACGGTATGGCTCAGTGAATGGCATCTGTGCCGCATCGGCCTGCCGGGCTGGGTATGGGTCGGCACCGAGGAGCCAACCAAAACGCACCCACTGACCCCGCTGCTGCAGGACAACCAGGGCCCGCTCGTTCTCGGTACACCACAGGCCAGCACTGGCCCCGCGTGGCTGCGCATCGAACATGCAGACGGGGACTTCCGCTTCCTGCAGCTGGGCGAGTCCATGGCTTACCGGACCCTGATCAGCGTGGCAGCCACCCAGGCCAACACGCTGCTGCATGGAGTCGAGGGCGCCGATTTGAACATTCTGGACTGGCGTGACGGCAGCGCATTGCGCAACTACCGCGTTCCAGCCAAGTTGGCACCGCTTGAGGAGTTTGATCTGGAGCAGCAAGACTACCAGCTGGTTCCGGAGAATGCGTGCGGAGGCTAATCTTTAGCCGCCGCACCCTGAAAGCACCGCCTGCGCCGACAGAACATCAGTCGACGTCCCGCCCTCGCGCCGCCCTCAACAGCACAAACCAGTCTTCCAGCTCCAGCTCTAATTGCAGCGCGCCAGCGGCGGAAGCGAGCCGGGAAATATTACCGCTCCCCAGCACCGGGACGATCTGGCTCGGATGGCGCAACAGCCAGGCCAGCACCAACTGGTCTGCCTCAGCATCATACTTTTGCCCCAGTGTTTCGAGACAGCCACGCACACGCAATGCTGTCTCGCCGCCACCGGTAAACAGGCTGCCGCCACCAAATGGTGACCATGCCATCGGCACGACCCGCTCGCGCTGGCAGAAGTCCAGCTGGCCATCAAACAGCGGTGCATTGTGCAATGGCGACACTTCAATCTGGTTGACGACCAAAGGTACGGACAGGCGCGACTGCAGCAATGCGTATTGGTGCGGCAGGAAATTGGAGACCCCTACGGCCCGCACCTTGCCCGCATCAACCAATCCCTGCAGCGTCGCCGCCATTTCATCCGCATCCATCAACGGATCCGGACGGTGCAGCAACAGCAAATCCAGGTAGTCAGTGCGCAGCTTCTGCAGGCTCGACTCCACCGACTTGCGCACATGGGCGGCACTGCTGTCGTAGTGATTGATGGCAAAGTCATTACCACTACCGGTCAGTTTGATACCACACTTGGACACCAGCTCGATTTTGTCGCGGAACCCGGGATCCAGGGCCAGCGCCTCACCAAACAGCGCCTCACACTGATAGTCACCGTAGATATCCGCGTGATCAAACGTGGTAATCCCCAGCTCCAACACCTGCTCGGAGAGTGTCAGGCATTCCTGCGGGGTCATATCCCAGCTGTCCAGGCGCCACAGGCCCCAGGCCAGGCGCGACAGGGAGAATTGGTTGTCGAGTGCAGACTTAACCCGTTGCATACATCATCCTTTCAGTTGCCTATCTGCCGGATCAGGCGCGCTCGCCCCCGGCCAATTTGTCTGCCGCTTCCGCCTTCTGCCGCTGCAGGGCGGAGAAATACGTCCGGGCAGCACGATTCACTTTTCCTGCCAGCAGCAGGGTCGAGGTCATAGTGGGAATCGCCATTACCGCGTACATGCCAATGATGATGCTGTTAACAGCATTCAGCGACGCCACCGCGCCAATCACGATCAGCGCGATGTAGGCCGCGGTATACCAGTTCTGGAAACGGCTCCCAAACAGGAACACAAAGCACTTGGAGCCGTAATACCAGAAGGTCACCATGGTTGAGAATGCCAGCGGCAGTACCATCAGCAACAGCAATACCGGGCCCCACACCCCGAACACCTGCGAGAACGCATTGGCGGTCATGGTAATGCCCTCGATACCCCCGGCGTCCTGCCAAACCCCGGTGAGCAGAATCACCAATGCGGTACAGGTACACACGACCAGCGTATCGATTACCGGACCCAGCATCGCCACCACACCCTCACGGACCGGCTCCTGGGTTTTGGCAGCACCGTGGGCAAGCGACTCGGTACCAATACCCGCCTCATTGGAAAATGCCCCGCGGCTGATCCCGGTAGCGATCACCGCCCCCAGCGCTCCGCCCGCAACCGCCTGGCCGGAGAAAGCATCCGTAATAATAAGTCCGAGAGCCGCCGGCACCTGTTGCCACTGGCTCGCGATCACAAACAGGGTCAACGCCAGGTAGAACAACACCATGCCCGGCACCACGCGCTCGGCGAAACGGCCGATACGCTGGATACGCCCGGCTATCACCACGGTGGCAGCGACCGCCAGCACCAGGCCCACGGCGAAATCGAACCACAGCGAACCGCCCTCACCCACAACGCCCATCGGCACCGCGAAGGAGTCCCGCAGCAACTGCACGGTCTGGTTGGACTGGAATACCGGCAACATGCCGCACAATCCCGCCACCGCGAACAGATAGGCCAGTGGCATCCAGCGACGGCCAAGCGCCTCGCGAATCACGTACATGGGACCGCCCTGCAGCTCCCCCTCCGCATCGCGCCCGCGGTACATCACCGCCAGCGTGGCGGTGTAAAACTTGGTGGCCACCCCCACCAGCGCAGTGACCCACATCCAGAAAATCGCGCCGGGCCCGCCCACACTAATGGCGATCGCGACCCCGGCCACATTGCCCAGCCCAAGCGTACCGGACAGGGCCGTGGACAGCGCCTGCCGATGCGGCACCTGCCCCGGATCATTGGGATCGTCGTACTTACCGCGCAACAGCGCGATGCTGTGCCCCAGATGCAGATAGGGCCGCCCGCGGGAAGACACCAGCAGGAACAGGCCGCCGCCCACCAGCAGTACCAGCAGCGGGGTACCCCAGACAAAATTGGCAAACGCGGCCAGGCCGGCATCGATGGAATTCAGGAGTTCAGAGAAAGGCATGGGAATCTTGTGCTCGAAAGACAGGGAACTACGTCGATCGGCCAGTCTAGAAAGTGCTGCCCCGGCTTGTCAAAAGCCGGGGCAGCCTCGGGCCTGCGTGAGCGCAGCCGTTTGTACTCAGCGACTGCACTCAAACGTTACAGTATCGGGCAATTAGCAGGTTGCCGGAGCCAGTTCATCCTGCTCTGCGGCCTGCTCGCGCACAAAGAACACTGAAATCGCCCCCAGCACCATGCAAACACCCGCCAGTACGATGATGTAGATCGCCTGATTGTCGAATACCTTGCTGAGGATCTGGCCCGCTACCAGCGCAGAGACAATCTGCGGCGCCGCGATAGTGAAGTTGAAGATACCCATATAGACGCCGGTCTTACTGGCCGGCAAAGTGTCGGACAGAATCGCGTAAGGCATCGCCAGAATCGCAGCCCAGGCAATGCCCACACCGATCATCGGGATCAACAGGCCGAGCGCACCACTGGGCACGGTCACTTCGGTAATCAGCAGATTGACCTGAGTCGCCTCGCCGCCCTGGAACAGCAGGAAGCTCATATAGCCCAGGCCACCCAGCAGCAGCGACAGGCTATAGGTTGCCTTGCGGCCGATGGTGGAAGCGATACGGGTCAGCGCGATGGAGAACAGCGCAGCAAACAGGGAATAGGCGGCGAAGATAATGCCCACCCAGTCACCGGCAGCACCTTTGGCCGCGGCGATATGCGCCGGGATCTCACCGACTGACTCGAGATAGTGCGGGTCAAACCATTTGGCTTCGACACCCCACACGTGCTGGGTAATCGCCGGGGTGGTATACACCCACATGATGAACAGGGCAAACCAGGAGAAAAACTGCACCAGTGCCAGCTGGCGCATGGTCTTCGGCATGCTGAACAGCAGCTGGAAGAAGCCCTTCAGGCGCTGCCCCAGAGACTTGCGCTCAGCCTGCTCGCGCGCCAGCTCTTCACTGTCGATACCCTTGTAGGCGTTGTACTGCTCCGGCGCATACTCCTTGGTGCGGAATACGGTCCACAGCACCGTACCCAACAGTACGGTGGCACCAATATAGAAAGCCCAGATGACTGACGGAGCCACCTCGCCCTTGTCGGCGGTATTTTCCAGGCCAATCACATTGGTCAGGATAAACGGCAGCATGGAACCGAACACGGCGCCAATGTTGATCAGCAGAGACTGGATGGAATAGCCCAGCGTGCGCTGCTCGGAGGGCACCATGTCGGACACCAGTGCACGGAACGGCTGCATGGTCACATTGAATGCCGCATCCATCATCGCCAGCATGATGCCGCCGAAAATCATCGGTGCGATAAAGGCGACCACCAGGCCCGCATTCGGCATAAATGCCATACCGAGGGCCGCCGCAATGGCACCGAACAGGATATAGGGATTGCGACGACCAAAGCGGCTCCAGGTCCGGTCAGACGCGGAGCCAACAATAGGCTGCACAATCAGGCCCATCAACGGGGCAACAATCCAGAACAGGGAAAGCGCGTGCAGGTCGGCACCCAGGTCCGAGAGGATACGGCTGGCATTGGCATTCTGCAGGGCAAAGCCAAACTGCACCCCGAGGAAACCGAGGCTGACATTCCACACCTGCCAGAAGGGGAGTTTGGGTTGCGCCGCTGTCGGCGAAACGGAATTGGACATGTCTGTCACCGCTGAATCTGTTCGTCGGAATTGTGGTTATGGTCCGATTGTGACAGGGGCAGTGGGGGGAGCCCTCCTCCCCGTAGGGGGGTGAGAGGGCTAAAGGCCGCGCGAACGCGCAGCCAGGGCGGGCAACCGGCAAGAATCTAACCGGTCACCCTATCGAAGGTACTGTCAGTGCAGCACGATGACTTCGTTAGCGTCCAGGTTCAGCACTGCGGAACCGTCGCTCACATTCACCACGTCACCACTGGTCAGGCTGCTGTATTGGCCGTCAGCCAGTCCCAGGTTACTGACATTGATCGAGGTGCTGCCACCGCGATTCACCGCGACCATCACGCTATCCGAGCCCGAGGTACGCTCGAACACCAGAATGTCGCCATTTACCCAGCGCTCGTTATAGCTGCCCGACGCCAGAGCCGGGCTCTGCGCACGCAGTTCCGCCAGTGCCTTGATCATCAGGAACGCATCGCTGGTTTCACCGAACGACGGCATGGCTTCACGGTTATACGGATCGTGACCGATCTGGCCGTCACCATTTGGATCGAACCAGGTGGAGTTCTGCTCACTACCGTAATAGATAGTGGGGATACCCGGCAGGGTCATCACCAGTGCCATACCCAGGTTCTGGCGGGCATCCGCCAGCGCCTTGCTAAAGCCCTTACCGGTGCGGCCGTTATCCACAGCACCGGAGGTCTGCAGGAACACACTGGTACGGGTAGCGTCGTGGTTGTCGAGGAAGATCGGCTGCCAGCTTTCGCGCCCATTGCCGCCCATCGCGGCAGAACGGGACTCAATATGGGTATTGAGTTCGGTCATGGTGCTGTCACCGGCGATCGCCGCTTCAATCTCATCGCGCAGATTGAAGTCCAACAACTCAGATTTGCCGTTGTCAGAGTTCAGGAACGCCATGGATACCGGGTCGTTAGCGCCCGCACCGTACCATTCACCGAAGATGTACACATCCGGATCAACCGCACGCACCGCATCATTGAAGCGCTTGATAAAGCTCGGCTCGATATGCTTGATCGCGTCGATACGGAAGGCATCTACACCGTGCTGCATCCACTTGATGGCGGCATCGATCAGGTACTGGTCGGCAACGCTGTTGCTGCTGACACCGTGATTAAAGTCGGTGAGGTTGAACAACGTCTTGTTGGTGTAGGCCCAGGGGTCGTCCCACTCGCCGAAGCACTGGGTGCTCGGGTCACTGTCGCCACAGTCGGCGATGGCGCCATTGCGGTGGTACCAGGTACCGTCGTCCTGCAGGAAGTCGGTGATGAAGGTGCCTTCTTTATAGAGGGAACCGAACTCATACTGGTCGTCTTGGTTGGAATGGTTCAGGGCAATATCCAGCACCAGCTTCATGCCGCGGGCTTCCATCTCGGCATCCAGCTGATCGACCAGCGCCCAGTCACCCAGGTGCTCATCCACTTCGTAGAAGTCGCGACCCCAGTAACCGTGGTAAGCACCATCGCTGCCGGTGTTGTCGATATTGTCGTTTAGCGGGGTTACCCAGATGGCAGTAATGCCGAGGTTCTGCAGGTAATCCAGCTTGTCGATCAGGCCCTGGATATCACCACCCCAGTACTTTTTCCACTCGGACAGGCCGCCGGCCTGTTTGCTGGCGGAAGTGCCGGCGGGGTTGTTGCCACCGTCATTGCTGGTATCACCATTGTGGAAGCGGTCCACAAACACAAAGTACATGCTGCGGTTACGGAAATCGCTCAGCGGTGGCGTAACCACCTCACAGCCATCGGCATCCACAGTGGCACCGGCCGGCGTGTTCGGGCAGAGGTCACTGCCATCCGCCACACCATCGCCATCGCTGTCGACCGGCGCCGCACCACAGTTTGCACCCAGGTCGGTCGTGACACTGATCAGCGCGCTGCTGTCACCGTCTACCAGGATATGGGTCCAGCCACTGGCCGCCTGGTCAGCAGTCGGGAACTCATCACCACCCCAGGCACCGTCCGGGTCCACCTTGAAGCGCGGCCCGCCGTTGCCATCGCCGCTGTCAAAGTTGCGGCAGGCTTCGTAATTGTTCGTACCCGCAACCCGGGTCAGCAGGTCACCAGCGACCCAGCCGTTATGGGTGCCGCGCAGGTGCAGCTCGAGGCCCGGCACCACTTCACAGCCATTGCTGTCTACCGTGGCGCCCGCAGGGGTATTCGGGCACAAGTCGTCCGCATCGGGCACGCCATCGCCATCGGTGTCCACCACGACTTCACAGCCATTCGCGTCCACTTCCGCTCCGGCCGGCGTGTTCGGGCACTGATCGACAGTATCGGCTACGCCATCGCCATCGCTATCCGCAATGACTTCACAACCGTTTGCATCCACCTCAGCACCGGCCGGGGTGTTCGGGCACTGGTCCGAGGAATCCGGCACACCGTCACCGTCCGTATCCAGTGGCGTGCTGCCACAATCGGCGGCCATATCCGAAGTCACACTGACAATGCTCAGGCTAGTGCCGTTGACCACAACCTCGGTCCAGCCACTGGCGGACACGTCGGCAGCCGGGAATTCGTCGCCGCCCCAACCACCATTCGGGTCAATCTTGAAGCGCGGACCGCCGCTTCCATCGCCATTGGCAAAGTTGCGACAGGCGCTGTAGAGGCCACCACCAATGTCACCCAGCAGATCGCCCGCAACCCAGCCGTTGTGGGTGCCGCGCAGATGCAGCTGCAGGCTCACGATCACCTCACAGCCGTTAGCATCAACCTGCACGCCGGCGGCGGTATTGGGGCACTGATCCTGGCTGTCGGGCACACCATCGTTATCCGCATCCGGAGCACCGGCGGGCTGGATGCTGTAATCCTTGGTATCGGTGTAGAACTCGATATCCCAGGTACCGGCTGCAACGCTGATATCCGGGCCGTTCTGCTGCTGGTTGGTACCGTAGTTCTCACTCCAGTCACCCCAGCGGTCAAACTTGAATTGGCCGGCAGAAGTGAACACCACGCCGGACGCCAGCATGGTATTGCTGCCGACATCCTGCATTTGATCGGCCTGCCAGTTGTTGTGGGTTCCGCGCAGGAACCATTCGGCCTGCGCAGCGAGGCTGACGATCATCAGCCCCGCAAATAGTATGAGTCTGTTCATGTTGGTTCTCATCGCTTCATTATTTTTTTGGCACCCCCGCGGGGTCAGCGATACCGCACTGCATGACCCGGGAGAACGCCGCTCCCTTGGTATTGCCGCCGGACCACAGACCACTCGCTCCGGCATACTGCAACGGTATGGATGGGCAGCCCGGCCCACATCCTCCCCCGGGGGGTGGTGGAGGAATTTGACGCCAAACCTCCCCCCGCTCGGAGGGGGAGTCAAAATGTGTTGCCATTGCGCAAAATGTCGGGTGATGAGGAGTAACAGGCAAAGACCCCGCTCCGCGCCTGACGTTGATGAGAGAAAGGACAATAACGAATGAAACCGCTGTGGATATTACTGGCCGCACTGGCCTGTCCGGGGGCACTCGCCGCCCAGAGCATGGAAACAACACCCGAGCAGCCGCAACGGGTAGAGCCCCCGTTCTGGTGGGTTGGCATGCAGGAACCGGATCTGCAGCTGATGCTGCACGGAGACAACCTGGCCGGACTCACCCCGTCCGTGCGCTATCCCGGCGTGACCGTGCTGGGCACCGAGACCACGGACAATCCCAACTACCTGTTCGTCAACCTCAAGATCTCCGCCGATACCCGCCCGGGCGACCTGCTTGTCAGCCTCCGCGATGGCGAAGTCACCAGGGCAGAATTCTCCTACACCCTCAAGGCGCGCCAGCCCGGCTCCGCCGAACGCGCCGGTTTCGATAGCAGCGATGCCATCTACCTGATTACCCCGGATCGCTTCGCCAACGGCGACACCAGTAACGATCAGGTGAACGGACTGGCGGAGGGCCCCGATCGCAGCGCACCTGGCGGCCGACACGGGGGCGATATCGCCGGCATGCAGCAACACCTCGACTACATCGCCGACATGGGTTTCACCGCGGTATGGCCTAACCCCCTGCTGGAAAACAACCAGCCGGCCTACTCGTACCATGGCTATTCCGCGACCGACCACTACGCGATTGATGCGCGCTTCGGCAGCAACGAAGACTTCCGCCTGTTTGTGAAAGCGGCCGACCAGAAAGGTATCGGTGTAATCCAGGATGTCGTCCTCAATCACATCGGCAGCGGCCACTGGTGGATGCAGGATCTGCCCGATGCGGACTGGCTCAATGGCGACGGCATCGAACGCGGTGAGTACATGCTCACCAACCACAGCCGTTTTACGCCGGTTGACCCCAACGCCAGCGACATCGACAAACAGAGCTTCGTGCAGGGCTGGTTTGTCGACACCATGCCCGACCTGAATCAGGAGCAGCCACTGCTGGCCAACTACCTGATCCAGAACACCCTGTGGTGGATTGAGTACGCAGGCCTCAGCGGCATTCGTGCAGACACCTATGCATACTCCGACGAGGATTTCCTGCAGCAGTGGGCTGCACGCATCCAAAAGGAATATCCGAACTTCAGCATCGTCGGCGAAGAATGGACCCGCAATGCCGCGCTGGTCGCCCACTGGCAGCGTGACGAAAACGCCATCGCTACCGGCGGCCGTGTGAAAAGCATGATGGATTTCCCACTGCATTACGCACTGCGCGAAGGTCTGACCGGGGCCGACAGCTGGGACAGTGGCCTGATCACGCTCTATGAAGGCCTCGCCAACGACTTCCAGTACCCGACCCCACAGCGCCTGGTGATTTTTGGTGGCAACCACGACACCAGCCGCTTGTTCAGCCAGCTGAACGACGACCTCGACCTGTATCGCATGGCGATTGCCTACGTGGCGACCATGCGCGGTATCCCGCAGTTTTTCTATGGCGACGAAGTCCTGATGGAAAGCCCGCGACACCGGGACGATGGTATTGTGCGCAGTGATTTCCCCGGTGGCTGGAACGGCGACAAGGTCAACGCCTTCAACGGCAAGAACCTGCCCGCAGCACAGCGTCAGGCACAGGAGTTTGTCAAAGCCCTGTTCAACTATCGCCGCGACAACCCGGCATTGCACACCGGCAAAGTCAAGCACTTCGCCCCACTGGAAAACACCTATGTGTACTTCCGCTATAACGACGAAAAATCCGTGATGGTCGCAATGAACAAGGCCGAAGAAGCATTTGCGCTGCCGCCCGCGCACTTTGCCGAGGCCACCGGCGATTTCACCCACGGCACCGATATCGTGACCGGCGAACGCTACCAGCTCGACGACCTGCAAATACCGGCGCGCGGCGTGCTGGTGCTGGAACTCAGCGACTGAACGAAACCCAACAGCAATCCGCTGCGCTCCATACATCGGTGCGCGGTGGAGGCCAGGGCCAAAAGCCCGCAAGAACACAGACCCAACGCCCCCGACAGTGGGGCGCAGAAAAATGAGTAAGTGATGACCCAGAGTAATTTGTTGCGCAAACGTACCAGCGCCAGAAAAACCGCCGGAGCCATTACCCGCACCGTCACCGCCGCGCTGACCGCTGCGCTGTGCATGTCCGATGCGATCGCCCGCGACTACGTCGGCCACCAGCTGCAGGACAATGCGCTCGTCGTGCAGCTGAGTGATGCCGAAGTGACACTCACACCGCGCGGCGACGCGGCGCTCGAAGTGCACTACCAGAGACCCAACCTCAAGCAGCTGCCCTCTTATGCCATTGCCAGCGACGCGAAGTCCGAAGGACAGCTGCAGGAGTCCAGCGACGAGCTGCGTTACTCCAGTGGCGACCTGACGGCCGTCATCAATAAATCGCCCTTCTCCATTGCCTACCTGCATGACGGCAAACCACTGCTGCAGGAAGAGGCCGGCTTCTTTGCCACCGAAACCATGCGCGGTTTCCGCTTTAATCTGGCCCCGGAAGAAAAACTGCTGGGTGGTGGCGAGCGTGTACTGGGCATGGACCGCCGCGGCAAGCGCCTGCCGCTGTATAACCGCGCGCACTACGGTTACACCACTGAATCTGAGCAAATGTATTTCAGCCTGCCGGCAGTCATGTCGAGCAACAAATACATCCTGCTGTTCGATAACAGCGCCACAGGCACGCTGGATCTCGGTGCCACCAATGAAGATATCCTGCAATTCGAGGCCGTCGCCGGGCGCACCTCCTATATTGTCGTCGCTGGCGACAACTATCCGCAGCTCATCGAAAATTACACCGCCGTCACCGGCACCCAGCCATTGCCACCGCGCTGGGCGCTGGGCAATTTTGCCTCGCGCTTCGGCTATCGCAGCGAAGCCGAAGTACGTTCCACGGTCGACAAGTTTGCCGAGGAGGATTTCCCTCTCGACGCAGTCGTGCTCGACCTCTACTGGTTTGGCCCGGATATCAAGGGCCACATGGGCAACCTCGACTGGGACCGCAATACCTTCCCCGAACCGGTCAAAATGATGGCGGACCTGAAAGAGCGCGGCATTCAGACCATCCTGATTACCGAGCCCTTTATCCTCTCGAGCTCCGAGCGCTGGGATGAGGCCGTTGCCAATAACGCACTGGCCAAAAACCTCGCCGGTGACCCCAAGCGTTTCGATTTTTATTTCGGCAATACCGGTCTGGTCGACGTCTTTTCCAAACCTGCTGGCGACTGGTTCTGGGGTATTTACGACGAACTGCTGCAGCAGGGTGTTGGCGGCTGGTGGGGTGACCTGGGTGAGCCGGAAGTTCATCCGTCCGATACCGTTCACGCGGTGGGCATGGCCGATGAAATCCACAATGCCTATGGCCATCGCTGGGCACAGCTTTTGTTTGAGAAGCAAACCGCACAGTACCCCGAGCGCCGCCCGTTTATCATGATGCGCGCCGGATTCCCCGGTTCACAACGCTACGGCATGATCCCCTGGACCGGTGATGTGTCCCGCGAGTGGGGCGGCCTGCAACCCCAGGTGGAACTGGCGCTGTCGATGGGCCTGCTGGGCTTTGGCTACATCCACTCCGACCTGGGCGGCTTTGCCGGTGGTGAAGAGTTTGACCGCGAGCTGTACATCCGCTGGTTGCAGTATGGTGTTTTCCAGCCCGTATACCGTCCGCACGCGCAGGACCACATTGCTTCCGAGCCGGTGTTCCACGATCGCAAGACCCGCGACATCACCCGTGAGTACGTCAAGCTGCGCTATCGCCTGCTGCCGTATAACTACACACTCGCGTTCGAAAACAGCCAGCGCGGCCAGCCGCTGATGCGCCCCCTGTTTTTCGAAGATGAAAGCAACCCGGCACTGATGGATTACAAGGACGCCTACCTGTGGGGTAACGACTTCCTGGTGGCACCGGTGACCAGTGCCGGCATCAGAAGTGTCGAGATGAAACTGCCCGGTGGTGTCTGGTTCGACTACTGGAACGAGGAGCAACACTCTGGCGAGCAGACCACGGTGAAAGTGGACCTGGAAACCATTCCGGTACTGGTCCGCGCAGGCGCCTTCATCCCGAGCATCGACGACATTGCCGCGACGCGCGACTACACCAGTGCGAACCTGACCCTCGATTACTACGCACACGAGAGCGCACCGGCGTCTAGTGGCTACGTCTACGAAGACGATGGTAAAACCGTCGACGCCTTTGGTCGCGACCGCTATCGGACCCTGCATTTCAACGCAAAACGCAGTGACAAAGGCATTACCTTTGATCTGAGCCAGCAGGGTGGTGGCTACGATGGTGAGCCCACCGAGCGCGCCTTGCAGTTGAACATCCACAACTGGACCCAGGCACCGGCGCAGGTGCTGATCGACGGACAGCCACTGGCACTGATCAGCAAAGAGCGCGCGTTCGAACAGGCCGCTACAGGTGCCTGGTTCGACAAGCGTAGCCAGCAGCTGCATGTGAAATTGAACTGGGGCCAGGCGCCTCTGAAGATTGCCGTCAACAACTGAAACCGACTACGCACAAAACCCAAATTCAAACGCAATTAGAATCTGGAATTATGAAGCATTTGAAAAAACTGATCGCCACCACTGTCTTCGCCACAATGGCCGGCTGTGGCAGTGATACCACCGATACCGAAGCCAACAATAACCCGGCGGTGACACCGGCGGCCGATGCCACGGTCGAAACCATGGCCACCGTCGCACCCCAGCCCATTACCGACAAGCCGGTGATTTACCAGGTGATGACCCGCCTGTTCGGCAACACTAACGACACCAACAAGCCGTGGGGCACCCTCGAAGAAAATGGCGTGGGTAAGTTCAGCGACTTTACCCCGGAAGCCCTTGCCGCGATTCGCGACTTCGGCGCGACCCATATCTGGTACACCGGTGCGCTGCACCACGCGGTAGTGCGTGACTATAAGGAATTCGGTATCAGCGATGACGACCCGGATGTGGTCAAGGGACGCGCCGGCTCCCCTTATGCCATCAAGGACTACTACAGCGTCAACCCAGACCTGGCCGATGACCCGGCTGCGCGCCTGGACGAGTTTCGTGACCTGATCCAACGCAGCCATGATGCCGGTCTGAAAGTGGTGATCGATATTGTTCCCAACCACGTGGCCCGCGCTTACCAGTCGGTACACAAGCCGGAGGGCGTACGCGACTTTGGCGCTGACGACGATACGTCCGTGACTTATGCGCGTGACAACAATTTCTATTACGTAATTGGCGAAGACTTCAAGGTGCCCGAGGGCGGTGACTATCAGCCATTAAATGGCGAAGCCCACCCGCTGGTTGACGGACAGTTCGCCGAGAGCCCGGCCAAGTGGACCGGCAACGGTGCCCGCGCCGCGCAGCCGGATGTCAACGACTGGTATGAAACCGTCAAAATCAATTTCGGCGTCCGTCCGGACGGCAGCCATGATTTCCCGGCACTGCCCGATGACTACGCGCAGAAAGACTATCGTGCACACGCGGCCTTCTGGTCAGACAAGGACGTGCCGGATTCCTGGATCAAGTTCCGCGATATCGCCTACTACTGGCTCGATCAGGGCGTGGACGGTTTCCGCTATGACATGTCCGGCATGGTACCGGTGGAGTTCTGGAGCTACCTGAATTCCGCGATCAAGATGCGCGCTCCGGAGACCTTGCTGCTCGCCGAGATCTACACCCCCGAGCGTTACCGCGATTACATCTTCAAGGGCAAGATGGACTACCTGTACGACAAGGTCGGTACCTACGACGCAATTCGTGCGGTGATGGAAGGCAAGGCCAGCGCGGACGCCCTGGTAGAAATCCAGGAGAGCCTGGAGGGCATCGCGCCGAACATGCTGCGCTTTATGGAAAACCACGATGAGCAGCGTATCGCCAGCCCTGAGTTTGCCGGCAATGCCGCAATGGGCCGCCCCGCGATGATCGTTTCTGCGGCGATCTCCGCGGCACCAACACTGGTGTACTTCGGACAGGAGCTGGGCGAGCCCGGTGCGAAAGATGCCGGTTTTGGTAAGGCCAGTCGCACCACGATTTTTGATTACTGGTCCGTACCCAGTGTGCGTCAGTGGATCAACAAAGGCGCCGATGGCAAGCCGGCATTCGACGGCGGCCAGCTGACCGATGCGCAGCGCGAGTTGCGTGCGTTCTACAAGACCCTGAACCAGATCAGCACCAGCAGCCCCGCCCTGCGCGGCAACTACGGTGACCTGCACGAGTACAACCGGGCCAACAGCCCCGCCTACACAGGTAGCCAGTTTGCCTTCGCTCGCTGGGACGACGCGGAAAAACTGCTGGTACTGGCGAACTTCTCCCGCGGCGACGCCAACACCACTCTGCTGTTGCCCGCAGAGCTGGTGGAGCACTGGCAGCTGTCCGAGGGCGACTACCCGCTGTCTGACCTACTCGACAGTGCGGTAACCGCAACCCTCAAGGTGCGCGACGGATCTGCCAGCGCAGAACTGGAGCTCGCCCCCATGAGCGGTCACATCCTCAAGCTGGGCAACCGGTAATACGCCCATTTCCAGCGGCCCCATTTTTCGGGGCCGCTGACATCCCCCTGCCACACCTTTCCGATACGCTCTTTCGTCGTCACATTTTTACCATCCCAATGCCTGTCGCCCGTGCGAAATGCACACAAAGTGCGGTAGAATCGACCATCGGGTCGTGAGGCATTCATTCATAACTTTCGAGACACGGCCCCTTAGAATCGGTCCTATCAGCGTTGGCACCGGAGGAGAACCCATGCAGCAGCAAACCACGATTTTCGTCGTCGTCGACCCTAACGACGAGCAGCACGTCGCGCTCGAGCGCGCCCTGGCCACTTCACAACTGCGCGACCCGAAACCCCGCCTGGCGGTCTTCGTGGCCGTAGACGGCGAGGCCGTGGATACCCGTGCGGTGAACGATCACCTGTTCCGCGACGAATCCTGGTTCCGCGAGCAGATCCGCGAACCCATCGCTGCTGCCGGCCTCGAATGTGAAATTACCGTGTGCTGGTCCAGTGACTGGCAGGATGCAATTATCCAGGAGTCCAAGCGCTGCAACGCAGAAATGATCTACCTGCCGGTGCACGCCAAAACCAGCCGCCGCTTTACCTTCGCCGAATCCAAGTGGCAGGTACTGAAGCAGGCCAAGTGTCCGGTGGTTCTGATTCGCCCGGGCGCCAAGGCGCGGCGCAAAGTGGTACTGGCAACCGTCAACTACCAGGCCCAGACCAAGGCACATCGCCAGCTGAATCGCCAGATCAGTGAGCGCGCGCGCTACATTGCCGGCCACTACGATGCCGAGCTGCATCTGGTCAACGCCTACCTGGACTCCATGCTGTACCCGGACCGCGGTGCGCTGGCCAAGCTGGCCGACAAAACCGGTGTACCGACGCACCAGATCCACGTAAAGCAGGGCTACACCAACGATGTAGTGGCGGCGGTCGCCAAAGAACTGGACGCAGACCTGGTGGTAATGGGTACCCTCAACCAGATGGGTGTTACGGGTTCCCTGCTGCGCGGTAACACTGCAGAGCGCGTGATTGGTGACCTGGAAGTTGACGTGATGGTGTGTAACGAGTTCACCAACACCCAGGCGGACTGAGACAGTTACCGAGTATCGCGAAAACGGGGGCAATAGCCCCCGTTTTTATTGGTGCCCTGTCGTCTATAGCTATAGCCGTCACCCCCCCACGCCACATCCCCTCCTTGAATTCGCCGGTCGCAAAACCAGTCATTCACTCTTTATTTCGAAATATCTAGAAATATCGTTTACAGAATGTGCAGGCTGGGCTAAGGTGCCTTCATGGAACACCAAGATGCCGCGAAAAAACTGGCCGAGCTGGGTCACACCACCCGGCTGGCCATCTACCGCCAGCTGGTCAAGGCCGGCCCCGACGGGCTGGCGGTCAGCGATATTCAGCAGGCGCTGGATATCCCCGGCTCGACCCTGTCGCACCATATCAGCCGTCTGGTCAATGCCGGCCTGATGGTGCAGGAGCGCGAGGGCCGGGTACTGCGCTGTGAAGCCTGCTTCCCCGCGCTGTCGCAGCTGGTGAACTACCTGATGGAAGAATGCTGCGTTGAGCAGGACTGCTGCCGCTAAACCGCACGACGCAAACATTGCGCGGTATTTTTTTGACATTATATTTCGACTTTTCTGGAAATTTAGTTTGTTGCCAGATTCGTCCACTAACAGGCAGGTGCCCAAAATGATGTTACCCAACCACCATCCCGAACATATCCAGCTGCGCCTGGCCCAGGTCCGCCCGGAACAGGCCGCACCCAAAATTCTGGTGCTATTTGGCTCGCTGCGAGCAAACTCCTACACCCGCCTGCTGGCCCAGGAGGTCACGGAAATACTCGGCCACTTTGGCGCAGAGGTGCGCCTGTTCGATCCGGCGGAGCTACCGATCTTCGATGGTGAAAGTACCGACCACCCCAAGGTACACCAACTGCGTGAGTGGTCCGACTGGTGCGACGGTCAGGTGTGGATCAGCCCGGAAATACACGGGAATATGTCCGCGGTATTCAAAAACCAGATCGACTGGTTACCACTGGACCAGTCCGCGGTGCGCGCAACCCAGGGCAAGACCCTCGCCGTCATGCAAATCTCCGGCGGCTCCCAGTCGTTTAATGCGGTCAACAACATGCGGATTCTGGGACGCTGGATGCGTATGTTTACCATCCCCAACCAATCCTCCATCGCCAAGGCGTGGCAGGAATTTGATGAACACGGCAAGCTGAAGGATTCGTCATTCCGCGACCGGGTGATCGATGTGCTGGAGGAACTGGTAAAGACCACCATGCTGCTGCGCGGCCAGAGCGATTATCTCACCGAACGCTTCAGCGAGAACAAAATGGCGCACTCCGCCGAAGCCACCGCAGCTTTGAAGAAGCAGGTCGAGGCGGCCGGTGCCAGTGCTCAGCTGGCGCCTACAACTACACGCAGTAGCTGCTGTGCGCCGAAGGCGCGATGCTGTTGAGCGCTGCACTGCCGGCCCAACAAAAACGGAGACCTCTGGTCTCCGTTTTGCCGCTACCCACGCCGAAAAGATACGCGGCTAGCGCGCATTACTGACTGCCTTTGCCTTTTCAATCGCTTCGTTAATATTCAATGACGCAGACTCCTGGCGCGGAGGGAAATCCTTGAAGGTGGCTACGTGCTCCGTAAGGATCTTGATGGCCGGCTGAATCACCCAGCTCTTGCGCATGATCTGGTGAAACCCGGTAATACCGTCATAGTGCTCTTTCGGGTCTTTGCGCAGGTTGAACAACTTGGGCATGGTATGGAAAACCATATCCCCGTAATAACAATTGCAGGGTTTGGTGGCAAAGTGCATTTTCCACGGCCCTACTCGCAGGGCAGTCAACTTGTCTTCGTAGTAATAAAAAAGGTGCTTGCGCGCCGATTCTTGCTTCTCGCCGGTCCAGTAGTCCCAGTTGTTTTCCCCATCGATGTATACCTTGAAACGCTTCTTGTACTTTTCCCGCAGGTTGCCCTCCCCCAGGGCGGCCGCGATCGAGGGAAAGACATCTTCATGGGAAGAGATGCCATTGCGTACCTGCCCCGGTGGTATCTGTGACGTCCAGCGCACCAGGAAAGGTACCCGCAGGCCGCCCTCCCAGGTCGTCATCTTTTCTCCACGAAAGGCAGTGGTACCCGCGTCCGGCCATGAGCTCTGCTCCGGGCCATTGTCCGTGGTGTAAATCACAATGGTGTTGTCGGCAATGCCGAGCTGGTCCAGCTTGTCCAGCAAGGCACCTACGTGGCCATCATGTTCGAGCAGGCCGCTGCCAAAGACGTCTTCTTCCGAGCTGATTCCAGTCGCCAGATGACGGCTCTCGGGTTTCAGGTGGGTATAGACATGCATGCGACTGGTGGCATGCCAGATAAAGAAGGGCTTCTGTGCTTTTTTGGCACGGTCCATAAAATTGAGGCTGCGCTCGAGAATTTCTTCATCAAATGTCTCCATGCGCTTGCGGGTTAACGGCCCCGTGTCACGAATACGTCCATCCGCGAATGATTCGATGACACCGCGCGGGGCAAAGCTTTTCCTGAACTCCGGGCTCTTCGGATAGTCCGCCTGCTCCGGCTCTTCCGATACATTCAGGTGATACAGGTTGCCATAGAATTCGTCGAAGCCATGACGGGTTGGCAGATGTTCATCCAGATCGCCCAGGTGGTTTTTTCCAAACTGGGCCGTCATATAGCCATGCTCTTTCAGGAATTCTGCCAGCGTCGGGTCTTCTTCCTTGATACCCAGTGGATTACCGGGCTGCCCCACGGTCGTCAGCCCGGTACGCACAGGTAACTGACCCATCAGGAAGGCAGCGCGTCCGGCAGTGCAGCTCGGCTGCGCATAATGATCCGTGAAAAGCACTCCCTCTTTGGCGATCCGATCAATATTCGGCGTGCGGTAGGTCATCCCGTGTGTATAGGCGCTGAGGGAAAGGGACGCCACATCATCCACCATAATGGCGAGGATATTGGGTCTTTCCGCGGCCTGGCCCAGGCCGGCCAGTGCCACCAACAACATGCCGAGTAGAGTTTTCATATCCTGTCTTGCTTCCCTGCCAAGCCGAATCACAGTGGTTCACACAGCCTAGATCAGGGACAGCGGCTTTCCGCTGAACCAGCCGCCACCAGAAATTGGACGCAAAAAAAGCGGGGCCTGAACCCCGCTTTGCATACCCAGATGTCGCCTCACCGGTGCAAGTCAAACCGGTCGAGCTCCATCACTTTCACCCAGGCCGCAACAAAGTCCCTCAGGAACTTGTCTTCGCCATCCGCGCTCGCATACACCTCGGCCAGTGCGCGCAATTCAGCGTTGGACCCAAAAACCAGATCAACCCGGGTTGCCGACCAGCGCGGCTCGCCGCCTTCCCGCGCAACACCCTGGAACAGACCATTGGCGGAATCGTCCTGACGCCAGACCGTCGACATGTCCAGCAAATTCACAAAGAAGTCATTACTGAGACAACCAGAGCGGTCGGTTAATACCCCAAAGGCTGTTTGGCCGACATTGGTATCGAGCATACGCATACCCCCGATCAACACGGTCAGTTCGGGTGGGGTGAGCGTGAGCAGTTGCGCCCTATCCACCAGTAATTGCTCGGCTGGCACCTGCACGCCGGCGAGCAGGTAGTTGCGGAAGCCATCCGCCAGTGGCTCCAGATCCGCAAACGAACGCACGTCGGTTTCTTCCGGGGCGGCGTCGGTGCGGCCCGGGGAAAATGGCACACTAACCTGATGTCCGGCATCGCTTGCGGCCTTTTCAATTGCCGCCGCGCCGCCCAGTACAATGAGATCCGCCAACGATATCGTCTTACTGCCGGTCTCACTGCCATTAAAATCGGCCTGGATACTTTCCAGCGCAGTCAGCACCTTGGCGAGCGTCTGCGGCTGGTTTACCTCCCAGTCTTTTTGCGGCGCCAGCCGGATGCGCGCACCATTCGCACCGCCTCGCTTGTCAGAGCCGCGGAAGGTAGATGCAGAGCCCCATGCAACGCCCACCAATTCCCCAGTGGTTAAACCGGATTCAAGGATCTTTTCCTTCAACAGGGCGACATCTTTGTCATCGACCAACGCATGCTCGACCGGCGGCACCGGATCCTGCCAGATCAGCACCTCAGCCGGGACTTCTGGCCCAAGATAGCGCGCGCGCGGCCCCATATCCCGATGGGTCAGTTTGAACCAGGCGCGGGCAAACGCATCGGCAAACTCATCCGGGTTTTCGTAGAATCGACGGGAGATTCGCTCGTAATTTTCATCGGCCCGCAAGGCGATATCAGTCGTCAACATCATCGGAGCATGACGCTTGTCGGGGTCGTGGGCATCCGGGACTGACTCGGCACCGGCGCCATGTTTCGGCTGCCACTGGTGGGCGCCGGCCGGACTCTTGGTCAATTCCCATTCATAGCCAAACAGGTTCCAGAAATAGTTGGAACTCCATTTGGTTGGAGTACTGGTCCAGATCACCTCGAGACCGCTGGTGATGGTGTCATCTCCTTTGCCAGTGCCAAAACCACTGCGCCAACCGAGACCCTGCTCTTCCAGCCCGGCCGCCTCCGGCTCAGGGCCCACCAGCGCGGCGTCACCTGCACCATGGGTTTTCCCAAACGTATGACCTCCGGCGATCAATGCGACCGTTTCCTCATCATCCATCGCCATCCGGCCAAAGGTTTCACGGATATCACGTGCCGCGGCAACCGGATCCGGATTGCCATCAGGGCCCTCCGGATTGACGTAAATGAGCCCCATTTCCACTGCCGCGAGCGGGTTCTCCAGGTCCCGGTCGCCGGTATAACGCTTGTCTGTCAGCCAGGCTTTTTCATCGCCCCAATAGACATCCTTCTCCGACTCCCAGATATCCTCGCGACCGCCGCCAAACCCAAAGGTTTTGAACCCCATTGATTCCAGCGCCACATTACCCGCGAGGATCATCAGATCGGCCCAGGAAATACTGCGCCCATACTTTTGCTTGATGGGCCATAACAGACGCCGGGCTTTATCCAGGTTGACGTTATCCGGCCAGCTGTTCAGAGGTGCGAAGCGCTGGCTTCCGGTAGCGCTACCACCGCGTCCGTCGCGGACTCGATAGGTCCCCGCACTGTGCCAGGCCATACGAATAAATAACGGTCCATAGTGACCGAAGTCTGCCGGCCACCATTCCTGCGAATCGGTCATCAGGGCATGCAGATCTTTTTTCAGTCCCTCGTAGTCGAGGCTGGTGAATGCCTCGGCATAATGAAAGTCCGGATCCATCGGATCCGACTCGGCGCTATGCTGGCGCAGAATGTCCAGCCGCAACTGGTTCGGCCACCAGTCCTGGTTGTTGGTGCCACCACCGGCGGCGTGACTAAAAGGGCACTGGCTATCAGCCATGGCGGATCTCCCCGGCGCTATCGGCGGACAGTGGAAATTAATGAAGCTGTGGAACTTCGATGGGCTCGACCAACTATAGCCTAGCTAGTCCTCGCGATTGCCTCGCGCCGAACCTGCGACGTGATTACTCTCTCATCGCCGCCGTCTGAACCCGTCAAGCGTTAACGGTAGAACTCAACGTAGAATTTCACCGGCCCCACAGGAGAGATGTGATGTTTTATCAGGGGCTCTACGACACCAAACCTTTCTGACGTCAACTCAACCACTTCGGGCTCGGGTTGCTGGATGGTGTACATCAGCGTTCCGGACAGAACCACGATCCTTCCCCAGACCCCTTCTTTGGTATGGTGATCCTTCAGTAACCCGGCGGGGACATTTACCTCGGTAAACTCTGGTGTGCATTTGTAGGAAATGACGGTCTCGGGCAGCGCTTTCATCATTCAGTGACCCTGGCTATGTCGTGTTTCGAGGGCTCGCTAAGTAACAGATCTATCGTAGCGTTCGCCGATGTGTGAGGAGGGAAGCCCACCCTATGGCGCCAAGTCCTCCAGACCCAACCGGCGGTGCCATTCCGCGAGAGACTCCTGTGGGTACCTCTCGAAACATTGATCATGCGGTTCAGCATGCACATCCACCCACGGCGCTTTTGAACCCAGCATCATATGGGTATGCTGCGGTGCCTTGGGCAAGTCACTATCAATGGCCGAGGCGAAGGGGTGCACCAGTTCCGGCCAACGCGGATCCCAGAGCCACAGCGCACTGCCGCAATGGCGACAGAAGTGCCGTCGCGCCGGGCTCTCATGCGTGCTACCAGAACCCTCGCCGGGCACCATTGCCTGGTAAACGCTGATGTTTTCCTGCCCGCAAACCTCCAGAGACTGAAAGTCAGCCCCCAGGTTAATCGCATTGCCTCCACCACCCGCGGTCTTCCGACAGATTGAGCAGTAGCATCGGTTAAATGGAACAGGACAGGAGGAGTAAACGCTGAACGTTACGCTACCACAGTGACATGAACCCTCAAGCTGCATAGCCCGGCTCCCGCGTAGTTGGATGATCTAGACCTCGAATGACTCACGCCCACCAGGGCATCTGCATGATAGTGCAATGGCTGCTACAGCCCCGGGGTGCCCGAGGAAAACGCGTCATGTGAGAGCGAAAGCGGGTCGAGGTTACCGCAGAACCCGTACAAGCCTTGTGGGATTCACCAAAGCAGGCAACCAAGCGTCAACTTCAATTAAAGATCTTGGCCAACAAGGTTACCCAAAGAGACTTGCTATCTTTCTTCCTTTCCGCACTGTCTTCGTAGACACCCGCCATGGGCTCATTTCCACGCTCCCGCTCTATTTGGGCGCGCTGCGCGTCTTGCCCCGCATCAAAACGGTCCTGTGCAGCCCGGGTGGAGCTCGTACAGCCCTGCAGTACAGCCATCACCAATATGACACTGATTAACTTGCTCAAAATATCTCCTGTGTACCAATAAACCCATGCTAGACATTGCTCCACAATACCTGCCGCCAGCAACTCGGACAGAGGGATACGCTGGCAAACCGATGACCCTCTGGAAAATCCAAAAGCAGATAGCGAGAACGTATCAGGCCTTTTGGTTGTACCCACCCAAGAAGTAGCCGGCACCAGAACCAATAATAACGGGGACAATCACGAGCCCCATTAATATCAGGCGATCGTACTTGATATGCAGACCAAACTGCGTAATCGACACCAGCACCGTCGCAACCATACCAATTACAATCAGTACAAGCACCGCCCAGGTAGCTATATTTGCCGACAATGATGCACCACAGTTGGCGCAAGTACACTTTATCGAATTGACGCTCCTGCACCAGTTTGCCAGCGAAATTGGAATTTCATTACATGCTGGACATTTATTCATGACTTATTTTATCCAATAGGCTTTAGAATAAAAATATGACGAATAGTTTAATTGACTCAATGAAAAGTCGACATTATTGTTTTGAAAAAACAAGAAGATATGAATGCTTTTTGAAATGATTGGCCGGGCTATGTTTATAAAATACCGCGTTGACAGCCTTATCCTAGCAACCTTTCTCGACATAGCCCGTGTCCACAGCGCGATGCATTAAGCATAACTACGGCAAGCTAGCACTTCTTTGGGTGAGTAGCAGTCGGTGCGCATAACGAGAAAACGGACCTGCAATCTTTTTGAGGTATCCCGGCGCGATCACGAAACTGACGATTGTGTCTACGAATGTTCAGCGGGCGCAGCATGAAATTCGGAACCCCGCTGCTGTAATCTCTTCTGCGTTCTAATGAGCAAAAGAATGAGTACCGATTGTGCGACAGCCATGAGCAGCACACCCAAAAGCCAGAGATACCCCCCGGTACGGAGTAACCCTAACCCTTCAGCGACCTTTTGCTCCCCATCCGCGATACGCAAGATTCGCTGACCGATTTCAGCATGGTCCAGAGCTCCAGCCTCCACTTGTTCCGCGAAAACGCGATAGCTTTGCGCGACATCCTGATCTTCAACTGCTGCAAGGATAGGCTCTAGCTTTGTTAAGGCATACAGGTTCGCTGCCACCGGAATAACTACGATAGCAAGTATCTTGATGTAGACATTCTTCATAGATGCACCGCTGCGATTAGCCCCGAAAGGTAAACAAACATCGAATTCTTTATAGCATACTAGAGGCAATATCGGACATACCAACACTGAGTGTGTCGCCAGAGTGATATATTGACCCATACAAACCGTTTACCGGCGCATCACTTTTTATACGGAACTTTCAGTCCGTAAAAGTGGCCGCAGATCAGCTTGCCACACGCAAGCGCCTGCCAGGCTAGCGGGCCTGAAAACTTCCCGAAGAGGTCAGGCCAATTTTATTTTCCCTAAAGTCCATTACTAGCATGTACTTATCGTAGAACAAAGCGTTACCTATAGTACCTGAGATACCATAATCTTCTAACCCAAATTCTTTCGGCAGGATATATACAGGCTTGCTCGCACATATACTCTCAACGCAAACCGGAAATTTTGGATTCGCACCACTCATTGTTAAAAGTTTTCCCCAGGAGGGAACTACGATTTTATGAGTAGGGTTTTCAATAGCCCCATCAATCACAATTTTCTTCCATTCATTTTCTGTGACAACGAGCGAAAAAATCGACGCACCCGTATCAAACATTACGTTATTGATCACATGATCACCCACTTCTACATCGATAAGTAAGTGTCCAAATCTACTACGACGCCCATCTATCCAAACAACATCTGGATCTACGCGCTCTTTCTCACAATCTGTGATGAGAACTTTCTCACGAGGAAAATCTATTGATAGACATTTACTAGAAAAAAAATCGGCCCCCAAAGTCCCAACAATTTCTCCTGCCAACAACTCAGGTTTAGGATTGAAAATATGAGTAAACCCCTCACCACCGCTTGAGAAAATCGTAAGTGATTTGTCTTTATTTTCACCGTACGCATAGGATAGAGCCGAACCAGTGTCTAACTGGACATAACCCTCATTCTCTCCCTTGACAGAAAGAAGAATGCTCGTCTTTTCAAACTTTACCGCTCCATCCTCATAGCCACCCCAAAAAAATGGAGCAGATATTTCTGCGCCCGCGAAAGTAGAAAAACTCAAAAAAATTAGTGGAATTAGCTGCCTGCGCATTTATTTTTTCTTATCCTAACGCCTTTGAAAAAGGTTTCTGTGTGGCGAAGCCACGCTCTTAGGATCCCCGCCTGCCAAACTTTTTACGCCACTGATTCCTAACCAGGCCATTTTGAAAAGCAAAAATCCATACAAAGACAATATTAATTAGCGGCACAAGAGAAATTACCGCCCACCACTTATTGAAACCAGCCTTACTGTTTCATCTAAGATCAATTTTTCCATGTGTTTTCCTTTTGACTCTCAAAGGTGAATTGCTCGGCAGCGAGTTGATGCCTCCGGCCACACTATCCCAATGATCGTTTTAGCATCGGAATGATCAGCAATCCCTGTAGCGTCAAGGCCTGATGAGATTCGATCAATCGTCGCGAACGGGGAAATAACGCGATCTTTCCGTCATCCCAACTTCTAGTAGGGATCCGAAATATCGCTAACTCTATAATTATCATCCAATAAATTTCGATGTTGAGCATCCCTCCCAGATAGCGATCAATATGACCAGATATCCTTGCTAAATCGGGTTTAACTCAGACTCCATACAATAGAAATGTCCACATTCACGCCTGTCAGACAGATCGAAAATCAGCTAAAGCTTGTGCGCTTCACCAATGCACTCACATATGCATATCCTTTAACGCTGCCACAACCAATGAAATACCACGCTTCTATCGTTTAAGGTTAAGACTTTTGAATTTTGATGAACTGCAGGTCGTCCGGGACCTTCTTCGGGTCAACCCGCGTAGAATGCAGTTGTTGGAGACGCCAAACGCCGTCGATCCGCACGGCCACGGCACTCTCGAGCCAAGCCACGCCCAAGGTATGGTCTGGAGATGAAAAAGTTGCCTTGTTCCAGAAACTGAAAAGCGCCACATCGCCGCGGATATCTGACGAAATCACGCTGTAGTAATTCTCAGCGGAATACTGACTCGACTGGACAACCGAGACCAGCTTCTCAATATCCCAGACTTCTCCATGCTCCAACAGTTCAAAGTTGTCACTCACTGATGCCCGCATACCTGGGTGATCGATTTCCGACATCGCAGTGAACAATTGAATAACAGGTAAGAACGCTGCTTCGGATGAAGCCTGCAGTGGCCCCGCAGAAAACGCTAAGTAAACTACCAGTAGCTTTATTACTCTCACCAACACCCCCAATACTTATCTTTTCGAAAAACCGAAATACGTCAAACGGCAACGCCTGACCTGGGCACGACATACCGCGCAATTTAGTCAAGCGAAGCGGAATCTTTCTGCTTTAAACTGGGCGCTTACGGAATGTGGTGATATTTTTGAGCACCCCGCTTTTCCTTGAAAACGGGCCCGCTCAATTGATCCTAAGACAATAAGTCCAAGACATTAGCGTTATGAAACGTCGAATTTAAGCACCTGCTACTTCAGCAGTGCCAGGCCGTGCTCTGCTGCCGGGAAGAAGATGGTGAGACAGTTGCCATTTTCGTCCGTGATCAAATGTGGGTGAGTAACGAACGTATTATGAAAAGTCGACTCCTGCGGATCCAGGCGGATAATGAGAGAGGGCATCTCGCTACGGACACCTTCATAGTCAATCCAGCGGATAATGATTGAGCTATCTGACTCGTTTTTAATCTCAATACTGGTTGGCTGGTCATTCGCGGTTGATTTCAGCCCCTGCTCCAGCTCACATCCTTTGCCTTCCAGCATAACGGCCTCTGATGCCTTGGCAGAAGCAGATGTAGCAACCGAAAGCGAAACAATACTTGAGACAAGAGAAGCCGTTAGAAATTTTTTATTCAACTTCATTATTTTTCCTTATTGAGATACGCCATGTCAGAACAGTAGATGTGAGCCAGGATATGCAACTGACACACTTAGCGTTTATATGAACACCTGGATAAACTCGCGCCAATCTAATTTGATTTAATGACATTGCATCATCGAAAAATGCGCGAACCCCAATATAACAAAGTTTCAAATTTTATCTATTCATTAGGATTTTATTTTCCTTCTTGTCGATCGAATACAGCCAGGTGGCTGATCGCTTCAAACCCAATCAATCGACTAACTCCTCGAAGAAAACGCCAGAGAACAAACGTCCGCTGCGCGCACTGCTTTTCTCACGACACGGAAGAACAGGAATTCACTGGCTCGCTTCGTTATCTAACCACCATGCCAGGGCGGCGGGGAATCGTCGGGACCAGTCCAGCTCGCAATGGCGCCCAAGATCATCGCGAAGAACCCACAAGGCATCTGGAGACGATACAGAGCTCAGCAAAAGGGCTTTGAGCTGGTCGATCCGCTCGTAGCCATCGTACTCAACCTTGCCAATGTCGACATAGATCTTGGTGTGCGACTTGTCGGCATGCTTCACAGCCTCAAAAAGGACGTTGCGTTGATTCTCGTCCTCGATAGCCATGGCGGGCGAGAACGCGGCAATGTAGCTGAATGTCTCGTCATAACTAAGTGCGGCGTACAGGGCCATCAGGCCGCCCAGTGAGGCACCCGCCAAAGCGGTGTCGTTGGGGCGCGTCCGATAGTTCGCGTCGATATGGGGCTTGAGTGAAGTCACAATAAATTGCAGGTACTGATCACCTAGCCCCGTTTGTGTGTTTCCTTCGCGATCGACAAAGTCCCAGGGATTGTATTCTTGCCAGCGCTTCTCACTGTTGGGCACGGCAACCACGATCACCTCTGCTCCAGTACCGGCATTTGCGCGGGCCTCAAGGGTTTCATCAATACGCCACTCATCGCTATAGGATGCTGCTCGATCGAAGAGGTTCTGCCCGTCCAGCATATACAGAACGGGATACGACCGAGCAGGGTCTTCCCCATATGAAGGCGGGAGATAGATCGAAATGTTCATGTCCCGACTCAGCTGAGGGGAGTGGAACCCGGCAATCTCTTCGACGGTACCTGTGATACTCGGTTTGGCGGGGGCCTGCGCTTTTTCGGTGAGCCACCCGGGCACCTGGTGCTCTATTTTGCTGGATTGATCTGCCGTCGCCAAATAAGAACACTGGCGCTTGCCATCCTTCGAAGCGGGCGTCAGGCGCCAGTCTCTATTTTTGACAAAGCTATAGAAGATGACGTGATCGAGCAAGGGCAGATCGGCAACGAGCCGACCGCCCTGTCGCTCGAGCACAATGGCTTCGTCACCATCCAGAGACCAGTTATTGAAACTGCCGACCACATTCACCGTATCGGCCTCGGTAAAACCGGGTGGTGGTGAGACTTCGATCCGAATCGTATCCATGGCAATTGCCCGGAAGGGGGCAAGCAAAACGACAAGATACAGAGCGGTTTGAATGACTACGGTTTTTGGCACATGGGTTTTTGCCACATGCATGTTCCTTTGCGATTGCTATTGGGGAGACCACGCGGAAAGGGCTAATCGACCGCCCTTACCGCATGCTCCGGTATGGTCGTTACGCCTCACACGACCCCTCCACTCCAGTGGCTCTCCGGCAGGCTGGTCACCCCCAGATATCGCGCCACATCGCCAAACAGGTTATGGGTGCCATAAATACGATTGCCATTGTTCGCGCCGTCGCCACAGTTGATCACCCGACCCATTTGCAGGTTACCGGCGGCGCCACCCGCCAGCGTTACTGCACCCGCAGCACCGCCGTGTTTGGAGCCGTCGCCCACCTCGGAGAACATCACCACCAGGGTATCGTCGAGAAGCCCTTTGCTGTTTAGCTGCTGCAGGGTGTAGGCCAGTAGCGAGTGGTACCAGCGCACCTGCGCGGTGTGCGGTACATCGCCAGGACGATGCGAGGCACTGTGGCTGGCGAACTCGTTATACCAGCGGGTAATGCTACCGACCGTACCGCTGTTCGGGTCGTGCTGGATACCCTGGTTGATCGCGTCCTGTGCCATGGCCCAGCACTCGTCGAAGCTGTAGTTCACCAGGTTGCCATTCTCATCCCCCTTGGAGAGCTGCAACGTCGCGACCCGATGCAACCCGCAGGAGAAGGCACCGATGACATTGTCGATTTGGGCACGCGCAAGATCCGGGAACATTTGCCATTCCGTTGGGGTTAGCTGACCGCTGGAGGCATAGTAGGGATCGCTCATCACATTGGTGTTGAAACTGCATTCCCCCACCTGATTACCCGACAAGTCACGCAAACGACGCAAGGCGTTCTCGTGCAGGACAAGCTTGTCACGCTTCGCACTTTCCAGCGTGATATCGGCCAGGCTGTCGAAGTCATTCAGAATGGCATCGTACATGGCCTGCTTTTCCGGGGAACCGCTACTGCCGCCGCCGGCAATACCCACCGCCAGCTTTTGCGCAGCATCAGCCGGGTCGTTATTGGGGATCGGCCGCGCATTGCTATCGTAACCGCGGGGTTTGGAGATCATGATGTCCGAGCGACTGCCGGTGCGCACGCCCAGACTCAACACCCCCTCGTTACCGAGCTGCTCCGCAATCAAATGATCGATGCTGGCGCTCTCGCGGCTGATTTCATTATTGCCGGTGAGGATGCCGCGCATATCGTTGTAGTGCGCACCGGCGCCCGGGCCGATATCCAGTGTGAGGTTTTGCAGCACAATGAGATTGTTATGCCAGTCTTTGAGGGGGCCGAGGCCGAAGCTCAACTCCTGGCTGCCACCGATGCTGCCTGCACCCTGCTCTGGATACCAGTTATAGGGCACGACACCGTTAGGATAATAGAGGAACAGTACGCGCTGCGCGCTTCCGGGCTGGGCCAGCAATTGCTGCCCCAACATCTGGCCGGCAACCGGCAGTAATAGTCCGGCACGCGCCATATTGATCAGGAACTTCCTGCGGGAGCGGTTTGTACTCCCCTTCACTTCCGGCAACAGAAACTTTTTCATTGTTATTCCTCCGTTAGCGCCGAGTGGTGAATGCGTCAGACAGTGCGAGCGTGCGCAGCATGTCGCGCATGCCACCTCCACTGCGTAAGTCTTCGCTGACTGCGTGGATGATCAGCTCGTCATTCGCGATTTCTTCACGCCCTACCACATAACGATAGAACTGGCGGGCGAAGCAGGCTTCACCCTGGTCACTGCCGGCGATCAGGCCCGACAGTTCGGTAACCGAGAAGAAGTCATAAGACGGACTCAGTGGATCCAGCACCGTGGCCGGTGTGTACAGGCTCTTGATGCTGCCACTGTCATCAATGGCTTGCTGCTCGCCGGTGCCAATGGTTTCGATGGTTCGATACAGGGCGTCACTGCCGAAGCGCTCGAAGCCGAAACCCACACCGTCGATAAACTGGTGACAGGAGGCACAGGCTGGATCACTGGTATGCCGTGCCGTCGCCTCACGGTTGCTGTCGGTTTCTTCGAAAACCACGTTGAAATCCGCAGCGGCCGGTGGTGGGAACTCCTGGCACATCAGCACTTCGCGCACATAGACACCGCGCTTGATGGGCGCCGGGTTGACGGTACTGGTGCGCGACGCAAGGAAGCTGCCATGCCCGAGCAAGCCTGTACCGGCACGGGGATCTTCGGCATCAAACGTGCGCTGCTGCCAGCTGCTGCCACTACTGGTATCCAAACCGTAATGCGCGGCGAGATCGCCATCGGCCCAGGTGTAGTTGGCGGTGAGCAGTTCGCTATAGGCAGAGTTCGTGCGAATGTTTTCCAACACGAAACGCACACTCTCTTCCTTGAAAGCGCCAATCAGGTTTGGATCACTGATGGCCGGGAACGGATACTGATTGTTGATCAGCCAGCCGCCGATAAAGCGTCGCAGGCCACGCTCGGAACGCGGGTCTGCCAGTAACCGATCGACCTGTGTGGCAATATCAAAATTCACATCCCCTGCTGCCAGCAACAGTGCATCATCGGGCGTAGTGACCCAGAACGTATAGGCGAGCAGCGTCGCGATTTCGAAGTTGTCGAGTTTGTACACCCCGGTTGCGCTGTCGAGTACACCGAGCTCCGAGCGATACATAAAGTGCGGCGACAACAGCATGGCCTGCACCAACAGGCGCCCGTCGTCGTCATTGCTGTACAACTGTGTGTAATTGGCAATTTCGCTCAGCGATAGCGGACGGCGGAACAGGCGGAAGCCGAGCGTATCGACCACGCAATCCACATCGGCACAGCTGTCACCCAGTGACAGGAAGCCCTGTGTCGTGACGGCCGTATCCGCGACTTCCTCTGCCACCAACTCATAACCGAGGGTCCGGTCATTGCCGGCAGTCAGGAACGATGCACTGTCGAAGTTACGGAAGCGGCCATCTGCCGGAACCGGATTCATGAGCGTTTCGTCAAAAGCGATACCAAACACATCGCGCACGGTATTGAGGTATTCCTCGCGCGTGAGCAAGCGCAGGTTGCGCTGATCCAGAGTGCTGCCATCGCAACTGCTATCGGTACAGATGCCGGTTTGCCAGGCTTCATCGACAATCAGGCGGGCGATCTCAAACGCGCAGGCACCCTCTTCACTGCCGACACAGCTCTGAGTGTTGCCCACCGGCATAAAGTCCTCGATGTACTGGGTCAGGTCTGGCAGCTGCCAGCCAGCCCCGGTACCCGCCAGCGCCGGGCCGACATCGCCCTGCCCCTGGTCGCCGTGACAGCTGGCACATTGCGCGGCGTAGAAGTCGAGCCCCGACTGATAAGAGTTTTCCTCTCCGGGGAACAGCGCGGTCAGGGTGAGGTCGTGACGCGGAATCAGCAGCTGAACCTGTGCCAGCGTGGGATCACCGACAATATATGGGGCTGCATCACCACTCCAGCCACCAAAGATGGTCCCCAGCGGCGGCGTATCTGCGGTAACAGTCACCACACTGCCAATCGCGAAATCCCGTTCGCCGCTGGCGGTGCTGCCACCAATGACGGACAAGCGCGAGGTATCGCCACCGAGCTGCCCTTCCGGTGTCCACGGCTCCCACACACCGGCGGTAAAACTGGAAGACTCGGCGATATCGCGCTGGTCTCCGGTCTGCCCGCCATTGCCGTCATTGAAAATGACATTGATCTGGCCGTTGTGCAGCATGGATTCCGGCACATCGTAGCGCCACCAGCCCTCGGCATCCGGACCGGACATCAGCTCGCCAGGCCAGTCCATACGCGGCTGGTCGACACCATCGATGGTCACCCACAGATACGCATTGACGGTACCCCAGTTGTTCGGGTTGTCGTAGCGCAGTGCGATACCGTCGAAGGCATTGCCCAATGTGATAGATGCGGAGAATTCACCCATGGTGGCCTGCACGACGACATTGCCATCGGCTGCGCGGGTCACCAGGCCGTTCTGGTCGACGCTGGCGCTCCCACTGGTGACGGCCCAGCTGACCTGACCATAGAGATTGATGCGGTTACCATCGGCGCGCACCGCATAGGCCACCAACTGCTGGCTGGCGCCGAGCGGTACATTGTCGGGCGCAATCTCGATACCGGTGATGCTGGTATCGATCTGGCTGACGGTAATGCCGAACGTCTCGGTATAACCATCCAGTTGTACAGTGAGGGTAGATTCACCGACGCCCACTGCACTGACCGTTACCGAAGCGTTGGATACCGCATCAATGGTGACAACCGCAGGGTTGCTACTACTGACACTGGGCTGCGTCGATGGCGTTGCGGTAAAGCCATTGTCATAAAGCGCACGCACCGACACTGTCAGTTGCTGGCCGGGATTCAGCTCATTCGCTGCGGCAGTAACACTGATACCACTCTGTTGGGCGCCCGCAGCGGTAATCCACTCACGGAACAACACTTCCGCATCCGGATTGGTATATCGGGTGCCCTTGGGCATGCGGTTGTTATCGCCGGTCTGGTAGATATAAATCAGGCTGCTGGCATGATCGAAGGGTTTCAATCGCGCGAGCCCGTCCGGGTTTTCATCGCCCAGCAAACTCATCTGTGCCAGCGGCGTGTCGTAACGCAGATCCATAAAGCTGCTCGCATGGCAGTGGGAGCAGTTGGTGTCGAGGTACGACTTGGCGCGCTCACCCAGCGACACGCTGGCATCGTTTACCGGTGCAAAGCGGTCGAGGTTTTCACTGCCGCCGGCATCACTGCTGAACAGTTGGATATTGCTGAAGACATCAATCTGATTGGCGAGTACGCCACCATAATCAAAGTCACGGTTGAACTGTCGCGTATGGACCGCCAGCGGCTCGCGGCTGCCACTACCCACGTGGCAAGACCCGCAGTCGGCGGCAGACTGCACCGCGCGCTGGCGGTCAACCACACCGCCGTCCATCACTGTGAATGATTCTGTAATCAGGTCAGCGTCGGTACCGGACGCGTTCCAGTGGTAGTTCGCTGCCTGCCATTTGCCCGTGTCCTGCTTGAACAGCACTGAAGTGGTAAATGGTGCTGCTCCATTGTCTGACTTCTCGATACTCAGGTGCTTCACCAGCACCGTACCAACCGGCATCAGCCAGTCAGCCGTCGGATCAAACGGGATTTGTTCGTCATTGGGTACCGAAATAAAATGCCGAGTGTTGGCGCCATCGAACCAGCCCTGCGTATTCACCGCGTACTCGATAACGCCGCTGACCGGCTCGAGGGTTTGCAGGTCGCCGAACAGGCCGGTTTCAGACAGCAGCGCAGGGATGGTCGCACTGTTGGCTGCATCGTCCACCATCCGGTAGATGGTCGACTGGCCGCCATACTCCACGCCGTAGGTTGAAACCAGCAGGTCCTCACCGCTAAGGTCGGTGCCGAAAGAGACGATATTTTCCGGGAAGGCATCGCTCACCAATTGCTTGGCCTCGCCGTCGACGATGGACCAAATACGCTTGGTAACATAGTCACCGAAAATAAAGCTGCCACTCAGTTCCGGTAGCCCCTGACCGCGGTAAACAACGCCACCGATAATCGAGAAACCAGTGGGGTGCGCATAGCCATCCCGCGGCGGTTCAAAGTCAGTGCTGCAGTTTTTACTCGGGTCACCACCGAGGTCACCACGGTTGTTGGTGCCTTCACAAACTGGCCAACCGTAATTTTTGCCTTTCTCAATCAGGTTGACCTCTTCGTAACCGGCCTGCCCCACTTCCGTCTCCCAGAGCGTATAGGGCGCTTCGGTATCAAAGCTCCAGCGCCACGGATTGCGGTGTCCATAGGACCAGATTTCCTCGCGGAAACCGGGCACGCCCACGAAGGGATTGTCTGCGGGAATCTCGTAATAGCGGCCATTCACCGGGTCGGCAAGCGGCTTAATGCGGATCATGGTGCCGAGCAGATTGTCGGTTTCCTGTGCACCGTTATTGGTGCGCGGGTCTTCCGGGTATGACATGGTGGCACTGTGCCCGTAGGCACCGTCACCAATGGCGAGATACAGATAGTTTTCCTCGGGATGAAACTGCATCATGCCGCCTTTGTGGTCGGGACCACGCTGGGGCACACGCAACACCTCCGTACGGGAGCTGCCCACCACACTGCCCGGCGCAACCGGGTTATCTACGGTCCAGCGCTCGAGTACGGCATCACCATATCCACCATCGGCCGCGACTTCGTTATCGTCCGCACCCTCGATGTAGTATATGTAGATAAACCCGTTGTTGGCGTAGTCCGGATCAAAGGCCATGCTTAGCAGGCCCTGCTCGTGGAAATTGCGTACCTGCGGGCTGATATCCAGCAGAACATTGACCTCGGCCGGCGCAACATCTTCCCGGTTCGGGAAAACAAAAATGCTGCCGGGCTTGTCGACCACGTAGATCAGGTCATTGATGCCGTCCGCCAGCACCAGTACCGGACTCATAAACATACCCAGCAAATTCGGGTAAGCCACTTCAAAGCGGTAGTTGCCGGTCGAGACGTTACCACTGATGGGGAAATTCAGCGGCTGTGCCAGTAACGGACGCTCATACAATCCCGCATCCGGCAAACCACAGGTAGCGCCGCCCTGCCACTGACCAGCCACATAACACGGTAGGCCCTCGTAGAGCAGGTCAGCGGTTTGCCCCGCGCCGGCATCACTGAAAATCACATTGAGGGTATCCGGCATCCCAGCGGTCAGGTGCGGAGCCAGGTCGTAACAGACATAATCTCCACTCTCACGCATCGGCTGGCCTGGCCAACCAGGCAGGTCTGCCAATGAAGCCGCTGGCTGCGGATTCCAGAAATACATATGGGGATTGGCGAAGCCCTGTGGATTATCGAAGCAGATATCTGTGCTGCTGCCTGGCGGCGGGGGTTCCGGGGCGGCGGTGACTGTCAGGGTAAACGTATCCTGTGCGGCCTCGCCATTCGTCGTGGTGACATCCAGCGTGACGACAAATTCGCCCGGGGCAGAAAGCACGGGAGAGGTCGCCTGCATTCCCTCGACACTGCCGGTCCAGGCCGGACTGGCCCAGGTTGCGCCGGACACATTGTCGTCGTTCGCCAGGTTACTGACACTGCCATTCAGGCTGATGGTATTACCTTCTTCCACCTGCTGATCGGCACCGGCATCCGTGACCAGGGACGGCTGGGTCAGCCCGCAATCGGCCAGACTCATCCAGGCACCGCCGCTATAACAGGCATTACCGGTGAACTGCAGGTCCGGCGATTGCGCGTTACCGGCATCACTGAAAATGACCATCATCGAATCGGGCATCACGCCGCCGGTCAGATGCGAATCCAGCGAATAGCAAAAGTAGTCGCCGTCCGCCGTCATCGGCTGCCCAGGCCAGCCCGGCAAGTTGTTCACGGAGCCCGCAGGTTGCGGTGCCCAGAAATAAATATGCGGGTTAGCGTAGTTCTGCGCATTGTCGAAGCAAATGCTCGTTGCGCCGGTTCCACCACCCGGTTCATTCACCGGTGTCGCCGTAATTTCCTTGGTCTGGTCGTTGAAGGTAATCAGGAACCGACCTTCTTCCATCACGAAGTCGCTGGCCGGATAGGCTTCATCCCAGTTCTGGTAGCGGGAAATCTTGAAGCGTGGGTTACCGGCAACAAATATCTGCTCGGTAGTCCAGACGCCGTTTGCGGCGTCATAGGTCATCGGGTCGGTGCCCCAGTTGTTGGGCGTTCCGCGGAACCAGGCCTCAGGCCAGGTTTGTGCAATTGCAGTTAAGGGGAACAACAAAAACAGGAGGCATAGCCGACGTGCGAGCGCGCGCAGGCCTTGCGCCGCGGCAATCGGATTATGGGGGTTCATCGCTGACTCCGGAAAACGTCAGAAGGGCACCAGCGCGCGTAATGCATACAGCGCAGGCAGCCTTCCCTGTTTTCAGTTTTTATTTTGATTTGAACTGTCAGGCAGTTCTAATTTATGTTTTTAGCGCCGACGAACCGCAGCGGCACACTGACTACGCTACTCCGGCTGAGCGGAATATCCTCCCCCGGGAGGAGGGCGTACTTGGGGGGGCGTAGATGAAAAGCGCGCCGGGGTAGAATAAAAAATCAGATGGAGTTCACAAGTGAACAGAATTCCGTGAAGCACTGACACCAAATTCAGCGCAACAGAAATAAAAACGCTCCGAAACCCTGAGGGTCCGGAGCGAAAGCGTGGAGAGAGAAATTACCTGGCGATACGCCAGGCCGAGCCACACAAACGGTTTACTGGTCCTTTTCTGCCAGCAGTACCAGATCGAACTGGGTATCGAGCGTCAACTTTCCACCCTCAACCACTGCATCTTTACCTGAATAGTGATCGGTCACGGTGGTGCCATCAGCAAACACGCCTTCGACGCTGAGCACCTTTTCACCCGCCAGCAGATCCAGCGCAACGACCACAGCATTCTCGCCGGAAAGGGTACGGGAGAAGGTGTACGGCGCATCAGCCAGCTTGGCATGCACCCCGGCACCAACCGCCGGATGCGCCTTGCGGAACTGCCCCAGCTTTTGCCAGTGCGCGAGAATGTCACTCGCAGCGCCAGAGTCCAGATCGTCCCAGTTCATAAAGGTACGCATCGAGGCATCACCGTAGGCCTGCTCGTCGATCATTGGACGAGCCAACTCATCACCGTAATAAATCTGCGCGGCACCGGGAGCCAGCATCAGTTTGGTCGCGGCACTGCGTGTTTGTTGACGTTCGCGGTCGAAGGAGCCATGGTCATCGTGGGAACCGAGGTAGTTCAGGATACCAACGCCCGCCAGTTCGCCAGCATTCAGCGTGTCGGAGTAGCTGGAGAAAATTTCTTCCGCAGACTGCGACGCGTCCTGCGCGAAACTCATGTTAATCAGGCTGTCGAAACCGTGATTGAAGAAGTCCACCTGCCGGTCGCCAAAGTTGTAGGCGCGCCCCTGGCTCTGGGCAAAATTGTTAATGCCGTAGTGATAGACCTCACCGACCATAAAGAAGTTGCGATCATCCAGTACTTTGTCCGGATTCGCGGCTTTCCAGTCGGCAAATGCCTGGCTGGCCTCTTGCTTCAGCGCCGCCCACACTTCTGGTTCGACGTGCTTCACGGTGTCGACGCGGAAGCCGTCAATACCGTAGTCACGCACCCAGTCGGTGAGCCACTTGATGATGTAGTACTTGGGCGCACGCGGGTAACCGGTGCGCTGGAAGTAGGCATCCAGCTCGGCGGTTTCCTGCTCGAGACGCCCCTCTGCCGCCCACTTGTCCGTGAGGGACTTGGGCAGTTCAACCGCGACTTCACTCTCGGTGAGAATGTCCGGCAAGTTATTGGTCAAGGTGCAGGTCACGTTACCCGCGAAATTGCTCCAGTCGCACTGCGGATTGTTTCGCACCCACTCGGTTGGCCACAGCGGCTCCAGGTTGGTCACCGGGCCAGTGTGGTTGATGATGGTATCGAGCAACACCCGCACGCCCTTCGCATGGGCCACTTCGACCATGCGCGCCAGATCCGCTTCGGAACCCAAATTCTTATCGACCGTGGTCCAGTCTTTGGGCCAGTAACCGTGGTAGGCATAGGTGCGCTTGTCGCCTTCATCGTAGCCGTGCACATTTTCGATGATCGGCGTCATCCAGATGGCATCCACCCCCAGATCGGTGAAATAGTTGGATTCCAGCTTGTCGATCACGCCCTGCAGGTCACCGCCCATGAAGCCGCGCAAGTGGGCCGCATCGTCCCCACGGCCATAGGCGTTGTCATTCTCTGGGTTGCCATTATTGAACCGGTCGGTCAACATGAAATAGATGGTGGCATTTTTCCAGAAGCTATCGGTACCGGCGATGTCCGCTGGCGCGCTGACCGCGGCGCTGGGCTGACTTGCAGGGGTGCTGGCCACGTCGGTTTCGGCCATCTGGTTTTCGGAGCCACCGCCAGAACAGGCGGACAGAGTGACGGCCAGCGCGAGGCTGGTCATTGCGGTCAGTGATTTCATTGAGCGCTCTCTTAATCGCTTGGAATGATTGCCGGACTACGGCTTTTTTACCCACTGTACGGATACAGCGCGTCGCCGCATCCCCCTCTTATGGGGCGTAGTGATGGTGGAGCACGGGTCAATTTACCGCAGGCCCAGGCAAGCCTGGATTGCTTGGGATTGAACTCAGGGATGATTACCACACTCAAAGCAGTGTGCGCCGCTCGCGCCCTCGGCGACCACGCTACCAATAAAACCTGGGCTATCGAAAACTTGAGGAACTCCCCATGTCAGAGCACCAGACAAATCCCGGCTGGATCATTGGTGTGGCCATCGTAGTCCTGATTGGTATAGGGGCCTACTTCTTTCTGCAGCCCACACCCAAGGCGCCGGTACCACCGCCTCCTCCGGTGGCCAATGAACCGGCTCCGCCCGCGGAACCACCCGTTGAGATCAATGCACCCCCGGCCGGTCCTGAGGCAGCGCCCGGCGTTGTACCAGAGCCCACCAAGCCGGCACGCAAGCTGCCCGAACTCAACGACAGTGATTCAGTATTCAGCGCAGACTTGCTCAGCCTCGCCTCGGATGGGGCACTGGGCCGTTGGCTGGTATCCGATGAGGTAGTGAGAAAGTGGGTTGCCGCTGTCAATGCCGCCTCTCGCGGTGAGCTGGTGCATAAGCATCGCCCCCTGAAGACACTGCCCGGCAAGGTGATTGTCGAGAAAGAGAGCCCCTCTTCCATCGTGCTCTCCGAAGAAAATTTTGGCCGCTACGACACGCCGGTACGCCTGCTGGTATTGATGGACAACAATACCGCCCTGCGGCTCTATGAGTTCTGGTATCCCCGCCTGGCGGAAGCCTATGGTGAGCTGGGCGTTCGCAACCAGACCTTCCATCAAACCCTGCTCAAGGCGATTGACCAGGCGCTGGCCGCGCCGGAAATCGAAGGCCCCATCAAATTGGTGCAGCCTTCGGTGTACTACAAGTTTGCCGACCCGAAGCTGGAAAAACTCCCCGGGGTACAAAAGCTAATGATTCGCATGGGGCCGGACAATGCGGCGCGGGTGAAGGAAAAACTGCGTGAATTAAAGAGCGAGCTGCAACAGTTCAACCCACCCTCCTGAAATCAGTGGAGGCTGTCATGCGGCAGCCTCCACTCACGATCCGCTATACCTGACTGCAGGTCTCGCGGTGGCTCTGCAACATACGCAACACGCGCTCCGCATAAATGGTGCCAAGGTATTGGTCGCCCTCGACCAGAGCGAGCGCAGGCAAGTTTTCCCGCGCAAAACGTTCGCCCAGGTCGGGCAATACCATTGCGCGATTGACCGGCTCGGGTGACTGCAGGATATCCGCGACATCCAACTCTCCCTCGCAGTGGTAACTATTCACACTCAGGTTGTGCAATACACTGCTGACGGTCACAAAACCGAAATAGTGTCCGCCTTCGACGACAGGAAGCGCCGCCAGGCCACTGTCGAGCAGCACTGCGACCGCATCGCTGGCCGGCGTATTGCGACGCAGGGTGATGGTATCAGTGGTTGTGAGATGACGAAGATCACTCATAGCGTTTACTCCTCAGTGTTGCGTCGACCTATCGAGGGCGCGCGCAATCAGAATTCAATTCAAACTGCCGGGCTCAGGCGCCCGGACCGCAATCGAGACAGCGCTCGATCATTTCCGGACCCAGATGTAGCTTCGCGTTCAAGTCACGCAGGGCTGTGCGCAAGCCTTCTTCAATGACCGGGTGGTAGAACGGCATATCCAACACCTGTGAAACGGTTAAACGCTGCTGTATGGCCCATGCCAGCAAATGGCCGAGATGCTCTGCGGCGGGGCCAAAGATTTCCGCTCCCAACAGCAGGCCCGTGCCCTGCTCACCGTAGACTTTGGCAAGCCCTTTGTTTTTACCCATCACCCTTGATCGCCCCTGGTCCTCAAAACTCACCAGACCCTCGGCATAGCAACTGCGGCAGCGTTCCTGTACTTGCTGGATACTCAGCCCCACCGTCGCCATTTGGGGATCGGTGAAGACCGCCGCCAGCGGCGTGCGGCGCAGGCCAGAGCGCGCGATACCGCTGCCCTCCAGTACACGGCCAGCATTGTCACCGGCGATGCGCCCTTCATCGGCCGCTTCATGCAGCAAAGGGATATCACTGTTGGCATCACCGGCGATAAAAATATGCGGCACGCTGGTCTGGGTGGAGAACCGATCAAATGTCGGGTTACCGCGTGCATCCAGCTCCAGAGTGGTATTTTCGATACCGAGCCGGTCGACATTCGGCCGACGTCCGGTCGCGGCCAGCACCTTGTCGACCTCGATCGTGTTGCTGGCACCAGTGCGATCGACAAATTCAATGCGCACACTGCCGTCGACCAGCTCCAGGTCTTTCACCTGTGCATCGGGATCGAGATAAAACTCCTCGTTGAATGTCTCCAGCGCATAGGCGCGGATTTCTGGATCCTGCAGCGGGCCGACCGCACCGCCGACACCAAACATATGCACATTGGCCCCGAGTCGATGCAGCGCCTGCCCCAACTCGAGACCGATCACACCCGGCCCAAATACCGCCACCCGGCGCGGAATATCCTGCAGCTCAAACACATCATCGTTGACCATCAGATGCTCCTGCGCGGCCTGCAGAAAGCCAGGTACATTCGGTCGCGAGCCGGTGGCGATCACAATCGCCCGCGCGTGAATGACGCCATAACCTTCTACATCCAGGTGGTGGTCATCAATAAACTTCGCGGTACCGACAATCTTGTGTTCCGGGGGAAAGTCCTCAACGGCATCCTCGACAAACCCCACAAAACGATCGCGCTCGCGTCGTACACGATCCATCACTGCCGGGCCATCGATGCGGGGCGGCTCTGTAATGACACCGAACTGGTTTGCCGCAGTCACCCCATGAGCGGCTTCCGCCGCGGCAATCAGCAGCTTCGAGGGCATGCAGCCAACGCGCGCACAGGTTGTCCCGTAGTGGCTGCCCTCGATCAGAACCAGATTATCGGTGTGCGCACGGGCGGTCCGGTATGCACCCATACCGGCGGTGCCCGCACCAATGATGGCGACGTCGACAGAACGCTTGATGGTACTCATGACAAACTCTTTTCGAATAAATGGGGTAATGGTCTTGTGTCAGATCAGGCCGGGCACAAGGCCCGGCCAAAGGGATAGCACGAGGCTCGATCAGTCTTGCAACCAGGCTTCGAGCTGGTCCGCGCCACCAATGCGCTCGCCGTCCACATAGACCTGCGGAGTCGTGCCCTGACCGGTAATCGCCGCCAGCGAGCTGTAGCTCACGCCATTGTCACCGAGGCTGATTTCCTCGTAGCGATAGCCAGCACCATCCAGGGCTTTCTTCGCGCGAGCACAGTGCGGGCAGCCCGGCTTACTGATAATGGTCACCCGGTGCGGCAGTTGTGCCTTGGGGTTAATGTAGTCGAGCATGGTGTCGGCATCGCTAACCTCGAAGGGGTCGCCCGGCTTTTCCGGCTCGACAAACATCTTCTCGATGACGCCATCGCGCACCAGCATGGAGTAACGCCAGCTGCGTGGTCCAAACCCAAGCGCCTGCTTGTCCACCAGCATGCCCATCTCGCGACTGAAGTCGCCATTACCATCCGGGATGAAGGTAATGTGCTCTGCATCCTGGTCTTCTGCCCAGGCATTCATCACGAAGGCATCATTGACCGAGAGGCACACGATGTCGTCGATACCGTTGGCTTTCAGTACCGGCGCCAACTCGTTGTACCGCGGCAGATGCGTGGATGAGCAGGTTGGGGTGAAGGCACCCGGTAAGGCGAAAACCACAACGTTCCTGCCCTTGAACAGTTCGCTCGTTGTGACATCCACCCACTCGTCGCCCTGTCGGGTACGGAATGTGGTTTGCGGTACAGCCTGACCTTCTTTGGGTTGCAACATGATTGTCTCCAGTCGTCCTGATTGATTGCAGTAATTAACAATGGAGATACTATATGATCAGACTATCGATTGATGAAATTGATCTTTTTTATACTTCTAATAGCCAAGAGTGAAACCAGAAGATCAGAGGCATTTAATAGAGCGGACTTTAGAGAGGACAGACTCGCCAGTCATCGGCGAGTGGCAGAGGACTCACACCGGCAGGCAGGGACGCAACTGGCGGGTGATTTCATAACAGGCAATAGCACAGGCATTGGCGACATTCATGGAAGAATTGAAACCCTGCATGGGGATATGGGTGACGGTATCGGCCAAAGCCAGTAAGTTAGCGCTCACCCCCTCACTCTCTGAACCGGGAATAAGGCAAACGCGCTCTTCGGGCTGCAAGCGCAACTGATGCAAAGGAATACTGGCGTCGGTAATTTCCAGGCAAACAATGCGGTAGCCGGCGCGCTTCAAGCGGGACACCGCTGCCACCACATCCGCCTCATGCTGATGCGGTACGTACTTTTCAGAGGAGCGGGAAAGCTTGCGCAGCTTACTGTTGGGAGGGCGCGGAGTGTCGCCGGCCAACAGCAACTGTTCCAGGCCGAGCGCGTCAGCAATGCGAAACAGACTGCCCACATTGCCGGGCGTTTTGAATCCACTGGCAAGTAAGATCAGGGGATAGCGCTGCCCTGCCGGGACAAAGTCGGTGTGTTCGAGTTGGCGCTGGGCTTCTTCCATTCAAACCATCCGCTTGCTGTCAGTATCCTCCCCAGCCCGAACGAGCAGTGGGCACGAGCAGTGGGCACGAGCAGTGGGCACGAGCAGTGTAACGCGACCGGGGCGCGCGGCACACACCCCGGCACAAGCGGCCTACTTCGCCATCGGCAAAAAGTCTTCGTGCAGCGGCAGCGTGTTCACTGTGCCATCGACCAGTGTTTTCAGGCTGCCCATCAGGTCGGCCATCTGTGCGTCAGACAAATTGCCTGCCAATGGGTGGTAATCTTCCGGAATCACGCCCTGGCCAATCAGCACCTGCTGCCACGCGACTTCGGTAAACAGGTCATCAAAATCGCGGTATACCTTACCGGTTGCACGGAACAGGTCCATCTTGCGCTGCAGTGAATCTGGCACCTGCATGCTTTCACACTCACGCCAGAAATCGCTGTCGCGACGCTGGTTTGCCTTATAGTGCAGGATGATGAAGTCACGGATGCGTTCAAACTCCACCTGCGTCTGGCGATTAAACTCCGCAACCTCACCGGGCTGGATACCACGATGCGGGAAAGTTTTGATCAAGCGGGTGGCCGCAGACTGGATCAGGTGAATACTGGTGGACTCCAGTGGTTCGAGGAAACCGCTCGAAAGCCCGATAGCGACCACGTTCTTGCGCCACGCTTCGCGCCGGCGGCCCGTGCGGAACCGAATGACTTTTGGATCCGCCAGCGGCTCCGCATCCAGATTGGACAGCAGCACTTCACTAGCCTGCTCATCGGACCAGTGCCGACTGGAATATACCAGCCCATTCCCCGTGCGGTGCTGCAGTGGGATACGCCACTGCCAACCCGCCTCATGCGCGATAGAACGGGTATACGGAACAATCGGTTTCACCGCGGCACTGGGCACCGCCTGGGCGCGATCGCAGGGTAGCCAGTGGGACCAGTCGTCATAGCCGGAACCGAGCGCCTTGTGGATCAACAGGGCTGCCATCCCGGTGCAGTCAACATACAGGTCGCCATCTACCTCGCGGCCACCTTCCAGAATCAGTCGGTCAACGTAGCCATTGTCCGGATTCAATTTGACGTCGCTGACAGTCCCCTCAATGCGGGTAACCCCCTTGGCCTCACTGTATTTACGCAAGAACTGCGCGTACAAACCCGCATCAAAATGGTAGGCATAGGCAATACCAGGAAGATTGGTCCCCTTGATCTGCGCCAACTGCGCAAATTTATTGTGCTTGGCTGCCTGATAATTCAGGGAAAAATCCCACAGGCTCTCCTGCCCACCGTTCTGGCGATGACGCACCCAGAAGTGGTGAAAATCACAGAAGGGAAAGTTCTTACCAATGGTACCAAAGGCGTGCATATAGCGATCGCCTTTTTTCAGCCAGTTCTCAAACTGGATGCCCAGCTTGATAGTGCCCTTGGTTTCACGCAGGAACTCCTGCTCGTCCAGTCCGAGCGCCTGGTTGAAATTGATAATCGGCGGAATGGTCGCTTCGCCGACACCGACGGTACCAATTTTGTCTGACTCTACCAGAGTGATGTTGATGGACTTGCCCATCACCTTGGCCATCAATGCCGCAGTAATCCAGCCGGCGGTACCACCACCAAGAATTACCAGGTTTTGAATTGCGCTGTTATTCACGTTGTTACGAGAGCCTGTTTGCATGTAGAGAAGAAACTGCGGTAGTCACCGCAAATTACGAAAAGTATACATTGGCTGCTGTGGCTTCCCACATTGTGGAGAGCGGCATCTCACCGCAGATACAAAAAAGCCCCCGCAACCGGGGTTGCAGGGGCTTTCTAGACCTAGGGTCTAACCATCTCTGGCGGGATTACAGCTTGTAGCTGAAGCCCAGCAGGTAGGTTTTACCGTAGTTCTGGTAGTCACGAACCTGCAGCGCGTTGTCACCGCTCAGGGCAACAAACGGCTCGTTGGTCAGGTTCTGGCCCTGCAGGAATACAGACAGGCCTTCCAGACCGGAGATACCGGCGTCGGCGAAGTCGTAACCCAGCTGAGCGTCGACGATGGTTTCACCCAGGATATCAACCTGCTGGGTATCGAAACCGATGCCGTATACGTCGCCTTTAAAGTCGGAACGCTTACGACCGCTAACACGCGCCTGGAAACCGTAGTTCTCATAGTACACGGTCATGTTCTGAATGCTTTCAGACAGGCCCGGCAGTTCGTAGTCGTTGCCATTCTGGTCCTGGATATCGGACTCAACACCAGTGTGGCTGGCCAGCAGGCCGAAACCGTCCAGAGTTTCAGTGAACAGGTTGAACGGCAGAGCAACAGACAGCTCGTAACCAGTCAGGGTGCCACCACCAGCATTGACCTTACCCCATGCAGTTGCAGTGGAGTTTTCCGGTACAACGCCGGTAGCCGGGTCAGCAACGCCTTCCAGGTTTACGGTGTAGTTGTCGTCGAAGTGCCAGTCGTTCAGGTCCTTCCAGAAAATCGCTGCGGAGAAGTAACCTTCTTCACTGAAGTAATTTTCATAGGTCAGGTCAAGGCCGATCGCTTCTTTCGGCTCGAGCAGCGGGTTACCACCACTGATGCTCCAGTTGTTGCCGTTCGCATCAACCTGCTGGCTGTAGGAAACTTCCAGGGAAGCATTCATCTCGTCCATGCGAGCACGGGAGAGGGTTTTGCCTGCGCCGAAACGAACAGTCTGCTGGTCATCGAGTTCCAGAGCCAGGTTCAGGCTCGGCAGGAAGTGACCGTAGTCGTGATCGATGGAGACCGCTTCAGCAACTACCAGGCCACCGATGACCTGACCGGCGAAGCCGTCAGAGCTCTGCTCGGTGTAAACGTAGCGCGCACCAAAGTTACCGGTCAGTGGCATGCCCGCAACGTCAGTCTCGAAGTTAGCCTGCGCGAATGCAGCAGTCACGCTTTCACCAACAGAGTAGGACTTCAGCAGGTGCTGGATGCCGGTCAGTGCTTCACTGGTCAGGTCGTAGTATCCATCAGCCAGCATGGCGCCAGCGTCATAAGCGATCATGTCGCCCATGCCGATGAAGTCGAGGGAAGCAGAACCCAGACGGTACTGTTCCGGTACGACCTGCATCTCCGGGAACGCCGACAGGGTCATATAGTAACCGTTGGAACGCTTAACCTTCTCGCGATCGCGGTAGGAAACGCCGTAGCTGATTTCGTTAACGATACCGGCTTCTACCATCTGGGTAGCGGCCAGCTTCAGAGAAGTCAGCTCGTCATCGATTTCCGGTGCATTGAGGAAGCCATCCTGAGCGGTATTTTCAAACTCAGTACCAGCCAGGTTGTACTTGTCATTCAGCGCAGAACTCCAACCCCAGGTCAGCGGTCCGCCCAACTGGATCAGGTCGAAGTCGCTGTAGTCCAGGCCGTGCTCGAAAGTCGCACCAGTATTACCGGACTTGAAGGAGTAGGTCAGAGTATCGGCAACACCGTTGCTATCGCCACGGCCAGTACCGGCGTAGCTCTCGAAGCTCCAGATCTTACGCTCAACAGCAGAGTGGCTTACGTCAAACTCAAGCTGCAGCTCGTCGGTTGCGTCGAACTGGGCATTGAATCCGAAAGAGCTCAGCTTGGCTTCACGGTTTTCCAGGTCGTTACGAACAACAACGCGCTGACCGTCGGTAGTCGCGCTGGTAATGAAACCAGTGTTCGGGTCAACATCTGCCGGATCAGCAGACAGGCTGCCCTGGCCCCAGGCAAACGGGATCTCGATACCGCGCAGGATCTTCTCGTCATTGAAGTCAACGTACAACGCGTCGAAAGTGGTGCGCAGCTTGTCAGTCGGCTGGGCATCAATCACAACCATAACGCTGTCGCGCTCCAGTACGGAGGAGCGGACGAACGGCTTGGCACCGCCAAGGATGGAGTAGTTCTCGCCAGCAACGCTGAACTCCGGGTAGCCCCAGGCGTTCCAGCGTTCTTCCTGGTTCGGGGAGCTCATGGTGTTGAACGCAACCGCGACACCAATCTTGTCATCGGCGAATTTGTCGATGTAGGAGAAAGTACCGCGGTGACCCTGGTCTTCGCCATCGGGGTTCAGCTTGTCAAAGCTGGTCATTTCCATCTGGCCGTTAAACTGGATAACGCGCTCGCTGCGATCCAGTGGCTTGACGGTCTGCATGTCGATAACGCCGGCAATGCCTTCCGCTTCAACGGTAGCCTGCGGGGTCTTGTATACGGTTACACCGCTCATGATTTCCGACGGGTAGAGGTCAAACTCAACACCGCGGTTATCGCCGATGGAAACCTGCTCGCGACCATTAAAGGTTGTGGCGCTCTCGTTTTCGCCAAAACCACGAATGGTCACACGGCTCGCACGGCCGTCCAGTCGCTGGGAAGTCAGACCCGGCAGACGGGAAATCGCTTCCGCGATAGAGGAGTCAGGCAGCTTGCCGATATCTTCTGCAGAGATCGCTTCAACAACAGCCTTGGCGTCACGCTTGGTGTCGATGGAGTCCATCACACTCTTGCGGAAACCGGTAACAGTTACTTCTTCCAGTGCCGATGCGCCATCCTCTTGTGCGTAGACTCCTACGGAGGCAGTCACAGATGCTGCAATCGCCGCGGACAGCAGGGCCGGCCGGAAGCGTGGGTTGGTTAGATTCATCATCTTCTCCCTGGACTTATCGTTATGGTGAGTACCACCCATCCTAGGTACCCCAGTTGTCCATAACATCCTCCCCCAAGGGGGGGGAGGGGGGAGTAGAAGCGACTACCGGTTCACGGTAGTCGACCACACCACAACACTTTGGTTAAAAAGTGGTTTTTGTCAGCGCTCAAGCCGCGCTGCAGCGCCAATCAGTGCCTGATAACCTGCCTTGAGGGCATACACCGGCACCGCTTGCAGCCATTCCTCCAGGCGTCCCTTGGCAAGGAAGCGCTGCTCGAATTCACTCTCCGGCAACAGAGAGTCGATTCGGGGCAATACGCCACCTCCCAGGAATACACCACCGCTCGCTGCAAAATAAGCGGCAACATCCCCGGCAACACTGCCAAGGAAGTTGAGAAAATCGATCAGTGTCTCGCGACACAGGGGGTCTGAATTATCCAGCCCCCGACCACTGACATCCGGAGGTGTCAGGTCTTCGGGCGTACGGCCATGCAACGTACAAACCGCCCGATACAAATTCACCAGACCACTGCCGGACAGGACCCACTCGTTGAATACCGGAGTCTGCTGTTCCATCAGGATACGGAATAACTCCAGCTCCCGCGCGGTCGAAACTGGCAGGTTAGCGTGTCCGCCCTCACCCGCGACGACATGAAATTTGCCTTCCGCGCGAATCAGGCCAGCCACCCCCAGCCCGGTTCCCGGGCCGAGCACCGCCATGGCGCCAGTGCTCGAGCGCTCTGCGTCGCGCACGACTTGATACTCGTCTTCACCCAACAGGGGCAGTGACAGGGCAAGCGCAGCGAAGTCGTTGATCAGCTGTACCCGCTCCAGCCCGTGATCGGCACAGAGTTTTTCGGCACTGATCTGCCACCCCAGGTTGGTCATATTGACCCGACCACCTTCCGGAGTGCGCTCCACCGGCCCCGCCACAGCAATACAGGCCCTTTCTGGCCGGGGCTGATCCAATCCCTCCAGCCAATGCGCCAGAGCCGCATCAAAGCCGCCAAACTGCGCGCAGTTCACCACCTTCAGGGCGTCTAGCTGATAGCTGCCCCCACTTTCGGTAGCAATGGCAAAGCGGGCATTGGTGCCACCAATATCTGCGACGATACTTGTCATGTTCAATCCTGTTCACTCGCGACGACACCGTGCATTTGCCCCCAGGGACCGGCGCCGCCACCTCTTTACTTCCAAAAGGGGCTGAAGCTCCCCAGTTTAAAATCAACAGCGTGCCCACGCAGTCCCATGGGGCCCGCGCAGGCGCTCAATTCATTGGTTTTGCGACTTTATCCCCTCGCGCTAGCCCTTCACTGCCCCGGCAGACAGGCCGGAGACCAGGAAACGCTGTAACCCGAGGAACAGCAGAATGACTGGAATCGATACCAGAATCGAACCCGCCGCAAAGAACCCCCACTCCGAGGCATAGTCGCTGACAAAAAAGCGCAGCCCCACCGGTACGGTGTACAGCGCCTCGTCATCCATAAAAATGGAGGCAAGGATGAACTCATTCCATGCCGTCATGAAAGAGAACAGCCCGGTTACCGCAATCGCTGGGCGCGCCAGCGGTAGAATGATGCGATAAAAGATTGTCAGTCGGGAAGCCCCCTCCAGGAGGGCTGACTCCTCTATCTCGAAGGGGAGGGTGTCAAAGTAGCCTTTCAGCATCCACACACAGAACGGCAGCGCGGTGATCGCGTAGACCAGGATCAGCCCCATCCAGCTGTTGCCGAGCCCCAGCCACTGCACCACGATGACGTACAGCGGAATCAACATCAGCACCGCCGGAAACATCTGTGAGATCAGGAACAGCATCAGTCCGCGCTCGCGCCCCGGAAAACGGAACCGTGAAAACGCATAGGCTGCGGTGCATGACAGCACCAGGCCCAGCACCGTGGTCGCCAGCGACACCACCAGGCTGTTCAGCAGCCAGCGCAAGAAGGGTTGCTCGGTCAGGACCGCGCGGAAGTTATCCAGTGACCACTGCTGCGGCAACGGCACCAAGGCAGCCAACTGCTGCCACAAGCTGGCGCCTTCAGGCAGCTGCACCAGCTGCAAAGACTGCTGCCCCGAGAAAGCCAGACTGACGACCCACAGCAGCGGATAAACGACGACGGCGCTGGCGCCCAGCAGCAGCGCGAAGCGCCAGCTGAAGATGTCCCCGAGCACAGAGAGGAATTTCTGCTGCAGCAGCCCTTTCATCGCGCCGCCTCCAATGTACGCGACACCCGCGTTTGCCACATGGCATAGGCAAACAGCAGCATCAGCACGACCATCGAGTAGGCGGCGGAGTAGGCGTACTGGTATTTCTCGAATCCGATACGGAATGCCTTGGTGATCAGGATATCGTTGGCACCGGCCGGGGCACCGTCACTCACCAGGTAGATGACGTTGAACATATTGAATGTCCACACCACCGACAGGATCACCGCCGGAATCAGTACCGGCCGCAGGAGCGGCAGCGTAATACTGCGAAACTGCAGCCAGCGCCCTGCCCCTTCTACGCGGGCCGCTTCGTACAGGTCACGCGGAATCGACTGCAGGCCGCCAAGGATCACCACCATCATAAACGGGATACTGAGCCAGACATTAGTCACCAGCCCGGTAAAGAAACTGGCCCCAAAGGAATCAAACCAGGCTACGGGGCCAAAGCCCAGCACCTGCAGCCCCTGATTGATGACGCCGAATTGCGGGTGGAACATGCCTTTCCAGATCAATGCCGTAATGTAATTCGGCACCGCCCAGGGCAGGATAAGCAATACCCGGAACCAGGTGCGCCCAAAGATGGGTTTGTTCAGGGCCAGTGCCAGGGCCATGGCGAGACCAACCGCAAGGAGGACGTTCGACGCGGTCCACAGTACCGTTACCGCCAGCGTCCAGTAGAAGTTGTCATAATTGATGCTGCGCTCGTCACCCTCTCCATACCAGAGATTCCAGTCACCGAGAATGCCAACGTAATTCCCGAGCCCCAGCCAGCGCGAGGCCAGCGGGGTGTTTTCATTCATCAACGTGGTATCGGTGAACGACAGCAACAGACCATAAAGCAGCGGGAAAAAGACCAGCACCAACATACCCAGCATTGCGGGCAGCACGTAAATATAGGCCCCCCGGTGCTGTCGCCATCCTGCGACAATACGGGCTCTGCGCCGATACACGGCCACCAATGCCGCCATCGGCACACCCGCGAGCAGCAACCACACCCATACCGGGATAGATTTCGCCGGCGCCCCGGGCGCAACGTCAAGCGCCGCCGCATCGCGCACCAAAGCCTGCTGCAGGCGACGCAACTCGGCTTCTGGCTGGGCGGCGCCTTTTACAACTTTCTTCAGGACGGTTTCCAGCGGCTTCCACAACAGGGTCATTTCCGGCTGGTTCGGGATCGGAACGGCGGTATTCAGCTGCCGCCGAAACGCCATGCTGACCGCATTGGCCGCCACCTGCGGATGGAAGAATGCAGAACCATTGGCCGGCAACTGCCCCCCGGTAAGGGCCATCTCCAGGGACGCGGCATCACTGGTCAGGAAGTCCATCAGCCGGTAGGCGGCAGGCTTTTTCTCTGAGGCGGCAGAAAGAAACAGCCCTTCGACCGCAATCCATGGCGCCAACGGCGCACCGCTCTCACTGTTCAACGGCAGTGGCGCAACGGCGTAATCAATAGAGGGATCGATCTCGCCCAGCATCCACGGACCACTGATGACCATGGCGGCACGCCCCTGATTAAACAGGTTGGTGACCAGGGTGCTGTTGGGCTCTTCAGGCAAGATCCCGTCTTCCCTAACCCAGCGCGAGAGTAATTCCAGCGAACGAACATTTCCGTCGCTATCGAGTTGCGGTGCCCCATCGGTGGCGAATGGACCGGTGCCGAAACTGTTCATCAGCGCACCGTGAAAGAAGGGTTCGGTGTAACTGTAGGCCATGCCAAAACGGCCTTTCTGACGATCCGTCAACGAAGCGGCCAGTGCCACCAGCTCGTCAGAGGTCTCCGGTGCCCGATCCACCAGGGCGCGGTTATAGATCAGCGCGGTTGTTTTGAAATTAAAAGGCAGGCCATAGAGCTCACCCCGGTAACGCATCGCCCCAACGAGGCTCTCGGGGAAACGGCTCAACAATGAGGGCGCGATCAGGTCACCCACCGGGGCGATAGTTTGCCCGGCCCGTGCCCAGCCACCAATGCGATCGTGGGCAAAAATAAACACGTCGGGGCCCTGTCCGCGCGGCAGCGCGGCAGAGAGTTTGTCGGCAAAACCACCAAACGGGACGGCGAGGGCTCGCACCCGCACAGCATCCGGTCGCTGGGACTCGCGCTGATTAAAGCGCTCCAGTAGCTGCTCGAGCGCCTGTCGCTCCTCACCACGATAGCCATGCCAGAGCAACAGCTCTCGCTCTTCCTGCTGCGCAGTGGTCGGCACACCGACCGCGCAGCAGAGCAGAAGCAGCGCGCACTGTATCCAGCGCGGCAGCCTCACGTGAGCAGCCCCCCAAACGCCTCGACCCACATCAGGAGACCACCTCGACGGTTTCCTGTACGGTAGAAACGACCGACTCAAACCGCAAGCGGCGCTCGGTATTGGCCTCGAAGAAATAAACAGCGGCAGGGTCAAAGGCGAGCTCGACGGACTCACCCGGCACAATCGGACGCAACCCAGACAGCCGTGCGATCATGCGCTCGCTGCCCTCACCAAGATGCAGCAACATTTCCGCACCGAGGGTTTCCACCATATCGACCCTGGCACGCAGCCGCGGCCAGTAGGCGGGCGCCTCCGCTGCAAACTCGAGCTTTTCAGGCCTGAGGCCCATCAGCAGTGCCGCACCCAGCCCTTTCAGACCGGCGCAGGCGTTCTCCCCAAGATGGACCGTGTCGAGCTGGAACAGGCCACAGGAAAGTGACTCACCGGCATTCTGTACTGGCAGGATATTCATGGGAGGGGACCCCATAAACCCGGCAACAAAGACATTGTCGGGATCGTTATACAGCGCCATTGGTGACCCGACCTGCATCAGCTCACCACCATTCAAGATGGCAATGCGCTGTCCGAGGGTCATTGCTTCGACCTGGTCATGGGTCACATAGACCGAAGTAGTGGCGACTTCCCGATGAAGACGGGCAATGTTTGCGCGCATCTGTACGCGCAGCTCCGCATCGAGGTTCGACAGCGGCTCATCAAACAAGAATACCCGGGGATCACGCACCATCGCACGCCCGAGGGCAACGCGCTGGCACTGCCCGCCAGACAGCTGTCCCGGCTTGCGCTGCAGCAGATCTGCAAGGCCAAGCGATTCGGCCGCCTGCTGGATACGCGCCCGGATTAGCGCCTCAGGCTGCTTGCGCACCCGCAAACCAAACGCCATGTTCTCGAACACGGTCATATGCGGATAGAGCGCGTAATTCTGGAAAACCATCGCGACATCGCGATCTTTCGGCGGCAGGTCGTTGACCTTGCGATCCCCGATCCAGAGTTCGCCGGCGGTCACCGATTCGAGGCCAGCAATCATGCGCAAGGTGGTGGACTTACCACAACCAGATGGGCCGACCAGCACCATGAACTCGCCATCGCGCACAGACAGGTCCAGTCCCGGCACAGTGGGCACACTGCCGGGGTACTGTTTTACCACCTGCTTGAACTCAATACTGGCCAAAGCGGAACCTCGCAAAGGCGCTACCTGTTGGTAGCTTGTGTTGATTGGAACATCTCATCGACGCACGGAGTATTAAGCGATCCACCCGCCTACGCCCCTGTGGGGCTGATTGGGGGGAGGATCCCATTCTCCTCCGGGCACCTTATTCGTACATCATCCCCAGGCCGGGCGTAGAAACAAGGCGCTGTACAATAAATGACCAACGCAAAAAATGCAAAAAACGCCAGATCTAGCCCTTCTCCCTGCACACTTATACTTTTCTAGAAAAGACCCTATAACGCGGATAAGCTTCCACAGACTTACCATTCGGTCGTATATCGCCGCGATACCACTGCATCGAATCAGCAAGGGACGAATTTTTTCCCGCGGCTCGACGGGGCAAAAAATCACCAGATTTCTACCCCCTACCTGGCCCTGTAGCGGAATCCCACCGCGCTGGAGCCGATGACTTAAGATTGCATCAAGCCAGCGACACTCTTGAAATTGCAATCTACTATCAGCTCAACGAATCTGATTTGATTTCAGTTGACAAGGCGCCTCTGAGCCAGGCTTCAAAGACAACAACAAGGAGCACCCGTGAAACGCCACCCTTATCTGAAGACCGCCATTCTCCCCCTGTTATCCTCCGCCGCTTTGATCTTACTGCCCGGCGCAGCCAGTGCCGATGATCTCAAGACACAGCTAGCCAATACAGAGTCAAAGGTGATCGAATGGCGTCGCCACTTGCACCAGAATCCCGAACTGGGTAACCGCGAGTTCAAAACCGCGGAATATATTACCGAACACCTGCGTTCACTCGGCCTGGAAATAGAAACGGGGATTGCCCACACCGGCGTAGTCGCCCTGTTGAAAGGCGGCCAGCCTGGGCCGACCGTGGCGCTACGCGCAGACATGGATGCGTTACCGGTAACAGAGGAAGTTGACCTGCCCTTTGCATCCAAGGTCACCACCACCTACAACGGCAAGGAAGTGGGCGTGATGCACGCCTGTGGCCACGACACCCATGTCGCCATGCTGATGGGCGCCGCTGAGGTACTCGCGGGAATCCGCGATGAGCTGAAGGGCAATATCCTGTTTATCTTCCAGCCGGCAGAGGAAGGCGCGCCCCAGGGAGAAGAGGGCGGCGCTGAGCTCATGTTGAAAGAGGGACTGTTCAAGAAGTACAAGCCTGCCGTCGCCTTCGGACAACATGTGACTTCCCGCTTGCCGGCTGGGGTCATTGGATATCGCTCTGGCCCGCTCATGGCAAGCTCCGATCGCTTCGAGATCCACGTGCATGGCCGGCAGACCCATGGCTCGCGCCCCTGGGGCGGCATCGACCCGATCCCGGTTGCCGCACAGATTGTAATGGGGGCACAGACGATCGTGAGTCGGCAAATCGACATCACCAAGGAACCCGCGGTGCTTTCCTTTGGGATTATCGATGGTGGCGTGCGCAACAACATCATTCCAGATGAGGTGAAACTCGTTGGCACTATTCGAAACTTCGACATGGGTAATCGGGCGGAGATTTTCAAACGCCTGAGAATTTCCGCAGAAAAAATAGCTGAAAGTGCCGGTGCCAAGGCCACCGTAGAGATTGATGAAGGCTATCCGGTTACCGTGAATAATCCGGAACTGACCGCAGCGGTCTTGCCACTACTGCGCTCGATCGCGGGCGAGAAAAATGTTATCGAGATTCCGAAAGTCACCGGTGCGGAAGATTTCTCGTTCTTCGCCAATGAAGTCCCCGGCTTCTACTACTTCCTGGGTGTCACACCCAAGGGGACGGACCCGGCCACTGCCGCCAGCAATCATTCGCCACGCTTTTTTGTCGACGAATCCGCACTCAAAGTTGGTACCCGCACGTTAACTGAGTTGGCTTTGAATTATCTGAACAACAACCAGAGCCAGTGAAACTGTCCCAGTGACTGAAAAACGCTGCGATTGAAAACTAACAAAACCGTGTTCCTTTTCAGGAACACGGTTTTTTAATCGAGCCATCGTTCGTCTCAGGACGAAATCACCACATCACTAGACGTTACCGGACACCGGGCGACGACGCGGCGCGCGGCGAGGTGCATCACCAGATGTTTTGCGCTGGGCTTTGCCACCGCGATTTTCATCCCGGTTACCGGAGCGACCACGCTCCCCGTCGCGACGATTGCCGTTCGCGCTGGCTTTACCATTGCGATTACCGCCCGGCCGCGCGTCGTTGCCGCGGCGACCGCGACCATTGCCTTTTGGCTGTTCTGCGCTATTACCTCGATTGCCGTTGGAACGGTTACCGGAAGGACGGCTGGCCTTTTTGCGCGGACTGCCCTTCAAACCACCCTTCGCACCCGAGTCAGGCACGGCATGATCGGGTTCAAAGCCCTCCACTTCTTCGCGCGGAATGGCCTTCTGAATCAATCGTTCAATATCCCGCAACTGCTTGATCTCATCGGCACTAACCAGGGATACCGCCTGCCCGCTGGCACCGGCACGACCCGTCCGCCCAATGCGATGCACATAGTCTTCCGGCACATTCGGCAAATCGAAGTTAACGACCTGTGGCAACTGGTCAATATCAATACCGCGCGCCGCGATATCCGTAGCCACCAGAATGTTGACTTTGCCCCTCTTAAAATCGGCCAGTGCTTTGGTGCGCTGATTCTGACTTTTGTTGCCGTGAATCGCCGCCGCTCGAATATCACTGGCTTCCAGCTGTTTGACCAGACGATTAGCGCCGTGCTTGGTGCGGCTGAATACCAGGGCTTGTTGCCAGTTGTTTTCGAGAATCAAGTGGCTGAGCAATGCGGTCTTGCGGGCTTTATCCACCGGATGCAGTTTTTGTTTAACGGTGGCCGTCGTACTGTTGCGGGGGGCCACATCAATTTCGACGGGGTCATGGACCAGACCTTTTGCCAGCGCACGTATCTCCGATGAGAATGTGGCGGAGAACAGCAGGTTCTGACGCTTCTTCGGCAGAATCTTGAGAATACGCTTGATATCGTGGATAAAGCCCATGTCCAGCATCCGGTCCGCTTCATCCAGGACCAGCGCCTCGAGCTTATCAAAGCGTATCGCACGCTGATTGAACAGATCGAGCAAGCGCCCAGGTGTCGCAACAAGAATGTCCGCCCCGCCGCGCAACCGCATCATTTGTGGATTGATCTTTACCCCGCCGAAAACCACCGAGTGGCGCATCGGCAGATGCTTGCTGTAGCTCTGAACATTGTCGAATACCTGTGCCGCGAGCTCACGCGTCGGCGTCAGTACCAGTGCCCGGACCTGATTATTCCGTGCTCGTTCTCCTGCACTCAGACGGTGCAAAAGCGGCAGGGTAAATCCTGCAGTTTTACCCGTACCCGTTTGCGCGGCAGCCATGATGTCGCCGCCTTTCATCACAACAGGAATGGCCTGGGCCTGGATGGGAGTAGGCGCTTCATAACCTTGCTCTGCCACCGCACGTGCAAGCTCGGGAACCAGTCCCAAATCTTCGAATAACATAATTCTGTAAACCTCATGGTACCCGGGCGCAACCATTAACAACTGGCAGATTTCACGCGGGCAATTGGTATCGCTCACGGCCTATTCACAAAGCCGTGCTTAAGACGTAACACGTGTGGAGACGCATAACGCAATTACTGGTCAGGCGCTGCTGACCGGGTGCGACATGCAGTAGAAGAGGAGAGGGGGTCGCGGCTCGTTAGGTGAGCGCAGGACAAACTTCCAAATAATGTATCGAGAAAAGAATCTCGACCTACAGATGACGCCACTGCTATAAGGGCAGTGGCGCCACTATACCAGAAACCCCACCCATACACCCGCGATGCGCTGTATTTTCTCTCACCCGCCCAATACGCTCGAGTCACTCGTGGGTGACTGGGATGACACGTCGACATAGCGCGACCGGTTGATGTGGTGGAGTTTCACCCCACCTTACGATGAGTTAGTAGGAAATCACGCGTTGGGCTCTGTGCCCACTGACTTTCACTCAACCTCAGTAGGAGGTAAATAACATGGCTACCTACATCAACAACTCCGCGACAGGTAGCGACTCCGTAACACTGCGGGACGGGCGCGCCGTCATCATTCGTTCGCTGGACCCGTCAGACCACCACCTCGAGAAGAAGCTGTTGGAAAGCCTGTCGGCAGAAAGTCGGCGCGATAGATTTTTGGGCGGCAACTGTAAGGTCACAGATAAACTCATGGAGCTACTGACACAGAACGACCATGAGATCCACGAGGCCTATATTGCCCTGGTGGAAACGGAGCATGGCCAGGAGGCGGTCGGCGTATCGCACTATGTCTGCGACGATGATCAACGCGCGTGCGAATGTGCAGTGACGGTCAGCGACGACTGGCAACATAACGGCCTTGGTACACAGCTCCTGCAACGACTTGTGGACGCCGCTAAAAACCAGGGCCTCGGCAGAATCTATTCGATCGACTCAGCCGAAAATCGCCACTCGAGTCGACTGGCGAAGCACTTTGGCTTTGACTGCCACGCGGACCCACGGGACTACACACTGGTCACTTACTCACTAGACCTGATACCGCGAAAACGTATGGAACAGAGAGTCCACGCCAACCGCTGGTAATCCATTTAACATTCACCCGGGCCTGTCAATTTCCGGCAGGCCCTACCGCTATTTTGTTTACACACACATTCTTTGGATAGACCTGTGCATAACGTTCGCGCATCCCTCGCAATCCCATTTCCGACGGGGGCTGCAGAGGAATGCGCAAAAATGAAACAAACCCTTCGCCGGGCACCAAACTGACCAAGTCAACCCACTAACCCAATGATTTTGTTAGTTTTTTCGTCCCCCAACAGCGCTAGAAAAAGACCTTTCATGTGGATAAGCGCGATTTGCTTCGTAAGCGCCATTGAGAGCGCGGTTACCCACAAATATTTGGGATAGAGGTGTGCATAACAGTGGGATATATACCCATAACGGTGATTCTCGTTCGGGCAAAATGAAACGCACAAAAATAGACCAGCTTAACTGCCTTGATGAAATAGCGGTTTGAAGTCGTTCAGGTGTATTCGCCTGGAACGAAACATGGCTTTTCTCATGTTCGCAGCCGTATTGCAGGCGGGGCTGTATTGCAGGCGAGATAGGTAGCCGCCTTTTTTCAATTGCTCTGTGCCGACCATTCAGGCTGTGGACGATCATCAGTCGGCTTACCATGGGCCGAAGTTGAGTTGTCCAAATATAATCTGTACCGATAACGCGTTCATGGATGAGAACCGGTAGAAGAGGTACGAGCCAAATATTGGATGCGCGAGCAATAAAAAGGGCCACCCAAATGGGTGGCCCTTTTTTTATTTGAACCGGGCTGGCGATCCAGGCGGAGCACTGCCCTCAACTGCGGGCAGAGGCAATGCATATCCGCGTCGCCATCCATGGCGCAACTGCATTGTGTTCGATCAAGCCCCTGCCCGGCCATCCGTGGCCGGGCGTTCGTCACTCGCAAAGCAGGCTTTGCGTCGCTA
>NZ_JBSWUI010000002.1:0-5062 GCF_056158985.1 Microbulbifer sp. ABF4_148
ATCGCCCAAAGGGCATGGAGAGGGCGGTGGGTACTTAGTGCAGCCCACTAGCTTACCAGAATCCGGCGTAGCGCCTTGCGTTCTAGTGGTTCACGAAATTCGGCGGGTTAAACCCTTATATAAAAGACGTAGCTAGAAGACTTGCTATGCAAGGCTACGTAGCATTTGCGCCAGATGCCCTGTTTCCGCTAGGCGGTTATCCAGGAAATGATGATGACGGCCGCGCTATGCAAAAGAGTCTTGATAGAGACAAGATAGAGCAAGATATGGTAGCGGCAGCGCTATGGTTAAAAGATCATGAAAAGACAAACAGGCAAGCTTGGCGTTGTAGGTTTTTGCTTTGGTGGATATATTGCTAATTTCCTAGCGGCCAGCATACCTGACGAGTTGGACGCTGCCGTTCCTTTCTACGGTACACCAGCAAAGCAGCCTCTAGTTGACCACGTAAAAGGCCCTTTATTGATTCACTTTGCCGAGAACGATAAGCGAGTGAATGCCACATGGGAAGACTACAAAGTAGTTTTGGAGACAAAAGACGCTGAGTATGAGGCTTTTACTTATGCGAAAGCACAGCACGGCTTTCACAACGATTCGACAAGTCGTTACAGCCCAAAGGACGCTGAGCTAGCGTGGAACAGAACGTTAGACTTTTTTGACAGCCATTTGAAGTAGTTAGAAGTGAAGCGGCCTCGTTAGGCCGCTTTTGTTGCTCAGTTTTTACCGGCGATTATCTTATCCATAGTGATGGGGAAGACTTGCACATAAAAGCCCGTGATAGATGCGAATGGCCAAGTAGTGTAAAATTAAAAAATGCGCGAATTGCGCTACACTTTAATCCATACCAATTATTGGCTACTCCACCTTTCAGGCCCACTTTCATGATTCACAACGATGTTCTACGTCGCCTTCGTTATGCGTTAGCGATAAACGATACCGCCGCCATTAGCATTTTCAAATTGGTTAACTACGACATGGAAATTGACTATTTACATGCCGTGATGAAGCGGGAAGGCGAAGCGGGCTATCTGCCGTGTCGCGATAAGATTATTGCGCTGTTTCTTGATGGATTGATCATTAAAAACCGTGGTCGTCAAGAAGGGCAAGCGCCTCAAAGAGCTGGGGCCAAAAGAGCGACTAAGTAATAACGAAGTACTGCGCAAAATCCGTATCGCGATGAGTTTCAAGGATGACGATAATGATTGCGGTGCTTCAACTGGCTGGCTTTCAGAATTAAGCAAAGGTGAGCTGTCTGCACTTTTTAGAAAGCCAGACCACCGCAATTACAAACCCGCTGGCGACCAAGTGGTTCGTAACTTGCTGCAGGGCATGGTGAAAAAATATCGACCTGATTCATCAGGTACCGGCCGCAGCGCGCAAACAGGTCTTCAACAAGCCAGCCGCTAATGTGCCAGAACGAGACATCGGCCAAACGATAGTAAACGCGTTAAAGGTAATCCGAACGGGAATAACCCTCATACTAACGAGCCAGGAGTTACGTCGTCGGCAGCTAACAAGGCTAAGCGCTGCAGCTAGCCAAAGTGCTAACAATGAAGCGCAGAAAGGCCAAGAAGCAACATAATGCGTCTGTGTGGGGCGAGCTACCTGCTAAAAAGCGGTGAATAAAGTTCACCGCTAGATGGCTTCCATTTGCCAGTGCTTGAGAGCTTGTTAGGCTTACTAACTTCAATCAACATAGGATGGAGTTTTCATTTATGCGGTTTACTTTTGGGCTTGCTACGCTTCTAGGTATAGCAATCATGCTAGTAGGGTGCGGTACGACGAAAAGCGATAAAAGGGAAACAGAGAGTGAAAAGGCCGAAACGCCATACGTTAATGTAGACGACATTATACCCCAGTCGATAGTTTACAAGACAGTGAATGGCAAAGGTTTAGCGTTGGATTCTATACATGCCAACTTCCTTCGGAACTGCCCCCACACTCGTCGTATGGGTTCATGGTGGTGCCTGGATGAGGGGGAGTAAAAACGAGACCCTGTCCAAAAATGGTAATTTAGTCGCTTCTTTGCTCAATGAAGGTGTGGCGGTTGCCGCAGTAAATTATCGACTTAGCGGTGAGGCTATTTTTCCTGCAGCCCCCAATGACATAAACGATGCGATTAATTTTTTAGTTGATAATAGCGATAATCTTAAACTAAGCGCTGATCACGCTGATCGACGATGGGGCGCTCAGCGGGAGGGCATCTGGCCTCGCTTTTGACCACATCAAACATACGACGACGCTCCATTTCTTGATGCAAAGCCGCGCTATCGCGTTATTGGTATGGTCGACTTTTTTGGGCCTTCTGATCTTATGGCTTTGCGGGGCAACAGCGGCAAAGTGGATCACGACGCGCCTGATGCCGCAGAAGCTCAATTTTTGGGTGAATCTCCACTGGCCAACGAAGCCCTAGCGAGAGAAGCCTCGCCGACCACTTATATAGATAGTGAAACGCCGCCTTTTATTATTTTTCATGGACTTGATGATGGTGTAGTACCCGCTTCGCAAAGCGAATTATTAAGTCGCCGCCTAGACCAATTTGGCGTGCCAAATGAGTTGTTTCTTGCTGAAGGTAAGCGCCATGGCGATCCGGTATTTGATACTAACGAATTTGTCTCAAAAGTAGTTAACTTTGTAAGAGAAGTTAAAAAGGGAAATAACTAATTTCATTTTAATAGAGTAAAGGAAAAATTATGAGCAGACATTTCGATAAGGCCGAAGGCCTTTATGAAAACAAAGACGACGCGACGAAAGGCTTTGTGTTTAACCAAACCATGCTACGCATTGCAGACCCTAAGCGCTCGTTAGATTTTTACACACGAGTGATGGGCATGACGCTGATTAAGCGTTTAGATTTCGAAGAAATGGAGTTTAGCCTGTACTTTTTGGCGGCCGGAGATGATTTTTCTGATATTTCCGACGATGTTGAAAAGCGTACCCAGCAGACTTTTGGTCGCCCAGCTATGCTTGAATTAACTCATAATTGGGGCGATACGCCAGAAACCGTCAGCTACCACAACGGCAATGCCGAGCCTAAGGGCTTTGGTCACATTGGTTTTCATGTACCTGATGCAGAAGCTGCCTGCGCCAGATTCGAATCTCTAGACGTTCCTTTTCAAAAAGGCCTCAATGATGGCTCTATGAAAGGCATCGCATTTATTAAAGACCCAGACGGCTATTGGATTGAGATTTTTGATGCATCAAAAGTTGCTGAAACTTGTGCGCCGCATTTGAAGAAGTAGCTTAGAGATTTTGAAGGCTCTTACGTGTTGCTCGCAGCGTTTAGCTAGCCGAAAATTTCAAAAATAGTGTTAATGGAAAGGGTAGCCCAGTTAAATCAGGCTAACCCTTTTTTTCTAGTTCGCTTCCAAAGTTAGCTCAACGCCGCTAACTTCAGTATGTAAGTCGTGCTGAGTATTAAGCAAAAATAAACGGTTTGCTTCAATTTTACCTTCGTTGGCTAAATAGCTTTTTACCGCTTTACTGCGCAAGTCGGCAAGTTCAATTAACGCGCTTTCTGAAATGTCGATACTATTGCGAAGCTTGTTGTAACGGGCAATCGTCAGCGCTCTTTTTACGTCCTCTTCGTTAATCGTATCAATAGTGTTATCACTACTATTTTGACCTTCATCTTCACTTGTTAACTCAGGGTATAACTTAGCCACCATCTTCTTATATTCTTGATCAAAGGTCGGGCGCAAACATCTCTACATAGTGAGGAAATAAGGGCGTCGGCCAATGGACCTTCCAATGGAATACGGCTGCCGGTTAATGGCTCATCTTGCGAACTTCCACTGTCGCTGGAGATTTTCAATGTCATCACCTGCAGAAGTATTCCCGTTCGTACTTGAACTGCCGGAGGTAGTAGTGGAATCAACAAGCCCACTTTTTGCGAATAGCGTGGCATTTAACTGGCGTTGTGCCAGCGTACTTGAATCTGATACCGCATTTACCGATCCTTCAATGTTCACTCTAAGCCCTGGGCGTTTTTCTAACGCCTCTGCTAAGGTGTTCAGCTTTTCCTGTGCATCCGCGCCGAGTGAATGTTCTCCAAATTCAAACTCAACGCTGTCTAGCTCGTCATCGCTGCCAACCAGATTTGCTAGTAGCGAAAACGGCGCGGTCACAGCCTTGGTAATGATATTGCCAATAGCATTAAGGATTATAGAGCCAAAGCTAAAATCTGGGCTGTCTACGTCTCCAGATACATCTAAACCTAAATCTATAACGCCGTTGCTATCCTCTAGCAGCGCGATAGCGAGCCCAAGTGGCAAACTTAGCGCTTGGTCAGAATTAGATTTTTTACCTAAGGTTAGCTGGTCGATAACTACATGATTCTTACCTTCCAGCGCTTTCCCATTAAGCTTGTATTGCACGGCTAATGACAACAAGCCTTTGTCAATGTAATAGCCCATGTAGGTGCCAGAGTAGGGGTTAACTGAAGTAAGTTCAGCGCCTTTTACAGAGAAATTTAAATCTAGGTCAAGGTCACTTTTTAAAGGGTGAATGAAGCCCGCTAGTATTACCGGTGCATAGTTATCTATTTTTCCAGTGATATCCACATTGGCCGGCGTATCTGAACGCGAGTCTATGCCTGTTACTTTGCCATTTAGGCTTTCTATGGCCGACGCGAACTTCGGTGTTAATGAGTGATCAGCAAAGTAGGCTTTACCGTTCTCAATTGATATGGCATTCACAACAATAGCAAGCTCTTCAGCGTTTGAAGACGTCTTTTCACGAGTTTCAGATGTTATCGAATTTGTTGAGCTCATGCTGCTAGGTTTGCTAGCGATATCATTCTTAGCGGGCTGCTCTTCATTGTTGTTTTCTTTTGAGGAAACAACTAGCTTGCTCACATTGGTTTGCTTGGCTTCGTCAATAATGAGTCGAGCGAAGGGAGATTGTAACTGAATATTGTCTACGCTTAGCTGGTTTAAAGCGTGGTTAAAATCAATATCGTCCACTATTAAAGATTGCCATTGCAACAACGGCTCTTTGGCGTCATCTAGAACACTTAAGTCAGACACCTTCGTATTTGCCTTAACGTTTAATGTTTCAGTTCCCT
>NZ_JBSWUI010000003.1:0-7538 GCF_056158985.1 Microbulbifer sp. ABF4_148
CACGCATCGCTAAGGTTAAGAATCTAGCAAACACGAAGGTGGACACCCGCGCCCGCGCGGACGCTGAGTGACGGTGACACGATTCAGTTCGGCGCGCAGACGCTCGTCGCGCACCACGTGCCAGGCCACACCCCCGGCAGCGTCGTTTTGTCGTGGACGCCACCCGCCGGCAGCGACGCTCTGCCTCAGCTGTGGACGGGCGACACGCTGTTTCCTGGCGGCGTCGGCGCGACGACGCATTCCGATGAGCAGTCGTTCGACGAGCTGTTCACCATGGTTCGCGATCGCATCTTCGGGCGTTTCGACGATGCCGACGTTCACCCGGGCCACGGCGACGACACGCGTCTGTCTGTCGAACGCCCGCACCTCGACGAGTGGCGCGAACGCGGTTGGTGAGCTGAGCGCCCGACATCATCGTCGCCCTTGACTGCATGGTCCCCTGACTGCACGATGCGGTCGTTGCGTGACCACCGCACCTGGATGCGTGGCGTGGGCAGGCCTGGCGACCTGGGCGCCCGACATCATCGCCGCCCTTGCCTGCACGACGCGGTCTTTGCGTGAATGACCGCACCTGGATGCGTGGCGCGGGCAGGCCTGGCGACTTGAGCGCCGACGACGACGCGGGTCTGCGGCGCGCCGCGGTGACGGCAACCGGATGGTCATGCCTCGACCAGGTGCGCGAACACCTCTGGTGCCTCGAGCGCCGGCGATGTCTCGTATCGCAGCCGCGGCTGAGTGACGCGCAGGCAGGGGCCGGCGTCGTCGGTGCGTCTCGTCGACTGGCGTGTCATGACGAACGAGCGGCGGGGCTGCGAACCCTCGCGGTTCGCGGCCCCGCCGGTCGCACGTGCAGGGGGATCGTCAGCCGGCGAGGGGCTTCTGACGCGGTTCGTCGCCGAGTTCGCCACGCGCTTCGGCGCGCTTCTCGAACCAGATCGTCGCGAACGGGATCACGGCGCAGAGCAGGCCGATGCCGATCGTCTTGTTCGGCCAGCTCTTCTCCTGCCACAGCTTGAGCGCGCACAGGACGTACCCGATGAACATGACGCCGTGGATGGGCCCGGCGATCTGCACTCCGACCTCAGTGGTCTTGAGCACCCACTTGAAGAACATGCCGATGAGAAGCAGACCCCAGGAAACAGCTTCGGCGAACGCGAAGATCTTGAAGATTCGAGACATGCGGCGATTCTACTGAGACGGCCTGAGTGCCGGCCGATGAGAGCGTGCCTGCCAACAGCTCAGCTCGCGGAGCGAGCGTGGTCGCGACCGTCTCCCCGCTCGGGAGAATCGTCCAGCGGCGGCCGGTCGGTGACTCCCACGTGCAAACTCCGTCTGGCGTCATGGTCACGGCATAGCCGCCGAAGGTCTTGGCGCGGTGATGGTGGCGGCACAGGGCCTGCAGGTTGCCGACGCTCGTCGGCCCACCGTCGGCGTGCGGGACGACGTGGTCGAGGTCGCAGTTCGTCGAGACCCGGGTGCAGTGCGGGAAGCGGCAGTGCACGTCACGCTCACGGACAAGCCGCGCCACTCGCGCGCCGGGACGATACGTCGTCGAGCAACTCGCGAGCGTCGTCCACGCACCGTCAACGAGGTCGATCGTGAACGTGGTGTCGACGAGCGCCGCGACGCGCCGAACGGCTGCCGCGTCGACGTGGCCCAGGCCGGGGATGTGGGCCGCGCCCAATGTGTCCAGGGGTCGCGTGATGACGCCGATCGGCCCGGCCTCAGCGTGCTGACGGGGCCGACGAAGACCGTCCTCATCAAGACCGCCCTCGTCGAGACCGCAGTTGGGGACGGAGGCGAGCGACGCAGGGGGCTCCAGCGTTCCGAACCGCCGGTCGGAAGGCGCTGGTGGGCTCGCGTGGACGGGCACCTTGAGGTGCATGACGGTGTTGACCGTTGAGTTCGCGAAGACAAGGTCGAGCAGTGCGTCGACGCGAACGGCGCCGAGGGGTTCGGTGCCACTCCCTGCCACACTGACGTGGCTCGCGGCGCGCCACCGCGCGAGTTCGTCACGTGGATCTGGCGCATGGTCGTTGAGCGTCTGAGCGTGCGCTTCGATCGCGGCGCGGAGACGGGCAGCGTCCTCGGTGGCCATGATCAGACGCACCTCGGTGAGGGTGTCGAAATCGAGGTGGGGCGTGAACCATAGCCCGTGCTCACGACGGGGGTCGACGGTGTCGGCCTCGGTCTGCGCCAGCCGCCTGTCGTGCAGCAGTTTGCGCGCCCGGGAGCGGGCACCGTCGACGCTGAGGTGGTGTGCTCCCCCGCTCACGAGATCCGTGAGCACCTCTGCAGCCAACTCGTCGTCGAGGTGCGCCATCTCACGCGCCAGCGTGGCGGCCACCATGGTGCGGCAGGCTCCCCGCAGCGTCAGTTCGTGCAGAGCGGGCGCGCGGTCGCGGAGCATGCGTCCGTCGACAGCGAGGCGCGACGCGGTGGCGCTCGAACACCCGAGGGCGTTCCCCGAGATCATCCCCCGCGAATTCGCCTGCGGTCGGAGGGCGTTCGCAGAGCCCATAGTTCTCCTCGTCGAGGTGAGCACGCTGGGCGACCGTGTCTTCGTGTTCGACGGCGACGGCGTGAAGCACCGCGTCGGCGGCCCTCGTCACCTCCTGCGCAGCAACGGCGATGTCTTCCAGTTGTGCTTGGAGCGTGAACGTGCGCGTGTGGCGCTCATCGAAGGTTCGCGGCAACGCGTCGCCCGAGCAGGGCGCCAATCTCTCCGGGTCGGCCAGCGCCTGCTCTGCGATCGCGCGCGTCAGCAGAACCCATGCGCCCACCAGCTCGGTGGACGGCATGGCGGCGACCGTCTCGGCCGTCACTGCCAGCGTTTAATCCATGCCACTAGTTTAGTACACATGTTCGAAACCTTGCGTAGCAGGTCAAAGGGATAGTGAGTGAACCCACTGGCCGGCCCTTCCTCCGCGCCAGGGCTGCATCACGAATCACAAGAGCACCCGCCGCGTGCAACCCTGCGATCAGGCGGCGCTGGCTTGCACCCGCTTGGTCTACCGCCTGACGGCAGACGAGGTACAGGCGACTGGTGGTTGACTCATCCCATGGCCTCAGCGACGCTGCCCACGCACATTGCCGTCGTGGCACTCGTTCGGGACGCGAGGGTGCTACTGGTTCACCGTCACCCGAACCGGATGAATTATCCGGACCTGTGGGACCTGCCCGGGGGACACGTCGAACCCGGCGAGTCCGCCGAGTGCGCTGCCCGTCGCGAGTGCGTCGAAGAGCTCGGAGTGACGGTGATCGATGCAGAGCGATTTCCGATGGCCTGCAGCAATCCAGCCCCGTTGAAGCGTGCGTTCTTCGCGACGCGCTGGGTAGGGAACCCCCGCAACATCGCGCCCGACGAGCACGACGACATCGGCTGGTTCGCCGAGAGCTAACTGCCCCGGTTGGCCATGGCCAATCCTGCGGGTGTCAGGACCTCGTCAGGCTCATGCGGGCGATCGAATGACATCAGCCCCGGCGTGGCGTGACCGTATTTCGCTTGCCGGTCGGCTGCCTCGCCCATAGCGTGTCGAGCATGCCCAACCTGCTGGCTTCGCCTTTCTCGAACGTGATGGCGTCGTTGTCATCACTCATCACGGACGCACAGCGACGACTCTTCGGGGCGCGCGTGCTGCGGACTTCTTGGAAGACGTCGAGGACGGTGACGCTCAGGAGATCATGGCGCGCCTCACCGGCAACTATCGCCGCGGCAATGAGCGTCAGGCCCGCAACCATCCTCGCAACAAGGGGCGATGACCACGCGGCGCCGGAATCCGACCCGGCGCCGCGGACGCCATCACGGCGCTACTTCTGCGCCTCCGTCATCTGGCGCAGTTCTTTCTTGAGGTCACGTAATTCGTCGCGCAGACGCGCTGCGAGTTCGAACTGCAGCTCGGAGGCCGCCTCACTCATCTGGGCCTGCAACTCCTGGATGAGGACCGCGAGGTCGGCGGCGCTGCTCGCCTCGCGCTTCGCGCCCGCGGCGACGTTCGCGTCGGCACTCGCCGCACCGCTGCCGCCGCGACCCTTACCACGCGACATCGAACGGCCGGAACCGAGCAGTGCGTCCGTGTCGGCGGACTCGCGCTGCAGCATGTCGGTGATGTCCGCGATCTTCTTGCGCAACGGCTGCGGGTCGATGCCCTTCTCCGTGTTGTACGCGATCTGCAGCTCACGGCGGCGCGACGGTCTCGTCGATTGCCTCCTGCATCGACGGCGTCACCTTGTCGGCGTACATGTGCACCTGACCGGAGACGTTTGCGCGCAGCGCGACCGATGGTCTGGATGAGGCGTTCGTGCCGACCGCAGGAAGCCCTCCTTGTCGGCGTCGAGGATCGCGACGAGCGACACCTCCGGTAGGTCGAGACCCTCACGGAGCAGGTTGATGCCGACGAGGACGTCGAACTCACCCATGCGCAACTCGCGCAGCAACTCGACGCGGCGCAACGTGTCGACCTCCGAGTGCAGATAGCGCACCCGCACACCCTTGTCGAGCAGATAGTCGGCTGAGATCCTCGGCCATCTTCTTCGTCAAGCGTCGTGACGAGGACACGCTCGTTCTTGTCCGTCCGTGTGCGGATCCTCGCTCGAGCAGATCGTCGATCTGCCCCTTCGTCGGCTTGAGCACGATCTCGGGATCGACGAGACCCGTCGGGCGGATGACCTGCTCGACGTAGCCGTCGCTCTTGCTCATCTCGTAGTCGCCCGGCGTCGCCGAGAGGTACACCGTCTGCCCGATCCGCTCGAGGAACTCCTCCCACTTCAACGGCCGGTTGTCCATCGCGCTCGGCAGACGGAAACCATGGTCGACGAGGGTGCGCTTGCGCGACATGTCACCCTCGTACATCGCGCCGATCTGCGGGACCGTCTGGTGCGACTCGTCGATGACGAGGAGGAAATCCTCCGGAAAGTAGTCGAGCAGGCGTGTTCGGCGCGGTACCGGGGCCACGACCGTCCATGTGACGGCTGTAGTTCTCGATGCCGGCTGCACGAGCCCGACCTGGCTGCATCATCTCGAGGTCGTACGTCGTGCGCATCCGCAAGCGCTGCGCCTCGAGCAGCTTGCCCTCGGCCTCGAGCTCGCTTGCAGCTGATCTCGCAGCTCGACCTCGATGCCGGCGATCGCGCGCTCCATGCGCTCGGCGCCGGCGACGTAGTGCGTCGCCGGGAAGACGTACATCTCCGCACTCCTCGTTGCACGATCTCGCCCGTGCAGCGGGTGCAAGGTGTAGAGCCGGTCGATCTCGTCGCCGAAGAACTCGATGCGGATCGCGAGCTCCTCGTACATGGGGATGATCTCGACGGTGTCGCCGCGCACGCGGAAGGTGCCGCGGTGGAACGTCGACGTCGTTGCGCGCGTACTGCATCTGCGACGAACCGGCGCAGGAGCTCGTCGCGGTCGATCTCCTGCACCGCGACCTTGCAGGCGTGGCCATCCGCTCGATGTACTCCTCGCGGCGTGCCGAGACCGTAGATGCACGAGCACGGTGGCCACGACGATCGACGTCACGCCGGCGTCAGCAGCGAGTTGGTCGCCGAGTGACGCAGCCGCTCGACCTCCTCGTTGATCGAGGAGTCCTTCTCGATGAAGGTGTCCGTCTGCGGCACGTACGCCTCGGGCTGGTAGTAGTCGTAGTAGCGAGACGAAGTACTCGACCGCATTGTTGCGGCAGCAGCTCGCGGAACTCGTTGGCCAGCTGCGCCGCGAGCGTCTTGTTGTGCGCCATCACGAGCGTCGGGCCGCTGCAGGCTGCTCGATCGAGCCACGCCGTCGTTGCCGACTTGCCCGTGCCCGTGGCGCCCAGCAGGACGACTCGTCCTTCTCCCCCGCCTTGACGCGCTTCGGCGAGCTCGGCGATGGCCTTCGGCTGGTCGCCGGCGGGCTCGAACTCGGATTCGACCTTGTACTGGGCGCGACAGAACGCTGCAGATCGGTGACCGGACGCATGCCGCAACCCTAGACCCGCCCACTGACAACCCCGGAACCCGCGGTCCTCGGCCGCGGCAAGCGCGTGCGCCACACGTCGTCGACGCGGCGACGCGACGCGTCCTCGTCCCCCGCGTTGTCGATCGGACACATCGGCGACCGCGCGGCGCCTGCTCGTCGCTGGCCTGACTGCGCATGCGTGCCTCGGCGACCTCACGCGGCATCCCCGCGGTGCTCCTCGAGCCGCTGCAGACGCGTCTCGACGGGCGCATTCGACGACGATGACGACGTCGTAGTCGCCCTCGCGCCCCAGCTCGACGAGCAACGGAATGTCGTGCACGAGCACCTGCCCCGGTTTCGCCGCGGCGAACAACTCGAGCGTGCGCGCCGCGATGAGCGGGTGCGTAATGGCTTCGAGGTCGCGCCCTGCGCGCCCTCGTCCGCGAAGACGATGGCCCCCAGCGCGCCGCGGAATCCAGCTCGCCCCGCGCCGTCAGGACGCCGTCACCGAAGCGGTCGGCGATCTGCGCGAGCCCCTCGCACTGCCGGGCGGCGACGACCTCGCGCGCGACGGCGTCGGCGTCGACGACCAGCGCCCCTTGCTCGACGAGCAATCGGGCCACCGCAGACTTGCCCGGCTCCAATCGCCACCCGTCAACCCGACCTTCATCGTCGCCTCCTCAGACGCGCGTCGCGGCACTGTTCAGCGCCGGTGCGACCTCGTCCTCCCAGAACGCACCGACAGCGGCGTCGAGCTCGTCGATGCTAGCCGCTCGTTCGCAGAGGGGACGACGTCGGCCGCGTCGCTCTGCGCTCGCGCCCCTGCGTGTCGGCGTCGATCTCCGCCCAGGCCTGCTCGAATCCAGTCGACGCTCGGCCCATGAGCCGTTCGACGCGCACCTCCGCCGGCGCCTCCACGACGACGACGTGGTCGAAGTCGCGCGGCGTCGCGGCGTCCGTCAGCAGCGCGAGGTCGAGCACGAGCACCGAGTCATCGCCCACGGCCTTGGCCCGGGCGTCGGCCTCCGCACGCACGAACGGGCCGATGACGGCATACATCCGCTCGCGCGCCGCGGGGCTGCGCGTCGTGAGGTCGTCGAGCGTGTGCCAGTCGATCGTGCCGTCGGGGTGGGCGATCGTCTCGGAGAACACCTCCCGCAACCGGTCGAGGGCTTCCTCGCCCGGCACGAGCAGTTCGCGCATCACCTCGTCGAACTCGACGACGACCGCGCCGCCGGCGCTCGAACGCGTCGCCGACGACCGACTTGCCCGCGGCGACCGGCCCCGTCAGCCCGATGGAGACGGCGGCGCGCTCCGCGGCCTGCTGCTGCGTCTGCGCCGTCGTCGGGACGTGCGTCTCGAACTCCGGCTCGGTGCCCTCCTCGAACTCGGGCAGGACGACGTAGGCGTCCTCGTCGAGCACGCCCTCGGCGGCGCGCCGCTCGTACTCCTCGGCGGGCAGCACGCCGCCTCCACTGGCGGGTCCGCATCGGGCGTGCCGCTCCGGCGTCCTCGCGCAGCGCCTGGAAGGGCGCCGAGGGTGCCGTTCAGCGAATTGCTCCTCCTGGTCCTCGTTAGCAATACGCAAACTGGAACCAAGCAAGAA
>NZ_JBSWUI010000004.1:0-4748 GCF_056158985.1 Microbulbifer sp. ABF4_148
ATGCGAAATACTGGCCTTTGCTCTCCTCATCATAGCGTGCTTGCACGCTTGTTAAGCAGGAAAGTCACCGGAGCTTCTCCCTGCCCTTTTACAACTGAGTGGTAAAGGAAAAGCGAATTTCGAAGAGCACGAAGAACTCGTTCATCAGCTTATAAAAGTCGCTCTATTCCCGACAACATGTCAATCTGTATACGGACTAGCGTTGCTCTTAGAAAGAGCGTACTACAGCATCACCCGTTATCCCAGGGTTAAGAAGACTGATTGAGCTTGATATCCGCCCAGAGGTTCGAAACGCATTGTTCAAAGCGAACGAAGGTGAAGGGTTAACGGCGAACAGTATCCTCCTTGCTGGCGTCATAAGTGTACTCGGACAACCGCTCGGAGTAGGTCAAGGATTGAACCCAACCTGTCAGGCTGCAAGGGGAATCAGCTTGTGGGCACAGCATGCTCCAGGTTATTTATTAGAAATCATCCCTCGAGCTGCACGTGACGGTGAAATCGATATGGTGTTTGAAGGTGTTAACATTTATTCTAAAGATCTTCAGGGAGGATTAGCACCTGAACTACATCCTGAACTTGATCCTGTTTCAATCGTTTTAGTTCCTCACCTCGATCGTATTTATAGTGAGATGATGACGAGGGTAGCTCTAAGAGGAGAAGATGGACATCGCTGGGTAAATCCAGCTTTTTATGGAAACTGGGTACAAAAAGGATTCAGCACTGTTATTGAACCGATTACTGGAAACATCGCAGACTATCCTGGTTTTGTGAGACTGTTTTATGCAACTCACCATCCGGAATACAACGATGAATATGAGTTGATCTATCCGAACCCTGTCGGTATATTCATCACGAACGTTCATGGAAAGATGCTTGGTTTCCACGCGGTATCGATTCAAAGAATTGCGAAATGTCCTAAAGGTAACTACCGTGTTTATTTCTATAACCCGAATAACGACGGCTCTCAGAACTGGGGGCAAGGAATTGTTAGTACGGTTATGGGTAACGGTGAGTACTTTGGCGAAAGCTCGCTTCCTTTTGATGAATTCACTTCTCGTCTCTATGCGTTTCACTACAACCCATACGAACAGGGCGATTCGTATGCAGTTGAACAAGACAGTGTAGCAAAAGTGAAAACCCTTGCAAAAGAAAGCTGGGGGAAAGAATACAAATGGATTAGTGGCTAAGTATAAAAGTGTCAGGGACTATCCCCTGATGCTTTTTACTTTTTAACTACGGCGGTAAGGTTTACGGATTCGAGAAACACCGGGAATAAATAGTACCATTGGATAGAAGAGACGAAATGGCTATAGGAAGGGGAAGTTACATATGCAAGGTTATGTGCACGGTGGAGTCAAAGGAAAAGAAGGACTAGTATTCAAAGATACACTTAGAAGAACCTCGACCTGGAAAAGGTGAGGTGAAAATCCGATTACGAGCAGCGGGATTAAATCATAGAGATTTGTCTGTTCCTACGCGACGATCAAACGGAGATCCTGACGTCATCTTAGGCTCAGATGGTGCGGGAATCATCAGTGAAGTAGGTGAAGGCGTCCAATCAGTAAAAGTAGGGGATGAGGTGCTCATTAATCCAGGGATCGGTTGGAAAGAAAATGCTGCAGCACCGCCCGAAGGCTTTCAAATTGTTGGTTTTCCTGGAGACGGTACGTTTGCAGAAAGTATCGTGCTTCCTGAAGAAAATGCTATTCAAAAGCCTTCTTCTCTTTCGTTTGAGGTAGCTGCTTCTTATGGCATCGCAGCACTAACAGCTTATCGTGCTTTATTCACAAGAGGACAGTTAAAAAGTGATCAAACGGTGTTTATTCCAGGAATCGGTGGCGGTGTTGCGACATTTTTACTCCAATTTGCTAAAGCGATTGGCGCTAGGGTAATCGTTAGTTCAAGAAGTGAGGAAAAGCGCAAAAAAGCCCTCGATCTTGGAGCGGATCTCGCTCTTTCAAATGAAGATGACTGGACGAACGTTGCAAAAGAAGAAAAGGTCGATCTTGTAATCGAAAGTGTAGGAGCAGCGACGATCAACCGATCGTTAGATCTCTTACGGAGTGGAGGTACTTTGGTCATTTTTGGCTCATCAACAGGTGATACAGCTGAAATTAACTTAAGAGCTTTCTTCTATGGACAATACAATTTTCTTGGTTCGACGATGGGGAGTGCAGATGAATTTAGCGCTATGCTGGATTTTGTAACGAATCATTCCATTGAACCGATCATCGACGCGTCCTATGAATTGGGGCAAATCAAGAACGCGTTCAATCATTTAGCTGAGGCCAAACAGTTCGGAAAAATCGTAATTACCATGTAGCTTAAATGTTGGGTGAGGTATGTTTCGGAACAGTTCAGGTCATGATAACTAATGATGGAGGTGGATATCATGGCGGAAAACAGGGATAGATCAAAACAGGATATCAAGATGAATACCTCATTGAACCCAGATATGGTTTTTGACAGTATTTCCGGTGATTCACTCAATCAACGGTTTACTTCCGAGCAAGCAAAAGAGCTCAGTGTCCAGAAATGACTTGGATGTTAAAAGTAAGCAATAAGCTTAAGGTAAACCATAAAAGAAAAGGAAGCCCCACGGCTTCCTTTTCGTATTTTGTAGGTATTTTAATAGTAATATGGATATCCATATGGAGGATAGCCGTAATAAGGGTAGTAAGGATACGGGCGATAATAAGGAATTAAACTAAGTGCTGCAATTCCTGCGAGTGGAAAATAGTATCTTCCATAGCGTCTGTAACGACGTCGTCCGTACTGACGCTCTGTTTCTTCTTCTGCAACTTCTTGAGGGAGTAGTAATGATACATGCTCACTGTCTGAGTCCATAATAATACCTTCATACTCCATACCGTCAGTCATTTGAACGTTTGCATGGTAATTGTTGTATTTCTTACAAAGCTTTTTCATATCTCCTGAAAGTTGCTTTAAATCTCCCTTGACCTGCTGATTTGGTCCTTGCATGGCACCCTGAACTTGCTGGTTCGGCATGTTCGGTCCGTGCATGGCACCTTGAACTTGCTGATTCGGCATATTTGGTCCATGCATAGCACCTTGAACTTGCTGATTCGGCATATTCGGTCCATGCATGGCACCTTGAACTTGCTGATTCGGCATATTCGGTCCATGCATGGCACCTTGAACTTGCTGATTTGGCATATTCGGTCCATGCATTGCGCCTTGTACTTGCTGATTCGGCATATTCGGTCCGTGCATCGCACCCTGAACTTGTTGATTTGGCATATTCGATCCGTGCATCGCGCCCTGAACTTGTTGATTAGGACCATTCATAGCGCCTTGTACTTGGTTATGCATGTTAGCACCCTGAACTTGTTGGTTCCCGTAGGGGTTGTTGTACATGTTCATAAGCGAACTCCTCCTTTACACAACACAGGATATTCACCCAGTTCCTAAACAGTTACAACAAAATAAGGGGTGAAAAGCCCAATTATTACATGTAAGAAGCACTCCTTCTTGATATTTCCATAAAGAAACTATACGATAAGTTCAAATGACCTTATAAGGTAGGGTGTACGATGAAAGGCTATTATTTAACTAGAATGGAAATGGGAAAGATCTTACAATGTATCAAGAATCAAGAAAGTCCATATGACATTTTGATGAAAGCTTGGGAGCGTACCGGAGGAGAAGGGAGATTTGAAGAAAACAATAATCTGCCTACTGTCTTTCAGAAAGCTCTTAAAAGCTGAAGAAAGAGCGATCGGATTGTCTATCAATGAAATAGTGAGTCTCGGTAATCAAATTGAATATGCAAGCTTTCGTTCCACTGCCGTACAAAATTGGGTGAAAAGAGATATTAAAGATTGGATTGGCCCTCCGCAGCATGGGAAAAAGTATTCGATTGAACAGGCAGCGATTTTATTCATTGTAGAAGATTTAAAGAACACTCATGACTTTGAAAGCATTCGACTGTTATTAAGATTTGCTTTCAACAACCCTGCAGATCGAAACGATGATTTGATCAACCCTCTTGTTTTTTATCATGCGTATGCATGTCTATTTGAAGAAGTTCATTCAGAGAATAATCTTTCAGTTGTAAAAGAAAAGGCACAGGAACTTTGTTCAAAGAGTCGGTTAACGTTTGTGGAGAGTGAAGCAATGGAAAGTCTGCTTATCTCTTCATCACTATCTGTTGAAGCTGCATACTTTCAAACGTTGTCAAAACAATACCTAGAGAAGGCCTTGCGTTGATAATGAAAAAACCAGCTGGTATGCCAGCTGGTTTGAATTATTCTACCGTAAAATCAATGGTCTTCTTGAAATCTTCTTCGTTTTCAACTGCAAGCCAGATTTCTAACGTATATGAGCCTTTGGCAAGTGAATCGAGCGTGATTGTATATTCAAGAGTATCAGCCTGTTTCACTTCTTTCTTTTCAACTTGTTTGATGAAGCTTTTGTTGGCAGAATAGGTTACAAGAACTTCCCCTTCTTCATTATAAAGTTTGTAATCATATTTCTGACTCGAAGGAAAAACGACGGTTTGAACCTTTTCAGTTTGGTTTTGAACTTTGTAAGTAAAGGTTGCTTGCCCGTTACTAATCGAATCTAAAGTGAGGGAAGGTTCCATTGACCCAGCAACAATGCCAGAGGAGCCAGTTGCCCCAGTGTTAACCTCTTCGGCCTTTCCATTTCCGTTGTTCGTTGAATTCATTGACTCATTCCCTTCTACAGGTGCTGTACGTCCTGAAGTAAGTGTGGGTGTTAACCTT
>NZ_JBSWUI010000004.1:4774-5521 GCF_056158985.1 Microbulbifer sp. ABF4_148
CGACAGATAAGTCGATCGTGAATTGATTAGCTTATTAGCGAGGCGTAACGGTCCAGCGCTCCTGCGCATCAGGGCGATGAAAACACTTGCGATTTGTGTCCCGGCAATCGCTTGACGAGTAGCGCGCTGAGTCCGTCAGCTTGAGGGAGCCATCCTGCCAGGAAAGGCACACGCAGCGTCGCGCGTACCGCGCAGGCCTTGCGTTGGCGACTCGAATATCGCAGTTCCACTCATTTCGGCCAGTCGAGTCCGGATTGCACTCAGTGCAATACGGCAGTGTCAGGACATAAGGAGAGGTGCGGGCTGCCAAACAGTTTCATGCGGATTATTTCCTTGCGTACACAGTCACATGGGCGATCATGACGACAAAGTGACGGCTTCAGCAAACCTTCCTTACCCGCCCCCAGGTGAACTGGCCGCAAATCCGCACAACGGGCACCATTCTGCAACAGAACAAAAAAAGCGGGCCGTGGCCCGCTTTTTCGTCACAACTTACACTTTGGTTACTCGTAAATATGTAACCAGAGATCGTCACCGGCGCCATTGTCTAATGGCATATTCGAAGGCCTCACGTGGATAGCGCATACCTCCCCCTGATACAGAGGAATTGTAACTACCCCACTTCATGCAGGTTCCATTGCCGCGAACGGATGGTTCACGGTGTCAGTATGTCACCATCGAAATGGCGCTGATTGCCCTAACCAGCAGGTGCTGCCACCTTCGTGTATTGCTTAGATTCTTAACCTT